>NZ_JBBCKP010000003.1:0-587772 GCF_037153275.1 Pseudomonas sp. USHLN015
TGATCCCATCCCGAACTCAGTAGTGAAACGATGCATCGCCGATGGTAGTGTGGAGTTTCTCCATGTGAGAGTAGGTCATCGTCAAGCACCTATACCAAACCCCCGATCTTCACAAGAAGGTCGGGGGTTTGACTTTGCGCTTAAGAAAATCGGCCACAGCGTCGAGATTTGTCGAATGTCCTTTCGACTATATGGCCTATTCCAATCTGTACTTTTCTATGCAATCCCAGCATGCATGGCTATGATGCGTGCCTCATTCTGAGACGGTGCGCGCATGCTTACCTTATTGAAGCTCCTACAGGACGGCCAGTTTCACTCCGGTGAGGAGTTGGGGCGGGCGCTCGGTGTTAGTCGAAGTGCCGTCTGGAAGCAATTGCAATCTCTCGAGGCGAACTACGACGTCCGGTTTCATAAGCTGCGTGGCAAAGGCTACCGATTGGAAGCTCCGATGAGTCTTCTTGATCCCGCAAGGCTGAATGACGGCGTGCCGGGCTTTTCCTGTGCTGTTGTTGAAACCGTCGATTCCACTAATGCTGAAGTCATGCGGCGTATCGCCGCTGGAGCCGAGACTCCTTTTGCTGTCCTGGCAGAGCACCAGACCGGCGGTCGCGGCAGGCGCGGTCGGGAATGGGTCAGCCCCTATGGGCAGAATCTTTACTGCAGCGTGGGCTTGCGCGTCGAGGGGGGCGTGGGCCATCTAGAGGGCCTTAGTCTCATAGTAGGGCTGGCTGTCCTGCGAGCAATACGTTTGAGCGGGCTCTCTGGTCTTGGGCTCAAGTGGCCCAACGATATTCTGGTCAATGACCGCAAGATAGCGGGAATTCTTCTGGAGTTGATTGGGGATCCCGCAGACATCTGCAGTGTCATTATTGGTATCGGCATCAACGTCAATATGCGTGGGGCTAACGCGGAGATAAGTCAGCCCTGGACCTCCATTGTTCTCGAAAGTGGTGGTTTTTTTGATCGAACCGCGCTTGCCATAAATGTTCTTGAGCAGCTGAATTACTGTCTGGCGCAATGTCATCGCGAGGGCTTCAAGGTCCTGCGGGCTGAGTGGGAGGCTGACCATCTCTGGCGCGGGAGGCAGGCCTCGCTGATTGCGGGCAAACAGCGTGTCGATGGCGTCATTCTGGGGGTGGACGATAGTGGTGCCCTGCGAATGGATGTTGATGGTTCCGAGAAGATTTTCAGTGGCGGAGAGCTCAGTTTGAGGTTGCGTAATGATTCTTGAGCTTGATTGCGGTAACAGCTTCATCAAGTGGCGCGTGATCTCTACTACCGAGATGCGAGTTCTTGCCGGAGGTATCGTAGGTTCCGAGGATGAGCTGATCGCGGTGCTCTCGACATCCAAGATTGAGCTGAGCTGGTGTCGCCTCGTAAGCGTGCGTACCGACGATGAAACCCATCGGCTCATGGATAAATTGCGCGCGGCCTTTGCTATCGAATCTGCTTGTGCTCAGCCTTCCAGGGAGATGGCTGGGGTGCGCAACGGCTATGACGATTTTCAGCGCCTGGGGCTTGATCGATGGCTTGCTGTTCTTGGGGCTTATCATCTGTCGAATAGTGCATGTCTGGTCCTGGATCTTGGTACGGCGGTTACCTCCGACTTCGTTTCTGCAGCGGGGGAACATCTTGGCGGCTTCATCTGTCCAGGAATGCCGCTCATGCGTAATCAGTTGCGAACGCATACTCGACGTATCCGGTATGGCGATGACGCCGCAGAGCGAGCTCTGCAGGAAATGGTGCCGGGGCGCTCAACAGTCGAGGCTGTAGAGCGAGGCTGCCTGTTGATGTTGCAAGGTTTTGTGCACACCCAGGTTGTGCAGGCGAGGGACTGGCTGGGAGGTTGCTTCGAGCTCTATCTGACAGGTGGAGATGCCTTTCTGGTGAAGGATGAGTTTCCCCAGGCCAAAGTCCTTCCGGATCTTGTGTTCGTTGGATTGGCGATTGCCTGCCCGTTACCTTGAGGTTTGTCATGCGTTGGATGTTTCTGCTTTTGCTGGTTCTCAATCTTTTCTATTACGTGTGGCATCAACAGCAGGCGCCTCTGCGC
Organism: Pseudomonas sp. USHLN015; assembly: GCF_037153275.1. Taxonomy (NCBI): domain Bacteria; kingdom Pseudomonadati; phylum Pseudomonadota; class Gammaproteobacteria; order Pseudomonadales; family Pseudomonadaceae; genus Pseudomonas; species Pseudomonas sp. USHLN015. The sequence goes on from NZ_JBBCKP010000003.1 coordinate 2,054, forward strand.
GCTAAAGAAGTGGAAACGCTCTCTTTATATAGAGGAGGGCAGCAGGACATCCGGCTACTGAGTGAGTCGAAAGACGCCAGGCCCAGGCATGAAGAGCAATCGGTGCAGCAGGCTACGGCTGAGCAGAATGCATGCCTATACCTTGGAAGTTTTGAGCAGGAAGCCCAGGCAAGGGAGGTTGAGCAGCGCCTGGTCGCGCTTGATATTCAGGGGCAGGTTCAAGAAGTCGATGCGGCCGCCGGAGTGGATTATTGGGTCTATCTCGCTCCGCTGGCATCGCGGCAGGCATCGTTGCGTCAACTCAAGGAGCTTCAGGCGCGGAAAATAGACAGCTACATCATCAGTCAGGGTGACTTGCAGAACGGCATTTCGCTGGGGATTTTTCCGCGGATGGACTCCGCTGAAAGCGTGATGGCGCGTTTGAAGGATGCGGGTTATGAACCTTCCATGCGCGAACTCGCGCGCTCTCATCGAGATTTCTGGGTTCGCATCGCCCCGGAAAGCCGACGTCTAGCTGATGATGCGTTGCTTGGGGAACTGGCTCGGGACTTCGCTGGGCTCCAACATAAAATAATGCCGTGCGAAAACGTTGCATCCTCCAGATAGTTTGAATAGAATGGCGCCCGCTTCGCAGCTAGGCTGAAAAAGTGGAACTGCGGAGCTGCTGTCAAAGTAAGCTAACCTCAAGATTTAAATGAGAAAATGCTTGACAGTAGGGTGGCAGAGAATGAAAATGCCGCCTCCCGATTGGAGGGATTCCCGAGCGGCCAAAGGGATCAGACTGTAAATCTGACGTCATAGACTTCGAAGGTTCGAATCCTTCTCCCTCCACCAGATTCAAGCGTGAGCACCGGGCTCCGCGGGTATAGTTCAGTGGTAGAACCTCAGCCTTCCAAGCTGATGATGCGGGTTCGATTCCCGCTACCCGCTCCAGGTTTGATGTTCATGCAATGTGTTTGGCTCATGTAGCTCAGCTGGTAGAGCACACCCTTGGTAAGGGTGAGGTCAGCGGTTCGATTCCGCTCATGAGCTCCATCTCAACAAAGGCAGATATGTAAATATCTGCCTTTGTTTTAATGGTGGCGTGACTCGCTCAATTCTTTGATGGGAGACGTTCTCGATGGCTAAAGAAAAATTCGAACGTAACAAACCGCACGTCAACGTCGGCACCATTGGTCACGTAGACCATGGCAAGACCACCCTGACTGCTGCTCTGACCAAAGTCTGCTCCGAGACCTGGGGTGGTTCTGCTCGCGCTTTCGACCAGATCGACAACGCGCCGGAAGAGAAAGCTCGCGGTATCACCATCAACACCTCCCACGTTGAGTACGACTCCGCTGTTCGTCACTACGCTCACGTTGACTGCCCCGGTCACGCTGACTACGTGAAGAACATGATCACCGGTGCTGCTCAGATGGACGGCGCTATCCTGGTTTGCTCCGCTGCTGACGGCCCCATGCCGCAGACTCGCGAGCACATCCTGCTGTCCCGTCAGGTAGGCGTTCCCTACATCGTCGTGTTCCTGAACAAGGCCGACATGGTTGACGACGCCGAGCTGCTGGAACTGGTCGAAATGGAAGTTCGCGATCTGCTGAACACCTACGACTTCCCGGGCGACGACACTCCGATCGTAATCGGTTCCGCGCTGATGGCGCTGGAAGGCAAAGACGACAACGAAATCGGCGTCTCCGCTGTTCGCAAGCTGGTAGAGACCCTGGACTCCTACATTCCGGAGCCGGTTCGTGCCATCGACCAGCCGTTCCTGATGCCGATCGAAGACGTGTTCTCCATCTCCGGCCGCGGCACCGTGGTTACCGGTCGTGTTGAGCGCGGTATCGTCAAGGTCCAGGAAGAAGTGGAAATCGTTGGTATCCGTGATACCAGCAAGACCATCTGCACCGGCGTTGAAATGTTCCGCAAGCTGCTCGACGAAGGTCGTGCTGGTGAGAACGTTGGTATCCTGCTGCGCGGCACCAAGCGTGACGACGTAGAGCGTGGCCAGGTTCTGGCCAAGCCGGGCACCATCAAGCCGCACACCAAGTTCGAGTGCGAAGTGTACGTTCTGTCCAAGGAAGAAGGTGGTCGTCACACCCCGTTCTTCAAGGGCTACCGTCCGCAGTTCTACTTCCGTACCACCGACGTGACCGGTAACTGCGAACTGCCGGAAGGCGTTGAGATGGTAATGCCGGGCGACAACATCAAGATGGTTGTCACCCTGATCGCTCCGATCGCCATGGAAGACGGTCTGCGTTTCGCGATTCGCGAAGGCGGCCGTACCGTTGGTGCCGGCGTGGTTGCCAAGATCATCGAGTAATCGGTTGATCTAACTCCGTCAGGCCGGCATAATGGTCGGCCTGACTTCGTTACAGGCCAGTAGCTCAATTGGCAGAGCGGCGGTCTCCAAAACCGCAGGTTGGGGGTTCGATTCCCTCCTGGCCTGCCAAATTTCCAAGAAGGAAGTTTGGCAAATATTCACAAGGTCCTAGCTGATGAATGCCAAGGCTGAAGCCAAAGAAACACGCTTCGACGTTCTGAAGTGGATCGTTGTGGCTGCTATCGTCGCGGTTGGTGTGGTTGGTAATCAGTATTTTTCTGCTGAGCCGATCATCTATCGCGTTCTTGTTCTGCTTGTTCTGGGTGCGGGTGCTGCCTTTGTAGCGCTGCAGACTGCCAAGGGGCAAGCATTCTTTGTTCTGGCTAAAGAGGCGCGTGCGGAGATCCGCAAGGTCGTTTGGCCGACTCGTCAGGAAACCACGCAGACCACGCTTATCGTTGTGGCTGTTGTTCTGGTAATGGCGCTGCTGCTGTGGGGGCTCGATTCCCTGCTCGGTTGGCTTGTTTCGATGATTGTAGGTTAAGGGTGCGCCGTGGCTAAGCGTTGGTACGTTGTGCATGCCTACTCCGGTTATGAAAAGCATGTAATGCGTTCGCTGGTGGAGCGCGTCAAGCTTGCCGGCATGGAAGATGGTTTTGGCGAGATTCTGGTCCCTACCGAAGAAGTGGTGGAGATGCGGAATGGCCAGAAGCGCAAAAGTGAGCGCAAGTTCTTCCCTGGTTACGTGCTTGTTCAGATGGAAATGAACGAGGGGACTTGGCACTTGGTCAAGGACACTCCTCGTGTAATGGGTTTCATTGGTGGTACCGCCGACAAGCCGGCGCCTATCACCGACAAAGAGGCTGAGGCGATCCTGCGTCGCGTCGCTGATAGCGGCGACAAGCCCAAGCCCAAGACATTGTTCGAGCCGGGCGAAACGGTTCGTGTCATTGATGGCCCGTTCGCGGACTTCAATGGTGTCGTTGAAGAGGTTAATTACGAGAAGAGCCGGATTCAGGTTGCCGTGCTCATCTTCGGCCGCTCCACGCCGGTGGAGTTGGAGTTCAGCCAGGTCGAGAAGGCATAGCTGAAAATAGGCATCCCATACCCCGCAGCCAATGGTTGCGGGGTTTTGTCGTCACTGGGATAAACGCGCAAGCAAACGGGGAGCCTCAGGGCGTTCGAACCCGCAATTGGAGTTATAGATGGCTAAGAAGATTCAGGCTTATATCAAGCTGCAAGTGAAGGCTGCTCAAGCCAACCCGTCCCCGCCGGTCGGCCCGGCTCTGGGTCAGCATGGCGTGAACATCATGGAATTCTGCAAGGCGTTCAACGCCAAGACCCAGGGCATGGAGCCCGGTCTGCCGACTCCCGTGATCATCACTGTCTACAGCGACCGCAGCTTCACTTTCGAAACCAAAAGCACCCCGGCTTCCGTGCTTCTGAAGAAAGCGGCTGGCATCACCAGCGGCTCTGCTCGCCCGAACAGCCAGAAAGTCGGCACCGTTACCCGTGCTCAGCTGGAAGATATCGCCAAGGCAAAACAGGCTGATCTGACTGCAGCTGACCTGGATGCGGCCGTGCGTACCATCGCCGGTTCCGCTCGTAGCATGGGCCTGAACGTGGAGGGTGTGTAAATGGCTAAGCTGACCAAGCGCCAGAAGGCTATCGCCGAGAAAATCGAAGCCGGCAAACAATACGGTTTCGAAGACGCCGCCAAACTGCTGGCTGAGCTGTCGACCATCAAGTTCAAAGAGTCCGTTGATATCTCCATCAACCTGGGCGTTGATCCGCGTAAATCCGACCAGGTCGTACGTGGCGCTACCGTGCTGCCGAACGGCACCGGCAAAAGCGTTCGCGTTGCCGTGTTCACCCAGGGTCCGGGCGCTGAAGCTGCTCTGGCTGCCGGCGCTGACCGCGTAGGCATGGACGAGCTGGCTGCCGAAATGAAGGGCGGCGACCTGAACTATGACGTCGTCATCGCCTCCCCGGACGCGATGCGTGTTGTCGGTCAGCTGGGCCAGATTCTCGGTCCGCGCGGCCTGATGCCGAACCCGAAGGTTGGTACCGTGACTCCGGACGTGGCCACCGCCGTGAAGAATGCCAAGGCTGGTCAGGTGCGTTTCCGTACCGACAAGAACGGCATCATCCACGCCTCCGTTGGCAAGATCGATTTCGAGCCGGTCAAACTGAAGCAGAACGTCGAAGCTCTGCTGGTTGACCTGAAGCGCCTGAAGCCCTCCACCTCCAAGGGTGTGTACGTTCAGCGCGTGACCCTGAGCACCACCATGGGCCCGGGTCTGCAGATCGATCAGGCTTCCCTGGAAGCCTAAGGAATGAAGTCGCAGCGGGTACGCCCGCTGCGCAGGTATTGGGGTCCCTGCCTGGCGGGGGCTATCCAAGACCGTAGGCGGTGAAAGCCTCAAACCGGGAAATCTTTCCCGAGCCTACGCAGATGGTGCTCCCGATTCGTTTACCGAATCAGACACCAAAACGCCGTCCGGCCCCGGCTGGACGAACCGGTAACATCCAGGAGTGAACCCGTGGCAATTAAACTCGAAGACAAGAAGGCCATCGTCGCTGAAGTCAACGAGGCTGCCAAAGCTGCCCTGTCCGCTGTCGTGGCTGATGCCCGTGGCGTGACCGTGGGAGCCATGACCGGACTCCGTAAAGAGGCCCGCGAGGCTGGTGTGTACGTGAAAGTCGTGCGTAACACCCTGGCTCGTCGCGCCGTTGAAGGTACTTCTTTCGAAGTCCTCGGCGACGTGTTCAAAGGCCCGACCCTGATCGCGTTCTCCAACGAACATCCGGGCGCTGCCGCTCGTATCTTCAAGGAGTTCTCGAAGGGTCAGGACAAGTTCGAGATCAAGGCTGCCGCGTTCGAAGGCAAGCTGATCGCAGCTAACCAGATCGACGTACTGGCAACTCTGCCGACCTACGACGAGGCCGTATCGCAGCTGATGAGCGTGATTCAAGGCGCTACCAGCAAGCTGGCTCGTACCCTGGCGGCAATTCGCGACCAGAAGGAAAGCGCTGCTGCCTGATCCAGGCGCGCTGCTTCTTCTACGTAAACTCGTTTAATTCGATGGCCGTTAAAGGCTGTCCATCTATACAGGAATTAGAGTCATGGCTCTGACCAACGAAGACATCATCAACGCCGTATCCGAAATGTCCGTGATGCAAGTTGTTGAACTGATCAAGGCAATGGAAGAGAAATTCGGCGTTACCGCCGCTGCTGCCGTTGCTGCTGGCCCGGCTGTTGCCGCTGCCGCTGCTGAAGAGCAAACCGAGTTCAACATCGTTCTGACCGAAGCCGGCGACAAGAAAGTGAACGTCATCAAAGTCGTTCGCGAACTGACCGGTCTGGGCCTGAAAGAAGCCAAGGCTGTTGTTGACGGCGCCCCGGGCGTTGTCAAAGAAGGCGCTTCGAAAGAAGAAGCCGAAGCTGCCAAGAAGGCTCTGGAAGAAGCTGGCGCCAAAGTCGAGCTCAAGTAAGCGACGACTTTGCGTCTACAGCCCGAGCGACTCGCGCGAGGCTGATGGCTGGTGGCTTATGCCACCGGCCTTTTTCCGTTCTAGGTGGCCGGCGCATGCCTCCACCGGAACGTGAAAAACCACCCGAGAGGTGGCGCAAACCAAGGGGTTTGCACGATTTTCTGGCTACTCCCGTCGGGGGAGCCAAACAAGCAGGTGACCAAGCTGGGGAACGCTGATGGCTTACTCATACACTGAGAAAAAACGTATCCGCAAAGACTTTAGCAAGTTGCCGGACGTCATGGATGTACCCTACCTCCTGGCCATCCAGCTGGATTCGTATCGCGAATTCCTGCAGGCGGGCGCGAGCAAGGACCAGTTTCGTGATATCGGCCTGCACGCGGCCTTCAAGTCTGTATTCCCGATTATCAGCTATTCCGGTAACGCCGCTCTGGAATACGTCGGCTATCGCCTGGGCGAGCCGGCTTTCGATGTCAAGGAATGCGTGCTGCGCGGCGTAACCTTCGCCGTGCCGCTGCGAGTCAAAGTCCGTCTGATCATTTTCGACAAAGAGTCGTCGAACAAGGCGATCAAGGACATCAAGGAGCAGGAAGTCTACATGGGGGAAATCCCCCTGATGACCGAGAACGGTACCTTCATCATCAACGGTACCGAGCGCGTCATCGTCTCCCAGCTGCACCGGTCTCCGGGCGTGTTCTTCGACCACGACCGCGGCAAGACCCACAGCTCGGGCAAGCTGCTGTACTCCGCTCGCATCATCCCCTACCGCGGCTCCTGGCTGGACTTCGAGTTCGACCCGAAGGACTGCGTATTCGTTCGTATCGACCGTCGCCGCAAGCTGCCGGCTTCGGTACTGCTGCGCGCGCTCGGCTACAGCACTGAAGAAGTGCTCGATGCCTTCTATGCGACCAACGTTTTCCACGTGAAAGGCGAGATCCTGCACCTGGAGCTCGTGCCTCACCGTCTGCGCGGCGAAATCGCCGTGTTCGACATCAAGGACGAGAACGGCAAGGTCATCGTTGAGCAAGGCCGCCGCATCACCGCGCGCCACATCAACCAGTTGGAAAAGGCCGGCATCAAGGAACTGGAAGTCCCGCTGGACTACGTTCTCGGCCGCACCACCGCCAAGGCGATCGTGCATCCGGCCACCGGCGAGATCATCGCCGAGTGCAACACCGAGCTGACCACCGACGTCCTGGTGAAGATCGCCAAGGCTCAGGTCGTTCGCATCGAGACCCTGTATACCAACGACATCGACTGCGGTCCGTTCATCTCCGACACCCTGAAGATCGACTCCACCGGCAACCAGCTGGAAGCCCTGGTCGAGATCTACCGCATGATGCGTCCCGGTGAGCCGCCGACCAAGGAAGCCGCCGAGACCCTGTTCAACAACCTGTTCTTCAGCGCCGAACGTTACGACCTGTCCGCCGTCGGCCGCATGAAGTTCAACCGTCGTATCGGTCGCACCGAGATCGAAGGTTCGGGCGTGCTGAGCAAGGAAGACATCGTCGAGGTCCTCAAGACCCTGGTCGACATCCGTAACGGCAAGGGTATCGTCGACGACATCGACCACCTGGGTAACCGTCGCGTACGTTGCGTCGGCGAGATGGCCGAGAACCAGTTCCGTGTCGGTCTCGTGCGCGTCGAGCGTGCGGTCAAGGAACGTCTGTCGATGGCCGAAAGCGAAGGCCTGATGCCGCAAGACCTGATCAACGCCAAGCCGGTGGCTGCCGCGATCAAGGAATTCTTCGGTTCCAGCCAGCTCTCGCAGTTCATGGACCAGAACAACCCGCTCTCCGAAATCACCCACAAGCGCCGTGTCTCCGCACTCGGCCCAGGTGGTCTGACCCGTGAGCGCGCCGGCTTCGAAGTCCGCGACGTACACCCGACCCACTACGGCCGCGTGTGCCCGATCGAGACCCCTGAAGGTCCGAACATCGGTCTGATCAACTCCCTTGCCACCTATGCCCGCACCAACCAGTACGGCTTCCTGGAAAGCCCGTACCGTGTTGTAAAAGGCACCCAGGTGACCGACGAGATCGTCTTCCTCTCCGCAATCGAAGAGGCCGACCACGTCATCGCCCAGGCGTCCGCGACCCTGAACGAGAAGGGCCAGCTGATCGACGAACTGGTGGCCGTGCGTCACCTGAACGAGTTCACCGTCAAGGCGCCGGAAGACGTCACCCTCATGGACGTTTCGCCGAAGCAGGTTGTTTCCGTCGCTGCCTCGCTGATTCCGTTCCTCGAGCACGACGACGCCAACCGTGCACTCATGGGTTCGAACATGCAGCGTCAGGCCGTGCCGACCCTGCGTGCCGACAAGCCCCTGGTCGGTACCGGCATGGAGCGCAATGTCGCCCGTGACTCCGGCGTCTGCGTCGTGGCCCGTCGTGGCGGCGTGATCGACTCCGTCGATGCCAGCCGTATCGTGGTCCGCGTCAATGACGACGAAGTCGAAACCGGTGAAGCCGGTGTCGACATCTACAACCTGACCAAATACACCCGTTCCAACCAGAACACCTGCATCAACCAGCGCCCGCTGGTGCAGAAGGGTGACCAGGTCTCCCGCAGCGACATCCTCGCCGACGGTCCGTCCACCGACATGGGTGAACTGGCTCTCGGTCAGAACATGCGCGTTGCGTTCATGCCCTGGAACGGCTTCAACTTCGAAGACTCCATCTGCCTCTCCGAGCGTGTGGTCCAGGAAGATCGCTTCACCACCATCCACATCCAGGAACTGACCTGTGTGGCGCGTGACACGAAGCTCGGCCCAGAAGAAATCACCGCTGACATCCCGAACGTGGGTGAAGCAGCGCTGAACAAGCTGGACGAAGCGGGCATCGTTTACGTGGGTGCCGAAGTCGGTGCTGGCGACATCCTGGTCGGCAAGGTCACCCCGAAAGGCGAGACCCAGCTGACTCCGGAAGAGAAGCTGCTGCGCGCCATCTTCGGTGAGAAGGCTTCCGACGTTAAGGACACCTCCCTGCGCGTGCCGACCGGCACCAAGGGCACCGTCATCGACGTCCAGGTCTTCACCCGTGACGGCGTGGAGCGCGATAGCCGTGCGCTGGCCATCGAGAAGATGCAGCTCGACGAGATCCGCAAGGACCTGAACGAAGAGTTCCGCATCGTCGAAGGCGCTACCTTCGAACGTCTGCGCTCCGCCCTGGTCGGTGCCAAGGCCGAAGGCGGCGCTGGCCTGAAGAAAGGTGCCGAGATCGATGACGCCTTCCTCGACGGCCTCGACCATGGTCAGTGGTTCAAGCTGCGCATGTCTGACGACGCACTGAACGAGCAGTTGGAAAAGGCCCAGGCCTATCTCTCCGATCGCCGCCAGCTGCTCGACGACAAGTTCGAAGACAAGAAGCGCAAGCTGCAGCAAGGCGACGACCTGGCTCCGGGCGTACTGAAGATCGTCAAGGTCTACCTGGCCATCAAGCGTCGCATCCAGCCGGGCGACAAGATGGCGGGCCGCCACGGTAACAAGGGTGTGGTCTCCGTGATCATGCCGGTCGAAGACATGCCCCACGATGCCAATGGCACCCCGGTGGACATCGTCCTCAACCCGCTGGGCGTACCGTCGCGTATGAACGTCGGCCAGATCCTCGAAACCCACCTGGGGCTCGCGGCCAAGGGCCTGGGCGAGAAGATCAACCGCATGCTCGAAGAGCAGCGCAAGGTCGCCGAGCTGCGCAAGTTCCTCCACGAGATCTACAACGAGATCGGTGGTCGTCAGGAAAACCTGGATGAACTGGGCGACCAGGAAATCCTCGACCTGGCCAAGAACCTGCGTGCTGGTGTGCCGATGGCTACCCCGGTGTTCGACGGTGCCAAGGAACGCGAGATCAAGGCCATGCTGAAGCTGGCCGATCTGCCGGAAAGTGGTCAGATGCGCCTGTTCGACGGTCGTACCGGCAACATGTTCGAGCGTCCGACCACCGTCGGCTACATGTACATGCTGAAGCTGAACCACCTGGTCGACGACAAGATGCACGCACGTTCCACCGGCTCTTACAGCCTGGTTACCCAGCAGCCGCTGGGTGGTAAGGCGCAGTTCGGTGGCCAGCGTTTCGGGGAGATGGAGGTCTGGGCGCTGGAAGCCTACGGCGCTGCCTACACCCTGCAGGAAATGCTGACCGTGAAGTCGGACGACGTGAACGGCCGTACCAAGATGTACAAGAACATCGTGGACGGGGATCACCGCATGGAGGCTGGCATGCCCGAGTCCTTCAACGTGTTGATCAAAGAGATCCGGTCGCTCGGCATCGACATCGAACTGGAAACCGAATAACACGAGACGCCCATACGCTGCGGCTGGTCAAGGCCGGTCGCAGCGGGTCCGTGAGGAGGAAAGGCCTTGAAAGACTTGCTGAATCTGTTGAAAAACCAGGGTCAAATCGAAGAGTTCGATGCCATCCGTATTGGCCTGGCCTCGCCCGAGATGATCCGTTCCTGGTCCTTCGGTGAAGTGAAGAAGCCGGAGACCATCAACTACCGTACCTTCAAGCCGGAGCGCGATGGCCTGTTCTGCGCCAAGATCTTCGGCCCGGTGAAGGACTACGAGTGCCTGTGCGGTAAGTACAAGCGCCTCAAGCATCGCGGCGTGATCTGCGAGAAGTGCGGTGTCGAAGTCGCCCTGGCCAAAGTGCGCCGTGAGCGCATGGGCCACATCGAGCTGGCTTCGCCGGTCGCCCACATCTGGTTCCTGAAGTCCCTGCCGTCCCGTATCGGCCTGCTGCTGGACATGACCCTGCGTGACATCGAACGCGTGCTCTATTTCGAGAGCTACGTGGTGATCGATCCGGGCATGACCACCCTGGAAAAGGGCCAACTGCTCAACGACGAGCAGTACTTCGAAGCCCTCGAAGAGTTCGGCGACGACTTCGATGCCCGCATGGGTGCCGAGGCCGTTCGCGAGCTGCTGAACGCCATCGACCTGGAACACGAGATCGGCCGCCTGCGCGAAGAGATTCCGCAGACCAACTCGGAAACCAAGATCAAGAAGCTGTCCAAGCGCCTGAAGCTGATGGAGGCCTTCCAGGGCTCCGGCAACCATCCCGAGTGGATGGTGCTGACCGTCCTGCCGGTGCTCCCGCCGGACCTGCGTCCGCTGGTTCCGCTGGATGGTGGCCGCTTCGCGACCTCCGATCTCAACGATCTGTATCGCCGCGTCATCAACCGAAACAACCGCCTGAAGCGCCTGCTCGACCTGGCCGCTCCGGACATCATCGTGCGCAACGAAAAGCGCATGCTGCAGGAAGCTGTCGACGCTCTGCTGGACAACGGTCGTCGTGGTCGCGCCATCACCGGCTCGAACAAGCGCCCGCTGAAGTCCCTGGCCGACATGATCAAGGGTAAGCAAGGTCGCTTCCGTCAGAACCTGCTCGGTAAGCGCGTGGACTACTCCGGTCGTTCCGTGATCACCGTGGGTCCGACCCTGCGTCTGCACCAGTGCGGTCTGCCGAAGAAGATGGCCCTCGAGCTGTTCAAGCCGTTCATCTTCGGCAAGCTCGAAGCCCGCGGCATGGCCACCACCATCAAGGCGGCCAAGAAGATGGTCGAGCGCGAGCTGCCCGAGGTCTGGGACGTTCTCGCCGAAGTCATCCGTGAACACCCCGTACTGCTCAACCGCGCACCGACCCTCCACCGTCTGGGTATCCAGGCATTCGAGCCGGTGCTCATCGAAGGCAAGGCCATCCAGCTGCACCCGCTGGTCTGCGCGGCGTACAACGCCGACTTCGACGGTGACCAGATGGCCGTTCACGTCCCGCTGACCCTCGAGGCCCAGCTGGAAGCGCGCGCGCTGATGATGTCCACCAACAACATCCTGTCCCCCGCCAACGGCGAGCCGATCATCGTGCCGTCGCAGGACGTGGTACTGGGTCTGTACTACATGACCCGTGAGGCGGTGAACGCCAAGGGTGAAGGTCGCGTATTCGCCGACCTGCAGGAAGTCGACCGCGTATTCCGCGCCGGCGAAGCGTCCCTGCACGCCCGCGTGAAAGTCCGCATCAACGAGACCGTGAAGGACAAGGACGGCTCCATCACCAAGAACACCCGTATCGTCGACACCACTGTCGGCCGTGCGCTGCTGTTCCAGGTGGTTCCGGCTGGCCTCGCGTTCGACGTGGTCAACCAGCCGATGAAGAAGAAGGCGATCTCCAAGCTGATCAACCAGTGCTATCGCGTGGTTGGCCTCAAGGACACCGTCATCTTCGCCGACCAGCTGATGTACACCGGCTTCGCCTACTCCACCATCTCCGGTGTCTCGATCGGTGTTAACGACTTCGTGATCCCGGACGAGAAGGCCCGCATCATCGACGCGGCCACCGAGGAAGTGAAGGAGATCGAGTCCCAGTACGCCTCCGGCCTGGTAACCCAGGGCGAGAAGTACAACAAGGTGATCGACCTCTGGTCCAAGGCGAACGATGAAGTGTCCAAGGCGATGATGGCCAACCTCTCGAAAGAGAAAGTGGTCGATCGCGAGGGCAAGGAAGTCGATCAGGAGTCCTTCAACTCCATGTACATGATGGCTGACTCCGGTGCGCGGGGCTCCGCGGCACAGATCCGTCAGCTCGCCGGCATGCGTGGCCTGATGGCCAAGCCGGACGGCTCCATCATCGAGACCCCCATCACCGCGAACTTCCGTGAAGGCCTGAACGTACTCCAGTACTTCATCTCCACTCACGGTGCTCGTAAAGGTCTGGCGGACACCGCACTGAAGACCGCGAACTCCGGTTACCTGACCCGTCGTCTCGTCGACGTGGCCCAGGACCTGGTCGTGACCGAGATCGACTGCGGCACCGAACAGGGCCTGCTGATGACTCCGCACATCGAAGGCGGCGACGTGGTCGAGCCCCTGGGTGAGCGTGTACTGGGTCGAGTGATCGCCCGTGACGTGTTCAAGCCGGGCTCCGACGAGGTCATCGTTCCGGCCGGTACCCTGGTCGACGAGCAGTGGGTCGAGTTCATCGAGCGCGCCAGCATCGACGAAGTGATCGTGCGTTCGCCGATCAGCTGCGAAACCCGCTACGGCATCTGCGCCAAGTGCTACGGCCGCGATCTGGCCCGTGGTCACCAGGTGAACATCGGTGAAGCGGTCGGCGTCATCGCCGCCCAGTCCATCGGTGAGCCGGGTACCCAGCTGACCATGCGTACCTTCCACATCGGTGGTGCGGCCAGCCGTACTTCCGCAGCCGACAACGTCCAGGTCAAGAACGGCGGTACCATCCGCCTGCACAACCTGAAGCACGTCGAGAACCTCAACGGCCATCTGGTTGCCGTTTCCCGTTCCGGCGAGCTGGCCGTTGCCGACGACTTCGGTCGCGAGCGCGAGCGTTACAAGCTGCCCTATGGTGCTGTCATCAGCGTCAAGGAAGGTGACAAGGTCGATCCGGGCGCCATCGTCGCCAAGTGGGACCCGCACACCCACCCGATCGTGACCGAAATGAAGGGTACCGTTACCTTCGTCGGCATGGAGGAGGGCATCACCATCAAGCGTCAGACCGACGAACTGACCGGCCTGACGAACATCGAAGTCTTGGATCCGAAGGATCGCCCGGCAGCCGGCAAGGACATTCGTCCGGCCGTGAAGCTGGTCGACGCCAATGGCAAGGAGCTGCTGCTGCCGGGTACCGACGTACCGGCCCAGTACTTCCTGCCGGCGAACGCCCTGGTTGGCGTTGCCGACGGTGCTCAAGTGGGCGTGGGTGACGTTATCGCCCGTATCCCGCAAGAGACTTCGAAAACCCGCGACATCACCGGTGGTCTGCCGCGTGTTGCCGACCTGTTCGAAGCGCGTCGTCCGAAAGAGCCGTCGATCCTGGCGGAAATCAGCGGCACGATCTCCTTCGGCAAGGAAACCAAGGGCAAGCGTCGCCTGGTCATCACCCCGACCGACGGCAGCGATCCCTACGAAGAGCTGATTCCGAAGTGGCGCCACCTGAACGTCTTCGAAGGCGAACAGGTAAACCGCGGCGAAGTCATCTCCGACGGTCCGAGCAACCCGCACGACATCCTGCGTCTGCTGGGCGTCAGCGCACTGGCCAAGTACATCGTCAACGAGATCCAGGACGTGTACCGCCTCCAGGGCGTGAAGATCAACGACAAGCACATTGAGACCATCCTGCGTCAGATGCTGCGCAAGGTCGAGATCGCCGAGTCGGGTGACTCCAGCTTCATCAAGGGCGACCAGATGGAGCTGACCCAGGTACTGGAAGAGAACGAGCGTCTGGCGACCGAAGATCGCTTCATCGCCAAGTTCGAACGTGTCCTGCTGGGTATCACCAAGGCTTCGCTGTCGACCGAGTCGTTCATCTCCGCAGCGTCCTTCCAGGAGACCACTCGCGTTCTTACCGAGGCGGCGGTCACTGGCAAGCGCGACTACCTGCGTGGCCTGAAGGAAAACGTCGTGGTGGGTCGTCTGATCCCGGCCGGTACCGGCCTGGCCTACCACAGCGAGCGCAAGCGTCAGCGCGAAGCCGGCAAGCCGGTCCGTGTGAGCGCGAGCGAAGTGGAAGCGGCGCTGACCGAAGCGCTGAACTCCAGCGGCAATTGAGTGCAAAGCCCCGGCCGACTTCTGTCGCCCGGGGCTTTGTCTTGACTGGGGGAATTAGTCTCTTTAGACTCATGCACCCCTAAATTTGGCAGGGCATGCGCTCTGCCATTTTGCTTTAGGGCAATAGCGTCGAAAGACAACAGTGGAGCTTATAGATGGCAACTATCAACCAGCTGGTACGTCAGCCGCGCAAGCGTATCGTCGAAAAATCCGACGTTCCTGCGCTGCAGAACTGCCCGCAGCGTCGTGGCGTGTGCACTCGCGTGTACACCACCACGCCGAAAAAACCGAACTCCGCACTCCGTAAGGTTTGCCGTGTTCGCCTGACCAACGGTTTTGAAGTCACCTCCTACATCGGTGGTGAAGGTCACAACCTGCAGGAGCACAGCGTAGTGCTGATCCGTGGCGGTCGTGTAAAAGACCTTCCGGGTGTTCGCTACCACACCGTTCGTGGCTCTCTGGACACCACTGGTGTCAAAGACCGTAAGCAGGGCCGTTCCAAGTACGGTACCAAGCGTCCGAAGTAATTCGGTCCGCTCACTGATTTTCAATTTTATTGAGTCGATAAGAGTAAGGTCGGGCGTAACCGAATGGTTATGGTTCCGGGCTAACCTGAAGACCGTTTGAGGGCTTATCAATGCCAAGACGTCGTGTAGCAGCCAAGCGTGAGATCCTGGACGATCCGAAATACGGAAGCCAGATCCTCGCCAAGTTCATGAACCACGTGATGGAAAGCGGCAAGAAGGCCGTAGCCGAGCGCATCGTTTACGGTGCCCTGGATACTGTCAAATCCCGCAAGAACGCCGATCCCCTGGAGATCTTCGAGAAAGCTCTCGACGCCATCGCTCCGCTGGTCGAAGTCAAGTCCCGCCGTGTAGGCGGTGCTACCTACCAGGTTCCGGTCGAAGTTCGTCCGTCCCGTCGCAATGCGCTGGCCATGCGCTGGCTGGTGGACTCCGCGCGCAAGCGTGGCGAGAAGTCCATGGCCCTGCGCCTCGCTGGCGAGCTGCTGGATGCCTTCGATGGCAAAGGCGCTGCTGTCAAGAAGCGTGAAGACGTGCACCGTATGGCCGAAGCCAACAAGGCGTTCTCGCACTACCGCTTCTAATTACGGCATCCATTCTTTCGCGAGGGCTTTATGGCTCGTAATACAGCAATTAACCGCTACCGGAACATTGGTATCTGTGCCCACGTAGACGCGGGCAAGACCACCACTACCGAGCGGATCCTGTTCTACACAGGTCTCAGCCACAAGATGGGTGAGGTGCACGACGGTGCAGCCACTACCGACTGGATGGTGCAGGAGCAGGAGCGTGGTATCACCATTACCTCCGCTGCCATCACCACCTTCTGGGAAGGCTCCCGTGGTCAGTACGACAAGTACCGCGTAAACGTCATCGACACCCCCGGCCACGTAGACTTCACCATTGAAGTTGAGCGCTCCCTGCGCGTGCTGGACGGTGCTGTCGTGGTGTTCTGCGGCACTTCCGGTGTTGAGCCGCAGTCCGAAACCGTATGGCGCCAGGCCAACAAGTACGGCGTTCCGCGTATCGTCTACGTGAACAAGATGGACCGCGCTGGTGCCAACTTCCTGCGCGTCGTCGGTCAGATCAAGAACCGCCTGGGTCACACCCCGGTTCCGGTTCAGCTGGCCATCGGTGCTGAAGATGACTTCCAGGGTCAGATCGACCTCCTGAAAATGAAGGCCATCTACTGGAACGAAGACGACAAGGGCACCTCCTACCGCGAGGAAGACATTCCTGCGGAGCTGGTCGACCTGGCCAACGAGTGGCGCAACAACATGGTCGAGGCTGCTGCCGAAGCCAACGAAGAGCTGATGAACAAGTACCTGGAAGAGGGTGAGCTGACGATCGAAGAGATCAAGGCCGGCCTGCGTCAGCGTACTATCGCCTGCGAAATCGTTCCGGCTGTCTGCGGTTCTTCCTTCAAGAACAAGGGTGTGCCTCTGGTTCTCGACGCCGTTATCGACTTCCTGCCGGCTCCGACCGAGATCCCTGCGATCAAGGGTGTGCATCCGGACAGCACCGATGACAACGAGATCCATGACGAGCGTCCTGCAGACGACGGCGCTCCGTTCTCCGCTCTTGCGTTCAAGATCGCTACCGACCCGTTCGTAGGTACCCTGACCTTCGTTCGCGTCTACTCGGGCGTTCTGGAGTCGGGCCAGTCGGTCATCAACTCCGTGAAAGGCAAGAAAGAGCGCGTTGGTCGTATGGTGCAGATGCACGCCAACCAGCGTGACGAGATCAAGGAAGTGCGCGCTGGCGACATCGCGGCCCTGATCGGCATGAAGGACGTCACCACCGGTGACACCCTGTGCGACATCGACAAGCCGATCATCCTCGAGCGCATGGACTTCCCGGAGCCGGTAATCTCGGTGGCCGTTGAGCCGAAGACCAAGGCTGACCAGGAAAAGATGGGTATCGCCCTCGGCAAGCTGGCCCAGGAAGACCCGTCGTTCCGCGTCAAGACCGACGAAGAGACCGGCCAGACCATCATCTCCGGTATGGGTGAGCTGCACCTGGACATCCTCGTCGACCGCATGAAGCGCGAGTTCGGCGTCGAGGCCAACATCGGCAAGCCGCAGGTTTCCTATCGTGAAACCATCACCAAGGACAACGTCGAGATCGAAGGCAAGTTCGTTCGTCAGTCCGGTGGTCGTGGTCAGTTCGGTCACTGCTGGATCCGTTTCTCGGCTGCCGATGTGGACGAGAAGGGCAACATCACCGAAGGTCTGGTGTTCACCAACGAAGTCGTGGGTGGTGTGGTTCCGAAGGAATACATCCCGGCGATCCAGAAGGGCATCGAAGAGCAGATGAAGAACGGCGTTGTCGCCGGCTACCCGCTCATCGGCCTGAAGGCTTCCGTGTTCGATGGTTCGTACCACGACGTCGACTCCAACGAGATGGCGTTCAAGATCGCTGCCTCCATGGCGACCAAGCAGCTGGCCCAGAAGGGCGGCGGTAAAGTGCTTGAGCCGATCATGAAGGTAGAGGTGGTAACTCCTGAGGATTACATGGGCGACGTGATGGGTGACCTGAACCGTCGTCGTGGCCTGATTCAGGGGATGGAAGACTCGGTTTCCGGTAAGGTTATCCGTGCAGAAGTTCCGCTGGGCGAGATGTTCGGTTATGCAACCGACGTACGTTCCATGTCTCAGGGTCGCGCTAGCTACTCCATGGAATTCGCAAAATACGCCGAAGCTCCGTCGAACGTCGTCGAAGCGCTGGTTAAAAAACAAGGTTGATTCAGCCCTTTAAGTAAGAGGTTTACTGTCGTGGCTAAGGAAAAATTCGAACGTAACAAACCGCACGTCAACGTCGGCACCATTGGTCACGTAGACCATGGCAAGACCACCCTGACTGCTGCTCTGACCAAAGTCTGCTCCGAGACCTGGGGTGGTTCTGCTCGCGCTTTCGACCAGATCGACAACGCGCCGGAAGAGAAAGCTCGCGGTATCACCATCAACACCTCCCACGTTGAGTACGACTCCGCTGTTCGTCACTACGCTCACGTTGACTGCCCCGGTCACGCTGACTACGTGAAGAACATGATCACCGGTGCTGCTCAGATGGACGGCGCTATCCTGGTTTGCTCCGCTGCTGACGGCCCCATGCCGCAGACTCGCGAGCACATCCTGCTGTCCCGTCAGGTAGGCGTTCCCTACATCGTCGTGTTCCTGAACAAGGCCGACATGGTTGACGACGCCGAGCTGCTGGAACTGGTCGAAATGGAAGTTCGCGATCTGCTGAACACCTACGACTTCCCGGGCGACGACACTCCGATCGTAATCGGTTCCGCGCTGATGGCGCTGGAAGGCAAAGACGACAACGAAATCGGCGTCTCCGCTGTTCGCAAGCTGGTAGAGACCCTGGACTCCTACATTCCGGAGCCGGTTCGTGCCATCGACCAGCCGTTCCTGATGCCGATCGAAGACGTGTTCTCCATCTCCGGCCGCGGCACCGTGGTTACCGGTCGTGTTGAGCGCGGTATCGTCAAGGTCCAGGAAGAAGTGGAAATCGTTGGTATCCGTGATACCAGCAAGACCATCTGCACCGGCGTTGAAATGTTCCGCAAGCTGCTCGACGAAGGTCGTGCTGGTGAGAACGTTGGTATCCTGCTGCGCGGCACCAAGCGTGACGACGTAGAGCGTGGCCAGGTTCTGGCCAAGCCGGGCACCATCAAGCCGCACACCAAGTTCGAGTGCGAAGTGTACGTTCTGTCCAAGGAAGAAGGTGGTCGTCACACCCCGTTCTTCAAGGGCTACCGTCCGCAGTTCTACTTCCGTACCACCGACGTGACCGGTAACTGCGAACTGCCGGAAGGCGTTGAGATGGTAATGCCGGGCGACAACATCAAGATGGTTGTCACCCTGATCGCTCCGATCGCCATGGAAGACGGTCTGCGTTTCGCGATTCGCGAAGGCGGCCGTACCGTTGGTGCCGGCGTGGTTGCCAAGATCATCGAGTAATCGAAGATCCTGACGAGAGAAGGGGCCCTTAGGGCCCCTTCTCTTTTGGTTGGTCAAAAGTTGACACCCTTCCGGTGCATCCGTACAATCACGCCTCCTTTTAACGGGCGTAGTCCGTCCGTTGGGGAAAGCAGAGATAGAGTCTGAGGTCAAAATGCAAAACCAACAAATCCGTATTCGGTTGAAGGCTTTTGACCATCGCCTGATCGATCAATCCACCCAGGAAATCGTGGAAACCGCGAAACGTACTGGTGCTCAGGTGCGTGGTCCTATTCCTCTGCCTACTCGCAAAGAGCGGTACACCGTTCTGATCTCCCCGCACGTCAACAAAGACGCGCGCGATCAGTACGAAATCCGTACCCATAAGCGTGTCCTGGACATCGTCCAGCCGACGGATAAAACCGTCGATGCGCTGATGAAGCTCGACCTTGCGGCAGGCGTGGAAGTGCAGATCAGCCTCGGCTAATAACCTTCGGGTTCTTAGTCGTGTAACGCTCTGAAATGGGCGGCCATAGCGGGTGAAAGCCCCGTACACTCATGAGGTTTACAACATGACTATTGGTGTAGTCGGTCGTAAGTGCGGCATGACCCGCATTTTCACCGAAGAAGGTGTCTCCATTCCGGTCACGGTCATTGAGATCGAGCCGAATCGCGTCACCCAGTTCAAGACTGAAGAAAGCGATGGCTATCGTGCAGTGCAGGTCACTGTCGGTGAGCGTCGTGCTTCGCGCGTGACAGCTGCTCAGGCTGGTCACTTCGCCAAGGCTAACGTTGCCGCTGGTCGCAGCGTCTGGGAATTCCGTCTCGAAGACGGCGAATACCAGGCTGGCGATCAGATCACTGCCGAGGTTTTCCAGGCTGGTCAGCTGGTTGACGTTACCGGTCAGTCGAAAGGTAAAGGCTACGCCGGCACCATCAAGCGCTGGAATTTCCGTGGTCAAGACAATACCCACGGTAACTCCGTTTCCCACCGCGCCCCGGGCTCCATTGGCCAGTGCCAGACTCCTGGTCGTGTCTTCAAGGGCAAGAAAATGTCCGGTCACCTCGGCGCTGAGCGAGTGACTGTGCAGTCCCTGGAAGTTGTGCGTGTCGATGCAGAACGTAATCTGCTGCTGGTAAAAGGTGCCGTTCCCGGCGCTACCGGTGGTGATGTCGTTGTGCGTCCGGCTGCCAAGGCTCGTGGTTAAGAGGGGAAGCTGAGATGCAATTGAATGTAAATGGCGCTCAGGCTATCGAAGTCGACGAGCGTACCTTTGGTGGCGAGTTCAACGAGACCCTGGTTCACCAGGCTGTCGTCGCCTACATGGCTGGCGGTCGTCAGGGCACTCGTGCGCAGAAGACTCGCTCCGAAGTATCCGGTGGCGGCAAGAAGCCCTGGCGTCAGAAGGGCACCGGTCGTGCTCGTGCTGGCACCATCCGTAGCCCCATCTGGCGTTCCGGTGGTACCACTTTCGCCGCCAAGCCGCAGGATCACTCCCAGAAGCTCAACAAGAAGATGTATCGCGCTGCTCTGCGCTCCATCCTCTCCGAGCTGGTCCGTCAGGATCGTCTGGTCGTGGTTGCCGACTTCGCAGTCGAGGCGCCGAAAACCAAGGATCTGCTGGGCAAGCTGAACGGCCTGGGCCTGACCGACGTCCTCATCGTTTCCGATGATGTCGATCAGAACCTATACCTGGCTGCTCGCAACCTGCCGCATGTCGACGTCCGTGACGTGCAAGGTTCCGACCCGGTAAGCCTGATCGCCTACGACAAGGTGTTGATCACCGTGTCCGCCGTGAAGAAATTCGAGGAGCTGCTGGGATGAACCAGGAACGCGTATTCAAGGTGCTGGTTGGCCCGCACATCTCCGAGAAGGCTACCGTGCTGGCAGATGGCAAAAGCCAATTCGTTTTCAAGGTTGCCACCGATGCAACCAAGCTGGAAATCAAGAAGGCCGTAGAAAGCCTGTTCAGCGTGAAGGTAGAAGCCGTCCGCACTGTCAACGTACAGGGCAAGACCAAGCGTACCGCTCGCGGCCTGGGCAAGCGCAACGACTGGAAAAAGGCGTACATCGCCCTCCAGCCGGGTCAAGATCTCGATTTCGCCAGCAGCGCTGAGTAAAGGGGTGCATCATGGCAATCGTTAAATGCAAACCGACTTCCGCTGGCCGCCGTTTCGTGGTCAAGGTCGTCAACCAGGAGCTGCACAAGGGTGCTCCCTACGCGCCGCTGGTTGAGAAGAAGTCGAAGACCGGTGGTCGTAACAACAACGGCCGCATCACCACTCGCCACATCGGCGGTGGTCACAAGCAGCACTATCGTCTGGTCGATTTCCGTCGCAACAAGGATGGCATTCCTGCCACCGTCGAGCGTATCGAATACGACCCGAACCGCACTGCTCACATCGCTCTGCTGAAGTATGCCGACGGCGAACGTCGCTACATCATCGCGCCGAAAGGCGTGAGCGCTGGCGACCAGCTGATTTCCGGTGCTCACGCTCCGATCAAGGCCGGTAATGCTCTGCAGCTGCGCAACATCCCGGTTGGTAGCACCGTTCACGGTGTTGAGCTGAAGCCGGGCAAAGGTGCTCAGATCGCTCGTTCCGCTGGTGCTTCCGCCCAGCTGGTCGCTCGTGAAGGTGCCTACGTGACCCTGCGTCTTCGCTCCGGCGAAATGCGCAAAGTACTGGCTGAATGCCGTGCGACCCTGGGCGAAGTCTCGAACTCCGAGCACAGCCTGCGTTCGCTGGGTAAAGCCGGTGCCAAGCGCTGGCGTGGCGTTCGCCCGACCGTTCGTGGTGTTGCCATGAACCCGGTCGACCACCCGCATGGTGGTGGTGAAGGTCGTACCTCTGGTGGTCGTCATCCGGTGTCTCCGTGGGGCTTCCCGACCAAGGGCGCGAAGACCCGTGCGAACAAACGCACCGACAATATGATTGTCCGTCGCCGTAAATAATCGAGGATACGACAGTGCCGCGTTCTCTGAAAAAAGGTCCTTTTATCGATCTTCACCTACTGAAGAAGATCGAAGTGGCGGTGGAAAAGAACGATCGCAAGCCGGTGAAAACCTGGTCGCGCCGTTCCATCGTTCTGCCGCAGATGGTCGGTCTGACCATCGCTGTACACAATGGTCGTCAACACGTCCCCGTTCTCGTGAACGAAGACATGGTCGGTCACAAACTGGGCGAGTTCGCCGCTACCCGCACCTACCGCGGGCATGCTGCTGACAAGAAAGCCAAGCGTTAAGGGGTAAGGAACGATGGAAGTAGCCGCTAAGCTGTCGGGCGCTCGAATCTCCGCCCAGAAAGCCCGCTTGGTCGCCGACCAGATCCGCGGGAAGAAGGTGGGCGAAGCGCTCAACCTGTTGACCTTCAGCAGCAAGAAAGCCGCTGAGATCATGAAAAAAGTGCTCGAATCGGCCGTGGCCAACGCCGAGCACAACGAAGGCGCCGACGTGGATGATCTCAAGGTCTCCACCGTTTTCGTCAACGAAGGGCGTTCGCTGAAGCGCATCATGCCGCGTGCCAAAGGCCGTGCTGATCGCATCGTCAAGCGGTCTTGCCATATCACTGTCAAGGTTGCGGACAAGTAACGGAGTCGATCAGATGGGTCAGAAAGTACATCCCACTGGCATTCGCCTGGGAATCGTCAAGGAGCACACCTCCGTCTGGTACGCAGATAAGCGCACTTATGCCGATTATCTGTTTGCCGACCTGAAGGTTCGTGAGTACCTCCAAGACAAACTAAAAAGCGCGTCCGTAAGCCGTATCGATATTCATCGTCCGGCTCAAACCGCACGCATCACCATCCACACCGCTCGTCCCGGCATCGTGATCGGCAAGAAAGGTGAAGATGTTGAGAAGCTGCGTCAGGACCTGACCAAGCAAATGGGTGTGCCGGTGCACATCAACATCGAAGAGATCCGCAAGCCGGAGCTCGACGGTATGCTGGTTGCGCAGAGCGTAGCTCAGCAGCTGGAGCGTCGCGTTATGTTCCGCCGCGCCATGAAGCGCGCTGTACAGAACGCCATGCGCATTGGTGCCAAAGGCATCAAGATCCAGGTAAGCGGTCGTCTTGGCGGTGCTGAAATCGCCCGTACCGAATGGTACCGCGAAGGTCGTGTGCCCCTGCACACCCTGCGTGCCGACATCGACTATGCAACCTACGAAGCGCACACCACCTACGGTGTGATCGGTGTGAAGGTTTGGATCTTCAAAGGCGAGGTCATTGGTGGCCGCCAGGAAGAGCTGAAGCCCCAAGCGCCCGCTCCTCGTAAAAAAGCTGCTAAGTAAGGAGTACGCAAAATGCTGCAACCCAAGCGTACAAAATTCCGCAAGCAGATGACTGGTCACAACCGTGGCCTGGCTCAGCGCGGTAGCAAGGTCAGCTTCGGCGAATTCGCCCTGAAAGCTGTCGCTCGCGGTCGTCTCACCGCTCGCCAGATCGAGGCTGCACGTCGTGCCCTCACTCGTCACGTGAAGCGTGGCGGCAAGATCTGGATCCGTGTGTTCCCCGACAAGCCTGTCACCAAGAAGCCCCTCGAAGTTCGTATGGGTAAAGGGAAGGGCGGCGTCGAGTACTGGGTAGCCCAGATCCAGCCGGGCAAGGTCCTGTACGAGATCGAGGGTGTTTCCGAAGAGCTGGCGCGTGAGGCATTCGCCCTGGCTGCTGCAAAGCTGCCGCTCGCCACCTCCTTTGTTAAGCGGACGGTGATGTGATGAAAGCGAATGAACTTCGTGAAAAATCCGTACAGCAGCTGAACGAGCAACTGCTCGGCCTGCTGCGCGACCAGTTCAACCTGCGTATGCAGAAAGCAACTGGCCAGCTGGGGCAGTCTCACCTGCTCTCGCAAGTGAAGCGCGACATCGCTCGCGTCAAGACTGTGCTGAACCAGCAGGCAGGTAAGTAATCATGGCTGAAGCTCAGAAAACTGTCCGTACGCTGACCGGTCGTGTCGTCAGCGACAAGATGGACAAAACCATCACCGTCCTGATCGAGCGCCGCGTAAAGCACCCGATCTACGGTAAATACGTGAAGCGCTCGACCAAGCTGCATGCTCACGACGAAACCAACCAGTGCCGCATCGGCGACAAGGTCACCATCCGCGAGACTCGTCCGCTGGCCAAGACCAAGTCCTGGGCGCTGGTGGAAGTCGTAGAACGTGCCGTGGAAGTCTAAGGACTAAGGGTCGGAGAAAGATATGATTCAGACTCAATCCATGCTCGACGTCGCTGACAACAGCGGTGCTCGTCGCGTTATGTGCATCAAGGTCCTGGGTGGTTCGCACCGTCGTTATGCCGGTATCGGCGACATCATCAAGGTCACCGTCAAGGAAGCGATTCCGCGCGGTAAAGTGAAGAAAGGCCAGGTAATGACTGCTGTCGTGGTCCGTACCAAGCACGGCGTTCGCCGTCCTGATGGCTCGATCATCCGCTTCGATGGCAACGCTGCTGTTCTGCTGAACAACAAGCAAGAGCCGATCGGTACCCGCATCTTCGGGCCCGTGACCCGTGAACTTCGTTCCGAGAAGTTCATGAAGATCGTCTCGCTCGCCCCCGAAGTGCTGTAAGGAGAAGCCGTCATGCAAAAGATTCGTCGTGACGACGAGATCATCGTCATCGCCGGCAAAGACAAGGGCAAGCGTGGCAAGGTGCTCAAGGTTCTCACTGACGACCGTCTGGTCGTTGGTGGGATCAACCTGGTGAAGCGCCACACCAAGCCGAACCCCATGTCCGGTGTACAGGGCGGTATCGTCGAGAAGGAGGCGCCTCTGCACGTCTCCAACGTCGCCATCTTCAATGCTGAAACCAACAAGGCTGACCGCGTTGGTTTCAAAGTCGAAGACGGTAAGAAAATTCGTGTCTTCAAGTCGACCCAAAAAGCGGTTGATGCTTGAGCACTGCTAGGTAGAAGACCATGGCACGACTAAAAGAGATTTACCGGAAAGAAATCGCGCCCAAGCTGAAAGAAGAGCTTCAGCTTTCCAACGTGATGGAAGTTCCGCGCATTACCAAGATCACCCTGAACATGGGTCTGGGCGAAGCGATCGGTGACAAGAAAGTCATCGAGCACGCTGTAGCTGATCTTGAGAAGATCACTGGTCAGAAGGTCGTCGTGACCTACGCCAAGAAATCCGTAGCGGGCTTCAAAGTCCGTGAAGGTTGGCCGATCGGTGTCAAGGTGACCCTGCGTCGCGATCGTATGTACGAGTTCCTGGATCGCCTGCTGGCTATCTCCCTGCCCCGCGTGCGTGACTTCCGCGGTCTGAATGCCAAGTCCTTCGATGGTCGTGGCAACTACAGCATGGGCGTGAAAGAGCAGATCATCTTCCCGGAAATCGATTACGACAAGATCGATGCGCTGCGTGGCCTGGATATCACCCTGACCACCACTGCCCGTAACGATGATGAAGGTCGTGCCCTGCTGCGCGCCTTCAACTTCCCGTTCCGCAACTGATTGGAGTAGGAACATGGCCAAACAGAGCATGAAAAACCGTGAGCTGAAGCGTCAGCAAACGGTTGCTAAGTTCGCTAAGAAGCGCGCTGAGCTGAAAGCTATCATTGCCAACCCCAACTCCACTCCGGAAGCGCGTTGGGAAGCTCAGGTAGCTCTGCAGAAGCAGCCCCGTGACGCCAGCGCCTCGCGCCTGCGTAACCGTTGCCGCATCACCGGTCGTCCGCACGGTGTGTACCGCAAGTTCGGCCTCGGCCGTAACAAGCTGCGCGAAGCCGCCATGCGTGGTGACGTTCCCGGCCTGGTCAAGGCCAGCTGGTAATGTCGCTGTGGGTGTCGGGGCGCAAGCTCCGACATCCGCCGAGTGGTATCAAATCAAGCCCCTTTTGGGGCTTGATTCGTTTTTGATCCGTCTCTAGAATATTCGGCTCGCCGGAGTCGGGCCTCAATTCGCCTGAGCTCTGTCGCGATTCTAGTCGCAAGGCTATTTCTTTTGTATTTAGGAGCAACTAGCCCATGAGTATGCAGGACCCGTTAGCGGACATGCTAACTCGTATCCGTAATGCCCAGATGGCTGAAAAGTCTGTCGTAAGCATGCCGTCCTCCAAACTGAAGGTGGCGGTAGCCAGCGTTCTCAAGAACGAAGGTTACATCTCGGGATACCAGATCAGCAGCGATATCAAACCTCTGCTGTCCATCGAGCTGAAGTACTTCGAAGGCCGTCCGGTCATCGAGGAACTCAAGCGCGTAAGTCGTCCTGGCCTGCGCCAGTACAAATCCGTCGATCAGCTGCCGAAAGTTCGTGGCGGCCTGGGCGTATCGATCGTTTCCACCAACAAAGGTGTGATGACTGATCGTGCTGCTCGCGCTGCTGGCGTTGGTGGCGAAGTGCTTTGCACTGTGTTCTAAGGGGGGATAAGCATGTCTCGCGTTGCTAAGAACCCCGTCAAGCTGCCCGCTGGCGTCGAAATCAAGATCGCCGGTCAGCAGCTCTCGGTGAAGGGTGCCAAGGGCGCTCTCGAACTGAACGTGCACCCGTCCGTGGAAGTGCTGCAGGAAGCTGGTGAGCTGCGTTTCGCTGCTCGCAACGGCGACCAGCAGAACCGTGCCATGGCCGGTACCACCCGTGCGCTGGTCAACAACATGGTAGTTGGCGTCAGCCAAGGCTTCGAGCGCAAGCTCCAGCTGGTAGGCGTTGGCTACAAGGCGCAAGCCAAAGGTCAAGTGCTGTCCCTGGCTCTCGGCTTCTCGCACCCGGTGGATTACGAACTGCCGCAAGGCGTTACCGCCGAAACCCCCAGCCAGACTGATATCCTGATCAAGGGTATCGACAAGCAGCTGGTCGGTCAGGTGGCGGCCGAAATTCGCGACTTCCGTCCGCCGGAGCCTTACAAAGGCAAGGGTGTGCGTTACGCCGACGAAGTCGTCCGTCGTAAAGAAGCTAAGAAGAAGTAGGGCATAGCAAATGAGCGTAAAGAAAGAAACTCGTCTGCGTCGCGCTCGCAAGGCACGCCTGAAAATGCGCGAGCTGGAAACCGTACGCCTCTGCGTGTATCGCTCTTCCCAGCACATCTACGCCCAGGTCATTTCGGCCGACGGCGCCAAGGTTCTGGCCACTGCCTCGACCCTGGACAAAGAACTGCGTGACGGCGCCACCGGCAACGTCGACGCCGCCAAGAAGGTTGGTCAGCTGGTTGCCGAGCGTGCGAAAGCAGCTGGTGTCACTCAGGTGGCGTTCGATCGTTCTGGCTTCAAGTACCACGGCCGCGTCAAGGCGCTGGCTGATGCTGCTCGTGAAGGCGGGCTGGAGTTCTAAGTTATGGCAAATAACGAGCAAAAGCGCGACGAAGGCTACATCGAGAAGCTGGTCCAGGTTAACCGTGTTGCCAAGACCGTAAAGGGCGGCCGTATCTTCACCTTCACCGCGCTGACCGTGGTGGGTGACGGTAAAGGTCGTGTTGGTTTCGGTCGTGGCAAGTCCCGCGAAGTGCCGGCTGCTATCCAGAAAGCGATGGAAGCCGCTCGCCGCAACATGATCCAGGTAGACCTGAACGGTTCGACCCTGCAGTACCCCGTCAAGTCCGCCCATGGCGCCTCCAAGGTGTACATGCAGCCGGCTTCCGAAGGTACCGGTATCATCGCCGGCGGCGCCATGCGTGCCGTTCTGGAAGTGGCTGGTGTGCAGAACGTTCTGGCCAAATGCTATGGCTCGACCAATCCGGTGAACGTGGTTTACGCCACCTTCAAGGGTCTGAAGAACATGCAGTCCCCGGAGTCCGTTGCAGCCAAGCGTGGTAAGAGCGTCGAGGAGATTCTCTAATCATGGCAACTGTCAAAGTAACGCTGATCAAGAGCGTTAACGGCCGTCTGGCTAACCACAAAGCTTGCGTCAAGGGCCTCGGCCTGCGTCGCATTGGTCACACCGTCGAAGTTCAGGACACCCCTGAAAATCGCGGCATGATCAACAAGGCTTACTACCTTCTGCGCGTCGAGGGTTAATCCATGAAACTGAACGATCTGCGTTCCGCGCCGGGTGCCCGTCGCGAGAAGCACCGTCCGGGCCGTGGTATCGGCAGCGGCTTGGGCAAGACTGGTGGCCGTGGTCACAAAGGTCAGACCTCCCGCTCCGGTGGCACCATCGCTCCGGGCTTCGAGGGCGGCCAGCAGCCGCTGCATCGTCGTCTGCCGAAGTTCGGCTTCGTTTCCCTGAAGGCCATGGATCGCGCAGAAGTGCGCACTTCCGAGTTGGCCAAGGTTGAAGGCGATGTCGTCACTCTGCAGTCGCTTAAGGATGCCAACGTGATTAACCAGAACGTACAGCGTGTGAAAATCATGCTGTCGGGCGACGTTACTCGCGCGGTCACCCTGAAAGGTATCGCCGCCACCAAGGGTGCGCGTGCGGCTATCGAAGCAGCTGGCGGTAAGTTCGAGGACTAAATGGCTAAGCAAGGTGCTCTCTCCGCGCTCAGCAATGGCGGGTTATCCGAGCTCTGGGCTCGACTGCGTTTCCTGTTCCTGGCGATCATCGTCTACCGGATTGGCGCGCACATTCCAGTGCCCGGGATAAACCCAGACCGGCTGGCCGAGCTGTTCCGGCAGAACGAGGGGACCATTCTTAGCCTGTTCAACATGTTTTCCGGCGGCGCGCTGGAGCGCATGAGCATTTTTGCACTGGGGATCATGCCGTACATATCGGCGTCGATCATCATGCAGCTCATGACCGCTATCAGCCCGCAGCTGGAGCAGTTGAAGAAGGAAGGTGAAGCTGGCCGTCGCAAGATCAGCCAGTACACCCGCTACGGCACTGTAGTCCTGGCGCTGGTGCAGGCAGTCGGCATGTCCGTCGGCCTCGCCAGTCAGGGCGTCGCATTCTCGACTGATTTCGGCTTCTACTTCGTGGCCGTCACCACCTTCGTGGCTGGTGCGATGTTCATGATGTGGCTGGGCGAGCAGATCACGGAGCGCGGTGTTGGCAACGGTATCTCGATGCTGATCTTTGCAGGCATCGTTGCCGGTCTTCCGAGAGCGATCGGGCAGTCTTTCGAGTCTGCACGCCAGGGCGATATCAACATCTTCGCCCTCGTCGCCATCGGTTTGCTGGCGGTAGCGATCATCGGTTTCGTGGTGTTCATTGAGCGTGGCCAGCGTCGCATCGCGGTGCACTACGCCAAGCGTCAGCAGGGCCGCAAGGTCTTCGCTGCGCAGACCAGCCACCTGCCGCTCAAGGTGAACATGGCGGGCGTGATCCCGGCCATCTTCGCCAGCAGCATCCTGCTGTTCCCGGCGTCGCTGGGGGCATGGTTCGGTCAGTCCGATAAAATGGGCTGGCTACAGGACCTTTCGCAGGCGATCGCCCCCGGTCAGCCTTTGAACATTCTGCTGTTTAGTGCAGGGATCGTTTTCTTCTGCTTCTTCTACACAGCGTTGATGTTCAATCCGAAAGACGTGGCGGAAAACCTGAAGAAGTCCGGTGCCTTTATTCCGGGTATCCGTCCTGGTGAGCAGTCCGCGCGCTATATCGATGGCGTACTGACCCGCTTGACCATGTTCGGTGCTCTGTACATGACGGCTGTTTGCCTGCTTCCGCAGTTCCTTGTGGTCGCAGCCAACGTTCCGTTCTACCTTGGCGGGACCTCGTTGCTGATCGTTGTTGTGGTTGTCATGGACTTTATGGCCCAAGTGCAATCCCACCTCGTTTCGCACCAGTACGAATCCCTGATGAAGAAAGCCAACCTGAAGGGCTACGGCGGCGGAATGCTCCGCTGACCCAGTTCCGTAAGGTTCTAGGAGTTACTGATGAAAGTTCGTGCATCGGTGAAAAAGCTGTGCCGCAACTGCAAGATCGTTCGCCGCGAAGGTGTTGTTCGCGTGATCTGCAGCGCGGAGCCGCGTCACAAACAGCGCCAAGGCTGAGTGTGATTCACGCGTTATGAGCCCGGCAGCTAGTGCGCTGCCGGGTTGATTATTCGTTTCTACAGCGTTAATATCGCGCGCCCTATTTCTTGGCTTCCGGGGCGTAGGTAGCTGTCAACTGGAGTTTCACTGAATGGCCCGTATTGCAGGCGTCAACATTCCAGATAACAAGCACACTGTTATCTCGCTGACCTACATCTACGGTGTTGGTCGCACCACTGCACAGAACATCTGTGCAACCACCGGGGTCAACCCGGCGGCAAAGATCAAGGATCTCTCTGACGAGCAGATCGAACAGCTGCGTGGCGAAGTCGCGAAGCTCACCACTGAAGGTGACCTGCGTCGCGAAATCAACATGAACATCAAGCGTCTGATGGACCTGGGTTGCTACCGCGGCCTGCGTCATCGTCGTGGCCTGCCTGTTCATGGCCAACGTACCAAGACCAACGCGCGTACCCGTAAGGGCCCGCGTAAGCCGATCCGCAAGTAATTGCGCCCGCGAATCGACAGGAACTAAGTCATGGCTAAGCCTGCTGCTCGTCCCCGTAAGAAAGTCAAAAAGACAGTGGTTGATGGGATCGCCCACATCCACGCGTCTTTCAACAACACCATCGTGACCATCACTGACCGCCAAGGTAACGCCCTGTCCTGGGCCACCTCCGGTGGTTCCGGTTTCCGCGGCTCCCGTAAAAGCACTCCGTTCGCTGCCCAGGTAGCTGCTGAGCGTGCTGGTCAAGCTGCCCTGGAATACGGCCTGAAGAACCTCGACGTCAACGTCAAGGGCCCGGGCCCGGGTCGCGAATCCGCTGTGCGTGCTCTGAACGCCTGCGGCTACAAGATTGCCAGCATCACCGACGTGACGCCCATCCCGCATAACGGGTGCCGTCCGCCGAAGAAGCGTCGCGTGTAATAGGAGACAGTGAGAAATGGCTCGTTACATTGGTCCCAAATGCAAACTGTCCCGTCGTGAAGGCACCGACCTCTTCCTGAAGAGTGGTGCTCGCGCGCTCGAATCCAAGTGCAACATCGAATCGGCTCCCGGCCAGCACGGCGCTCGTCGTGGTCGCCTGTCCGACTACGGCACCCAGCTGCGCGAGAAGCAGAAAGTGCGCCGTATCTACGGTGTCCTGGAGCGTCAGTTCAGCGGTTACTACAAAGAAGCTGCCAGCCGTAAGGGCGCTACCGGCGAGAACCTGCTGCAACTCCTCGAGTGCCGCCTGGACAACGTCGTGTACCGCATGGGCTTCGGTGCTACCCGCTCCGAGTCCCGCCAGCTGGTATCGCACAAAGCCATCAGCGTGAATGGTCAGACCGTCAACGTACCGTCTTTCCAAGTCAAGGCTGGTGACGTTGTTGCCATCCGCGAGAAGTCGAAGAATCAGCTGCGTATCGTTCAAGCCC
The DNA here is from genome assembly GCF_037153275.1 of Pseudomonas sp. USHLN015. NCBI lineage: Bacteria > Pseudomonadati > Pseudomonadota > Gammaproteobacteria > Pseudomonadales > Pseudomonadaceae > Pseudomonas > Pseudomonas sp. USHLN015. The sequence continues at coordinate 33,156 of NZ_JBBCKP010000003.1, forward strand.
TTGAACTGTGCGCCCAACGCGGTCGCGTTGAGTGGGTTGAAGTCGACGTCGAGAAGAAGTCCGGCGTTTTCAAAAGCGTTCCGGCACGTACTGATCTGTCCGCCGACATCAACGAAAACCTGATTGTCGAGCTCTACTCCAAGTAAGGGCTAGAAAATAGGTGCATCCATGCAGAGTTCGGTAAATGAGTTCCTGACCCCCCGTCACATTGATGTGCAGGTGGTCAGTCCGACCCGCGCCAAGATCACGCTCGAGCCTCTCGAGCGCGGTTTTGGCCATACCCTGGGCAACGCGCTGCGTCGCATCCTGTTGTCCTCCATGCCTGGCTGTGCAGTAGTCGAGGCCGAAATCGATGGCGTACTCCATGAGTACAGCGCCATCGAAGGTGTTCAGGAAGATGTCATCGAGATCCTGCTCAACCTGAAAGGTCTGGCTGTCAAGCTGCACGGTCGTGACGAAGTAACGCTGAACCTGGTCAAGAAGGGTTCGGGCGTGGTCACTGCTGCCGATATTCAGCTGGATCATGATGTCGAGATCGTCAATGGCGACCACGTGATCGCTAACCTGGCGGAAAACGGTGCACTGAACATGAAGCTCAAGGTGGCTCGTGGTCGCGGCTATGAGCCGGCTGACGCGCGCCAGAGCGATGAAGACGAGAGCCGCAGCATCGGTCGCTTGCAGCTCGACTCCTCGTTCAGCCCGGTCCGTCGCGTTGCCTACGTCGTGGAAAACGCCCGTGTCGAGCAGCGTACCAACCTGGACAAGCTGGTTATTGACCTGGAAACCAACGGTACCCTGGACCCCGAAGAGGCCATCCGTCGTGCCGCTACCATCCTGCAACAGCAGCTGGCAGCGTTCGTCGACCTCAAAGGTGACAGCGAGCCCGTAGTAGTCGAGCAGGAAGACGAGATCGATCCGATCCTGCTGCGCCCGGTTGATGATCTTGAGCTGACCGTACGTTCGGCCAACTGCCTGAAGGCGGAGAACATTTACTACATCGGTGATCTGATCCAGCGCACCGAAGTGGAACTGTTGAAGACTCCGAACCTGGGCAAGAAGTCCCTGACCGAGATCAAGGACGTCCTGGCCTCCCGTGGTCTGTCCCTCGGCATGCGCCTCGACAACTGGCCGCCGGCAAGTCTTAAGAAGGACGACAAGGCGACTGCCTGATCGTCGTAATCACCGAACGTGAGTTTGGTAAGGAATTGAACCATGCGTCATCGTAAAAGTGGCCGTCACCTCAGCCGCACCAGCGCACACCGCAAGGCCATGTTCCAGAACATGGCGGTATCGCTGTTCGAGCACGAACTGATCAAAACCACCCTGCCGAAAGCCAAGGAACTGCGCCGCGTTGCCGAGCCGCTGATCACCCTGGCCAAGGAAGACAGCGTCGCCAACCGTCGTCTGGCCTTCGACCGTACTCGTTCGAAAGCCATCGTTGGCAAACTGTTCAATGATCTGGGCAAGCGCTACGCCAACCGTCAGGGCGGGTACCTCCGCATCCTGAAGTGCGGCTTCCGCGCTGGCGACAACGCTCCGATGGCCTACGTTGAGCTGATCGACCGTCCGGTCGGCGGCGCAGCGGTAGAAGCTGCCGAGTAAGTCGTACGCTACAAGAAGAAACCGGGCCCAGTGCCCGGTTTTTTCGTTCAGGAGTCCGTGGTTTTTCGTCCTGGGAGAGTCACCTGGTAGCGTCAGGTACTTCATCGTTTCCGGCCTACGTGATCGAAAGATATTATCTATCGACCGTTTCCTTTTAATGCATTGGCTCTGTTCTTCCTCGTCCCTCATCCTCTCCCTCGTTGGCTCGCCGCGAAACTATCTGTTGAGGACGTTATAGATGGACAAGAAGACCTACCTGACCACCGCATCCGGTGCCCCCGTCGCCGATAACCAGAATTCCCGTTCCGCCGGCCCCCGTGGCCCGTTGCTGCTCGACGACTTCCACCTGATCGAGAAGCTTGCCCACTTCAACCGCGAGAACATCCCCGAGCGTCGCGTCCACGCCAAGGGCTCCGGCGCCTATGGCACCTTCACCGTTACACGCGACATCACCCGCTACACCCGCGCCAAGCTGTTCGAGGCCGTCGGCAAGCAGACCCCGACCTTCCTGCGCTTCTCGACCGTGGGTGGCGAGCGTGGCTCGGCGGATACCGAACGCGACCCTCGCGGCTTCGCCCTGAAGTTCTACACCGAGGAAGGCAACTGGGACATCGTCGGCAACAACACCCCGGTGTTCTTCATCCGCGATCCGCTGAAGTTCCCCGACTTCATCCACACCCAGAAGCGCCTCCCGCAAAGCAACCTCAAGAGCGCGCAGATGATGTGGGACTTCTGGTCGCACTCACCCGAGGCGCTGCACCAGATCACCATCCTGTTCTCCGACCGCGGCATTCCGGACGGCTACCGTCACATGCACGGCTTCGGCAGCCACACCTACAGCCTGATCAACGCCCAGGGCGAGCGTCACTGGGTCAAATGGCACTACAAGACCAAGCAGGGCATCAAGAACCTGGCGCCGGCCGAAGCGGCCCGCCTGGCCGGTACCGACCCCGATTACGCCCAGCGCGACCTGTTCAACGCAATCGAGCGTGGCGAGTTCCCCAAGTGGAGCGTATGCGTCCAGATCATGAGCGAGGCCCAGGCCGAGGCTCATCATGAGAACCCCTTCGACGTCACCAAGACCTGGTCGCAGAAGGAATACCCGCTGATCGAAGTGGGCGAGCTTGAGCTCAACCGCAACCCGCTCAACTACTTCGCCGAGGTCGAGCAGGCCACCTTCGGCCCGAGCAACATGGTGCCCGGCGTCGGCCTGTCGCCGGACCGCATGCTGCAAGGGCGCGTATTCGCCTACGCCGATGCACACCGCTACCGCGTGGGCACCAACCACCAGCAACTGCCGGTGAACGCGCCGCGCTCGCCGGTGAACAGCTACCAGCGCGATGGCGCCATGGCGTTCGGCAGCAACGGTGGCGCGGCGCCCAACTACGAGCCCAACAGCTACGCGAATGCGCCCAAGCAGGCGCCCGAGTATGCCGAGCCGCCGTTGGCGCTGAGCGGTGCCGCTGCCCGTCACGACCACCGTGAGGACAGCGACTACTACAGCCATGCCGGTGCGCTGTTCCGCCTGATGAGTGCCGAGCAGAAGGCGTTGCTGATCAGCAACATCGCCGGCGCGATGGCCGGCGTCAGCGAGGATGTGGTGCAGCGCCAGCTGCAGTACTTCTTCAAGGCCGACGTGGCCTACGGCGAAGGCATCGCCAAGGCGCTGGGCGTCCAGCTCGGCTGACCGACGGCGGGCCTCCGATACGCAGGCCCGCTTGATCCCGGCATGAAAAAGCCCCGGCCACCTTCACGGTGCCGGGGCTCTTTCGTTGCTGCCGTACCCTCAGGCGCGATCACGCTCCAGCAGCGGCTTGAGGAAGTGCCCCGTGTGGGACTGCTTCATCTTCGCCACGTCTTCCGGCGTGCCGGTGGCGATGATCTGGCCCCCCTTGGAACCGCCCTCGGGGCCAAGGTCCACCAGCCAGTCGGCCGTCTTGATCACGTCCAGGTTGTGTTCGATCACCACCACCGTGTTGCCGTGGTCGCGCAGGCGGTGCAGCACGTCCAGCAGCTGCTGGATGTCCGCGAAGTGCAGGCCCGTGGTCGGCTCGTCGAGGATGTACAGCGTCTTGCCCGTGTCGCGCTTGGACAGCTCGCGGGACAGCTTCACCCGCTGCGCCTCGCCACCGGACAGCGTGGTCGCCGACTGCCCCAGGCGGATGTAGGAGAGCCCCACGTCCATCAGCGTCTGCAGCTTGCGGGCGATGGCCGGGACGGCGTCGAAGAACTCGCGCGCCTCCTCGATCGTCATGTCCAGCACCTCGGTGATGCTCTTGCCCTTGTAGCGGACTTCCAGGGTCTCGCGGTTGTAGCGCTTGCCCTTGCACACATCGCAGGGCACGTAGATGTCCGGCAGGAAGTGCATCTCCACCTTGATCACGCCGTCGCCCTGGCAGGCCTCGCAGCGGCCCCCCTTCACATTGAAGGAGAAGCGCCCCGGCCCGTAGCCTCGGGAGCGCGACTCCGCCACGCCGGCGAACAGCTCGCGGATCGGCGTGAACAGCCCGGTATAGGTCGCAGGGTTGGAACGCGGCGTCCGACCGATGGGGCTCTGGTCGATGTCCACCACCTTGTCCAGGTGCTGCAGCCCGTCGAAGCTGTCGTGCGGTGCCGCCTCCAGCGTCGTGGCACCGTTCAGCGCGGTGGCGGTGATGGGGAACAGGGTGTTGTTGATCAGCGTCGACTTGCCCGATCCCGACACGCCGGTGATGCAGGTCAGCAACCCGACCGGGATCTCCAGGTTGACGTTCTGCAGGTTGTTGCCACGCGCGCCCTTGAGCAGCAGCGACTTCTTCTTGTCGCGCGGGGTGCGCTTGGCCGGCACGGCGATCTTCACCCGGCCCGACAGGTACTTGCCGGTCAGCGAGTCGGGGTGCGACATCACCTCGTCCGGCGTGCCTTCGGCGACGATCCGGCCACCATGTACGCCGGCGCCCGGGCCGATGTCGACCACATAGTCGGCGAGGCGGATGGCGTCCTCGTCGTGCTCCACCACTATCACCGTATTGCCGATGTTGCGCAGGTGGGTGAGGGTGGCCAGCAGGCGCTCGTTGTCCCGCTGGTGCAGGCCGATCGAGGGCTCGTCGAGGATGTACATCACCCCCACCAGGCCGGCGCCGATCTGGCTGGCCAGGCGGATGCGCTGCGCCTCGCCACCGGAGAGGGTGTCGGCGCTGCGGTCCAGGGTCAGGTAGTCCAGGCCGACGTTGACCAGGAACTGCAGGCGCTCGCGGATCTCCTTGAGGATCTTGTCGGCGATCTCGCCCTTGCGCCCGGGCAGGCTCAGGTCGCCGAAATAATCGGCGGCATCGCCCACCGGCAGGCCGGTCACCGCCGGCAGCGTCTTCTCGCCCACCCACACGTGGCGCGCCTCGCGGCGCAGGCGGGTACCCCGGCAATCCGGGCAGGGCTGGGTGCTGAGGAACTTGGCCAGCTCCTCGCGCACGGTGTTCGACTCGGTCTCGCGGTAGCGGCGCTCCAGGTTGGGGATGATCCCCTCGAACGGGTGCGAGCGCTTGACGATGTCGCCACGGTCATTGAGGTAGCGGAAGTCCACGTCCTCGCGGCCGCTGCCGAAGAGGATCGCCTTCTGGTCCTCGGCCGGCAGCTCGTCGAAGGGCTTCTCCAGGCTGAAGCCGTAGTGCGCGGCCAGGGAGCCGAGCATCTGGAAGTAATAGACGTTGCGCCGGTCCCAGCCGCGGATCGCACCCTCGGCCAGGGTCAGCTCGCCATTGACCAGGCGCTTGGCGTCGAAGAACTGCTTCACGCCCAGGCCGTCGCAGGTGGGACAGGCGCCAGCCGGGTTGTTGAAGGAGAACAGCTTGGGTTCCAGCTCGCTGATGGAGTGGCCGCAATGGGGGCAGGCGAAGCGTGCGGAGAAGATCACCTCATCGCCCGGCTCGTCGTCCATCGGCGCCACCAGGGCGATGCCGTCGGCGAGGTTGATCGCCGTCTCGAAGGATTCCGCCAGGCGCTGCTGCAGGTCAGCGCGGACCTTGAAGCGGTCCACCACCACATCGATGGAGTGCTTCTTCTGCTTGTCCAGCTTGGGCAGTTCGTCCATCTCGTAGATGCGGCCGTTGACCCTTGCCCGCACGAAGCCCTGGGCGCGCAGCTCGTCGAACACGGCAAGGTGTTCGCCCTTGCGCTCGCGGATCACCGGCGCCAGGAGCATCAGCTTGCGGCCCTCGGGCAGCGCCAGCACCTGGTCGACCATCTGGCTGACGGTCTGCGCCTCCAGCGGCACGTCGTGGTCCGGGCAGCGCGGCGTACCGGCGCGGGCATAGAGCAGGCGCAGGTAGTCGTAGATCTCGGTGATGGTGCCCACGGTGGAGCGCGGGTTGTGCGAGGTGGACTTCTGCTCGATGGAGATGGCCGGTGACAGGCCCTCGATGGTGTCGACATCGGGCTTTTCCATCATCGACAGGAACTGCCGGGCATAGGCCGACAGCGACTCCACGTAGCGGCGCTGGCCCTCGGCGTAGAGCGTGTCGAAGGCCAGCGACGACTTGCCGGAACCGGACAGACCGGTGATCACGATCAGCTTGTCGCGTGGCAGGGTGAGATCGACATTCTTCAGGTTGTGGGTCCGTGCCCCACGGATCAGGATCTTGTCCACTGCAGCCTCGCTTGGCATGCGGAAACCCGCGATTATACGGCTCGCGCCCACTCTGCGGCAAAGGCGCGCGGCTGTGCTGTAGACCATCGGGGCTGTTAGAATGCGCGACATTTTTTGGCGCCGGCACAGGCCGGGCACCCAGGGTCGGGTGCGTGCGCCGCCGAGGGGCACGACGCATTTCCCCGTATCCGTTTCCCATGAGGAATCTATGCACGACTCCCATTCCGAACGCATGAGCGGTCGCGAGACCCGAGCGGCCAGTGGCCTCGCCCTGGTGTTCGCCTTCCGCATGCTCGGCATGTTCATGGTGCTGCCGGTCCTGGCCACCTACGGGCAGGACCTGGCCGGCGCCACGCCCGCGCTGATCGGCCTGGCCATCGGCGCCTACGGCCTGACCCAGGCGGTGCTGCAGATCCCCTTCGGCATCGTCTCCGACCGCATCGGCCGCCTGCCCGTCATCTATATCGGCCTGCTGATCTTCGCCGCCGGCGCGGTGCTCGCCGCCAACGCCGACTCCATCTGGGGCGTGATCGCCGGCCGCGTGTTGCAGGGTGCCGGTGCCATCTCCGCCGCCGTCATGGCGCTGCTCTCCGATCTCACCCGCGAGCAGCACCGCACCAAGGCCATGGCCATGATCGGCATGAGCATCGGCGTGTCCTTCGCCGTCGCCATGGTGGTCGGCCCCCTGGTCACCCGCGCCTTCGGCCTCTCCGGGCTGTTCTGGGTGACCGCCGTGATGGCCCTGGTGGGCATCGTCATCATCGCCCTGGTGGTGCCGCGTGCCGACCACCCGCTGCAGCACCGCGAATCCGGCGTCGCCCGGCAGGCGCTGCTGCCCACCCTCAGGCACCCCGACCTGCTGCGCCTGGACTTCGGCATCCTCGCGTTGCACGCCGTGCTCATGGCCAGCTTCGTCGCGCTGCCGCTGGCGCTGGTGGAGAAGGCCGGCCTGCCCAAGGAGCAGCACTGGTGGGTCTACCTGACCGCGCTGCTGGTGGGCTTCTTCGGCATGGTGCCCTTCATCATCTATGGCGAGAAAAAACGCCGGATGAAGAACGTGCTGCTCGGTGCCGTCAGCGTGCTGCTGGCCTGCGAACTGTTCTTCTGGGCCTTCGGCGACACCCTTCAGGCGCTGGTCATCGGCACCATCGTCTTCTTCACCGCCTTCAACCTGCTGGAAGCCTCGCTGCCGTCGCTGATCAGCAAGGTCGCCCCGGCCGGCGGCAAGGGCACCGCCATGGGCGTCTACTCCACCAGCCAGTTCCTCGGCGCGGCCCTTGGCGGCATCCTCGGCGGCTTCATGTTCCAGCATGGCGGCCTGTCCGTCGTGTTCATCGGATGCGCTGCCATCTGTGCGATTTGGCTCGCCATTGCTGTTACTATGCGCGAGCCTCCGTATGTCACCAGCCTGCGCCTGCCCTTGTCGGCAGCGGCCATCGGCGATGCCGGTCTGGTGGCGCGATTGCTGGCAACGCCCGGAGTGGCGGATGCCGTAGTGGTGGCCGAAGAAGGCGCCATCTATATCAAGTTGGATACCGAACAATTGGACCGCACGTCCCTGGAGCGCCTGATCAATGCGGCGCCCGAACGTGCTGAAGCCTAGGAGAACGTTATGGCCCGTGGGGTTAACAAAGTCATTCTGGTTGGCAACGTCGGCGGCGATCCCGAAGTCCGCTACATGCCCAACGGCAACGCCGTGACCAACGTCACCCTGGCCACCAGCGAAAGCTGGAAGGACAAGCAGACCGGCCAGCAACAGGAGCGTACCGAATGGCACCGCGTGGTGTTCTTCGGCCGCCTCGCCGAGATCGCCGGCGAGTACCTGCGCAAGGGCTCGCAAGTCTATGTCGAAGGCACCCTGCGCACCCGCGAATGGGAGAAGGACGGCGTCAAGCGCTACACCACCGAGATCGTCGTCGACATCAACGGCCAGATGCAGCTGCTTGGCGGCCGTCCCGGCAACGATGGCGATTCCGCTCCCCGTGCCCCGCGTCCGCAGCGCGAGCCGCAACAGTCCGCCCCGCGCGAACAGCGTCCGGCTCCCCAGCCCGCTGCCCAGCCGGCCCCGGACTACGACAGCTTCGACGACGACATCCCGTTCTGAGCCGAGCCGTCCGGCACAGACAAAGGCGCAGCCCCAGGCTGCGCCTTTTTCGTTTCCGGGAGATGAAATACAGCGCCCGGCTACCCACTCGTCCGCAGCCGGCCTGAGCTTGTCGAACCCGCCTGCAGCCCGCGTGGGGCGGGACTTTGTGAATGCAAAATCACATTCGGGCCGGGCTCTGGACGGTGGCAAACCGCCTCTATAGGCTTGCCCACCATTCCATCGACCGTCCTCCCGGAACCCACCATGAAACTCAACGGAATGACCGCCATTCTGCTTTTGGCCGGCCTGCCCCTGTGCAGCATCGCCAGCCCCTACCAGACCCTCGCCCGTGACGCGGAAAGCAGTGCCCGCTGGGGTTTGCTCGGCAGTGCCGCCGAGCAGTACCGCGCCATCCTCGCCGACCCGAGCCTGAGCGCCAGCCACCCCCGCGCGCGCCTGGCCCTGGCCAAGGTCTATGCCGACGCCCTCGACTACCCGGCCGCCAAGGCCGAACTGGCGCGGCTCAAGCAGGACGCCCCCGACTCCGCGGAGGCCAGGGAAGGCGCCAAGCTGGCCAAGCGCATCGCCAAGAAGCTCAAGGCCCACACCTTCGGCGGCCGCGTCGCCGTGGCCCGGGTGCATGACACCGACACCGCCAACGCCAGCGCCGGCATGACCCAGGACCCCTCGTTCGATGACGAGGACGACGAAGACGAGGACATGGACGACATGGCCTTCGAGGACGACGATGGCCTCGACGACCTGCTCGATGACATCGACCTGGACGAGGACGACCTGGCCGACGACGGCGAGGAAGACGACGACACCGCGCCCACCCCGGTCGCCAAGCCCAAGTCCACCGTCCACGACAACCGCTGGCAGGCAGCCGGCAGCCTGCGCTACGGCTACGGCTTCGACGACCGTGGCAGCCGCTGGAACCTCGGCGCCAACATCGCCCAGGCCCGCCAGGACGACCGCGACGAACTCAACCGGCAGACCTGGGCGGTCTCCACCGGCCCCACCTTCGTCATCCCGGCCTGGCGCCTGAAGATCAACGCCGCCGTCACCTACCTGCAGCTCTACAAGGACCACCGGTACGACCTCTCCAGCACCATCTGGTCCCTGGGCGCCAGCCACAAGCTGAACCGCGTGCTGGAGCTGTACACCCGCTACAACTACGAGAACCGTGGCCTGGAGAACGACAGCCCGCTGGACATCGACGTCGACACCTTCAAGGTCGGAACCCGCTTCAAGCCCACCGGCAAGGACAGCTTCGACCTCAGCTACTCGCCCAAGGTGGAAGACAACGACAAGCGCAACAAGGACAAGGAGCAGCAAGGCTGGAAGATCAGCTACGCCCGCAAGCTGCCCTGGGACAGCTTCGCCAGCGTCGCCTACAGCCGTCGTCACACCGACTTCCAGCACGACCCCTCCGGCAAGGAAGAGGACGAGACCAAGCACGTCGTCACCCTCGGTCACAAGCTCACCAAGGACCTGGTGATGACCGTCAGCTACGAGCACAAGGACAAGGACTCCAACCTGCCCGGTCGTGACAAGAACAACGAAAGCACGGCCCTCGGCCTGAGCTACAAATTCTGACCGAAAGCGGCTCGCCGCCCCTCGCGGGCGCGGGCCGCACTGGCGCGCCGGGCCTGCCGCTTGCGCCACCAGATGACCACGCCGGTGACGCTCAGCCCGGCGATGGCCAGCCCCAGCAGCGCGATCACGATGCGCCCCGGCAACCCCGCGATGCGCCCACCGTGGATGGGTGCCTGCAGCCGGTAGAAGCGTTCACCCGGCGTGCCGCGCCCGGCGACCTCCGCGCCGATCAGGCGGCCGTCGGTTCCATCGAAGAACAGCCAGGACTTGTCCAGCGGGTTGGCGTCGTGACCGCCGAACCCCGCCCCGAAGAAGTTGTACTCGACGCTGTAGTACAGCTCGCCGATCCCCCCCTCGATGCCCTGCCGCGCGCCTTCCGCCTGCGCCAGCCGGTACACCTGCTGGTAGTCCAGGCGCATCTCCCCCAGTGCCTCGCGGGGCATCTGGCTGCGCTGCTGGTAGGTGCTCGGCGGCGCCTCGGAGAACAGCGACACCACCGGCTTGAACACCGGCTCCGGCAGGTTCATCGCCACGCTGCTCACCGCCACCGGCAGGAGCAGCAGCCATAGCCAGAGCCCGCCGGCGCGGTGCAGGTCGAGGTCGCGCCGGTAGCGTCCGGCACCGCGCTTCAGCGTCCAGGCCGTCCACCATTTCTTCAGGAAGGGCCGCCCACGGGGCAGGGTCAGCCAGGCGCCGGCGAAGCAGTCGATGACCCAGAGGATCGCCACCAGCCCCATCAGGATCAGCCCCCAGTTGCCCGGCAGCGCCAGGGTGTAGTGGAACTCCAGCAGGAAGGGGATGACGTTCTGCGCCTGCAGGCAGCAGGCGCCCCACTGGCGCATGCCCAGCTCGGCGCCGCTCACCGGGTCCAGGTAGATCACCCGGTGGTGCAGGTCGTAGGGCGCGCCGGTGGCCGGGTCGGTACGCGGCACCGCCGCCATCAGCGCGGCGTGGCCGGCTTCGTCCGGCACCTCCATGTACCAGACCTGCAGGCGTGGCTCGGCGCCCTCGATGCGCTGCACCAGCTCGCCCGGCGACAGCAGCGGCCCCTGCGCGGGCGCGTGGTAGAAGGCCGGGTTCAGCCATTCGTCGATCTCGTGCTGGAAGGCCAGCACGCTGCCGGTGAGCCCGGCGAGGGCGAGGAACAGCGCGGTGGCCAGGCCGAGGTAGCGGTGCAGCAGGACGATAACGGGGCGCATGGGCGCATTCCTGTGGATAAGTCTGTCGCGCACATGAACGGGGCCGCCCCGGTGGCGGCCCCGTCCAGGCACCGGTCAGAACTGGTAGCTGAGGGTGGCGGTGACGTTGCGCTGCTCGCCGAAGTAGCAGAAATCCAGGCTGTAGCAGGAGGCGATGTAATCCTCGTCCAGCAGGTTGTTGGCGTTCAGGCTGATGTCCATGCCCGCCAGCCCCACCTTGCCCAGGTCATAGCCGACCAGCGCGTCGATCAGGGTGTAGGAGGGCACGTGCAGGGTGTTGGCCCTGTCCGCCCAGCTCTGGCCGACGTAGCGCGCGCCGAGGCCGGTGCGCAGGCCGTCCAGGGCGCCGGCGTCGAAGCCGTACTCGCCCCAGATGGACGCCATGTGGCGCGGCGCCTGGTTCGGCGTGTTGCCCTGGGTGCCGTCCAGCGACCTGGAGTAGGTGATGTCGGTGAAGGTGTAGCTGGCCAGCACCTTGAGGTTCTGGGTCGCCTGGGTGTTGGCCTCCAGCTCCAGGCCCTGTGAGCGCACTTCGCCCACCGGGGTGTACCAGTCCTGCTGCGGCAGCTTGGAGGCGACGTTCTGCTGGACGATATGGAACAGCGAGGCGGTGTACAGGCTGTCGCTGCCCACCGGCTGGAACTTCACCCCGGCCTCCCATTGCTTGCCCTCGGTGGGTTCCAGGGGCTTGCCGGCCTGGTCCGAATAGGCGTTGGGGTTGAAGGATTCGGAATAGCTGAGGTACGGCGCCACGCCGTTGTCGAACAGGTACAGCGCGCCGAGGCGCCCGGTGAACTTGCTGCGGCGCTCGTCCGACTTGCTGCCGGCGCTCAGGTTCTTGTCCGAGACCTCGACCCAGTCCTCGCGCAGGCCGATGGAGAAGCGCCACTGGCCGAGGTCGACCAGGTCCTGCAGGTAGAGGCCGGTCTGCTCCAGGCGGCGGTCGTGCTCCGTCTGGCCGTAGCCCACCAGGGCATCGTTGCCGTACACCGGGTTGAAGGCATCGATCGGTGCGAGGGCGGCGGAGCCCCAGGTCACGTCGGTCTTGCGCTTCTGGTAGTCCAGGCCCATCAGCAGCGTATGGCGCAGGGCGCCGGTGTCGAATTCGGCCTGGACCATGTTGTCGACGATGTAGGCCTTCAGGTCCTCGGTGGCATCGGTGTAGTAGCGGTTCAGCTCGGTGGGCGAGGCCCAGCCGTAGGCGTACGCCTGCTGCATGCTCACGTCGGAACTGAGGTAGCGGAAGCTCTGCCGCGCGGTCCACACCTCATCGAAGCGGTGCTCCAACTGGTAGCCGAACATGCGCTGGGTGCGGTCGAAGGCTTCCAGGCCCGGTTCGCCGTCGAAGAAGTCGCGGCCGATGCGCTGGCCGCCACGCTGGTACAGGGTGCCCTCGGCCGGTACGCCGCCGTGGTAGCCGCCGTTCGGGTCGTGTTGCAGGTAGCTCTGCAGGGTCAGGCTGGTGTCTTCGCTGAAGTCGATGGACAGGGTCGGCGCGATGGCATAGCGCTCCTCCTTGATGTGCTCGTACTGGGTGTCGGAGCCCTCGCCCAGGCCCACCAGGCGATAGGCGATGCGCTTGTCCTCGTCCAGCGGGCCGCTGAAATCGAAGCCCATGCCCTTCTGGCCCATGTTGCCCACGCTGGCCTGCACCTGGTGGTAGTCCTCGTAGAGCGGCTTCTTGCTGGTCAGCGCCACCAGGCCGCCCGGCAGGCTGCGGCCGTAGAGCACCGAGGACGGCCCCTTGAGCACGTCGATGCGTTCGAGGAAGTACGGGTCCACCTGCAGCGAGCTGTAGGTGCCGCTGTCGCCCATGGTCTTCAGGCCGTCCAGGAAGACGTTGTCCACGCTGTTGTCGGCGAAGCCGCGCATCACGATGTAGTCGTAGCGGTTCGAGGCGCCCACCTGGCCGGTGAAGATGCCGGGCGTGTAGCGCACCGCCTGCTGCACGCTCTTGGAGCCCTGGTCGTCGATCTGCTCGCGGGTCACCACCGAGACGGTCTGCGAGGTTTCCAGCAGCGCCTTGCTGGTCTTGGTGGCGATCTGGCTGTGGGTGGCCAGGTAGCCCTCCTCGCTGCCCAGCGCGTTGCCCAGGGCGAACACCTGGGTCGAGGGCACCTCCAGCGCGCCCTGGGTCTTCACCTCAAGCAGCACGTAGCTGCCATCGCCCAGGTTCTCGGCCTGCAACGGCGTGTCGCCGAGCAGGCGGCCCAGCGCGCCGTCCACCGACCAGGCGCCGTTCAAGCCCGGGGATCGCAGGCCACGGGTCTGCTCCGGGGTGGCGGAGAGGTTGATCCCGGCTTCGCGGGCGAAGCGGTTGAGCACCTCGTCCAGCGGCCCGGCGGGGATCGCATAGCTGCGGCTGGCGGCGCTCGTGGCTTCCTCGGCGAAGGCCGGCGCGCCCAGCAGCGGGGCGGCCAGTGCGGCGGAGAGCAGGGCGCCGCGAACGGCAAGAGCGAGACGGGAGGCGCGAGGTGCGGTCATGAAGGCTTCCGTGAAAGGCAAAGGTTAATGGGATTCATTCCCCTTGCCGGACGTTGCGGAAAAACCCGCCAAAAAAGTTTCGAGCCCCTCGGCGCGCCTGCCACCTGTAGGGGCGAATTCATTCGCCCGCTTTTGCACCAGGCTGCTTGCAGTCAAACCCTGGCCTGCACCGTCACCCACCAGCGCGTGCGGTAGTGCACCTCCACCGGCAGCGTGCGGGTCAGCAGTTCCAGCAGCTTGTCGGTGTCGTCCAGGCGGTACACGCCGGAGAGGCGCAGGTCGGCGATGGCCGCGCTGCAGGCCAGGCGGCCGTTGCGGTAGCGCGAGACCTCGGCGAGGAAGTCGGCCAGGCGCATGCCTCGGGTGACGATCAACCCGTCGGCCCAGGCGGCCGCGTCCATGTCCGGCGCCTCCAGCGCTCGGGCGGCGTATTCGCCGACTTCGAAGCGCTGGCCGGCACCGGCCACCGCAGCGCCGGTGCCGGCCACCGGGGCGATGCTGACCGTGCCCTCGGCGACGCTCAGGCGGGTGGCGGCCTGCTCCTGGCGCACCACGAAGCGGCCGCCCAGGGTCTCGAACAGGCCGTGGCGGGTGCGCACGCGCAGGGGGCGCGGGACGCCCGTCGTGGCGTCATGGCTGCCGTCGACGAGGATCTCGCCACGCTCCAGGAGCACCAGGCGCTGGCGCTGGTCGAAGCGCAGGTCCACCGCGCTGTCGGTGTTCAGGTGCAGGCGCGTGCCGTCGGCGAGCGCCGCCGCGTGGCGCTCGCCGACGGCGGTGCCGTAGTCGGCGGTCAGGTGCGTCCAGGGCGTCAGGTCGCGGGCCAGCCACAGGGCGGAACCGCTGACCATGGCCGCCGACAGCAGCTTCAGGGCCTGGCGGCGACGCAGGCGCTGCGTCGAGGTTTCCAGGGTCTGCATCACCGTGCCGGCGCCGGGCACCGCTTTCAGCGTGCTGGAGAGCTCGTCGTCCAATGCCTGCACGCGCTGCCAGGCCTGCTCGTGGTTCTGGTGGGCGGCACGCCAGTGGTCGCAGGCGCGCTGCAGCTCGGCATCGCCCGCGGCGGAACGCAGGCGCACCAGCCAGTGGATGGCCTGGCGCACCACCTGTGCATCGGCCTGGCGTGACGCGCTCATTCGGCGAACCGCAGCTGGTAGCAGTGGAACAGGGCATCGGCGACATGGCGTTCCACCGAGCGCAGGGAAATGCCCATGCGCTCGGCCACCTGGGCGTGGGTCAGGCCCTCGCACTGGGCCAGCAGGAAGGCGGTGCGCACCTTCGGCTTCAGGCCATCGAGCAGGCGCGCGATGTTCTCCAGCAGCTCGAGGATCAGCTCGCGCTCCTCCAGGCTCGGCGTCGCCGCTTCGGGCAGCAGGGCGAGGGACTCCCTGTAGGCGCGCTCCAGCTCCTCGCGGCGCCAGTGGTCGATCACCAGCCCCCGCGCGATGGTGCGCAGGAAGGCGCGCGGGGTGGCGATCTCCAGCTGCTCGCGGCGGGCGAGCAGGCGCAGGAAGGTGTCCTGGGCCAGGTCGGCGGCATCGGCGGCGTTGCCGAGGCGGCCGCGCAGCCAGTTCTTCAGCCAGCCGTGATGGTCGCTGTAGAGGCGTTGCACGCTGAGGTGGGACGACGGCATGGGGTCACCGAAGAATCGGTAGCAAATGAAAATTAGTCGCATTTTCTTGATGCGCGCGGGGATTTGCAACGTCGGCGTGCAGGAAAGGGGCGGCCGGTCATGCCGAACCGCCCGTCCCCGTAGGCCCCTGCCAGGCGCGGGTGTCGCCTCAGCGATACCAGCGCGGCGTGTACACCCAGTCCTGGCCGTCTGGGCGGGGAATGCGCCGGGTGAGGGACGAGCCGATGATCACCAGGGTGCGCATGTCCACCTGCTCCGGGCGCAGTTCGCCGAGGCTGGTGAGGGTCAGCGCTTCTGCCGGGCGACCGATGTCACGGCCCAGCACGACCACGGTTTCCGGGCGGCGGTGGCGCGCGACGATTTCCAGGGCGCGCGCCAGCTGCCAGGGGCGGGCCCTGGAGATGGGGTTGTAGAAGGCCATGGCCAGGTCGGCGGCGCCGGCGTGGTCCAGGCGCTGCTCGATTACCTCCCAGGGCTTGAGGTTGTCCGAGAGCGAGATCAGGCAGAAATCGTGGCCCAGGGGCGCGCCGGCCTTGGCGGCGGTGGCCAGGGCGGCGGAGACCCCGGGGAACACCTGCAGCTCCACCTGCAGCCAGCGCGGGTCACGGTTGTCGTCCAGGGCTTCGAGCACGGCGGCGGCCATGGCGAAGACGCCCGGGTCGCCCGAGGACACCACCACCACCCGGCGGCCGCTGGCGGCCAGCTCGAAGGCGTGGCGGGCGCGTTGCAGTTCCTCGCGGTTGTCGGTGCAGTGCAGCACCTGCTCCGGGCGGAAGGGCCCGGCCATGCGGATGTAGGTTTCGTAGCCCAGCAGGTCCTCGGCCTCGTCCAGGGCGCGGCGGGTGGCCGGGACCATGAACTCGGCGGCGCCCGGGCCCAGGCCCACCACCGTCAGGCGGCCACGGCGCCGGCCGATGCGCTCCACCTCCAGCGGCTGCGCGGCGCGGTACAGGCGGATGCCCGAGAGGTGCTGGTGCAGGGGCGGCAGCGCCGTCTCATCGACCAGGAAGCGCAGCGGCACGCCGAGTTCGTCGGCGCAGCTGGCCAGCGCGGCATCGGTCATGCGTGCGGGGGCGGCCAGCAGGCAGGCGAGGGCGCCACTGGCCAGCCCGGCGGTCGCCAGGGCCTGGCGCACGCCGGCTGCATCCGCATCACCGTCGATGCGCGCGGCCACCACGCGGGGGTGGATCAGCAGCTCGTCGCGGGCCTCCACGCGTTGCTCGGCGGTGACATGGATGACCCGCCGGGCCTGTTCCGCCAGGGGCAGGTTGGCCGCCTCCAGCCAGGGCGCCTCGCCCTCGACGCGGACGGACTCGCCGCCCAGCAGGTCGGAGACGAAGCGCTTGCCCTGCTCGATATCGGCCAGGGCATAGCCCGCTGGCGGTTCCAGCAGGCAGGTGCCGAAGCGCAGTTCGCCGCTGGTGGTGATGGCCGGGGCCACTTCCAGCTGCGCGGCGATCTCGCGGGCCATGCGGTTGACCCCGCCGAGCCCGCCCAGCAGCGGCACCACGGCGCTGCCGTCCTCGGCCACCGCCAGCACCGGCGGCTCGGCGCCCTTGCTGGCCAGCTGCGCGGCGAGGCCGCGGATGAGGATGCCGGCCGCGCACAGGGCGATGATCGGCCTGTCGTCGCGGTAGAGCCCGCGCAAGGTCTCGCCGAACTCGGCGTAGGTCGCGTCGGCACCCTCGACGCGCCCGGCCAGGCCGAGCACGCGTGCCTGTGGATAAAGCGCCTGGATGCGCCGGGCGACGGGCAGGCCGCCGCTGCCGAGCAGCAGGATGGCCGGGGCCTTGCGTGGGTCCATCAGCCTCTCCACTTCTGGCCGGGGACCAGGATCATCGAGAAGTAGGGCGAGGCCATCGGGTCCACCTCATGCAGCGGCAGGATGCGCTGGTTGCTCATGGTGGCGCGCTCCACGTAATGGGCGCGGCCGTCCAGGCCCAGCTCGCCGAGCACCCGGCGCACCTTGTCGAAGTTGCGCCCGAGCTTCATCACCACCGCCGCCTCGGCGTCCGCCAGGCGCGCCTTCAGTTCATCCTCCGGCAGCACGCCGGAGAGCACCGACAGGCTCTGGTTGCGGTACACCAGCGGCAGGCCGAGCACCGCGGCGCTGCCCAGCATGGAGCACACGCCCGGCACCACCTCGGCTTCGTAGCGCCCGGCCAGGCGGTCGTGCAGGTACATGTAGGAGCCGTAGAAGAACGGGTCGCCCTCGCAGATCACCGCCACGTCGCGCCCGGCCTCCAGGTGCTGGGCGACCTGCTCGGCGGCGGTGTCGTAGAAGTCGCTGATCACATCCTCGTAGGACAGCGGCGGCTCCAGCTTCTCGGTGGTCACCGGGTAGACCAGCGGCATGCGCTGCTGCGACTCCACCAGGTGCTGCTCGATGATGCCGAAGGCATTGCCGCCCTGGCCCAGGTTGGCCTTCGCCTTGGCCACGAAGTAGCCGACCACCGGGGCCGACTGCAGCAGGCGCAGGGCCTTGAGGGTGATCAGCTCGGGGTCGCCGGGGCCGACGCCCAGGCCGATCAGGCGGCCCTTGCCGGCGCGTTCCTGTGCACCCATCACTCCACCTCCGTGGCCAGGGCGTTGATCGCCGCTGCAGCCATCGCGCTGCCGCCACGGCGCCCGCGCACGATCACGTAGGGCACGCCACGGCTGTCGGCGGCGAGCATGTCCTTGGATTCCGCCGCGCCGACGAAGCCCACCGGGAAGCCGAGGATCAGCGCCGGCTTCGGCGCGCCGGCGTCGAGCATCTCCAGCAGGTAGAAGAGCGCGGTGGGGGCGTTGCCGATCACCACCACGCTGCCTTCCAGGCGTTCCCGCCAGTGTTCCAGGGCCACCGCCGAGCGGGTGTTGCCCAGCGTGCGGGCGAGCTCCGGCACGCCGGCATCGTTGAGGGTGCAGATCACCTCGTTGTTCGCCGGCAGGCGCGCACGGGTCACGCCCTCGGCCACCATGCGCGCGTCGCAGAGGATCGGTGCGCCGGCGGCGATGGCCGCGCGGCCGGCGGCACCGGCGCCGGGGGAGAAGCGCAGGTCCTGCACCACGTCGACCATGCCGCAGGCGTGGATCACGCGCACGGCGAGCTTCTCCAGGTCCGGCGGGATGGCGGAGAGGTCCGCCTCGGCGCGGATGATGGAGAAGGAATGGCGATAGATCTCCTGACCATCGCGGATGTAATCGATCATTCGGTGGAGCTCCAGCTGTCAGGCGCGGCGGCCAGCCAGGCGGCCGCCGCGTGTATGTCCAGGTCGCGCGCCAGCAGGCGGCCGAAGCCACCGGCGCCGTCGTCGCGTCGATAGAGGTCGTAGTTGCCGTCGCCCGTGGCCAGCAGGGTCAGCGGCGCCACATGGGCGGCGGCGCAGGAGCGCGGGCAGCCGCACAGGTGCACCCGCGCGCCGTCGGGCAGTGTGGCGGCGAGGGTCAGGGCGTCGGCCTTGGTGTCGGCCAGGCCCTTGGCGCAGCCGGCCGACCCGGTGCAGGCCTGGAGGCGCGCCAGTGGCGCGTCGGCCTCGGTGCACAGGCCCAGGGCGGCGAGCCCGGCCAGCAGCGGGGCGGTTTCCCGTTCCGGCACGTTGGGCAGCAGCACGGATTGCCAGGGCGTCATGTGCAGGTTGCCGTCGCCGTGGCGCCGGGCCAGTTCGGCGAGGGCCAGCAACTGGCCGGCCTGCAGGCGCCCCAGGGGCGGGAGTGCGCCGACCAGCCACAGCCCGGCCTGCGCCTGCGGCAGCACGCCGATGGGGCGCAGGTCGGTGGCGGCGCGGCGCCAGCCACCGGCGTCCTGCAGGGGGAAGGGCAGGCGCTGGCGCAGCTCGGCCAGCAGCTGATCGGCGCCGAGGCTGCCGAGCAGGTCGCGCATGCGCGCCTGCTGCGGCGCGGCCCGTTCGAGGAAGAGCTCGAGCAGCGCTTCCACCAGGGCCGGCACCAGGGCGCCGGGCACCGCCGCCAGGGCGGGTGCGTCGCTGGCCTCGCGGGGCGGACAGCCGGCCAGGCCGAAGGCGAACAGGCCGTCCTTGCCGGGCTCCATGGCGGCCAGCCAGATGTCGTTGGGGTGGTCGAGCATCGCCAGGGCCTCGCCGCCGTCCAGCAGCAGGGCGAACTTGGGCGAGAGCACATGGAAGCGCGGGTTGTCCTCCAGCAGGGCCAACAGGCGCGTGGCCAGCGGGCGGACGTCCTGCAGCGCGCTCGGGTCGAGCCCGGCGGCGGGGCTGACCATCAGGTTGCGCACATCGTCAGCACCCGGCGTCGCGGCGCCCAGGCCGATGGCCAGCAGCTCGGCGATCAGCGCCTGTTCGCGGCCCGGATGCACGCCACGGATCTGCAGGTTGGCGCGGTTGGTGGCCTCCAGCACGCCGCCGGAATACCCGTGGGCGGCCAGCGCCAGGGCCTCGGCGGCACCGGCTTGCAGACGGCCGCAGGGCAGCTTGATGCGGCAGATGCCGCCGTCCTTCGCCGGGACGATGCGCAGCAGCCCCGGGCAGGCCGAGGGGCGGACGGATGGAGCGCTGGAGGGAGCGTGGTTCACCGTGGTCACCGGGTCAGTTGCCGCGGCGACCGTGTCCCCCCGCAAGGGAACCCTGGCACCGAGACACCCCGCTCGATGCGTGCACACGCGACTGGTGTCACCGGCAGGTCTCCTGGCTGGCAGGTCGGTATCCGTCGCGGCCTTCCCGGTTTCCCAGTGGCACGGATCGCGAGGACTCGCTGCATACAGTTGCGGGGGCAGCCACGGCTTTGACCGTGTTCCCTCTTAGGCCGGGCGCAGTGGGCGCTCCGGCAACCGGTGAAGGGCGCTATTATGCCCGCTTTGCGCGGCTGTGGGATGCGGCTGGTTGTCGGATGCCCAATGGACGCGGCACGGTCGGATACGAGGAAAACTGCATGCAGCCCTGGCTGACGCTGGTGGGGATAGGCGAGGACGGCTACGCCGGCCTGGGCAAGGCCGCGCGCCATGCCCTGCTGGCCGCCGAGGAGGTGGTGGGCGCGCCGCGCCAGCTGGAATTGCTGCCCCGCTGCATCCGCGCCCGGCGCAGCGCGTGGCCCAGCCCCTTCTCCCTGGAGCCGTTGCTGCAGCGTCGTGGCGCGCCGGTGTGCGTGCTGGCCAGCGGCGACCCGATGCTGTTCGGCGTGGGGGCCAGCCTTGCACGGCAGCTGCCTGCCGAGGAGCTGCGCGTGCTGCCGGCCCCCTCATCCGCCTCCCTCGCCGCCGCGCGCCTGGGCTGGCCGTTGCAGGACGCCACGCTGGTCTCCCTGGTGGCGCGTCCGTTGGCGGCGCTCAACCTGCATCTGCATGACGGCGCCCGCCTGTTGGTGCTGAGCAACGACGGCGACAGCCCCGCCGCCATCGCTGCGCTGCTGGACGAGCGGGGCTTCGGGCCCAGCGCCATGACCGTGCTGGAACACCTGGGCGGCCTGGCTGAACGGCGCATCGACGGCATCGCCGGCGAATGGTCCGCCACCCGGGTCGCGGCCCTCAACCTGGTCGCCATCGACTGCCGTGCCGGCGAGCAGGCCCGCCACCTGCCGCTGACCTGCGGCCTGCCGGACGACGCCTACCGCCACGACGGCCAACTGACCAAGCGCGACGTGCGCGCCATCACCCTCGCGCGCCTGGCGCCGCAACCGGGGCAACTGCTCTGGGACGTGGGCGCCGGCAGCGGCTCCATCGGCATCGAATGGATGCGTGCCCACCCGGGCTGCCGCGCCATCGCCGTCGAGGCCGACGAAGGCCGCCAGGTGCATATCCGCCACAACCGCGACGCCCTCGGCGTGCCCGGCCTGCAACTGGTGGCCGGCCAGGCCCCCGCCGCACTCGATGGCCTGCCCGCGCCCGATGCGGTGTTCATCGGCGGCGGCGTCACCGAGCCCGGCGTGCTGGAGCAGTGCTGGAGCCGGCTCAAGCCCGGCGGCCGCCTGGTGGCCAACGCCGTGACCCTGCAGAGCGAGGCGGTGCTGGTGGCCTTCCGCGACGCCCATGGTGGCGAGCTGACCCGCATCGCCATCGCCCAGGCCCAGCCCCTGGGTGGCTTCGACACCTGGCGCTCGGCATTGCCCATCACCCTCCTCGAGGTGGTTAAGCATGCGTAGCTGGGTGCCGAGCGCAGCGGGGCCCAGCGCTGCCGAGCCTTGCCCTGTGCGAGCCCGCCATGCGTGACGAAACCCCCGAGCAACCCGCGCCCCTGCGCAGCGGCTACACCACCGGCAGCTGCGCCACCGCCACCAGCCTGGCAGCGGCGCGCCTGCTGCTGGGCGGGGTGGCGAGCGACGCGGTGGAGATCGTCCTGCCCAAGGGCCAGCAGGTGCTGATGCGCCTGGAGTTCTGCCGCTCGATCGACGGCGGCGCCGAGGCCGGCACGCTCAAGGATGCCGGCGACGACCCGGACGTGACCCACGGTGCGCTGATCTACGCCCAGGTGCGCCTGGCCGACGAGCCCGGGGTGCGCTTCCACGCCGGCCCCGGCGTCGGCACCGTGACCAGGCCGGGCCTGACCCTGGCGGTGGGCGAGCCGGCGATCAACCCGGTGCCGCGGCAGATGATGACCGAGCACCTCACCCAACTCGCGCTGGAGCACGGCCACCCCGGTGGCTTCGAAGTCACCGTCTGCGTGCAGGGCGGCGCCGAGCTGGCGCTGAAGACCATGAACCCGCGCCTGGGCATCCTCGGTGGCCTGTCGATCCTCGGTACCACGGGTATCGTCCGGCCCTTCTCCTGCGCGGCCTACATTGCCTCCATCCACCAGGGCATCGACGTCGCCCGCGCCAACGGCTTCACCCACCTGGCCGCCTGCACCGGCAATGCCAGCGAGGACGCCATGCGTCGGCGCTACGGCTTCGACGACACCGCCCTGATCGAGATGGGCGACTTCGCCGGCGCCGTGCTCAAGCACCTGCGCAAGGCACCGGTGGAAAGACTCAGCCTGTGCGGCGGCTTCGGCAAGATCAGCAAGCTGGCCGCCGGGCACATGGACCTGCACAGCCGCAGCTCCAGCATCGACCTGCCCCTGCTCGCCGAATGGGCCGCCGGCCTGGGCGCCGATGCCGACCTGCAGGACGCCATGCGCGGCGCCAACACCAGCCAGCAGGCGCTGGCGCTGGCGCATGCCGCCGGGGTGCCCCTGGGCGATGCGGTCTGCGCCCGCGCCCTGGCCTTCGCCCGCCGCACCGTGCCGGCCGGCGTGGTCCTGGAAGTCTTCGCCATCGATCGCCAGGGCAACCTGGTCGGCCAGGCGCTGGAGCGACCATGACGCGCATCCTCCTGCTGGGCGGCGTCACCGAGGCCCTGGCCCTGGCCCGGCGCCTCGGCCCCGAGCACGTCTACAGCCTCGCCGGCCTCGGCAAGGTGCCGGCCGACCTTGACTGCCAGGTACGCGTCGGCGGCTACGGCGGTGCCGAAGGGCTGGCGCGCTACATCGACGAAGCCGGTATCGGCCTGCTGCTCGACGCCACCCACCCCTATGCCGCGCAGATCAGCCACAACGCCGCCCGCGCTGCCGGGCTCGCCGGCATTCCCTGCTGGGCCCTGCGTCGCCCCGGCTGGTGCGCCGGCCCCGGTGACGACTGGCGCGAAGTCGCCGGCTGGGCCGAGCTGGTCGAGACCCTGGGCGCCTTCCGCCGGCCCTTCTTCACCCTGGGTCGCGAACCCCTGGAGCACCTCGGCGAGATTCCTGCCCACCAGCACTGGACCGTGCGCTGCCTGCAGGGGCACGCGCCGGGCGAGCGTTTCGAGGTCATCGGCTCTCGCGGGCCGTTCGACCTGGACGAGGAGCGTGCGCTGTTCGATCGCCTCGGCACCGATGTGCTGGTCAGCAAGAACAGCGGCAGCCAGTCCACCGAGCCCAAGCTGCAGGTCGCCCGCGAACGCGGCCTGCCGGTGCTGGTCCTCAAGCGCCCCGAACTGCCTCCTGTCACCCGCGAATTCGACTCGGTGGACGGCCTCTGGCAGGCCCTCGCCCCTCAACTGGAAACACCATGACCCCCACTGCCTATGCCCGCGTCCTGTTCGCCGGGCCCGACCTCGGCGAAGGCGCCTTCGCCGAGCTGTTCCGCCGCCAGTTGGCCGCCCTGCGCGGTGAAGCGGCGCTCGCCGATATCGTCGACACCGGCGCCGGCTTCGATGCGCTGACACGCGCCGTGCAGGCCAGCCCGCGCCCGCTGCTGGTGATCGACCTCGACCCGCAGTCGGGCCCGCAGCACCTCGACTGGCTGCGCGACGAGCTGGGCC
Organism: Pseudomonas sp. USHLN015; assembly: GCF_037153275.1. Taxonomy (NCBI): domain Bacteria; kingdom Pseudomonadati; phylum Pseudomonadota; class Gammaproteobacteria; order Pseudomonadales; family Pseudomonadaceae; genus Pseudomonas; species Pseudomonas sp. USHLN015. The sequence continues at coordinate 56,604 of NZ_JBBCKP010000003.1, forward strand.
GCCTCGACGCGCCCGGGGAACTCTTCGTCGCCAGCCTGCTGGGCCAGTACGACAGCGACCCGGCCGGCGCCGCCTGTGCCCTCGTCGAGCGCCACGAGCTGCATCTCGCCTGCGTCGGCGTGCCGGAACTGCCGGCCAGCCACGCCTGGTCCTGCATCCCGCCCCATGCCCGCCGCCTGCTGCTGTGCAACGGCCCTCGCTGCACCCGCCGTGGTGCGCTGCCGCTGTGGAAGAAACTGCGGGAAACCCTCAAGGCCGCCGGCAAGCTGGAGTGCGAGGGCGGCGTGCACATCACCCGCACCCAGTGCCAGTTCCCCTGCGACCTCGGCCCCACCGCCAGCCTCTACCCGGAAGGCGAGTGGTACCGCATCCGCGACGAGGCGGAGGTGCTGCGCTGGGTGCAGGAGCGGATAGTCGAAGAGCGGGCGGTGCCGGAGTTGCTGACCGGCCCCGCGGCTTTGTGATGGAGAGCGATGAAACGTGATGACAGCGTGAAGGTGTCCGGAGCAGGGCCGATACGACTCGAATGAGCAGGGCACAAGCCCGGCTTCCGGCCAACCGTGAAGCCATCGCAACCTACAACCGGCACGTGGACGAACGCGGCGTGTTCAGCGATGGCGTGCGCCGCTTCTGATCACCGTGTGAAACGCCCCGCCGTCAGCGGCGCCGAGAGCATCAGCAGCCCCAGCAGCGCGAATGCAGTCACCAGCCCCAGGCCCTGGGCGACGAAGCCCACCAGCGCCGGCCCCGCGAGCACGCCGGCGTAGCCGATGGTGGTCAGGGCGGCGACGGCGAGATTGGCCGGCATGGCCGTCTGCCGGCCCGCAGCGGTGAACAGCACCGGCACGACATTGGCCGCGCCCAGCCCCACCAGCGGGAATCCCGGCAGGGCCAGCAGCGGGTGGGGGGCCAGCAGCAGAAGCGCGAAGCCTGCGGTGGCCAGGAGGCCGCCCCCCACCAGGATGCGCCGCTCGCCCAGGCGGGCGATCAGCTTGTCGCCGCTCAGGCGGCCCACCAGCATCGCCAGGGAGAACAGCGCATAGCCGAGACCGGCGCGCGCCGGGTCGAAGCCGCGCTCCTCCACCAGCAGGATGGCGCCCCAGTCGAGCATCGCGCCTTCGGCGAGGAACATCGCGAACGCCAGCGCCCCGAGCAGCAGGACGATGCCTCGGGGCCGCACGAAGAAGGCGCCACCACCCCCGGAGCGAGTACGCAGCAGGCGGGGCGCCGCGAGCACCAGGCCCAGCACGACGATCGCCACGGCCACCAGGATCGCCGGCAGGGGCGCGAGGCCGGCCGCCAGCAGGGCGGTCATGCCCAGGGAACCGGCGAAGCCACCGACGCTGAACATGCCGTGGAAGCCGGACATCAGCGGCACCGGTGCGTCACGCGTCACCTCCACGGCGTGCACGCTCATCGCCACGTCCATGGCGCCAAGTGAGGCGCCGAACAAGGCCAGGGCGAACGCCAGCAGCGGGCCCGAATCGGCCACCGCCAGCAGCGGCATGGCGCAGCACAGGCCGATGCCGCCGGCCAGGATCACCGGGCGGCTGCCGATCCGGCCCGCCAGCCCGCCGGCCAGCGGCATCGACAGCATCGACCCCGCGCCCAGGCACAGCAGCAACAGGCCCAGTACTGCCTCCTCGATGCCCAGGCGGGCCTTGGCGTAAGGCACCAGCGGCGCCCAGCAGGCCATGCCGAAACCGGAAACGAAGAACGCCAGGCGCGTGGCGAGGCGGGTGGCTGGGCTGTCGGCGCAGGGTACGGCTTGGTTCATCGGGCATTCCGGGAAGAAAAGGGGCGGACCTTAACACGTGCCCGGAGCGGGCGACGTTCGACCATCTGGTTGATGGACGATCCAGGGCGCGGGTGGTTCAGCTTCGACGTGGGCGTAGGTTGGCGCCGAGCGCAGCGAGGCCCAACGTTGCGAGGCCGGTATGTGCAACTTCAGTTCATTGGGCATCCGCGAGGTTGGCTCGCATTTGGGGACACCTTCAGCTCTGCCCGGTGGACCGGTGAAGCGTGGTCCACCCTACAAAGTCGCGTGCCATTCACGGGGTTCCCCCGCGGGTAGGGTGGACATCGCTCTTCATGTCCACCAGGCGGTGCCTATTCCGAGCGCATCCGGCTCAGTCCGACAGCGCCCGGTAGTCCGCATCCAGTTCCTCTGCCAATTGGCGGGCGCGGCTGAGGCGGATGGGGCCGCCTTCGATGTCCACCAGCAGCGTGTCGCAACCCAGTGGCTCCAGGGCGGGCCAGTCCTTGAGGCGGCCGTCGGTGAGGATCAGCACGCGCTGGTGCTCCGAGGGCTTCTGTCGCTGGCGACGCTGCAACCAGTCACGGGCCTGGTGCAGGGCTTCGACCAGCGGGGTGCCGCCGCCGGCGCCGAGGCCATCGAGCCATTGCTGCAGCGGCGCCGAGGCCTTGCTGCCCTGCCACAGCCAGCGGGGTTCGCGTCCGGTGGCGTGGAGTACGGCGAGGCGCGCGCGCTGGCGGTAGGCGGCCTCGAACAGCCCGGCCAGCAGGCCCTTGGCGCGGGACAGGGCGCCATGGCGGCGGGTGGACGCGGAGGCATCCACCAGCACCAGCCAGAGCGGGTCGTGTTGCTGGCTGCGGGGGCGGCGCACCAGGTCCCTGGCCTTGCGCGGGCGGCCGCGCAGCAGGGTGGGGAGCCACTGGATGGCGCCGTCGCGGCCGCTGCGGTTCGGGCCGCTGCGACCGTTGGCGAGTTCTCCCGGGCCTGGTCTGGCATCCGCGCCCATGACCCGGCGCGGGCGGATGCTCAGGGCTTTTTTGGCCAGCCCGGCAGCTCGCGTCGGGAGTCGGTGGGCACCGGCTGGGCGGGCAGCTCGCCCCACTGGCCTTCGCCTGCGGACGCCTGGGGCTGCGCGCCACTGGGGGACGCCTGCGGGGGCTGTGTGGAGGAGGACGCCTGGGTTCGACGATGGGCCAGGGCGAAGTGTTCGACGGCGTCGATATCGATGTCCGCGATGGCCGTCGCGCCACGCCAGGCGGCATGGGCGCGAGCCGCGCGCAGCCACACCAGGTCGGCGCGCAGGCCGTCGACACCGGCGTCGAAGCAACGCTGGGCGATCGCGTCCAGGGCACCGTCATCGAGGGGAATGGCGGGAAGGCGCTCGCGGGCGTCCTGGCAACGACGGGCGAGGGCCTGCTGCTCGCCGCTCCACTGGGCGACGAAGCCCTGCGGATCGGCGTCGAAGGCCAGGCGGCGACGCAGGATCTCCGCGCGTTCGGCCGGTTGCGGCTGGCCGCCGAGGCTGACCTTGAGGCCGAAGCGGTCCAGCAGTTGCGGGCGCAGTTCGCCTTCCTCGGGGTTCATGGTGCCGATCAGTACGAAGCGCGCGGCGTGGCGGTGGGAGAGGCCGTCGCGCTCCACCAGGTTGACCCCGCTGGCGGCGACGTCCAGCAGCAGGTCCACCAGGTGGTCCGGCAACAGGTTCACCTCGTCGACGTAGAGCACGCCGCCGTGGGCCTTGGCCAGCACGCCGGGGGAGAACTGCGCACGGCCCTCGCCCAGGGCGGCATCGAGGTCGAGAGTGCCGACGATGCGCTCCTCGCTGGCGCCCAGCGGCAGGGTGACGAAGATGCCTTGCGGCAGCAGGTCGGCGATGCCCCGGGCCAGGGTGGACTTGGCCATGCCGCGCGGGCCTTCGATCAGCACGCCGCCGATGGCGGGATCGATGGCGGCCAGGTACAGCGCGAGCTTCAGCTCGTCGGCGGCGACCACGGCGCTCAAGGGGAAGTGGGGAAGCTCGGACATGACGGGTTCCTGAAAACGCATCGCGGCATGGTAGCGAAAGGCCGAACGCGCCGATAGAAATCAGTGATTGAACGGCGGCCGGCGATGCAGTAATTTGGCCGGCATTCGCTTTGGAGATCGTCATGCCGCACCTCGCTTCCACTCCGCTCACCGCTTGCCAGGCCCAAGGCCCGGCACGTGCGCGCGTGGCTGCTGCGGCCAGCTATTTCTACGGGTATTGGTTTAGCCACGGGCTGGCCTGATACCTGATCAGGCGGCCCACTCCAGCAGGGTCGCCCACCAAAGCTCCACGAAACCCCCGGTCGGCAACCCGACCGGGGGTTTTTGTTTTTCCAGGGTCCACAAGACCGAACGCACGTAATCCGAGGATCGCACCATGATCAGCTACCGCACCTACGCCACCTATTACCGCAACTCCGACTGGCGATTTAGCCGCTTCGCCGCCGCACTCACACCCCTGAATCGAACACCCAGTTAGAGCGCCGCGCGCGGACCGAACCGCGCCGGCCGAGGATGCCCGTCATGAATTCCGTTTCCGTATCGCCCATCGCCGCCCAGCCCCTCCATGCCCTGCCGCTGGAGACCCTGGCGTCCCCCTCGCGCAGCACCCAGCCGCTGCCCACCCCCGCCGAACTGCGCCAGCGCCTGCCGCTGCACGACGCCCTGGCCCGCCAGGTCCGCGCCCAGCGCGATGCCGTGCGCGCGGTGCTCGATGGCGACGACCCGCGCCTGCTGGTGGTGGTCGGCCCCTGTTCCATCCACGACCCCGAATCCGCCCTGGACTACGCCCGCCGCCTCGCCGCGCTGGCGCCGCAGGTGAGCGACCAGCTGCTGCTGGTGATGCGCGCCTACGTCGAGAAGCCGCGCACCACGGTGGGCTGGAAAGGGCTGGTCTACGACCCGCACCTGGATGGCAGCGGCAACATGGCGGCCGGCCTGGCGCTCAGCCGCCGGCTGATGCTGCAGATGATCGAGCTGGGCTTGCCGGTGGCCACCGAGCTGCTGCAACCCCTGGCCGCCGGCTACTTCGACGACCTGCTGGGCTGGGCCGCCATCGGTGCGCGCACCAGCGAGTCGCAGGTACACCGTGAACTGGTCAGCGGCCTCGACCTGCCGGTGGGCTTCAAGAACGGCACCGACGGCAGCCTCGGCATCGCCACCGACGCGATGCGCTCGGCGGCCCACGCGCACCAGCATTTCGGCATCGACGACCTGGGCCGCCCGGCGCTGGTGCAGACCGCCGGCAATGCGGATACGCACCTGGTGCTGCGTGGCGGCCACCAGGGCCCGAACCATGACGCGGCCAGCGTCGCGGCCGCCCGTGCGGGGCTGGAGAGGCTCGGCATCGCGCCGCGCATCATGGTCGATTGCAGCCACGCCAACAGCGGCAAGGACCCGCTGCGCCAGCCGGCGGTGCTGGCGGAGGTGATCGACCAGCGCCTGGCCGGCCAGGACGCCTTGCGCGGCGTGATGATCGAGAGCCACCTGTTCGACGGTGCCCAGTCGCTGTCGTGCGAGCTGCGCTACGGGGTGTCCATCACCGACGGTTGCCTGGGCTGGGACGGCACCGAGCGCATCCTGCGGGAGGCGGCGGCGCGGTTGCGCGGGTGATCATCGGCGGGCGGGGGGGTGCCCCGCTGGTTCGAGCGTAGGGCGGGTGAAACCCGCGTGTGCCAGGTGCGATCGGCATCGCGAATGAATTCGCTCCCACGGGGGAGACTTCGTGCCGGGGTTGTTCGCGAGCAGAGCTCGCTCCTACAGGAGAGCCGGGGGCGCTTTTGTGGGAGCGGATTCATCCGCGAAGGTGGCGGGGCGTAGTTGAAATACCCCACACGCACGTCGGGGGCTACTGCTCCTCGATATCCAGCAGCAGGTTCTCGATGGCCTCGCGGTAGTCGCCGGGGTGTTCCCAGAGGCCCCGTTGCTGGGCTTCGACCAGGCGCTCGGCGATGTCGCGCAGGGCCTCCGGGTTGTGCTGGCGGATGAACTCGCGGGTGTCGGCGTCCAGCAGGTAGGCGTCGGCCAGCAACCGGTACTGGTGGTCGTCGACCAGCTCGCTGGTGGCGTCGAAGGCGAACAGGTAGTCCACCGTCGCGGCCAGTTCGAAGGCGCCCTTGTAGCCGTGGCGCTTCATGCCGGCGATCCACTTGGGGTTGGCGGCACGCGAGCGCACCACGCGGCCCAGCTCTTCCTTCAGCGAGCGGATGCGCGGCAGGTCCGGCTGGCTGTGGTCGCCGTGGTAGCTGGCGACCCTGTCGCCGCGCAGGGTCTCGACGGCGGCGAGCATGCCGCCCTGGAACTGGTAGTAGTCGTTGGAGTCGAGGATGTCGTGCTCGCGGTTGTCCTGGTTCTGCAGCACCGCCTGCAAACGCTCAAGGCGCTGGGCGAAGCGGGCCCGCGCGGGCGTGCCGGCATCCTGCGCGCCGTAGGCGTAGCCGCCCCAGTTCAGGTACACCTCGGCCAGTTCGGCGCGGTCCTGCCACTGGCGCTCCTCGATGGCACCCTGCACGCCGGCACCGTAGGCACCGGGCTGGGCGCCGAAGATGCGCCAGCCGGCCTGCAGCCGGGCATCGTCCGCCCCCAGCTCCTCGGCGGCCAGGCGGGCGCTTTCCAGCTTCACCCGGGCGGCCAGGGGGTTCATGTCCTCCGGCTCGTCCAGTTCGGCGACCGCCTGCACGGCGGCGTCGAACAGGCGGATGAGGTTGGCGAAGGCGTCGCGGAAGAAGCCCGATACCCGCAGCGTCACGTCCACCCGGGGACGGTCGAGCAGGGACAGGGGCAGGATCTCGAAGTCTTCCACGCGCTGGCTGCCGGCCTGCCACACCGGGCGCACGCCCATCAGTGCCAGGGCCTGGGCGATGTCGTCGCCACCGGTGCGCATGGTGGCGGTGCCCCAGACGGAAAGGCCGAGCTGGCGCAGGTGGTCGCCGTGATCCTGCAGGTAGCGCTCCAGCAGCAGGCTGGCGGACTGGAAGCCCAGGCGCCAGGCGGTGGGCGTGGGCAGGTTGCGCACGTCCAGGGTGAAGAAGTTGCGCCCGGTGGGCAGGGTGTCGAGGCGCCCGCGACTGGGTGCGCCGCTGGGGCCGGGCAGCACGAAGCGGCTTTCCAGGGCGGCCAGCACGCCGCCGATCTCGGCGGGACCGCAGGCATCCAGGGTCGGGGCGACCACCTGGCGCAGGCTGTGGATGACCAGGTCGCTGGCGGGGCCCACCGACGGGTGATCGGTCGCCCGGATCATCGCCAGGGCCAGCAGCTCCAGGCGCTCGCGGGTGTCGCCATTGCTGCGCCAGGGATCGATGCTGACCGCTTCCAGCATTGCCGGGCGCGGGCCTTCCCAGGGCTCGGCCCAGTTGCAGTCCAGCGGGTCGCGCCCCAGCTCGAGGTCGGCGGCGAGCGCACGCAGCAGGCTGGCGTTGGCGCCCCTGCCATCGCCCCGGGGGATGCGCACCAGGGACAGCAGGGTGTCGTCGCGCAGGCTGCCGGCGGGGGATTCGCCGAACACGTGGAGGCCATCGCGGATCTGCGATTCCTTGAGGTCGCAGAGGTAGGCGTCCAGTTGCGGCAGCCAGCTTTCCGGGTCGTCGCTGATGACGAGGTTCAGCTCGCGGTCCAGTGCGGTGGCCTTCACCAGTTCCAGGATCTCGCCCCGAAGCTGCACGGCGCGGCGGGGGTCCAGCAGGGAGGCGTCGTAGTACTCGTCGGCCAGGCGTTCGAGGTCGCGCAGTGGGCCGTAGTTCTCGGCGCGGGTCAGCGGCGGCATCAGGTGGTCGATGATCACCGCCTGGGCGCGGCGCTTGGCCTGGGCGCCTTCGCCGGGGTCGTTGACGATGAAGGGGTAGATGTTCGGCAGCGGGCCCATGACCGCGTCCGGCCAGCATTCGGCGCAAAGGCCGACGCCCTTGCCCGGCAGCCATTCGAGGTTGCCGTGCTTGCCGACGTGCACCAGCGCGTCGGCGCCGAACACCTCGCGCAGCCAGAAATAGAAGGCCAGGTAGCCGTGGGGCGGCACCAGCGCCGCATCGTGGTAGATGGCGGCCGGGTCCAGCTGGTAGCCGCGCGCCGGCTGGATGCCGACGAAGGCGAGGCCGAGGCGCAGGCCGGCGATCATCATGCGCCCTGAGCGGAACATCGGGTCCTGCTGCGGCTCGCCCCAGCGCTCGCGCACGGCCCGCTGGTTGGCTTCGGGCAGGCGCGTGAAGCAGGCGAGGTAGTCGTCCAGCGCCAGGCTCTGGGCGCAGGGGCGCGCGTCGAGGCTGTCGAGGTCGTTGCTGACGCCGCCCAGCAGGCTGTGGATAAGTGCCGTGCCGTTCTCCGGCAGGCCGGCCAGCGGGTACCCCTCGGCTTCCAGGGCGCGGAGGATGTTCAGCGCGGCGGCCGGGGTGTCCAGGCCCACGCCATTGCCGATGCGGCCGTCGCGGGTGGGGTAGTTGGCGAGGATCAGCGCCACGCGCTTGTCGGCGTTGGCCTTGCGCGCCAGCAGCAGCCAGCGGCGCGCCAGCTCGGCGACGAAGTCCATGCGTTCGAGGTGGGGCAGGTAGCAGACCACGTCGCTCTGGCTGCGCTCGCTGCGCCAGGCCAGGCCCTTGAAGCTGATGGGGCGGGTGATGATGCGCCCGTCCAGTTCCGGCAAGGCGATGTGCATGGCCAGGTCGCGCGGGCCGAGGCCTTGCGGGTTCTCTTCCCAGAGCGGCTGGTTGTCCAGCGAGCAGATGGCCTGCAGCACCGGCACGTCGCGGCGGAAGGGGCGCTGGCCGGGCGTGTCGGGGTTGGACTGGGCGAAGCCGGTGGTGTTGATGATCAGCTCGGCATCGACGGCGTCCAGCCAGTCCTCGACCACGGCCAGGCATTCGGCTTCCTTGAGGCTGGCCACCGCGATGGGCAGCGGGTTGATGCCGACGGCGGCCAGGCGCTCGCAGAAGGCGTCGATGAAGGCGGTGTTCGCCGCCTGCAGATGGGTGCGGTAGAAGAGCAGTGCCACCACCGGCTGGCCGTCCCGCCAGTCGGCGCGCCACTGCTCGAGGCGGGCGGGGCGCTGGCGCGGGTGGTGCACCGCGACCCGGGGCAGGGCGCTGGGCGCCTGCCAGGGGTAGTCGCGCCCCAGGCAGCGGCTGGCGAGGCAGGCGAACAGTTGCCGGGCGTTGTCCAGGCCGCCCTGGCGCAGGTACTGCCAGTAGCGCTCGGCGTCCTCCGCCGGGACCGTGCACAGGCGGGCCAGCTCCGGGTCGGGACGGTCGTCGCCGGGCACCAGGATCAGCTGCGTGCCGCGCTCGGCCAGGGCCACCAGTTGCTCGATGCCGTAGCGCCAGTAGCCGACGCCGCCGTGCACGGAGATGAGGATGACCCTGGCGTGCTGCAGCACCTCGTCGACGTAAAGGTCCACCGAGGCGTGGTTCTGCAGCTGCATGGGGTTGGCCAGGCGCAGGCTGGGGTAGTCCTGCGGCAGCTCGCGGGCGGCCTCGGCCAGCAGCGCCAGGTGCGAATCACCGCTGCAGAGGATCACCAGTTCGGCGGGCGTCTGGGCCAGGTGGGCGATGCCGTCGTCGGGGACGAAGCCGCCGGGCTGGGTGCGCAACAGGTGCATGGCTCGGACCTTGGCAGGGGGGAGCGGCCCTCTCCCGGTTGGGAGAGGAGCCGGTTCGGCGGTTACGCCAGGGCGGTGCGCAGTTCGTTGGCGATGGTGGCCTGGTCCAGCTCCTGGCCGATCACCACCAGGCGGGTGGCGCGGGTCTCGCCGGCCAGCCACTTGCGGTCGAAGTGCTTGTCGAAGCGCTTGCCGACGCCCTGCACCAGGAGGCGCATGGGCTTGCCGGGGATGGCGGCGAAGCCCTTGATGCGCAGCACCTCGTGGCGTTCCACCAGTTGGCCGAGGGCGGCCAGCAGCGCGGCTTCCTCCACTTCCGGCAGGTCGACGTGGAAGGAGTCGAACTCGTCGTGGTCGTGGTCCTCGTGCCCTTCGTGGTCGTGGTGGGTGGGGCGGCTGTCGATGTGCGCCTCGGCCTCGGCGTTCAGGCCCAGCAGCACGGAGAGCGGCAGCTTGCCGGCGCTGGCTTCGACGATCTTCACCGCCGGCGGCAGCTCTTCGGCCACTTCGGCGCGCACGGCGGCGAGGGCGTCGGCATCGAGCAGGTCGGCCTTGTTGAGGATCACCAGGTCGGCGCTGGCCAGCTGGTCTTCGAAGAGTTCGTGCAGGGGCGACTCGTGGTCGAGGTTCGGGTCCTGCTTGCGCTGCTCGTCCACCTGCTCGGGGTGGGCGGCGAAGGTGCCGGCGGCCACGGCCGGGCTGTCGACCACGGTGATCACCGCGTCCACCGTGCAGGCGCTGCGGATCTCGGGCCACTGGAAGGCCTGTACCAGGGGCTTGGGCAGGGCCAGGCCGGAGGTTTCGATGAGGATCTGGTCAAGGTCGCCACGGCGGGCCACCAGTTCGCGCATCACCGGGAAGAACTCCTCCTGCACGGTGCAGCACAGGCAGCCGTTGGCCAGTTCGAAGACGCGGCCCACGGCCTCTTCCTCGGTGCAGCCGATGGAGCATTGCTTGAGGATCTCGCCGTCGATGCCCAGTTCGCCGAACTCGTTGACGATCACCGCGATGCGGCGGCCTTCGGCGTTGTCGAGCATGTGGCGGAGCAGGGTGGTCTTACCGGCACCGAGGAAGCCGGTGACGATGGTGACGGGGAGTTTGGCCAGGGTTTTCATGCGCGGCAGCCCTTCGCTGGGAGTCGATCGGATCGGCGGGCGCGCGGGACGAGGGCACGAAAGGCCCGATTCGCCACCGGATCACCCCGCCCGGTTGTCTGGAAATTCGCCGAGGCAGGTCTCCTGGCTCACAGCCTGGCGCGATGCGCCGTCCCTCCGCCTTCCCGCCCGTCGGGCAGTGGCTGTGGATAGGACCTCAGCTGTTCACAGTTGCGGGGGCAGCCACGGCTTGGCCGTGTTCCCTCTTAGCTGCGGCGCGCGGCCGCAGAACCTCGAAGGGCCGAAGGCTACGCAGGCCGGGGGCGGCGGTCAATCGCGGCGGTTGACGGCCGATCGGACTCGTGATGTCCTTGTGCGGTTTTTTCAGGTGTCTCGCGCCGTCGCGCGCGAGGTGAAACGGGAAGTCGGTGTGCCCCAGGGCGAGTCCGACGCTGCCCCCGCAACGGTAAGCGCACGTAGGGATCTGTAGGCCACTGTGTCCGGCGGACATGGGAAGGCAAACCCGACCAGCCATGGCTGGCGTCGCAAGCCCGGAGACCGGCCTGATCACTTTTTGGCAACCCGCGGTGGGCGGGCGCACGCCGGAAATGCGGTGCCGTAGCGGCCGCTTTCTTCGCACGCGTTCCTCTTGCCGACTCACCCGCACGCAGAGGAAGCACCATGTCCAGCAGCACCCTGAGCCATTCGGCCGCCGCCGTCCCCCTGTCCAAACGCCTGGCCATCGCCATCGGTGCCAGCCTCCTGGGCCTGTCGCTCGTGTACTTCGCCGGCTTCTCGCACATCGAGGCGGTGCACAACGCTGCCCACGACACCCGCCACAGCTCCGCCTTCCCCTGCCACTGAGGGGCGCGACCGTGATCAAGCGCATCGCCCAGACCGCCGGGTTCGCCGGCCTGTTCGCCGCCATCGTGCTGACCCTGCTGCAGAGCCTGTGGGTCACCCCGCTGATCCTCCACGCGGAGACGTTCGAGAGCTCGGCACCGGCCGAGCAGGCCGAGCACAGCCACGAGCACGCCGCCGGCACGCCCGCCCATGAACACGACGCCGAGGCCTGGGCGCCCGCCGATGGCTGGCAGCGCACGCTGTCCACCGGTGGCGCCAACCTGGTGGTCGCGGTGGGCTTCGCCCTGCTCCTGGCCGCACTGTTCAGCCTGCGCGGCCCGACCCGCGCCTGGCAGGGCCTGCTCTGGGGGCTGGCCGGTTTCGCCACCTTCGCCCTGGCGCCGTCCCTCGGCCTGCCGCCGGAGTTGCCGGGCACCGCGGCCGCCGACCTGGCCCAGCGCCAGGTCTGGTGGGTCGGCACCGCCGCCTCCACCGCTGCCGGCCTGGCGCTGATCGCCTTCGGCCGCAACTGGGTGCTGCGCCTCGTCGGGCTGGCGCTGCTGGTGATCCCCCACGTGGTGGGTGCTCCGCAGCCCGAGGTGCATTCGAGCCTGGCGCCGGAAGCCCTGGAGCACGAGTTCATCGCCGCCTCGCTGATCACCAATGCGCTGTTCTGGGGCGCCCTGGGCTGGGCCGCCGCCTGGCTGTACCAGCGTTCCGCGAGCCAAGACCTGGCGTGAGCCGGGCCGTGTCGTCGATCGACCCCGCGCAGGGCCCGGCCCTTCGCGGGGTCTTGCTTTACAGGGCTGGCCGATGATCCGCGTGGCCGGCCTCGGCTGCCGGCGCGGCTGTCCGGAACACGAACTGCGCGAGCTGCTGGTCACCACCCTGGCCGAGCGCGGCCTGGCGGTCGGCGACCTGAGTGCCCTGGCCAGCGTCGACAGCAAGGCCGACGAGCCCGGGCTGCGGGCACTGGCGCTGTCCCTTCAGCTGCCCCTGGCGCTACTGCCGGCCACCGAGTTGGCGACCTGCGAGGGGCGGCTGTCCGGCGCCTCGGCCATCGCCCTGCGGGAAACCGGCAGCCCCGGCATCGCCGAAGCCGCCGCCCTGCTGCATGCCGAAACCCTGGCCGGCCGGCCTGCGCGATTGCTGGTGGAAAAGCGCCGCAGTGCCCGCGCCACCTGTGCGCTGGCCTGCATTCCCGAGGATGTGGATAACCCATGACGGTCTATTTCATCGGCGCCGGCCCCGGCGACCCGGAGCTCATCACGGTCAAGGGCCAGCGGTTGATCCGCAGCTGCGCGGTGATCCTCTACGCCGGTTCCCTGGTGCCGGAGGCGGTGCTCGACGGGCATCGCGCCGAGCAGGTGGTGAACACCGCCGAACTGCACCTGGACGAGATCATCCGCCTGCTGGCCGAGGCCCACGGGCGCGGCCAGGACGTGGCCCGCGTGCACTCCGGCGACCCGTCGCTGTACGGCGCCATCGGCGAGCAGATCCGCCACCTGCGCGCGCTGGGCATTCCCTACGAGGTGGTGCCCGGCGTCACCGCCACCGCTGCCTGCGCCGCGTTGCTGGGTACCGAGCTGACCCTGCCGGACATCTCGCAGACGCTGATCCTCACCCGCTTCGCCACCCGCACGCGCATGCCCGAGGGCGAGTCCCTGGCGGAGCTGGCGCAGCACCGCGCGACCCTGGCGGTGCACCTGGGCGTCAGCCACCTGCCGCGCATCGTCCAAGAACTGCTGCCGCACTACGGCGCCGACTGCCCGGTGGCCGTGGTGCATCGCGCCAGCTGGCCCGACCAGGACTGGGTGACCGGCACGCTGGCGGACATCGTCGAGCGTGTGGCGGGCAAGGACTTCCGCCGCACCGCGCTGATCCTCGTGGGGCGCGTGCTGGCCGCCGAAGGCTTCACCGACTCCTCGCTCTATCACCCCGATCACGCCCATCTCTATCGCCCCGCAGGGGGGGACGACGACTGATGCGGCGTGCCGCATGGCGCGCCGCTAGTGACGCAGCGCCGGGAAATAAGCAGAATGCGTGTTCCCCGGTCGGAAACGACCGCCGGCTTGCGTGCCTGATGCCCCGTCTTGGCGAACCTCCTGGTCACAGGGATGGCGCCGGTGCGGGGTCATGGCCTGATCGATAACACCCACTGGCTTTAAGCGACCTTCTGTCTATGCGTATGCGCTTGATGCTCCTGGGCGGTGGCAATGCCCTTGGCCAGGCGCTTATCCGCCTGGGGGCCGAGGATGATGTAGGGTTCCTCGCCCCGCGCCCGCCCGAACAGGGCTGGGATGCCGCCAGCCTGACCCAGCTGCTCGACGACACCCGCCCCGATGCGGTGATCAACCTCGCCTACTACTTCGACTGGTTCCAGGCCGAGGAGGCCAGCCCGGCCCGTTTCGCCGCGCAGGAACGCGCGGTCGAGCGCCTCGCCGAGCTCTGCCAGCACCATGGCATCGTCCTGCTGCAGCCTTCCAGCTACCGCGTCTTCGATGGTGCCCGGGCGACGGCCTACAACGAGAAGGACGAGACCATTCCCCTGAGCCTTCGCGGGCAGTCCCTGTGGCGCATCGAGCAGAGCGTGCGTGCCATGTGCCCCAAGCATGTGCTGCTGCGCTTCGGCTGGCTGCTGGACGACAGCAACGAGGGCATCCTCGGGCGCTTCCTCGCCCGTGCCGAGCGGGACGCCGAGCTGATGCTGGCCGATGACCGCCGCGGCAACCCGACGCCGGTGGACGACGCCGCGCGGGTGATGCTCGCCGTGCTCAAGCAGCTGGACTGCGCCGCGCCGCTCTGGGGCACCTACCACTACGGCGGCCATGAGGCGACCACCACCCTGGCGCTTGGCCAGGCGGTGCTCACCGAGGCCCGCAACCTGCGCGCGCTGAAGGTGCAGGAAATCACCCCCCAGGCCCACGCCGCCCGTCCCGATGCGGCGGACGAGCCCCAGCACGCGGTGCTGGCCTGCAAGAAGATCCTCCATACATTCGGCATCAAGCCCCGCGCCTGGCGCGCGGCGTTGCCCGCACTCCTGGACCGTTACTACCGCCATGGCTGATTCCCCCATCCTCGTTACCGGCGGCGCCGGCTTCATCGGCTCCAACCTGGTCGATGCGCTGCTGGCGCGCGGGCACGCCGTGCGCGTGCTCGACGATCTTTCCACCGGCAAGCGCAGCAACCTGCCGCTGGAGAACCCGCGCGTCGAATTCATCGAAGGCAATGTCGCCGACGCCGCGCGGGTGGCTCGCGCCATGGCCGGCTGCAAGGCGGTGGCGCACCTGGCCGCCGTGGCCTCGGTGCCGGCTTCGGTGGATGACCCGGTGTCGACCCACCAGGCCAACTTCGTCGGCACCCTCAACGTCTGCGAGGCCATGCGCCAGCACGGCGTGAAGCGCGTGACGTTCGCCTCCAGCGCCTCGGTCTACGGGCAGAACGGCGAAGGCCAGGCCATCGACGAGAACACCCCCGTCGCGCCGCTCACCCCCTACGCGGTGGACAAGCTGGCCAGCGAGCAGTACCTGGACTTCTACCGCCGCCAGCATGGCCTGGAGCCGGCGGTGTTCCGCTTCTTCAACATCTTCGGGCCGCGGCAGGACCCGTCCTCGCCCTATTCCGGGGTGATCAGCATCTTCACCGAGCGTGCGCTGGCCGGCACGCCCATCACCATCTTCGGTGATGGCGAGCAGACCCGTGACTTCGTCTATGTCGGCGACCTGGTGCAGGTGCTGGTGCAGGCGCTGGAGAACCCTGGCGTCGAGGCCGGCCCGGTGAACGTCGGCCTGCAGCGCTCCACCAGCCTGAAGGAGCTGCTCGCCGCCATCGGCAGCGTGGTGGGCGAACTGCCGGCCATCAGCTACGCCGAGGCGCGCTCGGGCGATATCCGTCATTCCCTGGCGGACAACAGCCGTCTGCTGGAGCGTTTCGACTTCCCCGAGCCGACTCCCCTGGCGGTCGGCCTGGCCCGCTTGCTGGGCCGCTGAGTGACGACAGGAAAGGCGCCTTCGGGCGCCTTTTTGCATCCCGCTCCCATCCCGTGATGCCAATGAAAAAGGCGCCCGAAGGCGCCTTTTCTCGTTGCGGCGGGCTTAGAACTTGTAGCCCAGGCCGACCATGTAGACCCACGGGTCGACGTCCACGTCCACCTTGGCGCGTACGCCCAGGGCGGTGTTGTCGACGTAGGCGCGGGTGTCGATGTCGATGTAGCGCACCTGGGCGTTGAGCATGATGCTGTCGGTCAGCATGTAGTCGGCGCCGACCTGCCAGGCCAGGCCCCAGGAGTTCTTCACGCGGAAGTTGTCGAAGCCGGCCGCGGTCGCGCCGCTACCCACGTGCTCGTCGTAGATCCAGGTGTAGTTGATGCCGGCGCCCAGGTAGGGCTGGAAGGCCGACTGGGATTCCAGCGGGTAGTACACGACGCTCAGGGTCGGCGGCAGGTGTTTCAGCGAGCCCAGGCTGCCGTTGGCGGCGTCGAGGGCGGTGCCCTTGATCTTCACTTCGTGCTCGAAGGGGGTGGCGGCCAGCAGTTCCAGGCCGAAGTGGTCGGTCAGCATGTAGGCGAAGTTCAGGCCCAGCTGGGTGTCGCTGTCCATGGTCGCCTTGCCGCCCAGGTCGGCGCCGGCCAGGGGGCCGCGGTCTACCTTGACGGAAGAGCTGTCGGCTTTCGGGTTGACGGTGATGGCACCGGCACGGACGAGGATGTCACCCGCCTGGTGGGCATGGGCCATCGGGGCGGCCACAGCGAGAGCGAGGAGGGAGGCGGCTAGGAACTGCGTTTTCATTTAATGGCTCCGAGGTCTTGAGCTTGTGTTGGCTGGGCTCAGTTTCGGGGAGCACGAAACGCGGCACCTTGATCTAGCTCAATGCCGCGGCGAGTTCGTTAGCAGGCTTTCTTGTCAGCTCTCGGGCGTCTCGTAGGGGTAGATCTTGCTGGCTTCCATCTGGTAGCCGGCCTCGGCCAGTTCGCTGGTGCTGGACTTCACCTGCAGCGGCCCTTCGATCCAGAACGGCTGGTAGAGCGCGTCCATCAGCACGCCCAGCTCGCTGGTGACGTGGACGATCTGGTTCGAGGGGGGCGGTGGCACGTGGATGCAGGCGCCGAAGTAGGGGACCAGGAGGAAGTCGGTCACCCGGCCTTCCTCGGTCACGTCTAGCGGCACGATGTAGCCCGGCAGCTTCACTTCCTGGCCGTCCAGGCCCTGCACCACCGGCGCCGCCGGCGACTGCTGGCTGGCGGCGGGACCCGCTTCGGCGGCGAGCGAGTCGGCCAGCTGCGAAAGGTCGTGGATGGGCGCGGGAGGCGGGGGCGGCGGAGCGTCGGCGGGGATCAGCTCGGACCAGGTCAGTTCGCGGACCTCACCGGCCCAGAGGCCGGTGGCGGTCAGCAGGATCAGGGCCGGAAGGGCCAGCAGGGCGCGTTTCATCGTGGGCTCACAGGCGAATGGACAGGCCGTCGGCCAGGGACTGCCGATAAGCGCGCCAGGCCGGCACGGCGCCCATCAGCAGGGCGGCGGCCAGGATACCGCCCAGCAGCGTCCACTCATAGCGGCTCGGTAGTGCCAGCGGCAGGTAGAGGCCGTAGTTGGCCTGCACGTAGCCCTGGGCGAGGGCGATGCCGAGGTACAGCAGCACCAGCCCGAGCACCGCGCCGGCCAGTGCCAGGGCGAAGGCCTCCAGCACCAGCAGGCTGGCGATATGCCAGGGCCGCGCGCCCACCGAGCGCAGGATGGCCATTTCGCGACGGCGCTCGTTGAGGCTGGTGAGGATGGCGGTGAGCATGCCGATCAGCCCGGTGAGCACGACGAACAGCGAAACCACGAACAGCGCCTTCTCGGCCGTGCCCATCAGGCTCCAGAGCTCCTGCAGGGCGACGCCGGGGAGGATCGCCAGCAGCGGTTCGCCTCGGTACTCGTTGATCTCCCGCTGCACGGCGAAGGTGGCGATCTTGCTGTTGAGGCCGAGCATGAAGGCGGTGATGGCCTTGGGTTGCAGGTCCATGGCCCGGGCCTGGTCGGCGTTGACCTTGCCGGCACCGCGCGCGGGCACGCCGTTCTGCCAGTCGACGTGCAGTGCCTCCATCCCCGCGAGGGAGATGTGCAGGGTGCGGTCCACCGGCGTACCGGTGCGTTCGAGGATGCCGACCACGGTGAAGGGCTTGTCGTCGTGCTGCACCAGGCTGACGGTGGCGACGCCGTGGGACAGCACCACCTTGTCACCCAGCTTGTACTTCAGCGCCTCGGCCACCTCGGCACCGAGCACCACGTCGAACATGTCGGCGAAGGGCTTGCCCTCGGCCAGCTTCAGCGCCTGGGCGCGGCCGTAGCGGTAGTGCTCGAAATAGGCCTCGCTGGTGCCCATTACCCGGTAGCCCTTGTGCGAATCACCCAGGGAGATGGGGATGGCCCATTTCACCTTGGGGTTGTGGGCGAGGGTTTCGAAGCTGTCCCAGCGGATGTTGTTGGTGGCGTTGCCGATGCGGAACACCGAATACAGCAGCAGGTTCACCGAGCCGGAGCGGGCGCCGACGATCAGGTCGGTGCCGCTGATGGTGCTGGCGAAACTGGCGCGTGCCTCGGTGCGCACCCGCTCGACCGCCAGCAGCAGGCAGACCGAGAGGGCGATGGCGAAGACGGTGAGCAGGGCGGTGAAGCGGCGGTTGGCGAGGCTCGCCAGGGCCAGGCGGAACAGGTACATCTCAGGCCTCCTGCGGGCGCGCGGCGCGGTTCAGTTCAAGCAGCGACAGGCTGCGATCGAAGAGCGCTGCCAGGCTCTGGTCGTGGCTGACGAACAGCAGGCTGGCACCCGCCTCGCGGCATTCGCCGAAGAGCAGCTGGAGGAAGCTTTCCCGGGCGTCGGCGTCCAGGGCCGAGGTGGGTTCGTCGGCGATCACCAGTTCCGGCTGGCCGATCAGCGCGCGGGCGGCGGCGACGCGCTGCTGCTGGCCGATGGACAGCGCGTCGGCGCGGCGCTCCAGCAGCCCGGCGGCCAGGCCCAGGTGGCCGAGCAGGGTGGTCGCGGCCTGGGCCACGCTGCCATGGCGCTGCCGGGCGCGCTGGGCGCGCAGGTGCGAGAAGTGGCAGGGCAGCTCGACGTTCTCACGCACGGAAAGGAAGGGCAGCAGGTTGAACTGCTGGAAGATGTAGCCGGTGTGGTCGACGCGGAAGCGGTCGCGGGCGCCCGAGGCCATCTTGCCCAGGTCGCGGCCCAGCAGGCTGACGCTGCCCCGGCCTGGCGTCTGCACGCCACCGAGCAGGCCCAGCAGGGTGGTCTTGCCACTGCCGCTGGGGCCCTTGAGGAAGAGGGTTTCCCCGCTTTGCAGGGCGAAGGCGGGGATGTCGAGCAGTTCGGCGTGGCCCGGCCAGGCGAAGCCCAGCTCGGAGATTTCGATCAGTGTCTGGCTCATGGGGTGCCGACCGGGTTGCCCCGGCCGGTTCATCGGATTCAGAAGCTCAGGGAGGGGTTGGCAGGGGTCAGCTCGGCGCCCTGCTGGCCCTGCGGGCCGATCAGTTGTACCTGAATTTTCTGGGTGGCGGGGAAGCGCTCGAACAGCTCCTTGAGGTCCAGGGTCTTGAGGTCACCGGGCTTGGCGCATTCCAGCTGGTAGTGGGCGTGGACCTCGCTGTGCTCGTGGTGGTGCTCGTGGCCTTTCTCTTCGTCGTGGTCGGCGTCTTCGTGCTCATGCTCGTGGTCCGCCGGGGCGTTGCCGAACAGCGGGCTTTCCAGCTCCTGGCCGGTGACCTTGCAACCGGCGACCAGGGGCAGGGCGAACAGGTCCAGCGGCTTCTCCAGCAGGGCGCGGGCGGCGGCGACCTTGGCCTTGTCGGCGTCGCTGCTGGCGGCGTGCTCGAAGCCGACCAGGTTCATGGCCGGGCTTTCCAGCTCCAGTTCCAGGCTGTTGCCGTCCAGGGCGACGTTCATCCGCGCCACGCCGTGCTCATGGGCGCCGAGGCTGCCGTGCTCCTCGTGTTCGTGGTCGTGGGCCTGGGCGGCGGCCAGGGGCAGCAGGGCGAAGGGCAGGGCGAGCAGCAGGCGGCGCATGAGGCACTCCGGAGTCGGGTGAAATGAGGTGTTACGTTATAACAACTTTCAGATCGCCTCGCCAGTGTCGCCTGGCGCCTGGTCGAGGCACGTGGGAGCATGGCCCGATTCAACCTGGGGAGCTGGACATGCTGCGTATTCGTGGACGGATCGGCGATTGGCCGGTCGACCTGACGGTGGAGATGGACGAGGAGGACTGGCAGCGCCTGGGCGCGCAGCTGCAGGTCGGTGTCGAGGCGCCAGCCGCGCCGCTCGCCGCTCCCGCCAAGGCTCCTAAGCGCAGCGATGCCCTGTGGGATACCGCGCTGGAGCTGCTGCGCAACGCCGGGCGTATCGAGGGGCCGCGCCTGCTGGGCGAACTGGAAGCCCTCGCTGGCGGAGCGGCGGCCGGCAAGCGCCTGCTGGTGCGCTTGCGCCATAGCGAGCGGGTGCAGCTGGAGATGGGGGGCGATGCGCCCGTCTATGTCTGGAAGGGGTGAGCGGCGCAGGTCCGTAGGTTGGGCTGAGGTACGAAGCCCAACGTGACCCTGTTGGGCATTGCATCGTTGGGCCTCGCTACGCTCGGCGCCAACCTACGGGAGCTTTTGCGCGATCAGTAGATCGCCTGGTAGAGCTTGCGGCGGTAGGTGGTGACCAGCGGGTGGTCGTTGCCCAGCAGGTCGAACACCTGCAGCAGGGTCTTGTGGGCGATGCCCTCGGCGTAGCTGCGGTTGCGCACGAAGAGCTTGAGCAGGCCCTCCAGCGCCGGCTCGTACTGCTGGCGGGCCAGTTGCTGGATGCAGAGCTGGTAGCTGGCCTCGTCGTCCTCGGCGTTCTGCGCCAGGCGTGACTTCAGGTCGGCGGCTTCCGGCAGGTCGGCGGCCTGGCGCAGGAAGGTCAGCTGCGCGCGGGCGCCGGCCAGGGCCTGCTTGTGCTCGTCGCTCTTCACCGCATCCAGTACCGCCTGGGCTTCGCCCAGTTCACCGCGTTCGGCCAGGCAGCGCGCATAGAGGATCAGCGCGGCGGCGTTGCCGTTGTCCTCGGTCAGCACGTCCTTGAGCAGGGCCTCGGCATCGCCGATGCGGCCATCGGCGAACAGCGCCTGGGCGGTTTCCAGCGGGTCGGCGGCGGCCGGCGCGGGCTGCTGCACATGGGGTTCGAGCATGGCGCGGATCTGCGACTCGGGCTGCGCGCCGGCGAAGCCGTCCACCGGCTGGCCGTCCTTGAACAGCACCACGGTGGGCAGGCTGCGGATGCCGAAGCGCATCACGATGTCCTGCTCGATGTCGCAGTTGACCTTGGCCAGCAGCAGCTCGCCGCGGTAGGACTCGGCGATCTGCGCCAGCAGCGGCATCAGCGCCTTGCACGGCGCGCACCACTCGGCCCAGAAGTCCACCAGGACCGGCTTGTGGAAGGAGTTCTGGATCACCGCCTGATCGAAGTCGGCGGCGGTGGTATCGAAGATGTAGGGCGTGTCGCTCATCGGAGGTTCTCGAGTGCGCAAGGGATGGGCGAATGATACGGCCGCCGCATGCAGCCGCCTACCGGGGCCCGCCGTTATCTCGCTGCGTGGTACAGGCTCACGTGGCGGAATTGCTCGGGCTCGGCCAGGTCCGGCCAGGTGCAGGCTTCGAGCATCGCCAGGCGGCGGTATTGTGGGTGGGCGAAGTCGCGGACGCGGGAGTCGGCCACCAGGGCTTCGCGGCCACGGCTGAGGAAGTGGTCGAGCAGGGGCAGGTTGGCGCGGTCGTAGAGCACGTCGGCGACCACGACCAGGTCGAAGCGGTCGGCTTCGGCGAAGAAGTCCCCGGAGTAGCCCAGCTCCACGCCATTGAGCTCGGCGTTGGCGCGGCAGGACTCCAGGGCCAGCGGGTCGAGGTCGCAGGCCACCACTTCCGCGGCGCCCGCCCTGGCCGCAGCGATGGCGGCCACGCCCGAGCCCGCGCCGAAATCCAGCACGCGCTTGCCGGCCACCCATTCCGGGCGCTCGGCGAACCAGCGCGCCAGGGCCAGGCCGCTGGCCCAGCAGAAGCACCAGTAGGGCGGCTCCTCGAGGATGCGGCGGGTCTCATCGGGGTCGAAGGCGCGATCCATGTTGCCGCCGTCGATCAGCCACAGGCGCAGGTCGGTGCCGGGCAGTGTCTCGGCGTTCAGGCGGGCGTCGCCGAGCAGTTGGCCGAGGGCGCGTTGCAGCGCTGCGGGCGCCTTCACGGCGCGCGTTCCAGCTGCAGCTGGCCAAGGGCCTGGCTCTCGGGCTGGAGGATGCGTCGCGGCGCCAGGCGCTGCACCAGTTGGCCGGACTGGCTGACGCGGGCGCGCAGCTCCACGCGCTCGCCCTGGGGGAACACCTCGGGGTTGAAGGTCAGCTTGAACGGCAGCGCCTGGCCCGTGCCCGCGAGGCGCACGCTGCCGAGCAGGCGTTGTGGGCGGTCGCGGCCGTCGATCACCAGCAGCGCCATCTCCACTTCGCTGCCGGCCGGGGCCCCGAGCAACTGGCCCTTGAGCTCGCGCAGGTGCGCGGGTGTCGGCTCCTCGACCTGGACCCGCTGCTGTGCCGGCCTGGGGGCGGGCTTGGGCTCGGCGGGCGGTTCGCTGGAGCAGGCGGCCAGCAGGGCTGCGAGGAAAAGGACGGAAAGGGCGCGCATCGGTGACTCCTGGCCTTGTTGCGGAGGGCTCTGGGCGGCCTTATAACGCAAAGCCCGCGGCTTGTCTTGCCGGGGAGATGCGCTACCATGTGGCCTTCTTTTTCCGCAGTCACCTCCCCACCATGCACTGTCCCTTCTGTGGCGCCCATGACACCAAGGTGATCGATTCGCGACTGGTCGCTGAAGGCGATCAGGTCCGCCGCCGCCGCGAATGCCTGGCGTGCGAGGAACGCTTCACCACCTTCGAGACCGCCGAACTGGTCATGCCCCGGCTGATCAAGCAGGACGGCAGCCGCCAGCCCTTCGACGAGGAGAAGCTTCGCGCCGGCATGCAGCGAGCGCTGGAGAAGCGCCCGGTGAGCATCGAGCGCCTCGAAGAAGCCATCGCCCATATCAAGCACAAGCTGCGCGCCACCGGCGAGCGCGAGGTGAAGTCCCGCGTGCTCGGCGAGCTGGTGATGCTCGAGCTGCAGAAGCTCGACGAAGTGGCCTATATCCGATTCGCCTCGGTCTACCGTCGATTCCAGGACCTCAACGAGTTCCGCGAGGAGATCGAACGCCTGGCCCGAGAGCCCTCGAAAGACTAAGGCATGACCCAGAACGATCAGGCCTTCATGGCCCGCGCACTCGAGCTGGCCCGCAAGGGCCTGTACTCCACGCACCCCAACCCTCGTGTCGGCTGCGTGATCGTCCGGGACGGGCGCATCGTCGGCGAGGGCTGGCACGCTCGTGCCGGCGAGCCCCACGCCGAGGTCCATGCCCTGCGCCAGGCCGGCGACAAGGCCCGCGGCGCCACCGCCTACGTCACCCTCGAACCCTGCAGCCACCACGGCCGCACCCCGCCCTGTGCCGACGCCCTGGTGAATGCCGGGCTGGCCCGTGTGGTGGCCGCCATGCAGGACCCCAACCCCGAAGTCTCCGGCCGTGGCCTGCTGCGCCTGATGCAGGCCGGCATCGCCGTGCAGAGCGGCGTGCTGGAGGTCGAGGCGCGTGAACTCAATGCCGGCTTCATCAAGCGCATGGAGCAGGGGCTGCCCTTCGTCCGGGTCAAGCTGGCGATGAGCCTGGACGGTCGCACCGCCATGGCCAGCGGCGAGAGCCAGTGGATCACCGGCCCTGCCGCCCGCGCCGCCGTGCAGCGCCTGCGCGCACGTGCCAGCGTGGTGCTGACCGGTGCCGATACCGTGCTCGCCGACGATGCGCGCCTTACCGTGCGCCCCGACGAACTGGGCCTGAATGCCGAACTCACCGCGCTGGCGCTGGACCGCCCGCCGCTGCGCGTGCTGGTCGACGGCCGCCTGCGCGTGCCGCTGTCCGCCCCCTTCTTCCAGGCCGGGCCGGCGCTGGTGGCCACCTGTGCCGCTGCCGCCGCGCGCGACCGCTTCCAAGACGACGGCCACGAACTGGTGGCGGTGCCGGGCAGCAACGGCCACGTCGACCTCAAGCGCCTGCTGGGCGAGCTGGCCGCGCGCGGCGCCAACGAGGTACTGGTCGAAGCCGGCCCCCGCCTGGCGGGCGCCTTCGCCCGTGCCGGGCTGGTGGACGAGTACCAGATCTTCATGGCCGGCCGCTTCCTCGGCTCCAGCGCCAGGCCCTTGCTGGACTGGCCCCTGGCGCGGATGGCCGAGGCGCCGCAGTTGAAGATCCTCGGCATTCGCCCGGTCGGGGATGACTGGCGGATCATTGCGGTGCCTTTGTGAAGGCAGCGGCAAGCTTCAAGCTAGAAGCTAGAAGCTAGAAGCCGGCACACTTGTCGCTTGCAGCTTGCAGCTTGCAGCTTGCAGCTTGCAGCTTGCAGCTTTCCCCTTTCCCCTCCTTGTGTTAAAAACTCGCCTCGGCCACGCAAGTGGCCGAATCGTTCTCAGGGCGGGGTGAAAGTCCCCACCGGCGGTAATTGCGCGTTGCGCATAGCCCGCGAGCGCTCATCCGGACAGCCGACTGCCAGCAGCGGATAGTCCCGGATGAGGTCAGCAGACCCGGTGTGATCCCGGGGCCGACGGTCATAGTCCGGATGAAGAGAGAACGGGATTGCCTGCCTGGGCGTGCGCCTGCACGCCTGCGAAGTCCCTTTCGATCCAACGTGCCCTGTTTTTCCATAAACAGGAGTCCAACGATGTCCCATACCTTTCTCCCGGCGCTCGCAGCATCGTCTGCGTGGATGTCCGCGGCGGTTTTCCGGGTGCCTATAATGCGTTCCCGGGCCTCGTGCCCCGGCCGTTCCCCTGCAGTGGAGGTCCCATGTTCACCGGCATAATCGAAGCGATCGGCAGCATCCGTGCGCTCACCCCGAAGGGCGGTGACGTGCGCGTCTACGTGGCCACCGGCAAGCTCGACCTGGGTGACGTCAAGCTCGGCGACAGCATCGCGGTCAACGGCGTCTGCCTCACCGCGGTGGAGCTGCCCGGCGACGGCTTCTGGGCCGATGTGAGCCGCGAGACCCTGGCCCGCACCGCCTTCATCGACCTGAAGACCGGCAGCAAGGTCAACCTCGAGAAGGCCCTGACCCCCACCAGCCGCCTCGGCGGGCACCTGGTCAGCGGTCATGTCGATGGCGTTGGCGAGGTCGTGGCACGGGAAGACAACGCCCGTGCCGTGCAATTTCGGATCCGTGCACCGCGTGAACTGGCGAAATACATAGCCCTGAAGGGGTCGATCACCGTCGACGGCACGAGCCTGACGGTGAACGCGGTCAATGGCGCCGAATTCGAGCTGACCATCGTCCCGCACACCCTGGACGAGACCATCATGGCCGACTACCGGCCGGGTCGGCAGGTCAACCTCGAGGTCGACCTCCTGGCGCGCTACCTGGAACGCCTGCTGCTCGGCGACAAGGCCGCCGAGCCCGCCGCCTCGGGCCTGACCGAAAGCTTCCTCGCCGAACACGGCTACCTCAAACACTGAATCCATTAAGGAGGGCCCATGGCTCTCAATACCGTTGACGAACTGATCGAAGACATCCGCCAGGGCAAGATGGTCATCCTCATGGATGACGAGGACCGCGAGAACGAAGGCGACCTGATCATGGCCTCCGAGTGCGTGCAGGCCGAGCACATCAACTTCATGGCGCGCTTCGCCCGTGGCCTGATCTGCATGCCCATGACCCGCGAACGCTGCGAGACCCTCAAGCTGCCGCTAATGGCGCCGCGCAACGGCTCCGGCTTCGGTACCAAGTTCACCGTCTCCATCGAGGCCGCCGAGGGCGTCACCACCGGCATCTCCGCCGCCGACCGCGCGCGCACCGTGCAGGCCGCCGCCGCCAAGAACGCCAAGGCCGACGACATCGTCAGCCCAGGCCACATCTTCCCGCTGATGGCCCAGCCCGGCGGCGTGCTGGCCCGCGCCGGCCACACCGAGGCGGCCTGCGACCTGGCGCGCATGGCCGGCTTCGAGCCGTCCGGGGTGATCTGCGAGGTGATGAACGACGACGGCACCATGTCCCGTCGTCCCGAGCTGGAGGCCTTCGCCGCCGAGCACGGGATCAAGATCGGCACCATCGCCGACCTCATCCACTACCGCCTCATCCACGAACGCACCGTCGAGCGCATCGCCGAGCAGCCGCTGGACAGCGAGCTGGGCCAGTTCAACCTGGTGACCTACCGCGACGCCGTCGAAGGCGACGTGCACATGGCCCTGACCCTGGGCACCATCAGCCCGGAAGAGCCGACCCTGGTGCGCGTGCACAACATGGACCCGCTGCGCGACCTGTTCATGGTCAACCAGGAAGGTCGCTGGAGCCTGCGCGCGGCGATGAAGGAAGTGGCCAAGGCCGGCAGCGGCGTCGTGCTGCTGCTGGGCAACCCGCTGACCGGCCCGCAGCTGCTGGCGCACCTGGAACGCCAGCTGGGCAGCGATGCCAAGGTCACCAACCCCGCGACCTACAGCACCGTCGGGGCCGGCTCGCAGATTCTTCGCGATCTCGGTGTGCGCAAGATGCGCCTGATGAGTTCGCCGATGAAGTTCAATGCGATATCCGGTTTCGACCTGGAAGTTGTAGAATACCTGCCCGCTGAATGACCCGTAGGGCGCGTCACCTGCCGTGAACGCGCCCTCGCTCTTTAATGAACGAGAACTCGCCATGACCCTGAAGACCATCGAAGGTACCTTCATCGCCCCCAAAGGCCGCTTCGCCCTGGTGGTCGGCCGCTTCAACAGCTTCGTCGTAGAAAGCCTGGTGAGCGGCGCCGTAGACGCCCTGGTACGCCACGGCGTGAATGAAAGCGACATCACCATCATCCGTGCACCGGGTGCCTTCGAGATCCCGCTGGTGGCGCAGAAAGTCGCCCAGCGCGGCGAATACGCAGCGATCATCGCCCTCGGCGCCGTGATCCGTGGCGGCACCCCGCACTTCGAATACGTCGCCGGTGAGTGCACCAAGGGCCTGGCCCAGGTGTCCATGGAGTTCGGCGTACCGGTCGCCTTCGGCGTGCTGACGGTCGACTCCATCGAGCAGGCCATCGAACGCTCCGGCACCAAGGCCGGCAACAAGGGCGCCGAAGCCGCCCTGTCCGCCCTCGAAATGGTCAGCCTGCTGGCGGCCTTGGAGGCCAAGTGAGTTTCAACAGCGACATCGACAACCCGGACGAAGGCAAGAAGCCCGTAGCCAAGGGCAAGACCGCGGCCCGTCGCCAGGCCCGCAGCCTGGCCGTCCAGGCCCTGTACCAGTGGCACATCGCCCGCCAGCCGCTCAACGAGATCGAGGCGCAGTTCCGCGTCGACAACGATTTCGCGGCCGTCGACGGTGCCTACTTCCACGAGATCCTCCACGGCGTACCGCGCCAGGTGACCGAGATCGACGAGGTCTTCACGCCTTGCCTGGACCGGCCCCTGGCGGAGGTCGATCCGGTCGAGCTCGCCGTGCTGCGCCTCTCCACCTACGAGCTGCGCAACCGCATCGACGTGCCCTACCGCGTGGTGATCAACGAAGGTATCGAGTTGGCCAAGGTGTTCGGCGCCACCGACGGGCACAAGTTCGTCAATGGCGTGCTGGACAAGCTGGCACCGCTGCTGCGTGCCGCCGAGGTCCGTGGCGCCAAGCGCTGAGCGCCCGCGCCCTCGATGAATGGGTGAGTTCGAGCTGATCCGTCGCTACTTCGCCACCGCTGCCTGCGCAGCGGCTGGCGAGGGCATCGCGCTCGGCATCGGCGACGACTGCGCCCTGTTGCAACTCCCAGCCGGTGAGCAACTGGCGGTCTCCACCGATACATTGGTCGCCGGGGTGCACTTCCCCCTGGACTGCGACCCTTTCCTGCTCGGCCAGCGCGCCCTGGCGGTTTCCGTCAGCGATCTGGCCGCGATGGGCGCCACGCCCGTCGGCTTCACCCTCGCCCTGACCCTGCCGACCGCCGATGCGGACTGGCTGCAGGGGCTCGCCCGTGGCCTCGACGCCATGGCCCGCGACTGCGCCATCGCCCTGATCGGCGGCGACACCACCCGTGGACCGCTGAGCCTGACCCTCACCGTGTTCGGCCGCGTGCCCGCCGGCCAGGCCCTGACCCGTGCCGGCGCCCGTCCCGGCGACCTGCTCTGCGTCGGCGGCAGCCTGGGCGACGGCGCCGGCGCCTTGCCCCTGGTGCTCGGCGAGCGCGACGACGACAGCCACGAGGCCCGTGCGCTGCTCGCTCACTACTGGTCGCCACCGCCGCAGATCGGCCTCGGCCTCGCCCTGCGCGGCAAGGCCAGCGCGGCGCTGGACATTTCCGATGGCCTGCTCGCCGATTGCGGGCACATCGCCGTCGCCTCCGCTGTCGCGCTGATGGTGGAGCGCGAGCGCCTGCCGCTATCTGCCGGGCTGCGCGCGCTCTACCCGCGCGAGCCCGCCCTGAACCATGCACTGGCCGGCGGCGACGACTACCGCCTGGTCTTCACCCTGCCGCCGCAACACCTGGCGAGCCTGCAGGCCGCCTGGCCCGGCGTAACCGTCATCGGCCGCGTCGAAACGGGCGTGGGCGTGCACCTGCTCGATGCCGACGGTGGGGAAATCCTGCCGCCGGCACGGGGCTTTCAACACTTCGGGAGTCAAGGTGACTGATCATCCGCAGCAAGCGCCGGCCCAGCCGGTCCCGCCCTCGGTCTGGCGCAACCCCTGGCATTTCCTCGCCTTCGGCTTCGGCTCCGGGACCCTGCCCAAGGCCCCCGGCACCTGGGGCTCGCTGGTGGCGCTGCCGTTCATTCCGCTCTGGCAGATGCTGCCCGACTGGGGCTACTGGCTGATGCTCGGGCTGACCATGCTGTTCGGCTTCTGGCTGTGCGGCAAGGTCGCCGACGACCTGCGCGTGCACGACCACGAGGGCATCGTCTGGGACGAGATGGTCGGCATGTGGATCACCCTCTGGCTGGTGCCCGAGGGATGGCAGTGGCTGCTGCTAGGCTTCCTGGTATTCAGGTTCATGGACATCCTCAAACCCTGGCCGATCCGCTGGATCGACCGGCATGTCCATGGCGGCGTCGGCATCATGCTCGACGACGTGCTGGCCGGCGTCTTCGCCTGGCTGGCGATGCAACTGATCGTCTGGGGCCTGGGCTAGTCCGGCCAGGCGGGCATTTGGCAGGAGCGGAGCGGGAGTGATGATGCGCGGCTGGTTGATCGGTCTGCTGGCGATGATGGCGGCGCCCTGGGTGCTTGCCACGGACGGGCCGGGCGATGTGCCCGGGGCGGGCCCGGCGGAAGTGGTCATCGCCGCGGAGGTCTGGGCCGCGCACACCGACTCCGACGGTACCGGGCTCGGCTGGGACGTCTTGCGCAAGGTCTTCGAGCCGGTCGGCGTGCGCCTGCGCATCCGCTCCGTGCCCTATACCCGCTCCATCGGCCTGGTGAAGCGTGGCGAGGCGGACGCCTGGGTCGGCTCCTACCGCGACGAAGTGCCCTGGGCCCTCTACCCCCGCTGGAACTACGATGCCGATCGCATCAGCGCACTGGCCCTGCGCGGCTCGCCGTTGCCGAACCTGGCCGGGCTCGGGCAGTACCGCCTGGTATGGATGCGTGGCTACGGATACGAGCGCTATCTGCCGAACCTGACCCACTTCAAGGAAATCGAGCGCCGGGGCGGTATCCTTTCGATGCTCGACCTCGGTCACGCCGACTACTACATCGACGCGCGCACCGAGATCGACGATGTACTGCGCCAGAGCTCGACCCCCGATAAGTACCGCGTCACCTACCTGACCCAGCTCAAGCTGTACGTCGGCTTCGGCGACACGGCCCGGGGGCGCGAGTTCGCCGCGCTGTTCGACGAGCGCATGGCGCGCCTGGTGCACAGCGGCGAACTGCGCGCCGTATTCGCCCACTGGGGCCAGCCCTATCCCTTCGACCCGGAACCGGAGAACACCCATGCGTCGCCCTGATCTGCTCTGCGCCGGCCTGCTGCTGGCGTACTGCGGCGCCCTCCACGCCGAACCCCAGGTGCAGGTGGTCGGCCTCTTCCCCAACGCCGCGGTGATCAGCGTCGACGGCCAGCGCAAGCTGGTGAAGGTCGGCCAGACCGGCCCCGGCGGCGTCGAGGTGGTCAGCGCCAGCAGCCGTGGCGCCGTGTTGCGCGTCGGCGGCATCGAGCGCACCTACGAACTGTCCCGCGAGTACAACCAGGCCGGCGCCAGCGCCCCGCAGAAGACCCAGATGAGCATCGCCCGTGGCAACAACGGCCACTTCATGGTGGCCGGCGCCATCGAAGGCCATCCCGTGCAGTTCATGGTCGACACCGGTGCCTCCACCGTCGCCATGAGCGAGAACCAGGCGCGCATCCTCGGCATCGACTACCGCGTCACCGGCAAGCCGATGACCGCCAGCACCGCCTCCGGCACCGTGCGTGCCTGGCGGGTGGTCTTCGACCGGGTCAAGGTCGGGCCGCTGGAAGTGCTCGGCGTCGAAGGCGCCGTGGTCGAGGGCGACGCGCCCGTCGACGTGCTGCTGGGCATGAGCTTCCTCAACCGCGTGCGCTGGCGCGAGGACCAGGGCGTGCTGCTGCTGGAATCGAAGATCTAGGTGAGGTTCGGCGGGCCTCGCGGGCGCGATGGTCCTAGCGTTTCGATCCTTATCCCCAACTATTCAGTCTGACCGGCCGGTTAATGCTGCTGATACAATGCCGGCCTTTCGAAACCCCAGGAGATCCGTGGTGTCCGTCGTCTTCGTCGCCGCCTCCCAACTGCCCACGCCCTTCGGCCTGTTCACCATGCACGGCTTCCTCGACCAGGCCAGCGGCAAGGAACACGTCGCCCTGACCATGGGCGAATTCGCCGACGGCGCCCCGGTGCTCGGCCGCCTGCATTCCGAATGCCTGACCGGCGACGCCCTGTTCAGCCTGCGCTGCGACTGCGGCTTCCAGCTCGAGGCCGCCCTACGCGCCATCGCCGAGGAAGGCCGTGGCGTGCTGCTCTACCTGCGCCAGGAAGGCCGTGGCATCGGCCTCCTGAACAAGATCCGCGCCTACGAACTGCAGGACGGCGGCGCCGACACGGTCGAAGCCAACGAGCGCCTGGGCTTCGGTGCCGACCAGCGCGACTACGCCATCTGCCTGCCGATGCTCGACCACCTGGGCATCTCCGGTATCAAGCTGATGACCAACAACCCGCGCAAGGTGAAGGCTCTGGAAGGCTTCGGCATCCGCGTCGCCGAACGCGTGCCGCTGCAGACCGGCCTCAACCCGCACAACAAGAAGTACCTGGCGACCAAGGCCGGCAAGCTCGGCCACATGCTCGGCAGCCTGCACCAGGGTGAAGTCGAGCTATGACCCGCAACCAGGTGCGCCGCAAGCTGGGCCTGGAATGGTGGGCCTACCTCGCCATCGCCCTGGCCCCGCTGTTCGTGCTCAACCTGCTGTTCGGCTCCGGCGAGCCGGTGTTCCCCGCCCTGGAGATGCCGTTGTTCCTGGCGGCGATGATCTCCATGTTCATCAGCCTGCCGCTGTTCCGCGGCTACAAGCGCGCCCTGATCGCCACCGAGGAAGCCCTCGACAGCGAAGAAGAGCCCGCCGCCTGGATTGCCCTGGCCAGCGCCCGTCGCGTCGCCTTCCTCGGCGCCGGCCTGCCGGCCTGGATCGGTGCGGTGGCCGTGTTCGCCGGCCTCAACGCCGTGGCCCTGGTGCTGCTGGCCCTCGGCAGCGTGGTGATCTTCAGCCTCTACCGCATACCCCGCCAACTGGCCTGATGCGCGGCCTGCTCGGTGCTTTGCTGCTGTGCCTGGCCTTGTCGGCGACGGCGCAGCTGCGCATCGTCAGCCTCGCCCCCTCCCTGACCGAAATCATGCTCGAACTCGACGCCGGCGACCTGCTGGTGGGCGTGCTCGATGGCGGCGAGCGTCCGGCCTTGCTGGCCGACCTGCCCAGCGTCGGCCGCTACGGCCAGCTGGAGATCGAAAGCCTGCTGGCACTCGAGCCCGACCTCGTGCTGCTGTGGCCCGACAGCGTCGGTGCCGCCGGGCGTGAACAGTTGCGCCGCACCCCCATCGCACAGTTGCAGGTGGAACCGCGCGAACTCGACGAACTCGCCGGGCTGTTCGCCGAAGTCGGCGAGCGGGTAGGGCGAGCCGAACGCGGCCGGGAGCTCAGCCGGCGCTTCGCCGCCGGGCTCGCCGAGCTGCGCGGTACGTACCGCCGCGACGTGCCGCTGCCGGTGTTCTACCAGGTGTGGGACAAACCGCTGTACACCCTCGGCGGGCGGCAGATCGTCAGCGATGCCCTGCGCATCTGCGGCGCCGAGAACGTCTTCGCCGACCAGCGCCTGCCCGCGCCCCAGGTCAGCATCGAATCCGTCCTGCAGCGCCAGCCCCGCGTCATCCTCGTCAGCGAACCGGCCCAGGCCGCCGCCTGGCAGGCCTGGCCGCAGATCCCCGCCGTCGCCGCCGGCCAGGTGTGGCCGGTGCCCGACCGCGGCCTGGAGCGCCCCAGCTTCCAGATGCTCGACGCCACCCGGAAGCTCTGCGAGCGCCTCGCCAGCGCTCGTTGAGCGCCGCCCGACGCAGCCTACGAACGACGCCATCCGCAGCGAGCACCCAGCGGGCTGTAGGGTGGATGACGCTTCACCCATCCACCATGGGCAGGCAGGGATCGATGGGTTTGGCACCGAGGCTGGTCGGCACCTCGATGGCGGATGAAAAGAGCGTCACCCACCCTTGCATCGCCTGGCTTCAAAAGGAGCATCAACGTCCCGCCGACATCGCCACCGCCGCCGCGGCGGTGCGGGTTTCGACGCCCAGCTTCACGTAGACGTGCTCCAGGTGCTTGTTCACCGTGCGCGGGCTGAGGCCGAGGATGTCGCCGATGTCGCGGTTGGTCTTGCCGCAGGCCACCCAGTGCAGCACCTCCATTTCCCTGCCGGTGAGCTGGAAGCGCGAGGCCAGCGCCTCCTGGGTCTGCTCGTCGTCCAGGGCCGGGCGTGGCGCCGGGGCGTTGCGCACGGCCTGCAGGGCGCGGGCGGTGCGCAGGTGGGCGGCGACGCGGGCGAGCACCTCGTCGGGCTTGATCGGCTTGGTCACGTAGTCGATGCCGCCGGCAGCGAAGCCTTCCACCACGTGCTCGCTCTCGGTCAGCGCGGTCATGAACAGCACCGGGATGTCCGCCGTCTCGCCGCTGGCCTTGAGCCGGCGGCAGGTCTCGAAGCCGTCCATGCCCGGCATCATCGCGTCCAGCAGGATCACGTCCGGCTGGCTGCGCTGGGCACGCTCCAGGGCGCTGGCGCCGTCCAGCGCCACCAGCACCATGTAGCCGGCGGCGTCGAGGGCATCGCTGAGCAGGGCGAGGTTGTCCGGGGTGTCGTCGACGATCAGCACCACGGCGCTGTCACGGCTCGGGCTGTGCATGGTCTCCTCCTGTCTATTCGCGCGCCAGGTCGACGCGGGGGGTGGGGCTGCCGGCCGCTTTCAGCAGCGCATTGAACTCGTTGAGCTGGAAGCGCCGCGCGCGCTGGCGCAGGCCGGCGAGGAAGGCGGCGCTGCGAGGTTCCTCGCGCTCGATGGCGTCCAGGCGTTCGAGGATGCCCTTCACGTGGCCCAGCTCGCTCAGCTCGCGCAGCGCCTCCAGGGCGGCGGGCGAGGGCCGCTCGCCGTCCCGTTCGGCGCGGGTGTCCTCGAGCGGGCGCTTGAGCCATTCCAGGCCCAGGTGCTCCTTGATCTTCTCCAGCAGGGCCGGGGTGTGCACCGGCTTGGCCAGGTAGTCGTTGCAGCCGGCGGCCACGCTGCGCTCGCGGTCGTCGGCGAAGGCGTTGGCGGAAATGACGATGATCGGCGCCCACGATTGCACGTTGCGGCGGATCAGGCGGCTGGTCTCCCAGCCGTCCATGTGCGGCATCGACAGGTCCATGAGGATCAGGTCCGGGTGCAGCAGGGCCACCTGGCGCACCGCCTCCTGGCCATCGGCGGCCTGGACGATCTCGAAGCCCAGCGGCTCCAGCATGCCGGCCAGCACCCGGCGGTGCTCGATATGGTCGTCCACCAGCAGCACGCGGCGGCGCGCGCCCTGGTAGCCGATGATGTCGTGCTCGACGTGCACCACCGCCTGCGGCACGCGCACCTCGGACAGGAACAGGCGCACCTGGAACGAGGTGCCCTGGCCCGGCCGGCTTTGCACGCGGATGTCGCCGCCCATCAGCGCGATGAGCATGCGGGTGATGGTCAGGCCGAGCCCGACGCCGTTGTCCTGGCGCAGCGGGTCGCCCCGTTCGAAGGGC
The DNA here is from genome assembly GCF_037153275.1 of Pseudomonas sp. USHLN015. Taxonomy (NCBI): domain Bacteria; kingdom Pseudomonadati; phylum Pseudomonadota; class Gammaproteobacteria; order Pseudomonadales; family Pseudomonadaceae; genus Pseudomonas; species Pseudomonas sp. USHLN015. The sequence continues at coordinate 90,225 of NZ_JBBCKP010000003.1, forward strand.
TGGAAGATGCGCTCGATCTGGTCCGGCGCGATGCCGATGCCGGTGTCGATGATCTCGAAGGTGGCGGTCTCGCGCAGGTAGCTGACCCGCAGCCGCACCTCGCCGCTGTCGGTGAAGCGCACGGCATTGCCCAGCAGGTTGATGAGGATCTGGCGGATGCGCTTCTCGTCGCCGCGCACCACCACCGGCAGGCGCCCGCTGGGCTCGTAGCGGAAGGCCAGGCCCTTCTCCTCGGCCTGCGGGCTGAACATGTGCTGCAACTGCTGGAGGAATTCGGGGAAGGGGATCTCGCTCGGCTCCAGTTGCAGCTTGCCGGCCTCGATCTTGGCCACGTCGAGCAGCCCGTCGATCAGCGACAACAGGTGCGAGCCGCTGCGGAAGATGGTCGCCAGGGCCTCCTTGTGCGGCTCCGGGGTGAGGCCGTCGCGCTGCAGGATCTGGGTGTAGCCGAGGATGCTGTTGAGCGGCGTGCGCAACTCGTGGGAAAGCCCGGTGACGTAGCGGCTCTTCGCCGCGTTGGCCGCCTCCGAGGCTTCCTTGGCCTTCTGCAGCGCCTCGTCGGTCTTGCGGTGGGCCTCGATCTCCTGCATCAGCAGGGTGGTCTGGCGGTTCGACTCCTCCAGCGCCACATGGCGGCTCTCGCGGGTCAGCACCACCCACCAGGCGAGTATCGCGGCGAACAGCGAGAGGGTCAGGAAGGCCTTGAGGAAGGCCTGGTAGAGCGTTTGCGCGGCGTCCGCCGGGGCGTGTTCAAGGCCCTGGGAAACCTGGCTGTAGATCAGCGCCAGGGCGCAGAACAGCAGGATCACGATCACCGCCAGCACCCCCAGGTAATGGGCCAGGCGCGTGTGCAGGCGTGGCACCGAGGCGTTGGGCAGCAGCCAGCGCACCAGGTCGTCGAACTGCTCCGAGAGCCGCGCCCGGGGCTTGCAGGCATCGCCGCAGCGGGCGTCCAGCGAGCAGCACAGGGAGCAGATGGGCGCGCCGTAGGCCGGGCAGAAGGCGGTGTCCTCGCGCTCGAAATCGTTGCTGCACAGGGTGCAGGCGACCTTCTCCCGCAGCGGATGCAGCAGCGCCGGGTCGCTTTCCCGGGCGATGTAGTAGCGCCCGCCGGTGAGCCAGGCCAGCAGCGGCGCCACCGCCATCGCCGAGACCAGCGCCACCATGGGCGAGGCCGCCTGGGCGATGCTGCCGAGCAGCCCGGCATGGGCCAGCACCGAGAGCAGCGAGGCGATCAGCATGGCGCCGACGCCCACCGGGTTGATGTCGTAGAGGTGCGCGCGCTTGAACTCGATGTGGCGCGGCGACAGGCCCAGCGGCTTGTTGATCACCAGGTCCGCCACCAGGGCGCCGATCCAGGCGATGGCGATGTTGGCGTAGAGCCCCAGCACCTGCTCGATGGCCTCGAACACCCCCAGCTCCATCAGCATCAGCGCGATGGCCACGTTGAACACCAGCCAGACCACGCGGCCGGGGTGGCTGTGGGTGATGCGGGCGAAGAAGTTCGACCAGGCCAGGGAGCCGGCGTAGGCGTTGGTGACGTTGATCTTCACCTGGCTGACGATGACGAACAGCACCATCGCGCCGAGCGCCCACTGCGGCGAGGCGAACACGTAGTTGAAGGCCACCAGGTACATCTGCGTCGGCTCGGCGGCGCGATCCAGGGGGATCTCGTGCTGCAGGGCGAGGAAGGCGAGGAAGGCGCCGCCGAGCATCTTCAGCGCGCCGGGGATGATCCAGCCGGGGCCGGCCAGGAGCATCGCCGCCCACCAGCGCTTGCGGTTGGCGCGGGTCTTCTGTGGCAGGAAGCGCAGGTAGTCCACCTGCTCGCCGATCTGCGTCACCAGCGCCAGGGCCACGGTGCAGGCGGCGCCGAAGTGCAGCGGGTTGAAGACACCAGCCTCGCCGTCGCGCCCGGCGAAGCTGGCCAGGTCGCCGAGCGCCCCGGGATTCCTGGCGATGACGAAGACGTAGGGCAGCAACAGCAGCACCAGCCACACCGGCTGCGTCCACATCTGCAGGCGGTTGATCAGGGTGATGCCGAAGGCCACCAGGGGAATGATGATCACCGAGCAGATGACGTAGGCCAGCGCCAGCGGGATGCCGAAGTACAGCTCCAGGGCCAGCGCCATGATCGCCGCCTCCAGGGCGAAGAACAGGAAGGTGAAGCTGGCGTAGATCAGCGAGGTGATGGTCGAGCCGATGTAGCCGAAGCCGGCGCCCCGGGTGAGCAGGTCCATGTCCACGCCGTAGCGTGCGGCGTAGTAGCTGATGGGCAGGCCGGTGAGGAAGATCACCAGGCTCACCGCCAGCACCGCCCACAGGGTGTTGGTGAAGCCGTAGCTGATGGCCAGGGCGCCGCCGATGGCTTCCAGGGCGAGGAAGGACACGGCGCCGAGGGCGGTGTTGGCGATGCGCAGTTCCGACCATTTGCGGAAGGAGCGCGGCGTATAGCGCAGCGCGTAGTCCTCCAGCGTCTCGTCGGCGACCCAGCTGTTGTAGTCGCGGCGGATCTTGGCGATGCGTTGCGTACCGGTCTGTTGCACGGCGGCGCTCCTGGGCGGCGATGGGCGTGTGCAGCAACTTCCATGCCCCGCCCCGGCCCCGGGGGCGCACCGCTCTGGCACGGCCTTCCCGGGCGGTCGCGCGCGTCCTTGCGCCTGTCTGCGAGCGCAGCATGCCCCAAGCTGGCGCAGCGGCCACTACGTCAGATGACGTATGCCGCTACGTCAATGTGCGTATACCCCCGCCCCCTGGCCGAACGCATCCTTGCCCCGAACCGAGGCCGGTACCCGCAAGGCGAGCCGACCACGCCAACCACCAGAGGAGCAGGACCATGGATTCAAGCTTGATGACGGGTGCGAAACGCTTTCTTCCGCGCCGGCTGGCGCTGGGCGCCGCCGCGCTGTCGCTGATGGCCGCAGCGGTATTCGGCCAACTGGCGGTGGCCGCCGACGCCAACACCACCGGCCTGGCCGTGACCGACACCGAAGTGACCGTGGGCCAGCTGCACTCGGCCACCGGCACCATGGCCATCTCCGAGACCGGCTCGATCCAGGCCGAGCGCCTGGCCATCGAGCAGATCAACGCCTCCGGCGGCATCCTCGGGCGGCAGATCAAGATCATCCAGGAAGACGGCGCCTCCGACTGGCCGACCTTCGCCGAGAAGGCCAAGAAGCTGCTGGTGAACGACAAGGTCGCCACCGTCTTCGGCTGCTGGACCTCGGCCTCGCGCAAGGCCGTGCTGCCGGTGTTCGAGAAGGAGAACGGCCTGCTCTACTACCCGACCTTCTACGAAGGCCTGGAGCAGTCGAAGAACGTCATCTACACCGGCCAGGAGGCGACCCAGCAGATCCTCGCGGGCCTGGACTGGGTGGCCAAGGAGAAGGGCGCCAAGACCTTCTACCTGATCGGCTCGGACTACATCTGGCCGCGCACCTCGATGAAGATCGCCCGCAAGCACATCGAGAACGTGCTCGGCGGCAAGGTGGTGGGCGAGGAGTACTACCCGCTGGGCAACACCCAGTTCGGCTCGCTGATCAACAAGGTCAAGCTGAAGAAGCCCGACGTGGTCTTCGCCGCCGTGGTCGGGGGCTCCAACGTCGCCTTCTACAAGCAGATGAAGGCCGCCGGCGTCACCGCCGCCAAGCAGACCCTGCTGACCCTCTCGGTGACCGAGGATGAACTGCTCGGCATCGGTGGCGAGAACATGGCCGGCTTCTACGCCTCCATGAAGTACTTCCAGAGCCTGGACAACCCCAACAACAAGGCCTTCGTCGAAGCCTTCAAGGCCAAGTACGGCAAGGACGCGGTGATCGGCGACGTGACCCAGGCCGCCTACCTCGGCCCCTGGCTGTGGAAGGCCGCCGTGGAGAAGGCCGGCAGCTTCGATGTCGACAAGGTGGTCGCCGCCTCCCCGGGCATCGAGCTGACCACCGCGCCGGAAGGCTACGTGAAGGTCCACGACAACCACCACCTGTGGAGCAAGACCCGCATCGGCGAGGTCCAGGCCGACGGCCAGTTCAAGGTGGTCTACGAGTCCGGCCTGATCGAACCCAATCCCTTCCCCAAGGGGTATCAGTGAGCGGGGAGCTGCAAGCGGCAAGCTTCAAGCTGCAAGAGGCAAGCGAGAAGCAGCTTGAAGCTTGAAGCCTGAAGGGCCCCCGGATACGGGGGCACGCCTCACCCTGAACCCAAACCCCGGCGGGCGGCGAAGGCCGTCGCCCGCTTCCGGAGAACCTTATGGAATGGCTATCTGAGTTCGGCGCCATTGCGGCCATGCAGGGCTTCAACGGGCTGTCGGTGTTCTGCGTCCTGCTGCTGATGGCCCTGGGGCTGGCGATCATCTTCGGCCAGATGGGCGTGATCAACATGGCCCACGGCGAGTTCCTCACCATCGGTGCCTACACCACCTACCTGCTGTCGGCACTGACCACCCACTACGCGCCGGCGATGCAGCCCTATTACTTCTTCTTCGCCATCGTGCTGTCGTTCTTCATCGCCGGGGCCATCGGCTGGCTGGTGGAGTGGGCGATGATCAGCAAGCTCTACCAGCGTCCGCTGGATACGCTGCTGGCCACCTGGGGCCTGTCCCTGGTGATGCAGCAGGCGTTCCGCTCGATCTTCGGCGCGCGCGAGGTCAGCGCCACCCTGCCGGAATGGCTGATGGGCTCGTTCAACCCCACCGAGAGCATCGACATCCCGCGCAACGGCCTGTTCGTCATGGGCCTCACGGTGCTGCTCACCGCCACGCTCTTCCTCATGCTCTACCGCTCGCGCTGGGGCCTGCAGGTGCGCGCCACCATGCTCAACCGGGTGATGAGCCGCGCGGTGGGCATCAACACCAAAAGGGTCGACCGCATGACCTTCGCCCTCGGCTGCGGTGTCGCCGGGGTGGCTGGCGCGGCCTTCACCACCATCGGCTCCACCGGCCCGACGGCCGGCTCGCTGTACATCGTCGACACCTTCCTGGTGGTGGTCTTCGGCGGCGCGCAGAGCCTGTTCGGCACCATCGCCTCGGCCTTCACCATCGCCCAGACGCAGTCCATCTCCGAGTTCTTCATGAGCGGCTCGATGGCCAAGGTGCTGACCCTGTCGGCGGTGATCCTGATCCTGATGCTGCGCCCCCAGGGGCTCTTCTCCATCAAAGTCCGTAAATGAGGGGCGGCAGATGAACGCAATCGACAAACTCCTCGGCGGGCGGCAGGGCACCATCGGCCTGCTGATCCTCGCCGCGCTGATCCTGGTGGTGTTCCCGCTGGTGCTGGATGCCTTCCGCCTGAACATGGTCGGCAAGTACCTCACCTACGCCTTCGTCGCCGTCGGCCTGGTGCTGTGCTGGGGCTACGGCGGCATCCTCAGCCTCGGCCAGGGGGTGTTCTTCGGCCTCGGCGGCTACTGCATGGCGATGTTCCTCAAGCTGGAGGCCTCCGACCCGGAGAGCACCAGGATCCAGTCCACCCCCGGCATCCCGGACTTCATGGACTGGAACCAGATCACCGAGCTGCCGCTGCTCTGGCAGCCCTTCCACAGCTTCGGCTTCACCCTCGTCGCGGTGCTGGCGGTGCCCATGCTGCTGGCGGCGGTGATCGGCCTGGCGATGTTCAAGCGGCGCGTGGGCGACGTGTACTTCTCCATCGTCACCCAGGCCATCGCGATGATCCTCACGGTGCTGATCATCGGCCAGCAGGGACTCACCGGCGGGGTCAACGGCATCACCGACCTGAAGACCCTGATGGGCTGGGACATCCGCACCGACGGCGCCAAGCTGATCCTCTACTTCATCAGCGCCTTCCTGCTGCTGGGCTGCATCGTCATCGGCAAGTTCATCCTCGCCTCCAAGCTCGGCCGCCTGCTCATGGCCATGCGCGACAAGGAGGAACGGGTGCGCTTCTCCGGCTACGACGTGGCCAGCTTCAAGATATTCGTGTTCTGCGTGGCCGCCGGCTTCTCGGCCATAGGCGGGGCCATGTTCGCCCTGCAGGTGGGCTTCATGTCGCCGAGCTTCGTCGGCATCGTGCCGTCCATCGAGATGGTCATCTTCGCCGCCGTCGGCGGGCGCATGTCGCTGCTCGGCGCGGTGTACGGCGCGCTGCTGGTGAACTACGGCAAGACCTACTTCTCCGAGAGCTTCCCCGAGCTGTGGCTGTACCTGATGGGCGGCCTGTTCATCGCCGTGGTCATGTACTTCCCCAACGGCCTCGCCGGGCTCTGGCAGAGCCACGGCCGCCCGCGCCTGGAGCGCCTGCTGGCCAAGCGTGCCAAGGCGCCCGCAGCCCCTGTCGCCAAGCCTGCGGCGAGCGCCAGCCCGGCCCCGAGCCACACCCGTGAACTGGAGCGCACACCATGAGCCCGAGCGGATTCGAAAGCCCCAAGCCGGTGCTGGCCATCGAGGGCCTGACGGTGTCCTTCGACGGCTTCAAGGCGGTCAACGACCTCAACCTCTACCTGGACCGCAACGAGGTGCGGGTGGTGATCGGCCCCAACGGCGCCGGCAAGACCACGGTGCTCGACCTGATCTGCGGCAAGACCCGCGCCACCGCCGGCAGCATCCAGTTCGACGGCCGCGAACTGACCCGCATGCGCGAGTACGACATCGTCCGCGCCGGCGTCGGGCGCAAGTTCCAGAACCCCTCCATCTACGAGAACCTCACCGTGTTCGAGAACCTGGAGATGTCCTACCCGGCCGGGCGCAAGGTGCTCGGCGCGCTGTTCTTCAAGCGCAGTGCCGAGGTCATCGCCCGGGTCGAGGAGGTGGCCGGGGAAATCTTCCTCAGCGAGCACCTGCACCGCCAGGCCGACCTGCTCTCCCATGGGCAGAAGCAGTGGCTGGAGATCGGCATGCTGCTGATGCAGGACCCGGAGCTGCTGATGCTCGACGAGCCGGTGGCGGGCATGAGCGTCAGCGAGCGCGCGCAGACCGCCGAGCTGCTCAAGCGCATCAGCCAGGGGCGCTCGGTGCTGGTCATCGAGCACGACATGGAGTTCGTCAAGAGCATCGCCCACAAGGTCACCGTGCTGCACCAGGGCAAGGTCCTGGCCGAAGGCAGCATGGAGGCGGTGCAGAGCAACCCGAAGGTGATCGAGGTGTACCTGGGGCATTGAGCCCCGGGCCTCGCCATCAATCAGGAGTCCAGCATGTTCCAGATCAGCAAGCTCACCTCGGGCTACGGCCAGAGCCAGATCCTCCACGACCTCGACCTGAACGTGGCCAGGCAGGAGATCGTCGCCGTCATGGGGCGCAACGGCATGGGCAAGACCACCCTGTTCAAGAGCCTGATGGGCATCCTCCCGCAATGGGGCGGCGAGGTGCGCGTCGACGGCCAGGACGTGTCGGCCCTGGAGACCCACCAGCGCGTCGAGCGCGGCATCGCCTACGTGCCCCAGGGGCGGATGATCTTCTCCCACATGACGGTGCTGGAGAACATCCAGACCGGCCTGCCGGCCTCGGCCAACGGCCAGGTTCCGGACGATCTCTACGCCCTGTTCCCGGTGCTCCACGAAATGCGCGCGCGCAAGGGCGGCAACCTCTCCGGCGGCCAGCAGCAACAGCTGGCCATCGCCCGCGCCCTGGCCACCAACCCCAAGGTGCTGCTGCTGGACGAACCCACCGAGGGCATCCAGCCGTCGATCATCAAGGACATCGCCCGCAGCCTGAAGGAGATCCGCAACCTGCGCGACCTGACCATCGTCGTCTCCGAGCAGGTGCTGTCCTTCACCATGGAGATCGCCGACCGCTTCCTGGTGATCGAGAAGGGCCGCTTCGTGATCGAGGAAACCCGCGACCGGGTCGACGAGGCCACCATCAGCCGCTACCTCTCGGTGTAGTCCAGGGCACCCGTAGGATGGGTAGAGCGCAGCGAAACCCATCACCTGGCTCGTCGGATTCCAGCCCGGGAGTCCCCGCCACGCCGTCCCCGTGCCCGCGCACGGGCGACGGCTTTCGCGCGCCCGCCCGGCCGCTTCCCACCTACGTAATTCGACGTATTCCCGATCCCGGCCAGGCGGCCAAGACTAGCTCCCAGCGCGGCCCAGACCGCCCGTCCAACACCAGGAGCCAAGGAGCACCGTCATGACCGAAACGCTGATCAAGGTCGACCTCAACCAGGCCGCCACCGAGAACGAACAGATCCACAACCGCTGGCATCCCGACATCCCCATGGCCTGCTGGGTCAACCCGGGCGACGACTTCATCCTCGAGACCTACGACTGGACCGCCGGCGCGATCAAGAACGACGACGACGCCTCGGACGTGCGCGACGTCGACCTCTCCACCGTGCACTACCTCTCCGGCCCGGTGGGCGTGAAGGGCGCCGAGCCGGGCGACCTGCTGGTGGTGGACCTGCTGGACATCGGCGCCAAGCCAGATTCCCTGTGGGGCTTCAACGGCTTCTTCTCGCGGCAGAACGGCGGCGGCTTCCTCACCGACCACTTCCCCATGGCGCAGAAGGCCATCTGGGACTTCCACGGCATGTTCACCAGCTCCCGGCACATCCCCGGCGTGCAGTTCGCCGGGCTGATCCACCCCGGGCTGATCGGCTGCCTGCCGGACCACAAGATGCTCGCCGACTGGAACAGCCGCGAGCAGGCGCTGATCGACACCAACCCGACCCGCGTGCCGCCCCTGGCCAACCCGCCCATGGCGCCCACCGCGCACATGGGCAAGCTGCGCGGCGAGGCCCGCGACAAGGCGGCCATGACCGGCGCGCGCACCGTGCCGCCGCGCGAGCACGGCGGCAACTGCGACATCAAGGACCTGTCCCGCGGCTCGAAGATCTTCTTCCCGGTCTACGTCGACGGCGCCGGCCTCTCGGTGGGCGACCTGCACTTCAGCCAGGGCGACGGCGAGATCACCTTCTGCGGCGCCATCGAGATGGCCGGCTGGGTGCACATGAAGGTCGAGCTGATCAAGGGCGGCATGGCCAAGTACGGCATCAGGAACCCGGTGTTCAAGCCCAGCCCCATCGTGCCCAACTACAAGAACTACCTGATCTTCGAAGGCATCTCGGTGGACGAGTCCGGCAAGCAGCACTACCTGGACGTCAACATCGCCTACAAGCAGGCCTGCCTCAACGCCATCAACTACCTGACCAAGTTCGGCTACTCGCCCGCCCAGGGCTACGCGCTGCTCGGCTCGGCGCCGGTGCAGGGGCACATCAGCGGGGTGGTGGACATCCCCAACGCCTGCGCCACGCTGTGGCTGCCGACGGAAATCTTCGACTTCGACATCAACCCCAACGCCTCCGGCCCGACCCGCTTCCTCGATGGCAGCGTCGACCTGCCCATCGCGCCGGACAAGTGAGTTCCACCGCCCCGGCGGGAGGTTGCTCTGGACGGCGTACCTCCCGCCGGGACGGCGGACATCGAGCGAAGACGAGGAGCCCAGCATGCCCATCTACGAATACGACTGCGCCACCTGCGGCGACTTCACCGCCCTGCGCCCCATGGCCGAGCGCGAGGCCCCCTGCGCCTGCCCGCTGTGCGACGAGCCGGCGCCGAGGGTCATCCTCTCCGCCCCCGGCCTGGCCACCCTGGCCGGCAGCCAGCGCCGCGCCATCGCGGCCAACGAGCGCAGCGCCAACGCCCCGCAGACCGTCGAGGAGTACCGCGAGAACCGCAAGCACCCGAAAGGCTGCGGTTGCTGCACGCCGAACAAGCCCCTGGCACCGACCAGGGCCAACCCCCACGCGCTGAAGACCAAGCCCGGCGCGCGGCCCTGGATGATCAGCCACTGAACGGAAGGAGAAGCCCATGCGTCACGGTGATATTTCCAGCAGCCCGGATACCGTCGGCGTCGCCGTCGTCAACTACAGGATGCCGCGCCTGCACAGCAAGGCCGAGGTGCTCGACAACGCCCGGCGCATCGCCGAGATGATCAAGGGCATGAAGCTCGGCCTGCCCGGCATGGACCTGGTGGTGTTCCCCGAGTACAGCACCATGGGGATCATGTACGACCACGACGAGATGATGGCCACCGCCGCCACCATCCCCGGCGAGGAGACGGCGATCTTCTCCGCCGCCTGCCGCGAGGCCGGGACCTGGGGCATCTTCTCCCTCACCGGCGAGCGCCACGAGGAACACCCGCACAAGGCGCCCTACAACACCCTGGTGCTGATCGACGACCGTGGCGAGATCGTGCAGAAGTACCGCAAGTGCATCCCCTGGTGCCCCATCGAGGGCTGGTACCCGGGTGACCGCACCTACGTCAGCGAAGGGCCCAAGGGCCTGAAGATCAGCCTGATCATCTGCGACGACGGCAACTACCCCGAGATCTGGCGCGACTGCGCGATGAAGGGCGCCGAGCTGATCGTGCGCTGCCAGGGCTACATGTACCCGGCCAAGGAACAGCAGGTGCTGATGGCCAAGACCATGGCCTGGGCCAACAACTGCTACGTGGCGGTGGCCAACGCCGCCGGATTCGATGGCGTCTACAGCTACTTCGGCCACTCCGCGATCATCGGCTTCGACGGCCGCACCCTGGGCGAATGCGGCGAAGAGGAGATGGGCATCCAGTACGCCCAGCTGTCGGTCTCGCAGATCCGCGACGCACGGGCCAACGACCAGTCGCAGAACCACCTGTTCAAGCTGCTGCACCGGGGCTACACCGGCGTCTACAACTCCGGCGATGGCGACCGTGGCGTGGCCGATTGCCCCTTCGAGTTCTACCGCACCTGGGTGCTGGATGCGGAGAAGGCCCGGGACGATGTGGAAAAGATCACCCGCCGCACCATCGGTGTCGCCGACTGCCCGGTGGGCGAGTTGCCCCACGGCGGGCGCGAGCAGGTCGCGGGCTAGCGCGACGGCGCTCCGTGAGCGGGGCGGCCCACCGACCGTGATTCCCTGAACCGAGGAGCCCGGATGCCCTTCGTCAACGACCTGATCGAGCACAACCGCGAGCACCTGGGGCGCGGCGAGGTGCCGGTGGCGCGCTTGCAGTCGCGCTTTCTCTTCGAGCCCGACACCGTCATGGCCCTCCTGCGCACGCGCATCGTCGGCCAGGACGCCGCGCTGGAGGCGGTGGAGGCCCTGCTCAAGGTGGTCAAGGCGGACATCGGCGACCGCGAGCGGCCCCTGGCGGTGAACCTGTTCATGGGCCCCACCGGCGTCGGCAAGACCGAGCTGGTGCGCCTGCTGGCGCTGGCCATCCACGGCCGCGCCGACGCCTTCTGCCGCATCGACATGCAGACCCTGGCCCAGGAACACTACGCCGCCGCGCTCACCGGCGCGCCGCCGGGCTACGTGGGCAGCAAGGAGGGCGCCACGCTGTTCGACGCCGAGGCCATCCAGGGCAGCTTCGGCCGCCCCGGCATCGTGCTCTTCGATGAGCTGGAGAAAGCCGGCAAGGAGGTGGTGCGCAGCCTGCTCGGCGTGCTGGAGAACGGCCAGCTGACCTTGAGCGCCGGCAGCCGGCGCATCGACTTCCGCAACAGCCTGATCTTCCTCACCAGCAATATCGGCGCCCAGGAGGCCTGGCAGTTCCGCGAGCGCTATTCGCGTAGCTGGCGGCGCCTGTTCGGGGTCTCCCCGCGCAATGAGGCGCGGGTGCTGGAGGCGGCGTTGCAACGCCACTTCGACCCGGAGTTCCTCAACCGGCTGGACCGCGTCGTCTGCTTCGAGCGCATCGGCGAGGACCACCTGGAGGCCTTGCTCGACATCGAACTGGCGCGCCTCAACCAGCGCCTGGCACGCCAGGGGCGGACGCTGGTGCTGGACGAGAGCGCCCGCGAGCTGCTCTGCCTCGGCCATGACCCGCGCTACGGCGCCCGTGACCTGGGGCGGCGCGTGCGGGTGCTGCTGGAGCCGGCGCTGGCCGAGTGCCTGCTGGCGTCCCCCGGCGCGACCCGCCTGGTGGCGGCGCGCCGGGAGGGCAGCCTGCGGGTGAGTGCGGGCGAGGCGGCCTGACTAGAACTGCGGCGACCACTTGAGGGTCATCACCACCTTGCGGCCTTCTTCCTGGAAGCCGGTGTTCTCCTCGATGGTCGGGTCGGGGATGTCCACGTCGTTGTCGACGTAAGGGACTCCGTCGCCGAAGGGGTTGGAGGAGAAGCTGGAGCCGCTGCCGTAGTACTTCTGCGAGTACTGCTTGTTGGCGATGTTCTCCACCCGCGTCTCCACCTTCAGGCCCTTGAGGAAGCCCCAGCCGGCGCGGATGTCGATGCGCCCGTAGCCCGGTGATTTCTGGGTATTGGCGGCGTCCACGTAGCGGCTGGAGACGCCCAGCCAGCTGAAGCCGAAGCTGTAGTCACCGAACTGCTTGTCCACGTCCAGGGCCAGGTTGCGCCGCGAGCGGCCAGGCAGGGTGTGGCCGGTGTCGCGGTCGCGCGGGTCGACCAGGCCCAGGTTGAGGCGGGTGGTCCAGCCCATGAAGTCCCGCGAGGCGCTGAGGTCCAGGCCATTGATGCGGGCCTTGCCGACGTTGCGCATCTCGTGGACGAAGACGGGGTCGAACTCCATCACGTCGGTGATCAGGTCTTGCACATCGGTGCGGTAGACGCCGAAGCTCCAGTCGGTGTCGTAGTGCGCACCGCGCAGCTGGGCTTCCCAGGTCTTGGAATGCTCGGGTTCGAGGTTCGGGTTGCCGCTGGGGAAGAACATGTCCGGCACATAGAGCTCGGTGAAGGTGGGTACGCGGAAGCCTTCGGCGTAGCTCAGCACCAGTTGGGTGTTCAGCGGCAGGTCGAAGTCCAGGGCAGCGTTGAGGCTGTCCTCGCTGCCGTATTGCTCGTTCTTGTCGTGGCGCCAGCCCAGCTCGGTGCCGAAGGGCGCGGCGCGGAAGCGATGCTGGGCGAACCAGGCCTGGTTGCGGCGCTCGGTTTCCTCGAAGGGCACGTTGGCGCGCAGGCGTTCCTCGTACCATTCGGCGCCCAGCAGCACCTGCTGGTGCTCGTCCAGGCGCAGGGTGTTCTGCCACTCCAGGGAGTCGCGGTAGGTGGCGTATTCCTCAAGGGCGGTGATGAAGTTGTAGACGGTGTCGAGGTGGCTCTTTTCCTCGGCGTGGCCGGCCTGCAGGCGGCTGGTCCAGCGCGGGTCGAGCTCCGCCTCCAGGTAGGCGGAGGTGCTGCTCAGGGTGAACTCGTCGGTGGGCTGGCCGGGGAACCAGACGGAGTCGCCGTCCATGTCGCTCTTGCCGCGCTGGTCGAGCACGTTGAGGCCGGTGCGCCACTGCTCGGTGATGCGGTGCTCCAGGCTCATGCTCAGGCCGCGGTTGCGGTAGGTGTCGTCGTCGGTGTTGGCGCCGTCGATGTCGTCGCTGCGATCCATGCGCAGCTCTTCGAGGCTGGCGTTGAGGTCGAAGCGGGTGCGTTCGTCACCGCCGGACAGGCCCACGCTGTTCTCGTTGGTGTCGCTGTCGCCGAGGCTGAAGTCGAAGCGCGGCTCCAGGCCGGCGCCCTCGCCACGGCGGGTGAAGACCTGGATGACGCCGCCCATCGCGCCCGAGCCGTACAGGCTGGAGCGCCCGCCCCGGGTGACCTCGACCCGCTCGATCTGCTCCATGCCCAGGTATTGCAGGCGTGGCAGGCCGTCCACCAGCGAGCCGATGCGCACGCCGTCGATCAGCACCAGCGTCTGGTTGGCATTGCTGCCGCGCAGGTAGAGGTTGGCAGAGCTGCCGCGCCCGCCGCTCTGCTCGACCGACATGCCCGGCACGCGGGCCAGCAGGTCCGGCACGCTCTTTACCTTCAGCCGGGAGATGTCCTTGCGGGTGAAGATGCTGGTGGCGGCGGTGGCCTGGGAGCGGGGCTCCAGCGCGTTGCCCGAAGTGGCCACCACATAGGGGCTCTTCAGCGCGTCGAGGCTGTCCAGGGGGATTTCTTCGGCTGCCGCGAGGCAGGGAGCCATGGCGATGGCCAGGGCCAGACGGGAACGCATGATCGATGTCTCCTCAAAAGATCCATGACTTTCGAGAAGGGCGGGACAAGAACGACTGCGCGACCGGTGATCGCCTGTGCTTGACGGTGCAGCCCCTCCGCAACACACGTCGTACGACGAGACACCGTTGCCACGCAGCCCCGCACCGCGTCGACGACTCTCGGGCCGTTCGACGACATCCTGCACCTGGGGCCGGGAGCCGGCACCGCCTGTCGCGGGCTCCCCGTGGTGGGCTCGCCTGGTCGCTCTGCGGCGGCCTGGGACCGGGCCCGGGTGTCTCGGGCTAACAAGCGCCGCGCCCGGTGGCGCGGCGAAACACTTCTGGCAGTCTAGCCGGCGTTGCGATCCAGCAAGGCCAGGCGTTCGCGGATCGAGGCTTCGATGCCGCTGGCATCCAGGCCGCACTCGGCGAGCATCTGCGCCGGCTTGGCGTGCTCGACGTAGTAATCCGGCAGGCCCAGGTGCAGCACGGGCAGCAGGATGTTCTCGCGGGCGAGGAACTCGCTGACGGCGGCGCCGGCACCACCCATCACGCTGTTCTCCTCGACCGTCACCAGCAGCGTGTGGCTGCCGGCCAGTTCACGCACCAGGGCCTCGTCCAGCGGCTTGACGAAGCGCATGTCGACCACGGTGGCGCCCAGCGTCTCGCCCACCTGCAGGGCCTCGGCCAGCTGCACGCCGAAGGCGAGGATGGCGACGCGGGCACCCTGGCGGCGAACCACGGCCTTGCCGATCTCCACCGGCACCAGCTCCTTGTCGATGCTGGCGTTGGGGCCGCTGCCGCGCGGGTAGCGCACCGCCGCCGGGCCCGGGAAGTGGTGCCCGGTGGTCAGCAGCAGACGCAGTTCGTTCTCGTCGCTCGGGGTCATCACCAGCATGCCGGGGATGCAGCGCAGGTAGGAGAGGTCGAAGCTGCCCGCGTGGGTCGGGCCGTCCTCGCCCACCAGGCCGGCGCGGTCGATGGCGAACAGCACGTCGAGGTTCTGCACCGCGACATCGTGGATCAGCTGGTCATAACCGCGCTGGAGGAAGGTGGAGTAGATCGCCACCACCGGCTTGGCGCCGTCGCAGGCCATGCCGGCCGCCAGGGTCACGGCGTGCTGCTCGGCGATGGCGACGTCGAAGTAGCGATCGGGGAAGCGCTCGGCGAAGGCCACCAGGTCCGAGCCTTCCTTCATCGCCGGGGTGATGCCCACCAGGCGCGGGTCCTGGGACGCCATGTCGCACAGCCACTGGCCGAAGACGTTGGAGTACTTGGGCCCGGAGGCTTTCTTCGGCGCGGCCGGCGCGTTGATCGGCTCCAGCTTGGTGATGGCGTGGTAGCCGATGGGGTCGGCCTCGGCCGGGGCGAAGCCCTTGCCCTTCTTGGTCACCACGTGGAGGAACTGCGGGCCCTTGAGGTCGCGCATGTTGCGCAGGGTGGCGACCAGGGTGGGCAGGTCGTGGCCGTCGATGGGGCCGATGTAGTTCCAGCCGAGTTCCTCGAACAGGGTGCCGGGAACCAGCATGCCCTTGGCGTACTCCTCGGTGCGACGGGCGATCTCCCAGGCGCCGGGCAGGCGCGAGAGCACCTTCTTGCTGCCCTCGCGCATGCTCGCGTAGGTGCGGCTGGAGAGGATCTTGGCCAGGTAGTTGGACAGGCCCCCGACGTTGCGCGAGATCGACATGTCGTTGTCGTTGAGGATCACCAGCATGTCGGCCTGCACGTCGGAGGCGTGGTTCAGCGCCTCGAAGGCCATGCCTGCGGTGAGCGCGCCGTCGCCGATCACGGCGATGGACTTGCGCCCCGAGCCCTGCATGCGGGCGGCGATGGCCATGCCCAGCGCGGCGCTGATGGAGGTGCTGGAGTGGCCGACGCCGAAGGTGTCGTACTCGCTCTCGCTGCGGCGCGGGAAGGCGGCGACGCCGTCCTTCTGGCGCAGGCTGCTCATCTGCTCGCGGCGACCGGTGAGGATCTTGTGCGGGTAGGCCTGGTGGCCCACGTCCCAGACCAGCCGGTCATCGGGCGTATCGAAGACGTAGTGCAGGGCGATGGTCAGCTCGACCACGCCCAGACCGGCGCCGAAATGCCCGCCGGTCTGGCCGACGGTATAGAGCAGGTACTGGCGCAGTTCGTCGGCCAGGGTTTCCAGCTCGGCTTCGCCCAGCCGGCGCAGCTCGTCCGGCGTCGTCGCGCGGTCGAGCAGGGGCGTGAGCGGGCGCTCGCGGGGAATCTCGTGGAACGTCGTGGGCATCAGGCTAGTCGTTATGGGTGCAAAAAGATGCGGCAGTTTACCTGATGCCGCTTTGCCTGCCCAAGACATGGTGTCGGATGCCGTTGCGGCCCGGCAGGGTCGCCCACCAGAAGGCCAGGGCGAGCAGGCTGAGCGCCCCGCCGGCCAGGCACACGCCGTGCCAGCCGGCCCGGGCATGGAGGTAGGTGGCGGCGAACCCGCCGAGGGCGCTGCCGGCGGCGTAGAACAGCATGTAGAGGCTGATCAGGCGGGCGTGGGCGGGGTTGCCGCCGCCCAGCACCAGGCTCTGGTTGAGCACGTGCAGCGCCTGGCCGGCGGCGTCCAGCAGGAGGATGCCGAGCAGCAGCGCCCAGAGCGATTGCCCGGTGAAGGCCAGCGGCACCCAGGCCAGCGCCAGCAGCGCCAGGGCCAGGCCGCTGGCACGCTGCGCCTGGCCGCGATCGGCCCAGCGCCCGGCGCGTGCCGCCGCCAGCGCGCCCACCGCCCCGACCAGGCCGAAGGCGCCGATGGCCCCGGGGCTCAGCGACAGGGGCGGAGCGCTCAGCGGCATCACCAACGCGGCCCAGAACAGGTTGAACACCGTGAACAGCAACAGGGCCAGCACGCCGCGCACCTGCAGCACGCGGTCCTCGCGCAGCAGCACGAACATCGAGCGCAGCAGCGCCGGGTAGCCCAGGCCGGCGTCGCTGCGCAGCGCCGGCAGGCACCGCCAGAGCACCGGCAGCAACGCCGCCATCAGCAGCGCCGAGAGCAGGTACACCGCGCGCCAGCCGCCCAGGTCCGCCATCGCCCCGGACAGGCTGCGCGCCAGCAGCAGGCCGACCACCACGCCCCCCTGCACCGTCCCCAGCACGCGCCCGCGCTCCGCATCGCCGGCCAGGCTGGCGGCGAAGGCCAAGAGGCCCTGGGTCATGGCCGTGCCGAGCAGGCCGAGGCCGAGCATGCCCAGCAGGATCAGCCACGGCTGGCGGGCGAGGGCGACCAGCAGCAGCGAGCCGACCAGCAGGAGCAACTGCGTGGCCATCAGCCGGCGCCGCTCCAGCAGGTCGCCCAGCGGCACCAGCACGAGGAGGGCCAGGGCGCTGCCCGCCTGGGTCACGCTGATCACCCCGCCGATGGCGGCACGGCTGATGCCCAGGTCGCTGGCCATCGCATCCAGCAGCGGGTGGGCGTAGTAGACATTGGCGACGCTGAGGCCGCAGGCGACGGCCAGCAGCCAGACCCGGGCTGGTGACAGGGAACCTTTGGTGGGCATGGTGCGATCCTTCTGGTTTCAAAATGAAACCATTTGAAGGCTAATGGCGGTGGTTTTAAACTGCAACCAGTTTTCGCGATGGGGAGAGGAGTGATGAACCACGACGCAACCGTCGAGCACTGCCCGGTGGCCCGGGCGCTGGAGCTCGTGGGTGACCGCTGGTCACTGATGATCGTGCGCGACCTGTTCGACGGCCTGCAGCGCTTCGGCGAGTTGCAGAAGAGCCTCGGCGTGGCCAAGAACATCCTCAGCGACCGCCTGCGCCGGCTGGTGGCCGAGGGCATCCTGTGCATCGAGCCGGCCGCCGACGGCAGCGCCTACCAGGCCTACGCCCTGACGGCCAAGGGGCGCGACCTGTTCACCCTGATCGTCAGCCTGCGCCAATGGGGCGAGGCGCATTGCTTCGCCCCCGGCGAGGTGCACTCCGAGCTGCTCGATCCCGCTGGCCAGCCCCTGGCACGGCTGGAAGTCCGCGACGCCAATGGCCGCCCCGTCAGCGCCGCCGACACCCGCGTGCACAAGGTCGAGGTCGCGGCGGGTTGACCGAGCCGCAGGACGTGGGAGCGAATTAATTGGCTCTGTTGGCGTTAAGTGTTGCTAGCAGATTTGTAGCCCGGTTGATTGCCGAGTTTTGCTGATGGTTTCTGTTTCGCCTTGCCGGGCGAGTCACTTTTCTCAATCGCCAGAAAAGTAACCAAAAGCGCTTGCCCCTCCATACGGGTCTGGCTTCGCCAGACTTCCCTCGCTCCATCATCATTTCAGGGGCACGGCGTAACGGGCCATCCATGGCCCGGTACGCCTTTCGCGACATCCATGTCGCTCAACCCCTGAAACGACGATTGCGCTCGGCCTCCTGAAAGGGGCGTTTGGCGGCTGCTCCAACGTCGAGGCTCACGACTTCACATTGATGTGCGCATCACCACCGGGTGAACGCCGCGGCTGGCGGTTTTCGTAGGATGGTGTAGAGCGAAGCGAAACCCATGCTGGGGGCGGCACCCTGCCCGGGTGTTTCAGAGCCCCCGGTAGCGCGGCACCTTTTCCCACTGCATCCACAGCTCGCCTTGCCAATCCAGCAGCACCAGGCAGCGGGACTGCCAATCGAGCATCACCCGCCGTGGCTGCTGGCGCGCGCTGATGTACTGGTCGCGCAGGGTGGGGATCACGTCGCGGGCGAGCCATTCCTCCAGGTGCCGGAGCTCGGGATGGCCGAAGCGGAGCATGGCCTGGTACAGGCCCCCTTCGCTGACGAGCTGGACCTCCTCCTCGCTGCCCGTGGCGTAGGTGAAGCGGGCCTTGCGAACCTGATAGGGACGCAGGCGACGGTGCAGCGCCTGGGGGTGGTGCAGCCCCAGCAGGCGGGCGAAGTCGTAGGCGCAGAACCAGGGTTGGTCGTCGATCATCACGCCGCGCAGCGGGCGGCCGTGGCGGTGGAAGAAGGTGGGGGTGAGTGCGTCATGCATGATGTGTAACTCCCGTAGTTGGTCAGGGAGCTGCCGGCTTCGTCGTCATTCGAAGGGGTGGCAGACCGCAACGGGGTTGACGAACCGGATCATGCACCGGCAGACCGCTAAGGTCTCCCCGCGCGGTCTGCCATAGAGGGCGTGCAGTTTAAGAAACTGCACGCTAGACCGGTGCCACGGGAAGCGTCCGTCGTTTCCCGCCGGCACCGTAGGCATAGCGCGCGCATGATTCAGGTCGTCAAACCCGGCCGCGGGATTGACCGCGACCGGGCGAACTTAGGGAGCGGGTGGGAGGCGAACAAGGGGTTGCGGCGGGTTTGGGAAATTTCCGCGCGGCACGTGGGGCGCCCGTAGGATGGGTAGAGCTCCGCGAAACCCATGCTGCCGGTCCGGCGCCAGCGTCAGGTCGGAGCCTCGAATCGATGGGTTTCGCTTCGCTCTACGCCATCCTACGAAAGCCCCGCCACGTGCGCGCTGGGGCGGTGCGTACATCAATGTGAGGATTCGAACGAAGAAAGTTGGAGCAGCCGCCAAACGCCCCTTTCAGGAGGCCGAGCGCAATCGTCGTTTCAGGGGTTGAGCGACATGGATGTCGCGAGAGCCGCGATGGGCCAGGGATGGCCCTTCGCGGCGTACCCCTGAAACGATGATGGAGCGAGGGAAGTCTGGCGAAGCCAGACCCGTATGGAGGGGCAAGTTTTTTGGTTCCTTTTCAACGACTGGAAAAGGGACTCGCCCGGGTGGGCGAAACCAAAAGCATCAGCAAAGCTCGGCAATCAGCTGGGCTCAACTCTTCTAGCAACCTTTAACGCAGACAGAGCCAATTCATTCGCGATCGAGGGATCGCGGTGACACGTTGGATGGGGCGGGCGGCGTTCCGCGAGCCGTGCGAAACCATGCTGGGGGCGACACCGGTGTCAGGTCGGAGCCTCGAATCGATGGGTTTCGCTTCGCTCTACGCCATCCTACGGCTGCATTTGGGGCCGCGTGTGAGGGCTTTTCGCGGATGAATCCGCTCCCACAAAAGGCGGTGCGTATCTGTGGGAGCGAATTCATTCGCGATGGGTTGGCGCGGCCTACCAGGTATCCACGAACGGGCGCTTGCGGCCTTCCCGGGGGGCGGGTTTCGGCGCGGCGTTGAGGCCGCGCAGGAGCCAGGCGCGGGTCTGCTCCGGGTCGATGACGGCGTCGATCTCCAGGAAGCTGGCCATGTTGATGGCTTTGCCGTTCTGGTAGGCCTTGGCGACCATCTTGTCGAACAGCTTCTGCCGCTCTCCGAGGTCTTCCACGGCGGCCAGTTCCTTGGCAAAACCCAGGCGTACCGCGCCCTCCAGGCCCATGGCGCCGAACTCGCCGCTGGGCCAGGCGATGGTGAACATCGGCGAGTGGAAGCTGCCCGCCGCCATGGCCTGGGCGCCGAGGCCGTAGCCCTTGCGCAGCACCACGGTGAAGAAGGGCACCGAGAGGCTGGCGGCGGCGACGAACATGCGCGAGACATGGCGCACCGTGGCCTGTTTCTCCGACTCCGGGCCGACCATGAAGCCGGGGGTGTCGCAGAGCGAGAGCATGGGGATGTCGAAGGCGTCGCACAGCTGCATGAAGCGCGCGGCCTTGTCGCCGGCCTGGGCGTCGATGGCGCCACCCAGGTGCATGGGGTTGTTGGCCAGCAGGCCGAAGGGCTTGCCCTCGATGCGGACGAAGGCGGTGATCATCCCCGGGGCGAACTGGCGGCGCAGCTCCAGCACCGAGCCTTCGTCCGCCAGCAGGCCGATCACCGTGCGGATGTCGTAGACGCGCAGGCGGTTCTCGGGGATGGCATGGCGCAGTTCGCGCTGGTCGGCGCATCGCCAATCGCTGGCCGTGCCCTGGAAGTAGGCCAGGTAGCGCTTGGCCACGGCCACCGCTTCGGCTTCGTCCTCCACCAGCACGTCGATCACGCCGTTGGGGCCCTGCACCGAGGTGGGGCCGACGTCCTCGGCCTTGAAGCTGCCCAGGCCGCCGCCCTCGATCATCGCCGGGCCGGCCATGCCGATGCTGGCGTTGCGGGTGGCGATGATCACGTCGCAGCAGCCCAGCAACGCGGCGTTGCCGGCGAAGCAGCGACCGGAGACGACGCCCACCAGCGGCACCAGGCCGGAGAGCCGGGCCATGGCGACGAAGGTGTGGCAGTCCAGCCCGGCCACGCCGACGAAGTCGGTATCCCCCGGCCGGCCGCCACCGCCTTCGGCGAACAGCACCAGCGGCAGGCGCCACTGTTCGGCGAGGCCGAGCATGCGGTCGGTCTTCTTGTGGTTCATCACGCCCTGGGTGCCGGCGAACACGGTGTAGTCGTAGGAGATGGCCATGCAGCGCGCGGCCTCGCTGCCGAAGTGTTCGGCGTTGACGGTGCCGAGCCCCGCCACCAGGCCATCGGCCGGGCTCTGCTGGATCAGCTCGTCCAGGGTGCGGCGACGGCGCTGGGCGGCCAGGGCCAGGGCGCCGTATTCGATGAAGCTGCCGGCGTCGAGCAGGTCGTCGAGGTTCTCGCGGGTGGTGCGCTGGCCGGTCTTGCGGCGGCGCGCCACGGCGTCGGGGCGGCGTTCGTCGCGGGTGATGGCGTGGCGCTCCAGCACCTCGGCGAGGTCGGCGCGGATGTGCGCCAGGTCGTGGCTTTCCTCGCTGGCCACGGCATCGCCGCTCACCTCCGCCGGCTCCAGGTAGAGCAGCGCGGCGCCTTCGAACAGGGCATCGCCAGGGGCCACGGGCAGCGCGCGGACGATGCCGCTGTGGCTGGCCTTGACCACGAATTCCATCTTCATCGCCTCCAGCACCGCCACTGCCTGGCCGACGGCGACGGCGTCGCCCTCGGCCACCTCCAGGCTGACCAGCACGCCCTGGCTGGGGGCGTTCAGGGCGATGCAGCCGGCCGGCACGTCGGCCACGGCGGCGTGCGCGGCCTGGCCGCCGGCGCCGCTGACGAACAGGTGCGGGTGGGCGGCCTGTTGCGGGGCCAGCAGCGCGGCGATGTGCTGTTCGATGAAGCGGGTGCTGACGCGGTTGTCCGCCAGCTCCGGGCGGCGCAGCAGGTTCTGCAGGAAGTGGATGTTGCTCGCCACGCCCTCCAGGCGGAATTCGCAGAGGGCGCGGTAGGCGCGGCGCAGGGCGGCGGGGAAGTCCTCGCCCTGGACGATGACCTTGGCCAGCAGCGAGTCGTAGCTGGGGCTGGTGGCGTAGCCGGCGTAGCCGTAGCCGTCGACGCGGATGCCGGCGCCACTGGGCGGCTCGTAGGCGCTGATGACGCCGCCGGCCGGGCGCGCGCTGCCGTCGGCCTGCATGGTTTCCAGGTTGATCCGCAGCTGCACGGCGAAGCCCCGGGGCGCGGCCGGTTGCGCCAGGCCCAGCTCGGCGAGGGTGGCGCCGGCGGCGATGCGCAGCTGCACCTGCACCAGGTCGATGCCGGTGACCGCTTCGGTGATGCAGTGCTCCACCTGGATGCGCGGGTTGGCCTCCATGAACACGAAGTCGCCGCGCGCATCGTCGACGAGGAATTCGAAGGTGCCGATGCCGCGATAGCGGGCCTCGGCTGCCAGGGTCAGGGCGGCGTCTAGGATGCGCTGGCGCAGCGCCGGGTCGAGCTCCGGAGCGGGGGCGATTTCGATGACCTTCTGGTTGCGCCGCTGCAGGCTGCAATCGCGTTCCCACAGGTGGCTGACCGCCTCGCCGTCACCGACCACCTGCACCTCGATGTGCCGGGCCTGCTCGATCAGCCGCTCGACGTAGAGCGCGTCGTTGCCGAAGGCGGTGCGCGCCTCCGATTGGCAGCGCGCGTAGGCCTCTTCCAGCTCGGCGGCATCGCGCACCGGGCGCATGCCCCGGCCGCCGCCCCCGGCCAGGGCCTTGAGCATGATGGGGCCGCTTTCGAGGAAGGCGCGGGCCTCCTCCAGGGTGGTGGCGCGGTTGCTGCCGGCGGCCAGGGGCACGCCGCAGCGTTCGGCCAGCTCGCGGGCGCGGGCCTTGTCGCCGAAGGTGTCCAGGGCCTCCGGCGCGGGGCCGATGAAGCGCACGCCGACCTCGTCGCAGAGGCGTGCGAAGGCGGCGTTCTCGCTGAGGAAGCCGTAGCCCGGGTGCACGGCGTCGCAGCCGCTGGCCAGGGCGGCGTCGAGCAACTGCTGCATGTCCAGGTAGGCGGCCGCGCCCCGGCCCTTGAGCGCCACGGCCTGGTCGGCCTTGCGCAGGTGCAGGGAGGCGGTGTCGTCCTCGGCGTACACCGCGACGCTGGGGATATCCAGCTCGGCGGCGGCTCGGGCGATGCGGATGGCGATCTCGCCACGGTTGGCGATTAGCAGGCGGGTGATGGGTCGGTTCACAGCAGCTCTTCCAGTGGGTTCTTCTTGGTCTTGTCGTTGTGCCGCAGGATGGCCTTCATCCTAGACAGTCCCGTTCGGCGCAGGACCGATGTTCGCCCTGCCGAATACCCCTTTCTCAGGGTGGCTGATGGAGCTTGCGCGGGAAGTGAGGACTTTTGTCCTGATCGGACCTTGCCGGCCGCCACGCCCTCAAGTATCTGTGGCGCCTTCCTCCGCCCCCAAGGACGACCATGAACGAATTGCTGCACAGCCTGGATTGGGTGCTGCCCCTGCGCAGCGACGCGCTGACGCCGCTGATGCGCTTCTTCACCCTGCTCGGGTACGAGAAATTCATCCTCTTCTTCCTGCCCCTGGGCTACTGGGCCTGGCACCGCGCGGTGTTCTTCCGCCTGCTGGTGCTGGTGGCGATCACCGCGCTGCTCAATGCCTGGCTCAAGGACTACTGGCAGGACCCGCGCCCGGACATCGCCCTGCGCATGGACCACGAGGTGGGCGAGAGCTTCGGCCTGCCCAGCGGGCACGCGCAGATTTCGGTGGTGATCTGGTTCTGGCTGGCCCTCGAAGTCCGTCGCCTGTGGTTCTGGGCGCTGGCCTGCACCCTGGTGGCGGGCATCCTCTTCAGCCGCCTGTACCTGGGTGCCCACGACATCGAGGACCTGATCGGCGGCTCGCTGCTGGGCGCCGCGACCCTCGGCTGCTTCGCCCTGGCGCAGCGCTGGCAGGGCTGGCGCGAGGTGCCGGCGCTGGTGCTGCTGATGCTGATCATCGGTGCCACCGCGCTGGCGTACTTCACCTGGCGTGGCGAGCCGCCGAGCTACGTGCCGCTGTTGGCGGGGCTGATGGTCGCCGTGTTGTACGGCTATCGCCACCTGGACTTCTCCATGGAGGTCGCGGTGTGGCGGCGGGTGCTGGCGGCGACGCTCGGCGCGCTGGCGTTCATCGGCCTGCAATGGGCGCTCAAGCGCATCGGCTTCGCCTTCTCCCTCGATGGCCAGGCCTGGCAGGCGTTCCGCGGGTTGGTGATGGGCGGCTTCGTCGCCGCGCTGATGCCCTGGCTGCTGGTGCGCCTCGGCCTGCTCAAGGCGCGCCGCGAACCGGCGCCCCAGGCGCTGGCCCAGGCGGCCTGAATGAAACGCCGCCGATGAGCGACTCATCGGCGGCGCATGTCTCGCTGCTTTACCGGGGCCGGTGGGCCCCCTTCTTCAGGCCGGCTGGCTGGCCAGGGCCGGCGGGTGCGCGCTGCTCTCGCCGTGCCGGGGCATCACCGCCAGGACTGCGGCCTCGCGCCCGTTGAGGCGGTGCCAGAGGCCACGCGGCACCACCAGGATGGAACCGGCGCGGACGGTTTCCTGCAGCACGCCGATGGCGGCCAGCAGGGTGATGTCCAGTTCGCCCTCGAGCACCTGCAGCAGCTTGTCGCCGTCCGGGTGGCGTTCCCAGGGCGATTCGCCGGTGAGGCGCCCCAGGTGGATGGCGCTGGCGCCGGGCTGGAAGGGCATCAGCTGGGTGAGCGGCTGGGTTTGCGGCTCCAGCGTCATGATCCGCCCGCTGCGGATACTGTCGAGAGCCGTGTGGATGTCGATCGCCTTCATGGGGGCCTCCAGGCTGGTTGACCAAGGTCGGGCAGGGCCAGGACGACGTTAACAGCGGAGGCGGGTAGGGCGTTGCTGAAGCTTGGGTAGGACGCCCGGCGGGCAGGCCCCGGCGTGGCCGGGGCCAGGGGCGTTTCAGCTACGCCGTTCGACGATGTAGCGGGCCAGGTCGCGCAGGGGCTCGGCGGCCTCGCCGAAGGGGCGCAGGGCGTGCAGGGCGATGTCGCGCAGTTCCAGGGCGTAGGCCTTGGCGTCGTCGAGGCCGAGCAGGGCCGGGTAGGTGGGCTTGTCGCTGGCCTGGTCCTTGCCCTGGGTCTTGCCGAGGGTGGCGGTGTCGCTCTCGACGTCGAGGATGTCGTCCTGCACCTGGAAGGCCAGGCCGATGGCCTGGGCGTAGGTCTGCAGGGACTTGAGCGAGGCGTCGTCGGCTTTGCCGCTGGCCAGGGCGCCGAGGCGCACGCTGGCTTCGATCAGGGCGCCGGTCTTGTGCCGGTGCATCACTTCCAGGGCCTGCTGGTCGAGCTTCAGGCCCACCGAGCCGAGGTCGATGGCCTGGCCGCCGACCATGCCGGCGGGGCCGGCGGCGCGGGCCAGGGTGCCGACCATGGCCAGGCGCGTATCGGCGCTCTGCGGGTTGTGGCGTCGGTCCGCCAGCACTTCGAAGGCCAGGGTCTGCAGGCCGTCGCCGGCGAGGATGGCGCAGGCTTCGTCGAAGGCCTTGTGGGTGGTGGGCTTGCCCCGGCGCAGGTCGTCGTCGTCCATGGCCGGCAGGTCGTCGTGGACCAGGGAGTAGGCGTGGATCAGCTCCACCGCGCAGGCGGCGCCGTCGGCCCGGTCGATCTCGCCGGCCAGTGCCTCGCAGGCCGCGTAGACCAGCAGCGGACGCACGCGCTTGCCACCGTTGGTGACGCTGTAGCGCATGGCTTCATAAAGGCGTTGCAGTTCGGGGCGGGGCGCGTCGAACAGGGTTTCCAGGGCGGCGTCGACGCGCGCCTGGCAGCGGGACTGGTAGGCCGCGATCATGCCTGCTCGTCCGCTTCGAAGGGGGCCTCTTCCAGCTCGCCATCGCGCTCCAGGAGGATCTGCACCTTCTGCTCCGCCTGGCTCAGCGCCCCCTGGCATTCGCGGGTCAGGCGGATGCCCTGTTCGAAGGCGCTGAGCGAGTCTTCCAGCGACAGCTCGCCGCTTTCCAGGCGCTCGACCAACGCTTGCAGGTCGGCGAGGGACTGTTCGAAATCAGGGGTGGCTTTCTTGCGGGCCATGGCGGGCTTCTCGGGGGCAGTTCGGAACGGGCGGACACTAGCAGAGCCGCGCCCTTGCGGGCAAATGAGCACGGTGGTTTCCGGGGTGTTTCCGTCGCCTCGAGAGGAGGTGAAATCCGCTGTGGCGATCCGAACCTATAGCCTGACAGGACTGGCTCGTGCCGTAGGGTGTGCCGTGCGCACCGCCGCACGGTGTTTCCGGCGAGCCCCTCGACTTCCTGGAAGGGGCGTTTGGCCGTCGCTCCACCCTCTTCGCCAGCATCTGCATCGATGTGCGCATCACGCTCCAGCTGCAAGGATGGCCCGCCCTACGCCGTGACGAAGTAGTAAGCCGTCATCCCCGCCCCCACCGCGATCACCAGCCAGCGCAACCAGCGGCTCGGCAGGCGCCTGGCCAGCGCGCCGCCGGCGTAGCCACCGCAACTGGCGGCGCCGAGCAGCACCGCCAGTTCGGCCCAGCTGACCCGGCCCGCGGCGACGAAGGTGACCACCGCGACGCTGTAGATGGTGCTGGAGAGCAGGTTCTTCAGCGCATTGGCGCGCAGCAGCGGGTGCCCCTCGATGGAGAAGGCCGCCAGCTGCAGGATGCCCATGCCCGCACCGAAGTAGCCGCCATAGACCGCCACCAGCGCGTGGGCGATGCCGCCGGCCGGGCCGTGGCGCGGCAGGGCGCCGGCCTCGCGTTGGCGGTTGACCCGCCGGCTCAGCCAGGGGCTGGCGGCGAACAGCAGGGTAGCGGCCAGCAGCAGCCAGGGGATCAGCCGGCGGAACACCTCGTCGCCACCGGCCAGCAGGAGCAGCCCGCCACCCAGGCCGCCGATCAGCGAGATCGCCACCAGCGGCAGCAGCCAGCGTCCCAGGGGGCGCAACTGGTCCCGCGCCGCCCAGCTCGCCGCCAGGCTGGCCGGCCACAGGGCCACGGCGTTGGTCGCGTTGGCGGTCACGGGAGGCAGGCCGGCGGCCAGCAGGGCGGGGAAGGAGAAGAAGGTGCCGCCGCCGGCGAGGGCGTTCATGCCGCCGGCAGCGAAGCCGGCGAGCAGCAGCAGGAGGATATCGGCGAGGGTCATGGCGACTGCGCAAAAGCGCCGAGCTTACGCAGCGGGCAGCTCCGAGGCAAAGGCCTGGGGCTTGCCGGGTGCTGCGCGGATCAGCTGTTGGAGCAGGCGTCGGATTGCTTGATGTAGCTCACGGCGCGCGTCCGGCCCTGGGAGTCGACGTAGGTCATCTTCGCTTCCACCAACTCGCAGGTCAGCGGGTGGGGCTCGTCGATGGACACGACCTTGGCCACGTCCAGGTGCATGCCATAGACGAAGGGCTCGGCCCGGGCCGCTCCCTCGGCATGCGCGGCGCTGGCGAGGGTCACGAACAGCAGCGCCGTGGCGCCGCAGGCAAGGGCTTTCATGGGGTTCTCCTCATCGGGTGGTTCATGGCCACTATGAGAAACCAGGGCGTTCCGGCGAAAAAGCGGGGCGCCGAAGAAGGGCTTTTCCGGATGGCGTAACAATCCGCCCGGGCTCCGGGGGCGAGGCCTTCAGCCCGCCCCGGTGAAATTGTCCGCCTGGGGGCGTTGCCGTATGCTCGGCCGGTTTTCGCCAGGGCCCGGCCGACGCCGCGCTGTTGCTGCGGTGGCACCGCATCGCCGGCATGCCCGACTCATCCAAACGGAACTTGAATGCAGATTTCATCGTCCCTGCGCCTGCCCGCCAGGCCTGTGTCCATCCTTGGCTCCGGCCACGCCGTGCCCGGGCGCATAGTCACCAGCGCGGAGCTGGATACCCGGCTGGGCCTGCGCGCCGGCAGCGTGGCGCGCATCAGCGGCGTCATCCAGCGCCATGTCGCGGGCCCCCGGGAGACCGCCGCCAGCCTCGGTGCCCTGGCTGCTCGCCGCGCCCTGGCCGCGGCCGGCCTGGAGCCGCACCAGGTGGATCTGGTCGCCTGCGCCAGCGGCACCATGGACCAGGGCATGCCGAGCAATGCCGCACTGCTGCACCTCGAACTGGGGTTGGGGCCGTCGGGCATCCCGGCGCTGGATGTCAACGCCAGTTGCCTGGGCTTTCTCGCCGCCCTGGACACCCTGTCGTGGCCCCTCGTTGCCGGCCGCTATCGACGCATCCTGCTGGTGTGCTCGGACATCGCCTCCTGCGGGCTGGACTGGCAGCAGGTGGAGGTGTGCGGGATCTTCGGCGACGGTGCCGCCGCGGTGGTGCTGGGCCTCGGCGACGGCGGGCCGAAGATCATTGCCTCCAGCCTGCGCACCTATTCCGAAGGTGCGCACCTGTGCGAGATACCCGGCGGCGGCTCGCGCTATCACCCGCGCCGCATCGAGGTGCCCTTCGAGCCGCTGACCAGCTTCGCGATGCAGGGCAAGGGCGTGTTCCGCCTCGCGGCCAAGCACCTGCCGGCCCTGAAGGACGAGTTGCTCGACCAGGCCGGGCTGAGCCAGGCGCAGATCGACTGGGTCATCCCCCACCAGGCCAGCCACCGCGCCATGCAGCACGCGGCCCGGCGCCTGGGATTCAAGCGCGACAAGGTCATCGACATCTTCGCCATGCACGGCAACCAGGTCGCCGCCTCGCTGCCCACGGCGCTGGATATCGCCATCCGCGACGGCCGCATCCAGCGCGGGCAGCGCCTGCTCCTGATCGGCACCGGCGCGGGCCTCTCCCTCGGCGGCATGGTCCTGGAGTACTAGATGAAGATCCTGGTTACCGGAGGCAGCGGCTTCGTCGGCCGGCACATCGCCTGGCGCCTGGCGGCCGAAGGCTGCGAGGTGGTCTTCAGCGGCCGCAACGCCGCAGCGGCGGCCGAGGTCATCCACCACGGCCCCGGGCCCTTGCGCTGGGTGCCGGTGGAGCACGGCTCGCCGTCGGCCGCCGCCACCCTGCGGGAGGCCAGCCAGGGCTGCACGGCCATCGTCCATTGCGCGGCGCTGTCCTCGCCCTGGGGCTCGGTCCGGGCGTTCGCGGATGCCAACGTGGCGTCCACCGAGGAGGTGCTGCAGGCCTGCGAGGCCAACGGCGTGAAGCGCCTGGTGCACATCTCCACGCCCAGCCTGTACTTCGCCTTCCGTGATCGCCTCGGGGTGCGGGAGAGCGATCCATTGCCAGCGCCGGTCAACGAATACGCCCGCAGCAAGGCCCTGGCCGAAGCGCGGGTGCGCGAGGCCGGGCTGCCCGAAGCGGTGATGATGCGGCCCCGTGCGGTGTTCGGCCCCTGGGACGGAACGCTGATGCCGCGCCTGCTGAGGGTCATGCAGCGCGGGCCGATCCCGCTGATGCGCGGCGGTCGGGCACAACTGGACCTGACCTGCGTCGACAACCTGGTCCAGGCGGTCTGGCTGGGTCTCAACCAGCCGCTGCCCAGGGCCCTGTGCACCTACAACGTCAGCAACGGCACGCCGCTGGCCTTCGAGGACCTGCTGCACAAGGTCGCCGCCGCCTTCCAGCTGGAGCTGCGCACCCGCCGGCTGCCCTGGCCCCTGGTGGACCTCATCGCCCGGGGCCTGGAAGCCGGCGCGCGCCTGCGCGGCAGTGGCGAACCGCTGATCACCCGCTATGGCGCCGGTGTGCTCGCCTTCAGCCAGACCCTGGACCTGCGAGCCCTCCATGACGAACTGGGCTATCGCCCGGTGATCACCCAGGACGAAGGCATCCGCCAGCACGCGCAGTGGTGGCTGGCGCAACAAGGAGCACGCCCATGAGCCGCACCGTCAGCCTCAACATCCTGCGCGCCGGTTGGTGTCGGCATCTGGAGTGCATGGCCGATCGCGGCGGGCGCTGGGCGAAAACCGAATTCCCGGCGCTGTGCGGGTTGATCCGCCATCCCGACGAGGGCTGGCTGCTGTATGACACCGGTTATTCCGAGCACTTCTTCAAGGCCACCCAGGCACTGCCCGAGCGCCTGTTCCGCGAGGCGGTGCCCGTGGAGCTGCCGGTGCAGGAACACTTGCACGCGCAGTTGAAGGCCCTGGGCATCACCCCGGACGACATCCGCACGGTGATCGTTTCGCACTTCCACAGCGACCATGTCGCCGGCCTGCGGGACTTCCCCAAGGCCTCGTTCATCGCCCTGGACGCCGACCGCCGGCACATCGAGAGCCTGCGTGGCCGGCGCTGGCGCGCGACCCTGGGCGGCCACCTGCCGGCGCTGCTGCCCGATGACTTCGGTGCCCGCGTGCGCCTGGCCGATGATTGCCGGCCGTGCGCGCTGCCGGACTGGATGAAACCCTTCGACCGGGGCTTCGACCTGCTGGGCGATGGCAGCCTGGTGGGCGTGCCGCTGCCGGGGCACAGCGAGGGCCAGCTCGGCCTGTTCATCCCCGATGCCCAGGGCCGCCCGGTGTTCCTGGTGGCGGACGCCTGCTGGTCGGTGCCCGCCTGCCGCGCCGGGCGGCTGCCGGCGCCACCGGCCCTGTGGTTCGCCGGGCATGACGCCCGGCAATACTGCCAGACCTACGCAGGCCTGGGCGCGCTGATCCGCAACGAGCCCGCCGTCGCCGTGCTGCCGTCCCATTGCACCCAGGCCTGGGAGGCGTTCGAGGATGAGCGCTGAGCGCATCATCGGCGCCTTGCGCAGCGTCGCGAGTTTCATCCACAGCCGCTACCGCCTGCGCTTCACCCGGCGCGAGCGCCTCGAGGCCTGGCAGGCCCGGCAACTGAAGCACTTCCTGCGGCACGTGCTGCCCCGGGCCGGGCGCTTCAAGGGGCAGGCGGTCACCGACCTTGCCAGCCTGCCGCTGATGGACAAGGCGACGCTGATGGGGGATTTCGCCGGCTTCAATACCCGGGGCCTGACCCTGGAGCAGGTGCTGCCGGTCGCCCGGCAGGCCGAGGCCTCGCGGGACTTCAGCCCGACCCTGGGCGATATCACCGTCGGCCTGTCGAGCGGCACCTCGGGCAACCAGGGGGTGTTCCTGGTCAGCAGCGAGGAGCGCCAGCGCTGGGCCGGCATCCTGCTGGCGCAGACCCTGCCCCGGCACCTGCTGCCGCGCCTGCTCAAGCCCTGGCAGCCGCCCCTGCGGATCGCCTTCTTCCTGCGCGCCAACAGCCGCCTGTACACCACGCTTTCCAGCCGCCGGATCGACTTCGGCTTCTATGACCTGACCCTGGGGCTGGATGCATCGCTGGCACGCCTCGATGCCCACGCCCCCGATGTGCTGGTGGCCCCCGCCACCGTGCTGCGCGGGCTCGCCGAGGCGGCCCGGGCCGGCCGCCTGGGCATTCGCCCGAGCCATATCCTCTCGGTTGCCGAGGTGCTCGAAGCGGAGGACGCCGACGCCGTGCGTGCGACGTTCGGCGTGGCGCCGCAGCAGATCTACCAGGCCAGCGAAGGCTTTCTCGGTTTCACCTGCGAGCGCGGCACCCTGCACCTGAACGAGTGCCACCTGCACATCGAGCCGGAGTGGCTGGACGCCGGGCGCACGCGGTTCCAGCCGATCATCACCGACTTCTCCCGGCGCACGCAGTTGATCGTGCGCTACCGCCTCAACGATGTGCTGCGGGTTGCAGCGGCGCCTTGTGCGTGCGGGCGCGTCGAGCGGGCCATCGCCGCCATCGAAGGCCGCGCCGACGACATCCTCTGGCTGCCCGACCTGGCAGGCCGCCAGCTGCTCGCGCTCTACCCCGATGTGCTGCGCCGCGCCCTGCTGATGCACGGGGCGACGCTGCAGGAGTACGAAATCCATCAGCGTGGGCTGGCGTGGCAGGTCAACCTGCGCGCCGCCGGCGACCACGACGGCGCCTGCGTGGCGCTCGGCGACAGCCTTCATGCGCTGTGTGCCGAGCAGGGCGTGCGACCACCGGCACTGAGTTTCGGGCACTGGCAACCGGCGCCACCCGAGGCCAAGCGCCGCCGACTGAAACTCCTGGAGATGCCCGAGGGCCTGCCATGCACGTACTGATTCTCGGCGCCCGCGCGCCGGCCTGCCTGGAATGGGCGCGTGCCTTCGACGAGGCCGGCTGGACCGTCAGCGTGGCCGACTCGCTGGGCCTGCCGCTCAGCCGCTTCAGCCGTTCGGCGCGGCATTTCGTGCGCCTGCCGGAGCCCCGGCAGGACCCGGCGGCCTGGGTCGAGGCGCTTGCGGAGGTGATCCAGGCGCAACGCATCGACCTGCTGCTGCCGACCTGCGAGGAGGTGTTCTACCTGTCCCATGGCCTGGAGCGGCTGGCGCCGTTGTGCCGGGTGCTGACCAGCGACTTCGCCCTGTTGCATCGCCTGCATCACAAGGGGCGCTTCGCGGCCATGACCCAGGGCTGGTCGGTGAGTGCGCCCGAAACCCACCTGTTGGCCGATGGCCAGGCACTCCAGGCGTTCAGCGCCGATGCGGCGCGCTGGGTGTTCAAGCCGGCCTATTCGCGCTTCGCCTCGCAGACCCTGATCCGCCCCAGCGCCGAGCGACTGGGCAAGGTCCAGCCCAGTGCGTCGGCGCCCTGGGTGGCGCAGCGCTTCATCGAGGGGCGCGAGCTCTGCAGCTTCAGCCTGCTGGTGGACGGCGAGCTGCGTGCCCACGGCTGCTATCACCCGCGCTACCGGGTGGGCCGGGGCTCGGGGATCTACTTCCAGCCCGAGCTGCCGCCACCGATCCGTGAGTTCCTCGAACGCTTCGGCCGTGAAACCGGGTACTCCGGCCAGGTGGGCTTCGACTTCATCGAGGACCGGGCCGGGCGCTTCCATGTGCTGGAGTGCAACCCCCGGGCAACCAGCGGCGTGCACCTGTTCGACGACCAGCGGCGGCAGCTGGTGGCCAGCCTGGAGGCTGCGCCCGAGCACCTGCTGCAAGCCACCCCCGCGCCGCGCATGGTGGCCCTGGCGGTGCTGCTGCTGGCGGCGCCGCAGCGGGCGTTCAGTGCACCGTTCTGGCGTGACTACGGCGCCGCTCGCGATGTGGTGGTCCAGCAGGGCGACTACGGGCCGCTGGTCACGCAGTTGCTGGGGCTGTCGGAAATCATCGTCCGCGCCCTGACCCGGCGCTGCGGCCTGCTGGCCGCCTCCACGGCGGACATCGAATGGAACGGCCAGCCGCTGGGCGAGGCGCCGCGATGAGGTTGCTGAGCGCCGCACAGCTAGCGGGCGAGTCCGCTGCCGGCGAGAGCCTTGCCAGGAAGTACGTGAAGGCCTGCGCCGGCATGACCCTGATCGGCAATGTCAGTGCGGAGCTGGCCTTGCTCGACACGGGCACCCAGCAGTTCCCCGTCAGCATCACCGACGGCGGCGAGCCGGATGGCAATTGCTATGTGGTGTCCCCGCGCACCGCCTACAGCGGCTATGCCCGCGAGGAGATCAGGCGCCTCGGCAAGCCCTGGCTGACCTGGCCGCTGCAACTGCTGACCCTGGGCGTCGACCTGCTGCTGCGCGTGGCCAGGGTCGACAGGCTGGTGCAGGTCAACAACTGGCTGCTGTCGACGAATCTCTACCCGGCCGAGTGGGGGACGGCCGAGCTGCCCGCGATCACCGCCCTGCTCAGGGAAACCTTCCCCGACAGCGGGTTCGGCTTCCGCTCGCTCAATGACTTCAGCAACCGGGAAATGCGCCTGTGCCTGGAGTCCCTCGGCTACCTCAGCATCCCCAGCCGGCAGGTCTATCTGTTCGACGGGCGTGCAGGAGCGCAGGCGCCGTTCCTCAGGCACCACAACACCCGGATGGATGCCACGCTGCTGCGGCGCAGCCCCTACGAAGTGGTGCCGGGCAGCCAGCTGGACGACGGCGATCTCCAGCGGATCGAGCACCTCTACAACTTGCTCTACCTGGACAAGTACTGCCGGCTCAACCCGCACTACAGCGCCCAGTGGCTGAAGCGCGGGCGCGACGAGGGATGGCTTGAACTGCGAGCCCTGCGCAACCCCGAGGGGCGTATCGACGGTGCGCTGGGCTGGTTCGCCAACGCGACGCTGATCAGCGCCCCGATCGTCGGCTACGACACCGCATTGCCCCAGCGCGCCGGGCTCTATCGGCAACTGACGCGCCTGTGCCTGCAGGAGGCCGTCGAGCGCAGGGTGGTCTTGAACTTCAGCTCGGGTGCCGCGCTCTTCAAGCGGCTGCGGGGCGGGCAGCCGGAGATCGAATACAGCCTGATCCATGTCGCCCACCTGAGCTGGCCCCGGCGCCTGGTGTGGACGCTGCTCAGCCGGCTGCTGCATGGCATCGCCGTGCCCCTGATGAAGAAGCTGAAGCTATGAATACACCCGTTCGATGGTGGCCGGTGGCGCTCAGCCGCGACCTCGGTGAACGGCCCCTGGCCGGCCAGCTGCACGACCTGCCACTGGTGCTGTTCCGCGCGGAGGACGGTACGCCGGCCGCCCTGCCGGATCGCTGCCCGCACCGCTTCGCCCCGCTGAGCGCCGGCAGGGTCCGTGACGGCCAGATCGAATGCCCCTACCACGGCTGGCGCTTCGCCGCCGACGGGCGCTGCACCCGGGTGCCCGGCACCGAGCTCGAGCGTTGCGATAGACCGCTGATCGATCGCCTGCCCAGTTGCGAAGCCCACGGGCTGGTCTGGGTCTCCCCTCCGGGCGGTGCGCCTGCCATTCCACCCGCAGGGCCGGCCGAGCAGCGGCAGGCGCTCGACACCTTCTGGATCACCGACGAGGTGGAGTGTTCGCTGCTGGAGGCGGCGGAGAACTTCCTCGATGGCTTCCACACCCACTTCGTCCATGCCGGCTGGATCCGCCATGACCGGCAACGGCAGCGCATCAAGGCACGGGTCCGCGCGCTGGCCGATGGCGTCGAGGCCCTCTACAGCGAAGAGGGCAAGCAATCCGGGCTGATCTCGCGGCTGTTCGAAGGCGAGCGCGGCATCAGCATGGGGCGCTTCCGCCTGCCGGGTCTGGCGGAGATCGAATACCGCGACCGCAAGGGGGGGCTCAACCTCTTGGTCAGCGCCTGGCTCGTGCCTGTCGGCAATGGTCGGCTGCGCCTGTTCGCCCGCATCGCCACGGCGCGCGGCTGGCTGCCCGCCGCGCTCAAGCGCCTGGTGCTGCGCCGCCTGTTCGGCGTGATCCTGCGCCAGGACCGGCAGATCCTCGAACAGGTCAGCGCCAACCAGAAGCGCTTCGGGCATCTGCCCGCCACCCCGCTGGATGGGCGGCAGGACCTGCTCGGGCCGAGCATCCGGTTGTTGATCGAACACGGTGAGCCCTTGGTGTTCGAGGAGCGACGGTTCAATGTTTGGCTATAGGAAAGCGCGTCCGGGGATTCTTCCAGGCAATAAAAAAGCCGGCTTGTGGCCGGCTTTCAGGGGGGTGTCAGGGTTTACTTCTGGTAAATCCCAACCACCTTTAGAAACGTTTAGGCATCAAGGGGTTAGCACTTGAGCGAGGGCGAATCTTAGCAAGTCTGCACTACTGCCGCCAGTTCCCTGCTTGCCCTGGAGCAAATGATTCGACGTGGGGTTGGTTGACTAAACTTGCCGCCTGGTCACGCCTTTCAAGAGGGGATGGCAGCGTTTCGGCCCGTGGAGAACCGATCAGTCATGATGCAAAAGCCCCGCACAGGGCGGGGCTGCTGGCATTGCGTGGCACTCAAAGAGCCTTGGCCTTTGCAGCTGCAATCACTTCATTCTGCTGCTTGGACGCTTCTGAAAGCACCGTCGCATAGACGCGTTTCTTTTCGTCTGACTTGGCATTTCGGATGAATTCCGAGAATGCATTCGTTGATTTCTTGGCTTTGTCCGCTGCGGTTTTAGTCTCGCCCATCATGTGCTCCATGGTTGATCCCCAGCATCTCTTCGAGCATCGCCTTCGTATGTCGTTGCGGGATGTGGTAGTCGATTTTTTCTACCCCAGCCTTGTATAGCCGGCTTGAGTTATCGTTATTTTTCATTAGCAAATCGACGCGTATTTCCTTGCCGAACTTTAGCTTAACGGCGTTTACCACGTCACGCGCTGCGAAAAACTGACTGATGAAGTGCTCTGGCCGTATTCTTCGCCCCTCCGTTGCTTCCCTGGCCTGGACGAACTGCCAGGCAAGCATGGGGTCTTGGTAAACGTAGAGAATCTGAACGAAGCGATTTCTCTTCAGCGCCCGGCTGATGTTCTTGATCGCTAGCTCCTCATTCGCCAGCGTTCCGTCGAGCAGCATCGACTGCTTCTGCTCCAGTGCGGCATCCAGAATCCTATCGACCAGGATCGAGACAGCTGCCTGAAACAACCATGCATTGCCTCCGACATAGTCCTGGAATTCACTTCGAAGTTCATCGGGGTCGATGCGAAGGATGGGGGTGTCGGCGAATAGGTTGACCAGTGCTATCGAGGCTTCCGTTTTCCCAGCTCCGGGTGAACCGGCCATGAATACTGAAACGGGGTCGTCTTCTGGGGGATAGATCTCAGGGTTGGTCAGGCGTCGGGTGATCTGCTTCTTGTTCGCCTTGGCGAAGGCGATGGCGTTATCCCGGATCGCCTTTTCTTCACTGTCCATATCAAGCCACCTAGTGAGCTGCGTAAATGTCCATGACACTCGCGAGTCTACTTGGCGTGGCTAGAGGAGGAGGGCGGCCTGTTCCATGTCAGGCTCACAGGTTTCTGGCCTGCAACGCCAGGGCTGTGGCCCGGCGGCTTGGGAAACGGTTTAGAGAGATTCATAGGGGCGAGAAATGAGAAAGCCCGGAGTTGCTCCGGGCTTTCTCTTACATCGTCTTTACCACGGAGTTACCGTGGAAGGGTTCTCGAAAGACGCGGGCCGTAACCAGCCATTGCCGCAGAGAACCTGCGCAAGTCACTTCTGGTAAGCAGCAACCGCTTTAGTGATCTCGGCGCGGGCAGCTTCGGCGTTGCCCCAGCCTTCGACCTTGACCCACTTGCCCTTCTCGAGATCCTTGTAGTTCTCGAAGAAGTGCTTGATCTGTTCCAGCAGCAGGGCCGGCAGGTCGGTGTATTCCTTGATGTCCACGTACAGCTGGGACAGCTTGTCATGGGGGACGGCGATCAGCTTGGCGTCGCCGCCGGCTTCGTCGGTCATGTGCAGGACGCCGACCGGACGGGCGCGGATCACGGCGCCGGGGGCGACGGGATACGGGGTCACGACCAGCACGTCCAGCGGGTCGCCGTCGTCAGCCAGGGTGTTGGGGATGTAGCCGTAGTTGGCCGGGTAGAACATCGGGGTGGCCATGAAGCGGTCGACGAACAGGCAGTCGCTGTCCTTGTCGATTTCGTATTTGATCGGCGCATGGTTGGCCGGGATTTCGATCGCGACGTAGATGTCGTTCGGCAGGTCTTTGCCAGCCGGGATCTTGCTGTAGCTCATGGTCGACTCCCTGGAATGGGCCAAAAAAAGTGGGCGGATTATATGCACATTCATTGGGCGGCGCCACGCCGTCGTGCTCATCCGTTGGTCGTGTCCCGATACTCCGGGTGTTCGGCGATCAGGCGGGCCAGGCGCGCGCCCGGGTCCTGCCGGTAGAAGGCCGCGAGCTGCGTGTAGACGGCGGGATAGGCGGCCTGCAGCAGGTCGGGGGCGCTGAAGAAGTACTCGCTGGTGACGGCGAAGAACTCGGCCGGGTCTTCCGCCGCGTAGGGGTCGATGGGCAGTTCGGCGTCCTCGTCTTCGTCGAGGGCCGCGTTCATCTGGTCGTAGGCGGCCTGCATGGCCTCGGCCCAGTCCGACTGGCGCATGTCGCGGTGCAGGGGCGGCAGGCCGTTGGCGTCGCCATTGAGCATGTCCAGCTTGTGGGCCAGCTCGTGGATCACCAGGTTGTAGCCCTCCCAGCCGCCGCTGGCCTGCACGCCGGGCCAGGCCAGCACCACCGGGCCGCGATGCCAGGCCTCGCCGCTGTGCTCGGCGTCCCACTCATGGACGACGCCGGCGTTGTCGCGGTGGCGCTGGGGGCTGAGGAAGTCGTCGGGGTAGATCACCAGCTCGTGGAAGCCCTGGTACCAGCCCAGCTCCGCCAGGTGCAGCAGCGGCAGCTGGGCCTGGGCGGCGAGGACGAGGCGGTCGCGGGGCTCGAGTTGCACGCCGCCCAGCAGGGTCAGGTGCTTGTCGTGGAGGAACAGCACGCTGCGCTCGCGCAGGCGCCGGTCTTCTTCGGCCGTGATGCCGTCGAGGATCGGCAGCGCCTGGCGGACTTCGGCCCAGAGCGCGTCGTCGACCGGGTTGCGCGCCAGGGTGCGGCGCCGGCGCCAGTTGCGCAGGGACCACATGGGCTCAGCTCGGGCGCTCGGCGTTGTCGCGAGCGGCGGCCGGGCGCAGATGGCGGTGCAGCACGCTGATGAACATGGGCAGCAGCGACAGCAGGATGATGGCGACCACGCCCACCGACAGGTTCTGCTTGATGAAGGGCACGTTGCCGAAGAAGTAGCCGAGGGTCACCAGGCCGCCGACCCAGAGCACGGTGCCGAAGGCACTGAAGGCGAAGAAGCGTGCGTAGGGCATGCGGCCGACGCCGGCGACGAAGGGCGCGAAGGTGCGCACGATGGGCAGGAAGCGCGCCAGGGTCACGGTCTTGCCGCCATGGCGGTCGTAGAACTCGTGGGTGCGCTGCAGGTAGTCGCGGCGGAAGATCTTCGAGTTCGGCTTGTTGAACAGCCGCTCGCCGGTGGTCCGCCCGATCAGGTAGTTGGTGCTGTCGCCGAGGATCGCCGCGAGCATCAGCAGGGCGCCCAGCAGGACCGGGTCCATGGCGCCGTTGGCGCACACCGCGCCGGCGATGAACAGCAGGGAGTCGCCGGGCAGGAAGGGCATGACCACCAGGCCCGTCTCACAGAAGATGACCAGGAAGAGGATGGCGTAGATCCAGGTTCCGTAGTTGCTGACCAACAGGTTCAGGTATTCGTCGAGGTGGAGGATCAGGTCGATCAGATTGAAATCCATGGGGCGCCTTGTCGGTTCTGCGGCGGCGGCTCGGAGGCCGGGCGAGCGGCATTATAGGGGCAAGCCAGGTGGGCGCGGCGAGCATCCGTCGTCGGCTTTTCCGGCACAAAGGCTGCAACTGTTTCCATTGTTTTCCGATGGAGGCGCGCGCCGTGGCATTGCAACTGCTGGAACATCCCGCCATCAGCCTGGCCCAGGGCCATGGGCTGGACCTGCCCGGGCAGGCCGCCCGCGCACGGGCCACCTGGGTCGCCGGTCGTCAGGGGCGCTCGCCGCTGCTACTGGTGATCCTGCTCTGGGCACGGCGCTGCCCCGATGTGGTGCGCACGCTCGAGCATCACCTCGATGCGCTGTTCGCCGACTACGCCTGCACGCCCGACGGCTGGAGCGAGACCCAGGCCGCGCGGCAGGTGCTGGCGGCACTCAACCTGCAGCTGTTCAAGCGCCGGAGTGCGGGCGAGGCGGCCCCCGAGCTGAGTGCCGGCCTGTTGTTGCTGCAGGATGGCCAGGCACACTTTCTCCAGGCCGGCGCCATCGGCCTGCTGCGCCTGCACAGGGACGGCCTGCACGGCCTGGTGGGGCGCGAAGGCGTGCTCGGTGCCCAGGCGGAGCTGGCGGTGGTGCAGCACAGCCTGCCGCTGGTCGCCCACGAGCCGTTGCTGCTGGCGCCCCAGCCGCTGCTGGAAGTGGCCGACCTGCAGCGCCTGCGCGAAGGCTGCATGAGCCTGGCTCCCGGTGGCCTCGGTGCCCTGCTGGAGCCCCTGCTAGGCGCCCCGGGGGCTGCGGCGCTGCTACTGCCCGGCGCCGCCGATTGCCTGCCGCCCCCTGCGCCCGGGGGCAGTTGGCCGAAGGTCGGGCACGCCGAGCCGGGTGGCGAGGTGGATGGCTGGACGCTCCAGGCCGCCTGTCCCTTCGGCCCGCCGGGGCGGCTGTTCCAGGCGCTCGACGAGGAGGGCCGGGAGGCGCTTCTCTGGCTGGCCGAGCGCGACGCCGACGAGGCCTTCTGGCAACGCGAGTGGGTGCTGCGGCGCAGCCCGGTGGCGAGCCTGCCCCAGGTGATCTCGCCCCATCGCCCACGGCGCCACGCCTTCCTGCTGTTCGCCCCGTTGCCGCGCGGCATGCGCAGCCTCGCCGACTGGATGGCGGCCCACGGGCCCCTGGATGGAGAGAGCCTGATGGCCCTGCTGGGGCAGCTGATCGAGGCGGTGCGTGCCCTGCAGCGCCGGGGCATGCAAGGATTGTGGCTGAGCCCGCGGCAGATCCTGGTCAGCGACGCGGGACGCCTGCTGCTGTTGCCCGAGTACGCGGCCATCCTCCCCGGTGTCGCGCGCCAGGCGGCGCCGGCCCAGGCCGTGCCCCTGGCACCCGAGCTGCGCCACGGGCGTGCGGTGGATGGCACGGCGGACCAGTTCGCCCTCGCCGCGCTGTGCTACTGGCTGCTCAGCGGGCAGTGGCCCGAGGTGGCGCGCCCCGAAGGCGGGCAGGCGAGCCGCTACGTGCCGCTGGCGAGTTTCAACGCGCAGTTGCCGACGGGCTGGGATGGTGTGCTGGCACGGGCGCTGGCGCCCCAGGCGCGGGCCCGTTTCGAGGCGTTGTCGGAGTTCCAGATGGCCCTGGAGCGGCCCCTGCAGCTGGCGCGTGCGCGGCCCGTCGAAGGGGCCTGGCCACGGCACCGGCGCCTGGCCCTGGCCGGGCTGCTGGCGGTGCCGCTGGTCATCGGCCTGTGGCTGGGCCTGGGCGCCTGACCGGCGCCCCGGGCGGGTGGATCAGTCTTCGTGGATCGGCAGGATGTAGTTGACGAACTCGCTGTCCTCGCGGAAGCCGATGGACTCGTAGACCTTCTTCGCCACTTCGTTGCCCGCGCTGGTGGAGACGCGCATGCGCACGGCGTTGGTTTCCTTGGCCATCTTCTTCGCGGTCTGCAGCAGGCGGTCGGCTACCAGCTGGCGACGGGCGTCCTCGGCGACATAGATGTCGTTGAGGATCCACACGCGCTTCAGCGACAGGGAGGAGAAGCTCGGGTAGAGCTGGCAGAAGCCCAGGATCTTGGTGTCGTCATCGTCGGCCAGGGCCAGGTAGATGATCGATTCCTTGCGGCTCAGGCGCTTCTCGAGGAACTTGCGCGAGGAGTCGGGGAAGGGCAGTTCGCCGTAGAACTCGCGGTATTTGACGAACAGCGGGTTCAGCAGGTCCAGGTGCTCCAGGGTGGCTTGGACGATGCGCATGGGTAGGCCTCGGCGTTGGTGGTTGGGGCTGGTAGGAATGCAGGTGCTATGCCAGTACCCGGTCGATGCTGCCTGAAAAATCCTGGAAAGCGCAATCCAAGCGAGCGTTTGAATCACACCGCGTCATGGGTTGAGCAAAAGCGCGGCCGGGCCGGTCCAAGCCTGCATCGTCGATGCCCAAGGGAGAGGACAGGTGCCCAACTGCTCGCTGGAACAGGCCGTGGATGAAGTGCTGCGCCGGATCGAGGGGCCCATCCGCCTCGGCATCCCCCTGGGGCTGGGCAAGCCCAACCGCTTCGTCAACGCGCTCTACCAGCGCATCAAGACGCTGCCGGAGCGCCAGCTGATCATCTACACCGCGCTGTCCCTGGCCAAGCCGCAGCCGGCCAGCGAACTGGAGCAGCGTTTCTCCGGCCCCTTCCTGCGTCGCCTCTATGGCGACTACATCGAGCTCGACTACCTCAGCGACCTGCGCTGCGGCGAGCTGCCGGCGCACATCCGCGTCGAGGAGTTCTACCTGCAGCCGGCCAGCCAGCTGGACAATCCCCAGGCCCAGCAGAGCTACGTCAGCCTCAACTACAGCCAGGTGGCCCGTGACCTGGACCGCAAGGGCCTGAACCTGGTGGCGCAGATGGTCGCCGCGCGGCCGCAGAGCCCCGGGCGCTTCAGCCTGAGCTGCAACCCCGACATCACCCTCGACCTGCTGCCGCGCCTGCGCCGTCGTCGCGCGGCGGGCGAGACCATCCTCGCCATCGCCCAGGTGCACGAGGCGCTTCCTTATATGCCGGGCGACGCCGAGCTCGACGCCGGCGAGTTCGACCTGGTGCTGGAGGCACCCGAGCGCAGCACCCTGTTTTCCACCCCCAACCTGCCGGTGAGCCTGCAGGACCACGCCATCGGCCTGCACGCCAGCGCCCTGGTGCGCGACGGCGGCACGCTGCAGGTGGGCATCGGCGCCATGGCCGACGGCCTGGCCGCCGCGCTGGTGGCGCGCCAGGGCGACAACGCCGGTTACCGCGCCGTGCTCGATGCCCTCGAAGTCCCGCAGCGCTGGGGCGGCCTGGTGGAGCGCGAAGGCGGCCTGGCGCCGTTCGCCCAGGGGCTCTACGCCAACAGCGAGATGTTCCTGCTGGGCCTGCTGGTGCTGCTGGAGGCCGGGGTGCTGCGCCGCCCCGTGTACCCCGATGTGCGCCTGCAGCGCCTGGCCAACGCCGGCGCACTGGACCCCCAGGGCACGCCGACCGACCTCGACGCGTTGTTCGATGAACTGCCGCGCGTGCTAGACGCCGATGGCCTCGCCTGGCTGCAGCGCCACGGCCTGCTCGATGAGGGCGTGCGCCTGGACGGCGACCACCTGCTGCTGGCCGATGGTCGCCGGCTCAGCGCCACGCTCGACGACGCCGCCACCCGCGCCGCCCTGGTCGAGCAGCTCGGCCAGGCGCGGGGCGGTGTGCTGATCCACGGCGGTTTCTTCCTCGGCCCCGAGGCCTTCTACCAGCGCCTGCGCGAGCTGGGCGAAGGGCCGCTGTCACGCATCGCCATGACCGCCATCAGCTACGTCAACCGCCTGCATGGCGACGAGGAGCTCAAGCGCCTGCAGCGTCGCGATGCGCGCTTCGTCAACAGTTGCTTCACCATCACCCTGCTGGGCGCCAGCGCTGCCGACCAGCTGGAGGATGGCCGCGTGCTCAGTGGCGTCGGCGGGCAGTACGACTTCGTCGCCCAGGCCCACGAGCTGGACGGCGCACGCTCGATCCTGATGCTGCGCAGCTGGCGCGAGTCCGGCGGCGAGGCCAGCTCCAACATCGTCTGGGAGTACGGCCACGCCACCATTCCCCGGCACCTGCGCGACCTGGTGGTGACCGAGTACGGCATCGCCGACCTGCGCGGCAAGAACGACGCCGAGGTGATCGGAGCGCTGCTGCGCATCGCCGATTCGCGCTTTCAGGACGGCCTGATCGCCGAGGCGCAGAAGGCCGGCAAGTTGCCCGCCGATTTCGTCCTCGACCCCCGCTACCGGCAGAACACGCCCTGGCGCCTGCTTGCGCTGCAGGCCGAGCATCCAAGGTTGTTCGCCGAATACCCGCTGGGCTGTGATTTCACCCCTGAGGAACAGGACCTGTTGCGGGCCCTGCGCTGGTTGAAGAGCAAGCTCAAGCTCAGCGAAATCCTCGAACTGGGCATGGCCACCCTGTTCGACCTGCCGGAGCCTGCGGACTACACCCGCCACTTGCAGCGCATGGACCTGCACGCGCCCAGCGGCCTGCGCGAGCAGCTCTACCAGAAGCTGGTGCTGGCCGGGCTCAAGGCCACGGCGCCGAACTGAGCCCTGCCTCAACCCTCCAGGCGCGCGCCCACGCCGAACAGCCAGACGCCCACCAGGGCGTCGCCCTGCTGCTCCAGGCGCAGCGGCGCGGTGCCGCCGGGCATGCGCACGCGCACCTCGCCGGCCGCCACCAGCCCGGCCTTCCAGGCGGCGCAGGCCACCGCGCAGGCGCTGCTGCCGGAAGACTCGGTCGCCCCTTCGCCGCGCTCGAACACCCGGGCCTCGAGGGCGCCATCCGCCGCCCGCGCCGCCCATTGCAGGTTGACCCCGGCGGGGCAGGGATCGCCTGCGCCGAGGGGCGCGGCATAGGCGATGCGCTCCAGCGCCGCGTGGGTGTCGGCGGCGCGTAGCCAGGGCATGGCCGGCAGCGCGGCGGGCTCGTCCAGCAGGGTCACGCAGTGGGGATTGCCGATGCGCACGAACTGGCTGCGGCACCACCCGGCGTTCACCTGCGCCAGGGCGTCGACGCGGTTCAGGGGGCGGCCGTGGAAATCGGCGGCGGCCAGGTGTTCGCCACCGGCCCCCACTGCCTCGGGACCGAATCCCGGTGCGCCCATCTGCAACCAGAATCCCGGGCGCCCGTCGCGCTCGGCGGGCTCGATCGGCGTGACCACCGGCGAGCCGCCGCCGGGCTTGTCGTGGTGTACATGCAGGACGAAGGCCTGGCCGGGCGCGACGTGGCCGTCGTCGAGCAGGGCCTGGGCGAAGAGGGTCATGCCGTTGCCGCTGCGTTCGGTCAGGCTGCCGTCGGTGTTGACGATGAGCAGGTCCCAGGGCGAGGCGTTGCCGAAGGGGCCGACCAGCAGCCCGTCCGAGCGATGGCCCTTGGCGCCTTCCGGACGCATGCCGTCGGGCCAGCCGCACAGGGCCTCGATGGCCGTGGCGCTCCATTTCTCGCGGGCCTGCGCCGCGTCGGCGGCTTCCTGCGGGATGGCGATGCCCAGGCGGCGCAGCGCATCGGGCGTGGTGACGACATAGCGGTTGCCGCGTGCATCGTAGAGGCGGGACATGAAGGTTCTCGGCGCGATTCGGTGCTGCGACTCTACCGGGACTGCCCGCTCCGCCGCCAAGTGATTCGCAAGGCCATCCCGGGGTTCAGTCTGACGTCGATGCGCCCTGCGGCCTGCGGCAATCCACCACAAGGAC
The DNA here is from genome assembly GCF_037153275.1 of Pseudomonas sp. USHLN015. Classification (NCBI taxonomy): domain Bacteria; kingdom Pseudomonadati; phylum Pseudomonadota; class Gammaproteobacteria; order Pseudomonadales; family Pseudomonadaceae; genus Pseudomonas; species Pseudomonas sp. USHLN015. The sequence goes on from NZ_JBBCKP010000003.1 coordinate 134,741, forward strand.
CGGCTTTCTCGTCGAGAATTTTCGGTGCTAGAGTCGCCGCCCATGAAAACCACCCGCCACGACCGCTCGTTGATCGCCTGGATGCTGTACGCCTGCGTCCTGTTCAACCTGCTCGCCTGCGGGATTCATCACGGCCAGGCGATGGGCCTCGAACTCAGCGGCCTCGGCGGTGCCTTCTGCTCGGCCACCGGCAGCGACGGTCCATCCATCGACGGTGACCAGCCCGGCTCGCCCGCGCAGCTCTCCAGCGCCGGCTTCAACTGCCCGATGGGCAACGCCGTCACCCTCGGCATCCTGTTCTTCCTCGGCCTGTTCTGGCTCCAGCGCCGCCGCAGCGCCCCGCGCCCGGCACGGGAAAGCCGGCCGCGCACGCCGCCCCGCCATTGCTGGCCCTCGGCCAACCCCCGCGCCTCTCCCTGCATCTGAATTCACACGCCTGAGCCTGCGGCCGTCCTGGTGACGCCGCCGACCCGACTTGCCCGTCGCGCCGACCGCGACGTGGCCACCGATTTCAGATCATGGAATGAACACGATGCACCTGCCTGCCAACCGCACCACCCGTTTCGCCTTCCAGCCCGATGCCGCCCGCCTGCGCTGGCGCCACGCCTTCGCCCTGGCCGCCGGCCTCGCCTTCGCCGCGGGCGCCGTCGCCCACGAACACGAGCACGAGCCGCCCGTGGCACCCGTCGTGCCCGCCTCCGACGTGATCGAGGTCAGCGCGACCGTCATCACCGCCGTGCAGCAGAGCTCGCCGCTGACCATCGTCACCGACCCGAAACAGGCCCGCCAGCCGGTGCCCGCCAGCGACGGCACCGACTACCTGAAGACCATTCCCGGCTTCGCCGCCATCCGCAACGGCGGCACCAACGGCGACCCGGTGCTGCGCGGGATGTTCGGCTCGCGCCTCAACCTGCGCACTAACGGCGGCCTGATGCTCGGCGCCTGCCCGGGGCGGATGGACGCGCCGAGCTCCTACATCTCCCCCGAGACCTTCGACAAGCTCACCGTGATCAAGGGCCCGCAGACCGTGCTCTGGGGCCCCGGCGCCTCCGCCGGCACCGTGCTCTTCGAGCGCGAGCCTGAGCGCTTCGGCGAACTCGGCAGCCGCCTCCATGCCAGCCTGCTGGCCGGCTCCAATGGCCGCTTCGACCGCGTGCTGGATGGCGCCGTGGGCAACGAGACCGGCTACCTGCGCGCCACCGGCAACCACTCCCAGTCCGACGACTACGAGGACGGCAACGGCGACACCGTGCCCTCGCGCTGGGACAAGTGGAACGGCGATGTGGCCATCGGCTGGACCCCGGACGCCGACACCCTCATCGAGCTCTCCGCCGGCCGTGGCAACGGCGAGTCCCGCTACGCCGGGCGCGGCATGGACGGCAGCCAGTTCCTGCGGGAAAGCCTCGGCCTGCGCTTCGAGCGCAGCAACCTGGGCGGTGTGCTCGACAAGCTGGAGGCGCAGGTCTACTACAACTACGCCGACCACGTGATGGACAACTTCCGCCTGCGCAACCCCGACCCCACCAGCTCGATGCCCATGCCGATGGCCTCGCAGGTGGACCGCCGCACCCTCGGCGCGCGCCTGGCCGCCACCTTCAAATGGACCGACGTGGAACTGGTGGCCGGCCTCGACGCCATGCGCAGCGAACACCGCAAGCGCGCCTCGCGCTACTCGATGATGACCGGCACCTTCACCGACGCCGACCAGTTCCCCCGTACCCGTGACGCGCTGATGCACAGCTACGGCGCCTTCGGCGAGCTGACCTGGTACGTGGAAGAGGGCGACCGCCTGGTGGCCGGGGCGCGCCTCGATCGCTCCGACGCCAAGGACTACCGCCGCACCCTGGGCATGATGGGCATGGCCAACCCGACCTTCGGCGAGACCCGCGCCGACACCCTGCCCAGCGGCTTCGCGCGTTACGAGCACGACCTGGACAGCGCCACCACCGTCTATGCCGGCCTCGGCCACGTGCAGCGCTTCCCCGACTACTGGGAGCTGTACTCGCCCAACCAGGGCCCGACCGGATCGCGCAATGCCTTCGATGGCGTGAAGCCGGAGAAGACCACCCAGCTCGACTTCGGCGTGCAGTACAGCGAGGGCGACCTGGAGGCCTGGGCGTCCGGCTACGTCGGCCAGGTGCGCGACTACATCCTCTTCACCTACACCCCGGGGATGATGGGCGACACCTCGCGGGCCGAGAACATCGACGCGCGCATCATGGGCGGCGAACTGGGCGCGGCCTACCGCCTGGATGGCAACTGGAAGACCGACGCCACCCTGGCCTACGCCTGGGGCAAGAACAGCTCCGACGGCCGCGCGCTGCCGCAGATGCCGCCGCTGGAGGCTCGCCTGGGCCTGACCTACGAGCGTGATGACTGGAGTGCCGGCGCCCTGTGGCGCGTGGCCGCCGCGCAGAACCGCGTGGCCGAAGGCCAGGGCAACGTGGTGGGGCAGGACTTCGGCAAGAGCGGCGGCTTCGCGGTCTTCTCCCTCAACGGTGCCTACCGCCTGAGCCGCGACATCAAGCTCAGCGCCGGGGTCGACAACCTCTTCGACAAGGCCTATGCCGAGCACCTCAACCTCGCGGGCGACGCCGGCTTCGGCTTCCCCGCCGAGCCCGATGCGATCAAGGAGCCCGGCCGAACCCTGTGGACCAAGGTGGACTTCAGCTTCTGATAGGCTGAGCGCCCCCGCGCCCGGCGCGGGGGCCTTCCTTCCACGGGAAATCAGCCATGCCGCGCGCCCTGCTCTGGACCACCCTCGTTGCCGTCCTGCTCTACCTGGCGCTTTGCGCCGCGCTCTTCGTGTTCCAGCGGGCGTTGCTCTACTTCCCCCAGCCCCGTGCCGTGCAGGCGCCGGAAAGCACCCTGGAGCTGCCGGTGGCCGAGGGGCGCCTGGTGGTCACCGTGCGCCCGCGCCCGGGTGCCGACGCGCTGCTGTATTTCGGCGGCAACGCCGAGGACGTGTCGATGAATCTGGAGCAACTGGCCGGGGCTTTCCCCGACCACGCGCTCTACCTCATGCACTACCCCGGTTACGGCGGCAGTTCCGGCGAGCCCGGCGAGGCGCTGATCCTGCATGACGCGCAGCGGCTGTTCGACCATATCCACGCCGAGCATCCGCGCGTGGCGGTAGTGGGGCGCAGCCTGGCTTCCGGGGTCGCCGTGCAGCTGGCCAGCCAGCGGCCGGTGAGCCGGCTGGTGCTGATCACGCCCTACGACAGCATCGAGAACGTCGCCGCCGGGCGCTTCCCCTGGGCACCGGTGCGCTGGCTGCTGAAGGATCGCTACCGCTCGGCGGATGTCGCCGGCGCGCTGCGGGTGCCGACGCTGCTGATGCTGGCTGGCGACGACCAGGTGATCCCGCGTGATAGCAGCGAGCGCCTGGCGGCGGCCTTCGCCCCTGGCATGGCGCGGCTGGAGGTGCTGGCCGGCGCGGGCCACAACGACATCTCCCTGCACCCGCGCTACCTGGCGTTGCTGGGCGAGGCCCTGCGCTGAGGCTCAGGCGTAGATGCTGATGCCGCCCTTGGCCTGCAGCCAGTCGCGGTAGGTCTCCAGCGAGCTGGTCTGCTTGTCGCCATTCACGCCGACGAAGGAGAAGGCGCCTTCGAGGCCCTTGTCGAGCAGCTTCTGCACCTGGGTCAGCATCTTGGCGGCGTCGTCGCGGTCCAGGGTCGAGACGTCCGGCAACTGCATCTGCGCGCCGTTGCCGCCGTTGAGGCCGGCCCGGGTCGCCGCGCTGGCGTTGCTCAGCACGTTGCTGGTGTTGCCGGCCATGGCGTTCATCAACCCGCCGCGCCCCTGGGCCACCAGGTTGGCGGCGAACTGGCGCAGTTCGGCGATGGGGTCGGCGGGCTTCTGCGGTGTCTTGTCCTCGGTGCCGGACGTGGAGCCGCTGGTGCCGGCGGTCGACGGCTTGGTGGCACTGGCGACGTAGGTGGCCAGCGGCGAGCTGTTGGAGATGATGGTCATGGCCTTTCCCTGGATGCAGAGGATGCGCGGCTTAGGTGCAGGGATCGGGCCATAAACGCAGAAGCCCCGTTGCAGAGGGCTTCCAGCCCGGCGTCCCGATGTGGGCACGGCGCCGCCTTGCCGTCGTGGGGCAAGGCCTTGCCGCCGGTTGGCCAGGGGCCAGCAACTGACGCCGCGGTGGCAAAGCCCTTATCATCGCGCCCCGTTATTCGCTTTCCCCGGACCATTCGGATGTTCTCTGCCGTCAAGCGCTACAAGTCGCTGCTCTCCGGAGCGCTGGCGCGTTATTTCCCCCGTACCACCGCCTACCTGCGCGAAGAGCGCGAGGCCGCGCAGGCCATGGCCGCCCAGGCGCAGAAGAAGCCTCGCGGGCGCAGCCGCAAGGGCGCCACCAGCACCCCCAAGGGTCGTGCGAGCGGCAAGAAGTCCGCGCCAAAGGAGCCGGGCGGGGCCGTCGCGGCAACCGCGCAAGCGCCCGACAACGGCATCTATGGCGGCATCCTGCGGCAGAGCGCCGGCGCGGCCGAGGCCATGCGCGAGAAGGTCACCGAGGCGGTGGCCGCCGGCGTGGTTGCCGCGCCCTCGGACGAACAGTGGGCGATGATCCTCGGCCGCGCGCCGGTCACCCGCATCTTCGCCGGTGCCGGCTCCGGCAAGTCCACCACCCTGGTGCTGCGCGTGGTGTTCATGCTCTGCCACCTGGGCATCGAGCCTGGCAGGCTCACCGTCATCTCCTTCACCAACGCCTCCTGCGCGCAGTTGCGCGACCAGTTGCAGCGGGTGCTCGGCTTCTGGGATTTCCCCCTCGACGCCGCCCAGGCACGCCAATGCGTGCGCACCTTCCACTCGGCCATGGGGGTACTGGCCAAGGCCGCCCTGGGCAACCCCGCCTGGTTCGAACAGCTGGACGACCGCGACCCCAGTGCCGAACCGGACAACCCCCTGGCCGCCGGCCGCCTGCGCCCGGCCCAGCAACGCCTGCTGGAGGAGGCCTACCAGGACTGCTACGCCGCCGATGCCTCCTTCCGCCAGCGGGTGCATCGCCTGCTCGGGCTGCCGGAGCCCGTGGAAGAGGAGGGCAGCACCATCGGCACGGCGCCCCGCGACCCGCTGCGCCTGGCCGGCGAACTGACCGCGCTGCCGCTGCCCGAGGCCTTCCATGGCCAGGCCGGGTTCATCGAAAGCATCGGCCTGCGCCTCGAGGCGCTGCAGCCGGAAAAGCTCAACTGCCCGCCCCAGGAGCGGCTCTTCATCGAGGCCCTGCAACCCTTCTGGGCGCGCTTCCAGGCGCTGCTGCGCGAGCGTGGCCTGATGACTTTCAACGACGCCTTCGCCGAACTCACTCGCCGCCTGGAGGCCGGCAGCGTCGATGCCGCGCTGCTGGAGCCGCTGACGCACCTGCTGATCGACGAGTTCCAGGACATCTCCCCGCAGATCGTCCAGTGGCTGCAGGCCGTGCACCGCCAGCTGGCGCGCTCGCGCCGGGCACCGAGCCTGATGGCCATCGGCGACGACTGGCAGTCCATCTACGGCTGGCGTGGCAGCTCCCCGGAACTGTTCATGGACTTCGATCGACACTTCCCCGGCAAGGGCAAGGCGAAGAAGAGCAAGGTGCTGCTGCTGGAAACCAACTACCGCTCCATCGATGCGGTGGTGCGCGATGGCGAGGCGGTGCTCGGCGGCGTCGCCTTCAAGCAGGAGAAGACCAGTCGTGCGGTGAAGCTCGCCCAGCCGGACGATGGCGTGCGCCTGGTGCAGGGTTTCGAGCTGGCCGCCGGCCTGGCGGACCTGATCGCCGACATCCAGGCCCAGTGCCGGCATGTCGAGGAGCGGGGCAGCGGCGAGCGTACCGCCGTGCTCCTGCTCGGCCGGCGCAACGAGGTGCTGCGCAGCATCCAGGCGCAGCTCGACCCGGCGCTGCCGGTGAAGGCCTACAGCATCCACCGCGCCAAGGGCCTGCAGGCGGAGGTGGCGGTGATCGTCGACGACTGCCTGCCCACCGAGGCGCACCCGCTGCGCAATGCCCTCTATGCGCGCTGCGGTTTCTTCCGCAACAGCTACGACCAGGCCATGCGCGACGAGAGCCTGCGCCTGGCCTACGTCGCCATCACCCGTGGCGTCAGTCGCGTCATCTGGTACTGCCGCAGGGCCCAGGGCGCCACTGCCGTGCTGGCCGGGCGCGGCCGCTGAACCGCTGAACCTGTAGGAGCGAGCTCTGCTCGCGAAGCGCCTGGCGGCGCTCATGCTCGCGCATGGGTGTGGGGCTTTTGTAGGGGCGACTTCAGTCGCCAAGCGGTGCGCAGCGCCGCCTCTCTTGCGGGCGCGAATTCATTCGCGATCGGAGTCCCGGACTGAAGTCCGGGCTACGGGCTCGCGAAGTGCTTGGCGGCGGGGTCAGTCAACACCCCATTGGTGGATGAAAAGAGCGTCATCCACCCTACACAACGGTCATGCTCGTGCACGGGCATGGCGCCCTCGTGGGAGCGAATTCATTCGCGATCGGAGCTCCCCGGACTGTCGTTGAAAATCTTGTCACACCGGTACAACCACGCCCCTTGCGGTACGCCGGGGGAGGCTTGCTATCGTGGGCGGCCGGCCATCCGCGGCCACCTCTGGAGCCCCCGTGAACTTCGACTGGAACGACATCCCCCTGCTGCTGGCGCTGGCTCGCCACGGCAGCATGAGTGCGGCCGGGCGGTCCCTCGGCATCGACCCTTCCACCATGAGCCGGCGCCTGGCGGCGGCGGAGCAGAGCCTGCAGACCCGGCTGTTCATCCGCGACACCACGCGCTACCACGCCACCGAGGCGGGGCAGGTGTTCCTGGCCTATGCCGAGCGGGTGCTGGGGGATGTGCAGAGCATGCTGCTGGACACCCGCAGCGAGGCCAGCGAAGTGGGCGGGGCAGTGCGCCTGACCTCCATCGACTTTCTGTTCAGCCACTGGCTGGTGGAGCACATGCCGGCCCTGGCCAGCACCTACCCGGAGCTGCAGTTGCAGCTGCTGGTGGCCAACCAGTCGCTGTCCTTCACCCGCCGCGAGGCGGATTTCGCCCTGCGCCTGGCGCGCCCCCAGGACGATGCCGCGCTGGTGATGCGCAAGGTCGGGGACCTGGGCTTCGCCGTGTACGGCGCCGAGTGCCATGTGGGCCTGACCCGCGAGCAATGGTGCGAGCAGCCCTGGCTGGCTTATGGCGAGGAGCTGGACGGCATGCCGGAGATGAAGTGGCTGGGCAACCTTTCGCCATCGTTGCGCTGCCCGCTGCGGGTGAGCAGCGTCAGCACCCTGGTGCAGGCCTGCGCCACCGGCATGGGGCTGGCGCTGCTGCCCTGCCTGCTGGGCGAGCGCCATGGCTTGCGTCGCCTGGGGGTGGGGCCCGAGTTGCATCGCGAGGTGTGGTTGCTGAGCCATCGTGATGCCGGGCGCATCGGCCGCTACCAGGCGGTGTCGCGCTGGCTGACGGAATGCTTCGAGCGGGATGCGGCGCGCTTGCGGGGCGATGCCATTTCCCCGGGCTGAAGCCCGGGCTACGTCATCACAGCCCCAGGGGGCCGGCGTGGGTGCGGGCGATGTCCAGCACCCGCGAGGCGCTGTCCGTGCGTGACCAGTCGCGTTGCAACTCCAGCAGGTACTGCAGGCTGGTGAGCGGCTGCACGCCCCGTTGCAGCAGGCGCTGCAAGGCCATCTCCTGTGCCTGGGGCGATACATCGCCGCCGGCGTCCACCACCAGATACACCGCGAAGCCCTGTCCCAGCGCGGAGAGCGCGGTGGCGGTGATACTCACCGATGTCCATAGCCCGGCCAGTACCAGGCGACGTTGGCCGCTGGCGTTGACCCGCTCGATGAAGAGGGCGTCTTCCCAGGCGTTGAAGGTGCGGCGGCGGAGCACCGGCTGCTCGGGGAACACCGCGGTGAGCTCTTCCAGCAGCTCACCGGCGAAGGCCGGCGCGTCGAGGCTGCTCAGCAGCGTCGGCACCTCGAACTGCCAGGCGGCCTTGGCCAGCAGGGCGAGGTTGTCGCGCAGGGTGATGGCGTCGATGGAGCGGGTGGCCAGGGCGGGCTGCGCCTGGTGGTCGAGCAGCACCAGCAGGTGGTTGTCGGGAGCCAGCAGGGCGGCGTCCGGCTGGGCGATGGCGGGGGTCATGGCGGTCTCCTGCTGCATGCGCGAGCGCCCCGGCAGCACAGGGCGGCCGGGGCGCAGGCGGGTGGGGTCACTGCAGGTGTTTCTTCAGCTCGGCGCCGGCCTGGAGCATGGCCGAGCGCACCGCCGGGACCTGGTTGACCACGTTGAGCAGGCCGTAGTCGTGGATCATGCCGTTGTAGCGCACGGCGGTGACCTCGACGCCGGCGGCGTCCAGCTTGCGGGCGTAGGCTTCGCCTTCGTCACGCAGCACGTCGAACTCGGCGGTCTGGATCAGGGTCGGCGGCAGGCCTTTCAGTTGCTCGGTGGTGGCGCGCAGGGGCGAGGCATGGATCTCGGCGCGCTGCTTCGGGTCGGTGGTGTAGCTGTCCCAGAACCACTGCATCATCGGCTTGGTGAGGAAGTGCCCCTGGGCGAACTGGTTGTAGGAGGCCGTCTCGAAGTTGGCGTCGGTCACCGGCCACAGCAACACCTGGGCGCGCAGTTTCGGGGTGCCCTGTTCCTTGGCCATCAGCGCCACCACCGCCGCCATGTTGCCGCCGACGCTGTTGCCGGCCACGGCCAGGCGCGAGCTGTCGACGCCGATGTCCTTGCCGTGCTCGGCCACCCATTTAGTGGCGGCGTAGGCCTGGTTGATGGCGGTGGGGTATTTGGCCTCCGGCGAGGGGGTGTAGTTCACGTAGACGGCGACCGCGCCGGAGTTCACCACCAGGTCATGAATCAGGCGTTCGTGGGTCGGGTAGTCGCCCAGCACCCAGCCGCCGCCGTGGAAGAACATGAACACCGGCAGGTCGCCCTTGGCGCCTTCGGGGCGGACGAGGGTCAGCTCCAGGGGCTGGCCGTCGATCTCGATGCTCTTCTTCTCGATGCGGGTGCCGGAGAGGTCGACCTTGACGCCGGCCTGGGCGCCCACCAGCACGGCGCGGGCATCCTTCGGCGCCAGGGTTTCCAGGGGCTTGCCGTTGCCGGCTTCGAGGGCTTCGAGGAAGGCCTGGGTGGTGTGTTCCACGCCGGGGCTGCCGGCGGCGAAGGCGCTGCCGATGGACAGGGCGAGGGTGGCGGCGATCAGGTTGGTCTGCAGTTTCATGGCGGTGTCCTCGGGATTCTCTAATGGGTGTCGTGTCGGTTGTTCGGGGTTGTTCGAAAGCACGACGCCATGATTGCCGTGAACCGCCGCCAGCGGAACGGACAGCCCTGCAAGGTGGCTTTGCAGTTCTGCAAGGCGAGCCAGGAAGGCTCTGGGACGGGCGTTTGGGAAGGGGTGGGGCGAGCACCGCCCGGGCTTCAACGGCTGCGAATGCCCTGGAGGCGATGCGCGGCTTCAGCCAAGAGCGAGTGGGGCCTGGCTCCGCCTTCTGGAGGTAATGCGACCTCCATCAGGCGCGTCGTGCCCACATGGCCTTGTGGGCACGCATGCATTCGCGCAGGGAGCCCCCGGAAGCCTCAGATGAAGGCTTCGGTGTCGCGGATCAGCACGGCGTGGTGGCCGTCTTCGTCCTCGAAGATTTCGTAGAGGTAGTACATCTGGATGGCGCCTCCGGCTGTGCTGACGGCCACCTGGTCGCCGGCTTCGGCGGTGAAGTAGGCGCGGCTGGCGGGGGCGGCGATGCATTCGATCAGGGCGCTGAAGAATTCCTCGGGGTCGCTGCCGTCGTAGTAGTCGGCACGCTCCTCGGCGCTCCATTGGGCGGGTGGCTGGAAGGTGCCGGTGATCAGCACGCGGGCATCGCCCAGGTCTTCTTCCTCGGCGTCGGGGTCATCTTCGTCGCCGCGGTAGAGGGTGGCTTCGAGCGCGACGGGGCTGGTCAGCACGGCCTGGCGGGAAGCGAAGCGACGCTGCGGGTCGAGCGCGGCGGCCTGGCAGATCTGGACCCAGGTGGGGTCGTTGGCGAGTTCTTGGGTGGACACGGCGGTCTCCGCAGGGGCTGAAAAGCGGCAGTTTCCGGGAGGTGGGCGATGCGTGCAATGGGCCGCTGATGTGGCGCCGGTCGATGAGACAGATGGGTGTCAGTCGGCCTGGCCGTCGCTGGGGCCGATCAGTTGCGCGACCATCGCGATCACGGCGTTGATGTCGAAGGGTTTGTCGAAGACGGCGGCGAAGAGATCTCCCCGGTCACGGCCAATGCTGCCCTGGGCGCCGCTCATGAGGATGATCGGCAGGTCGGACGATTGTGCGCGGGCGCGGATCGCCTTGGCGAACTCGAGACCATCCATGATCGGCATCATGAAATCGGTGATGACCAGGGCGGGGCGCTCGCGATCGAGAACCTCGAGGCCACGGCGGCCGTTGCCGGCCTTGACGACCATGTAGCCCTCGTCCTCCAGGGCGAAGGCCAGGATGTCCGCAATCAGATACTCGTCATCGACTACCAGGATCGTTGTCATTAAGCGCTGACCGATGGGCGGGTTTCAGATGCCGGCATTTGGGGTCGCGACCCCGGACATGACGGCGGTCGCGTTCTTGAAAGCCTTGTCGAGTGCGATGCCGTGGTCATGGATTAGGACTTCCAGCAACGATGGGTCGTAGCGACTGTCCCTCATTTTCAGAATCGACAGCAGCCGTTTCAGTTCAGAGTTCATTTCCACGAAGCGCATCAGCACCAGGTTGTCGACGATGCTCGACAGCTCCGGCGCCGGGGCGTTGATGTCGGCGCTATACAGGTCGCGCATTTCCCAGGTGGCGAAAACGGTGACGTCCAGCGCGCGCAACTCGTTCATCAGGGCGCTGAAGAATTCCACCAGGCGCGCCTGGTTGGTGGCGACGCGCGCCATCCCGCCGAGGCTGTCGATGTGCACGCGCTTGATGCTTTTTTCTGTCACCGCCTTGATCAGGCGTGCGCCAAGGCCATCGAGCAGCCCTTCGGTAGTGGGTTGCCACATCAGGTGCAAGGCGCCGCTTTCCTCCAGGGCCTTGAGGTCGACTCCAATGCAGCGTGCCTTGAGGCGCAGGCGCTCGGGCGACTCATAGAAGCCGAAGTGCAGGCCCGGTTCCTCGGGGGTGGACTGGGCGAGGAAGCTGACGCCGAGGCTGGTCTTGCCGACGCCGGCTGGGCCCATCACCAGGGTGGCCGAGGAGCGTGGCAGGCCGCCGTCGATCAGCGCATCGAGGCCGTTGATGCCGCTGGACACACGGTGCAGTTCCGCGTTGTCGGCGCGCGAAGGGCGGCTGTACAGGGTTTCCAGGCGCGGGTAGACGACCAGGCCGTCGTCTGTGATCTCGCATTCATGCAGGCCGGAGAGCGCGCCGCTGCCGCGCGTCTTGCGCAACTGGATGCGCCGTACGGAGCGTGCGCCGAACAGCTCTTCACCCAGTTCGATCACGCCGTCGACCATGGTGTGCTCGGGGCTGCCGTCGTCGAGGCGGGCGCTGGTGAGGAAAAGCACTGTGCAGCCGGCGAACGCTGCGTGGCCCTGCAGCTCACCGATGAACTTCTTGGTGTCCAGCGGCGTATCCGCCTTGGAGCGGGCGTTGAGCAGGCCGTCGACGATCAGCACGGTGGCCTTCTGCCGGCTGATCTCGCGGCGCAGCAGCTTTACCACCTCATCCAGGCCTTCGTTCTCCAGGGTGTCGAAGGCGCTGACGAACTGGATCTGCGCACCGATCTGCGAGGCGTCGAAGAAGCTCAGGGTAGAGAGGAACTGGAAGAGCCGTTCATGGGTTTCGGCCAGCAGGGTGGCGACCAGCACCCGCCCGCCGTCGCGCACGTGGTTGAAGGCGATCTGGTTGGCGAGGATGGTCTTTCCCGATCCGGGACGGCCCTGGACGATGTAGGACGCACCGGCAACCAAGCCACCCTTCAACAGGGCATCCAACCCTTCGATGCCGCTCTGAAGGCGTTTTAGCTGTTCCAAGTTCTGGCCTGCCTCATTTGGAAGTTAGCTGGAAAGGGCCGACTGCACCTGATCTGGAGCCCGCTCCGCCGGCGTTGCGTACTGCGTCCGGATCTCGGGGTCGGCCTGAATCCCGGCGATTCTACGCTGCCGGGCTCCGGTCAGCGATAGAGTCGTGCGCCTTGAACTAGTTCCTGTGCGCTGCGCCTGCTTTTCAGCGGGATTGGCGTGGGCGCGCAGGCAGGTACAGGGTCACGCTGGTGCCCAGTCCGGGCGTGCTGTCCACCCGGATGGTGCCACCCTGTTGGCGGACGAAGCCATAGGCCTGGCTAAGTCCCAGACCGGTGCCCTTGCCCAGGCCCTTGGTGGTGAAGAAGGGCTCGAAGATGCGCGGCAGCACCTCGGGTGCGATGCCGACGCCGTCGTCACGAACCGTGAGCAGGACGAAGTCGCCATGCAGGTTCTCCCACTCCCCCTGCAGTCGGCGGTTCTCGGCGCGCAGTACGATGGTGCCGCTCTCCTGCATGGCGTCGCGGGCATTGAAGATGAGATTGAGCAGGGCCATTTCCAGCTGGCTCGGGTCCACCATGATCGGGTGCAGCGGTGGGCACAGTTGCAACTCCAGGCTCATGCCCTTGGGCAGCGCCTGGGTGAAGAACATCTGCGCCGAATGCAGGGTGTTTTCCAATTCCACGAGCTGTTGCTGCTGGTCACGGCGACGAGCGAATGAGAGCAGGTGCTGGGTCAGGTGGCTGCCGCGCAGGCCGGCCTCGTGGATGCTGCCCAGGAGTTCCTTGAGGCGCTTGGGGTCCTGGGTGCGGGCAGCCAGCGCCGAGGCGCCGATGATGACCGTGAGCAGGTTGTTGAAGTCGTGGGCCATGCCGCCGGTGAGCTGGCCCAGGGCTTCGAGCTTCTGCGCCTGGAACAACTGGGCGCGCAGCTCCTGAAGTTGCAGTTCGGAGTCGTGGCGTTCGGTCATGTCGCGGGTGATCTTGGCCAGGCCGATGACCCGGCCTTCCTCGTCGTGGACCACGTCCATCACCGCCAGGGCCCAGAAGCGTGTGCCGTCACGACGCACCCGCCAGCCCTCGTCCTGGGCGCGACCGGTGGCCAGCGCAGTGGCCAGCAGGTGGGCCGGGCGGCCGGCGGCGCGGTCTTCCTCGGTGAAGAACATCGACAGGTGCTGGCCGATGGCCTGTTCGGCGCTGTAGCCCTTGATCCTCTCCGCCCCGGCATTCCAGCTGACGATGCGGCCCTCGACGGAAACCATGTAGATGGCGTAGTCGATCACTGCCTTGACCAGCAGCTCGTAGCCACGTGCGCTCAGGTCTTCGTTGGGATTGGGGGAGACGGGGTCCATGCACACCTGCTCGGGCTGGCAACCTGCTGATGCTAGGCAGTGTAAATCCATCCGGCCAGCCTGCGATGGGCCGTCCGGCTCCTGCCTGGCGCTCATCCCGGAATCTTCAGGCCGCGTGCTACCGCAGGACGCGCGAGGAAGGCTTGCAGCGCGCGATTCACGTTGGAGAAGTCATCGAAGCCGACCAACTCGCCCGCTTCGTAGAAACCGACCAGGTTGCGTATCCAGGGGAAGGTGGCGATGTCGGCGATGCCGTAGTCGTCCAGGAGCCAGTCGCGCCCCTGCAGCCGTCGGTCGAGCACCGCCAGCAGGCGCCTGGACTCGGCGACGTAACGGTCGCGCGGGCGCTTGTCCTCGTAGTCCCTGCCGGCGAATTTGTTGAAGAAGCCGAGCTGGCCGAACATCGGGCCGATCCCGCCCATCTGGAACATCAGCCACTGGATCGCCTCGTAGCGCCCGGCGGCGTCGTCGGGGATCAGGCGGCCGCTCTTCTCCGCCAGGTAGAGCAGGATGGCGCCGGACTCGAACAGCGCCAGCGGCTGGCCGCCGGGACCGTCCGGGTCGAGGATCGCGGGGATCTTGTTGTTCGGGTTTAGGGAGAGGAATTCGGGGGACAGCTGGTCATTGGTATCGAAGCTGACCTTGTGCGCCTCGTAGGGCAGGCCGATCTCCTCGAGCATGATCGACACCTTCACCCCGTTGGGCGTGGGCAGCGAGTAGAGCTGCAGGCGGTCGGGATGCTGGGCGGGCCACTTGTGGGTGATGGGGAAGGCGGAAAGGTCGGTCATGAAGAGTCCTGTCGAATGGCTGCGGGACGAGCAGACAGCATGGCTGGGCCGCGGCGCTTGTCCAGTGGCGAACGGTCGGGGCGTGTCCAATGTCCGTCTTTCGACCCGCACGGCGGGAAAAAGATCGGCCTGCCCGACCAGCGCCTGCGGGATTGGAACTTCGACGCCGCTTCTGGCCCTTGGAAAGCGACTCCAGCCCTGTAGGCCAGGGTTCGATGGCGGGTGAGAAGAGCTGCGTTCCCGGGCTGGGCAGGGGACGAGCCGGGGTCTCCCCCAGGCCATGCCCGGAGCCGAAAGAACAACGGGCCCGATGAGGTCTGGAACGTCTGTCCGGGTTTCTAGTCCGGGACTTTCGGCGGTAGGGGCAGGTATTTCGCAGCCAGGAACCGGCTGCCTGTCTCGGCGGTGTTCCTGGCACCGGCAGGCGAGGTGTCGCGCAGTGGCTGTACTCGATCCGGCCCCCCTGTCGGTGGGTTGACGTTGCGAGAGTCGGCTCCCAAGGTATGTAGCAAGCTACAAAGCAGGACACAGAAATCATGTTCGAACTCAAGGACCTTCCATCCCGGGACACGCTGGCCCGATTTGCCGACGAGTATGGGAATCCGGATGTCGAAGGGCTGCACACCTGGCTGACCTGGGCCTCGGCCACCAACCAGATGCTGTCGGCATTCGATGAGAACCTGGCCAGGCACGGCCTGTCGCAGACGAACTTCTTCGTGTTGCTGCTGCTCAAGCGCAACCCGGAAGGGCTGACGGTCGGCGCGCTCGCCGAAGGTGTCTCCGTTGCCTCGCAGACCATGACCCGCGCTGTCGCGAAGATGGAGGCCAATGGGATGTGCAGCAAACACGAAGATCCCCAGGATGGCCGCTTGTGGATCGTTCGCCTGACACCCGAGGGCGAAGCCGCCTTGGCGAGGGTCCTTCCCCGGCATTACGAGTGGGTAGCCGGACTGATGAGCGCGTTCACCGAGAAGGAGCGTGCCAGCCTGGCCAAGCTCATGGTGAAGGTGGGCCCTGCGTTGGCGGCACTCGCCTATCGAAACGGGTCCGGCTGACCCGTTTCCTTCATCCAGTTATGTAGCTTGCTACAGAAAATCCCCCGTACTTCGACGAGGTACGGCCAGGGTCCCCTTGCCTCCCGAATCACTGCATCGAAGAGATCTGTAGCCATGCACATGAATTCGAATCCTCACCCAGGCCACGCCACGCTGCTGCTCGTCCATATGACGCTTTGCGCCGTCGCGGTGGTATCTCAGCTCTACATCCCCATACCGATCATGGCCCGCCTGGCTGAGGACTATGGATTACCAACGGAACTCCTGGAGTTGTCCCTGATTGCGTTCAGCCTGTGCTACGCGACCGGCTTCCTGGTGTTCGGGCCGCTCTCCGACAGGTTTGGACGGCGCCTCGTGCTGGCGCTTGGTCTCGTTGCGCTTTCGATCGTTTCCATCGGCATGAGCGCCGTCTCGTCTCCTGAGGCGTTCATTGCCATGCGTTCACTTCAGGGGTTCGTCGCGGCTTCCTTCCCCCCGGTCGCCATCGCCTATGTGTCCGAACGTGGCGACGCCCGGCAGCGGACGTGGGGCGTCGCGTGGCTGAGCACGGGATTCCTCATCGCCGGGCTGCTGGGGCAGTTGTATGGGGGCGTGGTTGCAGGCGCCTGGGGGTTCGGCAAGGCAATGATTCCGCTGATCGCCATCTACCTGATCACTGCCGCGATGATCCTGGTAGCCCCCAAGGGCGCCCAGGACGAGGGAGCGCTCATGCCACTTCTTGCAACCTATCGCCCTGTCTTCCGACTGCTCGCCGATCCATTCTTGCGTCGCGTTTATGTACCGGCTCTCCTGCTGCTCATGACGTTCGTGGCCTTCTATGTCGGATTGGACAGCCGGCTCCATGAAAGCCAGGGTTCGGCGCTCGATCCGTTGGCCGCACGGGCGATTGCCTTACCCGGACTCTTCGCGCCCCTGGCCGTGGCCGCTGCCATTCAGCGATGGGGCGCGCAACGCGTCGCCAGCTCGGGGTTGGCGGTCGCGGCTCTGGGGCTTTTCCTGGTGGCGATGTCGGGTGACCAGGGATTGCTCTGGCTACTGGCTGCCAGCGTGATATTCGTCGCTGGCGTCGGCATCAGCGTCCCCAGCCTGATCGCCTTCACTTCGATACGGGCCCCTGCATCTGCTCGTGGGCTTGCGGTCGCGCTCTATACCTTCGTCCTCTTCCTGGGGGCGAGCCTCGGGCCCTGGGTTGCCCGCCTGGGTGGGGCTTTGGGTGACACGACCTTGTTTCTCGTGCTGGCGGCGTGCCTGGCCGCCGTGGCGGCCTACAGCGCCACCGGTAAGGGGCACGCCGCTCGGTAGCGGGCGTGCAGTCGTGCAGGCAGTGCACAGCCGCAGCCATCCAGTTCGGCTATGGCCCTGGGTTTCAAACATCCGAACACACAGGCAGAGGAGGGCCGTTCGTTGTGCTTCATGTCCCCGTCAGGGACAGGTTCCAGGAAACCTGAACAGAAAATGAAAGGAGCTCGACCATGAAACGATGGACCCGCTGGCCCGGCGCCCTTGCGCTTTCCCTTTGTATGGCAGCCAGCGCTTCTTCCGCTTTCGCTCATGCACACGAGGAGATGGATATCGTGGCCCCCAAGACAGACTCAGCCCCCATTCCTTCTTCCCATTCCTACGCCTTCGCCCGCGAGGTCGTTCTGGACGATGAACTGGCGGTGCTGACCCGGTATCAACGCAGCGATGGCCGCAATGCCGGGTTGGGAGGCGAGCACTTCAGCACGGTCGTGTCGAAGGCCGGCGTGCTGAAGGGGTTTGCAAATATCTCCCTGGATCTCGCTGGAAAGACACTGCCCTCTCGCGAGCGCTCTGAGCAGGTGGCGCGCGACTTCCTGCAGCATGCCGCTCCCGACCTCCTTGCCAGAATGAAGATCAGTTGGATCGATCCTCACGACGAGACCATCAGGGTCGTTCGCGGGGGGCGCGAGGAAAGCATCACGCTCACCGGAATGAAGGTGAAGGCCCGCAATCTGGCAGACGGTCGCTGGTTCTGGGTCATCGTCGGGAGTGATGAAAAACCGATGGTCTTCGAGCGTGACATCGTGTGGATCACATTCCCCGGCAAGAGGAAGACCGAAAAATGGTTGCACGACGACTGGCTGGCCGAGCAGAGGGTCAGTGACGACGGCAGCCGCTTCTGAGCGGGGGGCCGAATCCGGTGCACAGGGCGGCGACCCCCGGGCCGCTGCTCCTGCGCCATGAGCCAATACCCATCGATCTCCAGTGCTCGCAGGCAGGGCGAGCCGCCCGTTGCGTGCGATGCGGTTATCGAGTCAACCCAAACCGAGAGCCTATCGAGATGCCGACGAGAACCAACTACGCAACCCTGCCACCTCCTGCGGGCCCCTATTCCGTGTCGGTGAGACACGACCGTACGCTTTACCTTTCCGGGCTCACCGCATTCGGCACCTCGGCTCAGGGGCGGCCGCTGGCGGAGCAGGCCGAGGCTATCTTCGACCAGTTGGAACGAGTGACCCGCGCCGAAGGAATCGGGATGAGGGACCTGATCAAGGTGGTGGTCTACGTGACGTCCATGGACGAGATCGCCGCCCTGCGAGATGTGTTGCACCGTCGTTATGGCGGTTTCAATCCCGCGAGCACCCTGGTGCAAGTGGCGGGGCTGTTCTCGCCTGAAGTGGGAATAGAAGTGGACGCCATTTTCGCGGTGCCGGAATAGCGTATCGGTTCGCTCCATGGGACTGTGAGTTTGCCTTACCCGCCCAGCAGGAAATTCCCCCGCACGGGTTGCTCGGCACCGTCGAGCAGCGGCACCTGGGAGTCGTCCTTGAGGTTGACCCCGGAGAGCTGGCGGCGGCTGGCCTCGCGCATCAGGTAGAGGAGGCGGTGGGCGGCCAGGCCGTAGGAGAGGCCTTCCAGGCGCACGTTGGAGATGCAGTTGCGGCTGGCGTCGGTGAGGCCGACGCGGGGTGCCCAGGTGAAGTACAGGCCGAGGCTGTCGGGGGAGCTGAGGCCGGGGCGTTCGCCGATGAGGATCACCACCATCTTCGCCTCGAGCAGTTGGGCCACTTCGTCCGCCACCGCCACGCGACCCTGTTCCACCAGGGCGATGGGGGCTGTGCGCCAGCCGTCTTCCGCCGCCTGTTCCTCGAAGCGCTGGAGGAAGGGCAGGGCATGGCGTTGCACGGCGAGGGACGACAGGCCGTCGGCGATCACCAGCGCCAGGTCGTAGCCACCGGGGTTGGCTTCGGCGTGCTGGCGCAGGCGCTGGGCCGAGTCGTCGTCCAGGCGCCGGCCCAGGTCCGGGCGTTGCAGGTAGGTGTGGCGGTCGGCCGCTGCGCTTTGCAGCAGCAGGCTGTCGCGGCCGCGCTCGGTCAGCTCGGCGGCCAGGGCGGCGCGGTCGAAGGGCAGGTGCACGGCGTCGCGGGCCTGGGCGTGGGCGAACTGGAAGTCCAGCTGGGCCTCGGTGGGCAGGCTGGTGCCGGCGCGGCCGAGGGCGATGCGCGCGGGGGTGAGGCGGCGCAGTTCGCGCCAGGGGTTGTCGAGGGCGGGGCGCTTGTCGTCGGTCATCGAGGGCTCCTCAGCCGAGCTGCGCCAGGGCCTGGCGGAAGGCGGGCGGCAGTTGCTCGCCCAGGCGCACGCGGCCGTCCCGCTGGTGGGCGATGCCCATGCGTTCCAGCCAGGCCTCGAATTCGGGGGCCGGGCGCAGGCCCAGGCTCTGGCGGGCGTAGAGGGCGTCGTGGAAGGAGGTGGTCTGGTAGTTGAGCATCACGTCGTCGGAGCCGGGGATGCCCATGATGAAGTTGATGCCGGCGACGCCGAGCAGGGTCAGCAGCATGTCCATGTCGTCCTGGTCGGCTTCGGCGTGGTTGGTGTAGCAGATGTCGCAACCCATGGGCACGCCGAGGAGCTTGCCGCAGAAGTGGTCCTCCAGCCCGGCGCGGATGATCTGCTTGCCGTTGTAGAGGTATTCGGGGCCGATGAAGCCGACCACGGTATTGACCAGGAAGGGGTCGAAGTGGCGTGCCACGGCGTAGGCGCGGGTCTCGCAGGTCTGCTGGTCGACGCCATGGTGGGCGTTGGCCGAGAGCGCGCTGCCCTGGCCGGTCTCGAAGTACATGAGGTTGTTGCCCAGGCTGCCGCGTTTCAGCGAGAGCCCGGCCTCGTGGCCTTCGCGGAGGATCTCCAGGCTGATGCCGAAGCTGGCGTTGGCCGCCTCGGTGCCGGCGATGGACTGGAACACCAGGTCCAGCGGTACACCACGGTTGATGGCTTCGATCGAGGTGGTGACGTGGGTGAGCACGCAGGCCTGGGTGGGGATTTCGTAGCGCTGGATGATGGCGTCGAGCATCTCCAGCATCGCGCAGATGGACGACAGGCTGTCGGTGGCCGGGTTGATGCCGAGCATGGCGTCGCCATTGCCGTAGAGCAGGCCGTCGAGGATGCTCGCGGCGATGCCGGCGGGCTCGTCGGTGGGGTGGTTGGGCTGCAGCCGCGTGGACATGCGCCCGCGCAGGCCCATGGTGTTGCGGAAGCGGGTGACGACGCGGATCTTCTGCGCCACCAGCACCAGGTCCTGCACGCGCATGATCTTCGACACCGCGGCGGCCATCTCCGGCGTCAGCCCGGGCGCCAGGGCGCGCAGTGAGGTCTCGTCGGCCATATCGCCCAGCAGCCAGTCGCGCAGCCCGCCGACCGTGAGGTGGCTGACCGGGTCGAAGGCGGCGCGGTCGTGGCCGTCGATGATCAGGCGGGTGACTTCGTCGTCTTCGTAGGGGATCAGCGCTTCGTCGAGGAAGTGCTTGAGCGGGATGTCGGCCAGGGCCATCTGGGCGGCTACGCGCTCGCCGTCGCTGCGGGCGGCGACCCCGGCGAGGAAGTCGCCGGAGCGTGCCGGGCTGGCCTTGGCCATGACCTCCTTGAGGCTGTCGAAGCGCCAGGTCTGGCCGCCGACGCTATGGGAAAAAACTGCCATGTCGATCGTCCTGTCTGTGCCGGCCCCGCCATTGCGGCGGGGCCGGCCTGGGGGCTCAGATGCGGGTCAGCATCGCGTCGGCGGGGGCGCTGGCGCGGTGGTGGGCGGTGAACTGGAACCAGACGAAGCCCACCGCCATGATCGCCAGGAAGATCAGCCCGATCAGGGTGTTGAACCAGGCCATGGCCACCAGGCACACCACCGCCAGCACCAGGGCGATGGCCGGGACTATCGGGTAGCCTGGCGCGCGGAAGGTGCGCTCCAGGTTCGGTTCGCTGGCGCGCAGCTTGAACAGCGCGAGCATGCTGATGATGTACATGACGATGGCGCCGAACACGCTCATGGTGATCATCGCGGCGGTCAGGCTCATGCCCTGCAGGTTGATCAGGCCGTCGCTGTAGATGGCGGCGATGCCGATCACGCCGCCGGCGATGATGGCGCGGTGCGGGGTCTGGAAGCGCGACAGCTTGGCCAGGCCGCGCGGCAGGTAGCCGGCTCGGGCGAGGGCGAAGAACTGCCGCGAGTAGCCGAGGATGATGCCGTGGAAGCTGGCCACCAGGCCGAACAGGCCGATCCACACCAGCATGTGCATCCAGCCGGAGTTCTCGCCGACGACCGCTTTCATCGCCTGGGGCAGCGGGTCGTTGATCCCCGACAGCTGGCGCCAGTCGCCGACGCCGCCGGCCATGATCATCACGCCGATGGCGAGGAACACCAGGGTGAGGATGCCGGCCACGTAGGCGCGCGGGATGGTGCGTTTCGGGTCCTTGGCTTCCTCGGCGGCCATGGCCGCGCCCTCGATGGCGAGGAAGAACCAGATGGCGAAGGGGATGGCGGCGAAGATGCCGGAGATCGAGGCGCTGCTGAAGGTGTCCGAGCCGGCCCAGCCGTTGAGCACGAAGTTGCTGAAGCTGAAGCCCGGTGCCACCACGCCCATGAACACCAGCAGCTCGGCCACGGCGAGCACGGTGACCACCAGCTCGAAAGTGGCGGCGATGCTGACGCCGAGGATGTTCAGGGTCATGAACACGAAGTAGGCACCGACCGCCGCGTGCTTGGGATCGAGTTCGGGGAACTGCACGTTGAGGTAGGCGCCGATGGCCATGGCGATGGCCGGCGGGGCGAAGACGAATTCGATCAGCGTGGCGATGCCGGCGATCAGGCCGCCGCGCTCACCGAAGGCTCGGCTGCTGTAGGCGAAGGGGCCACCGGCGTGGGGGATGGCGGTGGTCAGCTCGGTGAAACTGAAGATGAAGCAGGTGTACATGGTCGCCACCAGCAGCGTGGTGACCAGGAAGCCGAGGGTGCCGGCGGCGCCCCAGCCGTAGCTCCAGCCGAAATACTCGCCGGAAATCACCAGGCCGACGGCGATGCCCCAGAGGTGCAGGGTGCCGAGGGTGGGCTTGAGTTGGTTAGTGGTTGTCATGCGCGTCTCCGAAGGTTGCCTTGAGGGAAATGGGGCGACGGAACGGAGCGGCGGGAGGCGGCGCATGGCCCGAGCGGGCACGGACCACCGACTGCGGGCAGCAGCGAGGCGTGATGCACATGGAGTTCACCGTTTCTTGTTGTTGTAGTCGGATGGAGCAAGGGTGGAGCGGAGCGGGCACCGCCTGACTGGCGCCCGCTCCCGGTTCTACAAGGGGCCTCTCCTGGCCATGCGAGCTGCGCAGCTGGCCAGGAGAGTTTTCCTCAGAAGAAGCCCAGGGGGTTGATGTCGTAGCTCACCAGCAGGTTCTTGGTCTGCTGGTAGTGGTCGAGCATCATCTTGTGGGTCTCGCGGCCGACGCCGGATTTCTTGTAGCCACCGAAGGCGGCGTGGGCCGGGTACAGGTGGTAGCAGTTGGTCCACACGCGGCCGGCCTTGATGCCACGGCCCATGCGGTAGGCGCGGTTGATGTCGCGGGTCCACAGGCCGGCGCCCAGGCCGAACTCGGTGTCGTTGGCGATCGCCAGGGCTTCCGCCTCGTCCTTGAAGGTGGTGACGCCGACCACCGGGCCGAAGATCTCCTCCTGGAACACGCGCATCTTGTTGTGGCCCTTCAGCAGGGTCGGCTGGATGTAGTAGCCGGTCGCCAGGTTGCCTTCGAGCTTCTCGACACCGCCGCCGGTGAGCACTTCCGCGCCTTCCTGCTGGGCGATGTCCAGGTAGCTGAGGATCTTGTCGTACTGCTGCTCGGAGGCCTGGGCGCCGACCATGGTGTCGGTGTCCAGCGGGTCGCCACGCTTGATGGCCTTCACCTTCTTCATCACCTCGGCCATGAACGCCGGGTAGATGGATTCCTGCACCAGGGCGCGGGACGGGCAGGTGCACACCTCGCCCTGGTTGAAGAAGGCCAGCACCAGGCCTTCGGCGGCCTTCTCGATGAAGGCCGGCTCGGCCTGCATGATGTCTTCGAAGTAGATGTTCGGGCTCTTGCCGCCCAGCTCCACGGTGGAGGGGATGATGTTGGCGGCGGCGCACTTGAGGATGTGCGAGCCCACCGGGGTGGAGCCGGTGAAGGCGATCTTGGCGATGCGCTTGCTGGTGGCCAGTGCCTCGCCCGCTTCCTTGCCGAAGCCCTGCACCACGTTGAGCACGCCGGGCGGCAGCAGGTCGCCGATCAGCTCCAGCAGCACGCTGATGCCCAGAGGGGTCTGTTCCGCCGGCTTGAGCACCACGCAGTTGCCGGCGGCCAGGGCCGGGGCGAGCTTCCAGGCGGCCATCAGCAGCGGGAAGTTCCACGGGATGATCTGGCCTACCACGCCCAGCGGCTCGTGGATGTGGTAGGCGACGGTGTTCTCGTTGATCTCGGCGGCGCCGCCTTCCTGGGCGCGGATGCAGCCGGCGAAGTAGCGGAAGTGGTCGGCGGCCAGGGGGATGTCGGCGTTCAGCGTCTCGCGTACGGCCTTGCCGTTGTCCCAGGTCTCGGTGACGGCGAGCAGTTCCAGGTTGGCTTCGATGCGGTCGGCGATCTTCAGCAGGATCAGCGAGCGCTCCTGCACGGAGGTCTTGCCCCAGGCGTCGGCGGCGGCGTGGGCGGCGTCGAGGGCCTTGTCGATGTCGGCGGCGTCGGAGCGGGGGAATTCGGCGATGGGCTGGCCGTTCACCGGCGAGGTGTTGGTGAAGTACTGGCCGTTGACCGGCGGGACGAACTCGCCACCGATGTAGTTGCCGTAGCGGGCCTTGAAGGAAACGATGGCGCCGGGGGTTCCGGGTTGGGCGTAACGCATGGTCTATCTCCTGGCTCTTGTGCTTATTGGGGAGTTGGCGCCGAAGCGCTTTGATCAGCATAGAGCAAGGGCCGGGCCAGGCCGGTGGAAGCCGCGTGGGACAAGGCTCCGGGTGTCGTGGGGAACGGCTGGCCGAAGGGCGCTGTCGCATGCCTGGTACTGGGCGGGTGACAGTCTGTCACGCATCCGGTACAGCCATTGACCGGTGGGTCATCCGGCGATTGCAAAGCCGCCTGCGCTGGTGGATGCTGCGGCGATGCGGGTGCCCACCAGGGCACGGGCTGCCTCCCGCAAGCCCGCAATGGAGAACGACAAGAATGCACGACCACCTGAGCCGCCACGCTCGGCAAGTGCTGACCGTGGCGCAAGGCAAGGCCCAGTCCAGCGGGCCTGCCGCCGATCCTTCCATCGCTCGCTCCTGGCTGCGTTGCCTGGAGGACTACCACCTCGACCCGGCCCTGCCCATGGCGCCGACCGTGCTGGAGCATGCGCGCATGCTCGAATGCCGCGAAGGCATGCAGCAGGTGCTGGAAATCGCCAGTGGCGAGATGAGCAGCCTCTACCACCAGCTCTCCGGTGCCGGCCATGCGGTGCTGCTCACCGACGCCCGGGGCGTGATCCTCAACTGCGTGACCGCCGCTGCCGAACGCCAGGCCTTCGAGCGTGCCGGCCTCTGGCTGGGCGCCGACTGGAGCGAGGCCCGCGAGGGCACCAACGGCATCGGCACCTGCGTGATCGAGCGCCAGGCGCTGACCATCCACCAGGACGAGCACTTCCGCAGCCGCCACACCGGCCTCACCTGTTCCGCCAGCCCGGTGTTCGACCCGCAGGGCGACCTGCTGGCGGTGCTCGACGTGTCGTCCGCGCGCCACGCCGTCTCGCGGCAGAGCCAGTTCCACACCATGGCGCTGGTCAACCTCTCGGCGAAGATGATCGAGAGCTGCTACTTCCTGCGCCGCTTCGAGGGTGAATGGCTGCTGCGCTTCCATTTGCAGGCCGAGTACGTCGGCCTGTTCAGCGAGGGGTTGATGGCCTTCGACGGTGAAGGGCGCATCCGTGCGGTGAACCAGAGCGCCATCAACCTGCTCGACAGCTCCCGCGAGCGCCTGCTGGGGCAGAGCATGGAAGCCTTCTTCGACTGCCGCCTGGACGACCTGCTCGGCCGTGCCCAGCCGCAGCCCGCCGCCAGTTGGCCGCTGCGTGCACGCAATGGCCGCGCGCTGCATGCCGTGCTGCGTGGCCAGCCCCGCGTGCTGCCGCAGGTGGTGCCGCCCCGGGCGAAACCCGCCGTGCCCGGCCTGTGCCTGGGCGACCCGTTACTGGCCGCCGACTTCCGTCGCGCACTCAAGGTGTACGAGCGCGACGTGCCGTTGCTGGTCAACGGCGAGACCGGCTCCGGCAAGGAGGCCTTTGCCAAGGCCGTGCACCTGGCCAGCTCCCGCGCCGAACGGCCTTTCGTCGCGCTCAACTGCGCGGCCATCCCGGAATCCCTGATCGAGAGCGAGCTTTTCGGCTATCGCGGCGGCAGCTTCACCGGCGCGCGCAAGGAAGGCATGCGCGGCAAGCTGCAGCAGGCCGACGGCGGCACCCTGTTCCTCGATGAAATCGGCGACATGCCCCTGGCCTTGCAGACCCGCCTTTTGCGCGTGCTGGAGGAGCGCCAGGTGGTGCCCATCGGCGGCGAGGCCCAGGCCGTGGACGTGCGCATCATCAGCGCCACCCACCGTGAACTGGGGGCTCGCGTGGCCGATGGCAGCTTCCGCGAAGACCTCTATTACCGCCTCAATGGCCTGGTGATCGACCTGCCGCCCCTGCGCGAGCGCAGCGACCGCCCCGAGCTGCTCGACCACCTGCTGGACGAGGAAGCGCGCGGCCAGGCCATCCGCCTGGAACAGGACGCGCGCCAGGCGCTGCTCGACTACGCCTGGCCGGGCAACGTGCGCCAGCTGCGCAATGTGCTGCGCACCCTGGCGGCACTGTGCGAGGACGGCCGCATCCGCCTCGGCGACCTGCCTGCCGAGCTGCGCCGTGCCGCCGAGCCCGCCCCACTCGCCGAATGCATGGCGCACCCGCTGGAAGATGCCGAGCGCAGCGCCTTGCTCGCCGCCCTGGAAAGCCAGCGCTGGCACATGACCCGCACGGCGGAGCAACTCGGCATCAGCCGCAACACCCTGTACCGCAAGCTGCGCAAGCACTCGATCGAGACGCGCAGCCTGTAGGGGCGACTTCAGTCGCCCGCCGTACATGAAGAACCCGCCGATTGGCGGGTTCGTTCATTGCGCGATCCGACCGGGCGCAGGGTGGATGGCGCTCTTTTCATCCACCAGGCGACGCTGTCTGTGGCACCGAGCCGGGGCAGCCCTGCGGGCTGCTTGGCGACTGAAGTCGCCCCTACAGACCTACAGGGTGCCCCTCGGGTTTCGTCATGCGCCCTGGGGCATCTCCCCACGCTTGAGCCGCGCGTTGATGTCGTCGATCACCTTCGGCAGGTCGGCGATGGTGTCGATGAGGTAGTGCGGACGGGCGCCTTCGAACTGCTGGGCGATGCGCGCGCGTTCCTGGTCCAGCTTGCCGGCAGGCAGCGCCTTGAACTGTTCCCAGGTCAGGCCCAGGGCGTTGCCGGAGCAGGTCAGGGCGACGGTCCACATGCCGGCGCTGCGGCCTTCGAGGATGCCCGGCCAGGTGTCGTCCACCTTCACGCAGGCGGCCACGTCGCTGATGCCCAGGGCGATGACGTTGGCCAGCGCCTGGGCCGGGTGCGGGCGGCCGTTGGGTACTTCGTCCGTGGCCACCACATGGTCGGCGACGTAGCCGTTCTTCTCCGCCAGCTCCACCACCTTGGCCATCACCGCTGCCGGGTAGCCGGAGCAGGAGCCGATCCTAAGCCCCTTGCCACACAGGCTGGCGATGGCCTCCAGGGCGCCGGGGATCAGCGCCGAGTGCAGGGCGATCTTCTCGATCTGCAGGGGCATGAAGCGCTCGTAGATCGCGGTGACGTCCTCGTCCGTGGGCAGGCGGCCGAAGGCGGCGCGGTAGCGCTCGGCGATGGCGGGGATGTCGCACAGGGTGCGGATGTGGTCCCACTTGCCCATGCCCATCGGGCCCCGGGCTTCCTCCAGGCTGACGGCGACGCCGAACTCGGCGAAGGCCTCGACGAAGATCTGCGTCGGCGCGAAGGAGCCGAAGTCGACCACGGTGCCGGCCCAGTCGAGGATGGCGGCTTGCAGTTGGGTGGGGTGCTGGTAGTTCATGGGTGTCTCCTTGGGGTGAAGTCAGGTGCGGGTGCCGACGGGCTGGCCGCCATGGGTGGGGGAGGGGATGAGCCCGTCGAGGACCTTCAGGGTCTTGGGCCGGCTGTTCCAGAACGGCACCAGCATCAGGCTGGCGAGCAGGGCCGCGACGGTGAAGCCGATGAACACGGTGGTGGTGTCGAAGTAGCCCGGCAGCAGGCCGCCGAGGATGGCGCCGACCGAGCCACAGCCGTTGACGAAGCCGGCGGCGGTGCCGGCCGCTTCGGTGGTGCCGAAGTCGATGGCGGCGGAGCTGCTGATCATCGAGTCGGGGCCGTAGAGGGTCAGGCCCATCATGAACAGCAGGCCGACCACCAGGTACAGGCTGCCGCTCTGCATCGCGGGCACGAACAGCCCCAGGCACAGGGTCAGCGCCACCAGGCTGATGACGCAGGCGGGCATGCGCCGCGCGCCGAACCAGCGGTCGGAGGCGATGCCGATGAGGATCGGCCCTACCAGCCCGGCCACCTCGAAGGCGGTGGGCACGATGGCCGAGGCGACCTTGCCCACGGCGGGCATGCGCTCGTAGACCATCATCGGGCCCCACAGCAGGATCGCGTAGCGCGCCGGCTTGAGCAGGAAGTAGGCGAGGCCGAGGACCAGCACCGTGCGGTTGCCCATGATCTTGCGCAGCGAGACCCAGTGGCTGTCGCGCTCGATCTTCAGCTCGCGCGAGGTCTTCACTTCCACCTCGACCGGCTCCAGCCCGACGTCCTCGGGGCGGTTGCGCTGCAGCAGCCAGAACAGCACCGCCACCACCAGCACCACCGCCGCGCTGGAGACGAAGGCCGCGCGCCAGTCGCCGAACACCTGGTACGCCCACCAGCCGGCGAAAGGCGTGGAGACCAGGCCGCCGAAGGCGTAGCAGGTGCTCCAGTAGCCCAGCACCCGGCCGCGCTCGCGGGTGGCGAAGAAGCAGCCGATGTTCTTGCACAGCCCGCTCCAGCCGGTGGACTGCGCCAGGCCCTGGATCACCATGCAGGTGGCGAAGATCGGCAGGGTGGCGAAGGTGCCCATGGCCAGCGCGGCGAGCGCGGAGACCAGCAGGCCGCCGAAGACGATCACGCGGGGGCCGAAGCGGTCGGCGAAGATGCCCCAGGTGAACTGGCCGATGGCGTAGGCGGTGAGATAGAGCGCATCGAGGTTGGCCATCGCCGACTTGTCGAGCTCGAAATCGACGTCTTCGCCGATGCCCAGCTTGGCCACCGAGAAGGCCTTGCGGGTGAAGTAGAAGGCGGCATAGGCCAGCCAGGTGATGAGGAAGATCTGTACACGCCAGCGGTGGATGGATTTCCACCCGTGCTGGAAGACACCTGCAGCGTTGTTCATGGTTCTGACCCCTGTGGGTTGGCGACAGTGCGTGAGGGAGGCTGTTGTTGTTCTTGGTACTTCCTGGCTGTCTAAACGCCTGGCCTGGTCAGAAGGGCAGAGGCCGTGCGTCAGGCATGGTGCTGATCGTCTCGGGTGGGCGGGCTCCTCGCCGGCGTGGCCGGCTGACGCGGAAAAAGAGGCCGCCCGCTCGGGTAGGCGGGCGGCCCAAGGGGGCGGGTCAGGCCGCCGTTTTCTCGAGGGTCACGCCCATCGCCTGGAGGGACTCGGCGATGGCGCGCAGCAGCTGGCGGACGATGGGCTCGTCGATCTGGCCGATGCAGCCGATGCGGAAGCTCTCGGCCTGGGTCAGCTTGCCGGGGTAGATGACGAACTGGCGGGCCTTGAGCTCGTCGTAGAAGCGCTTGAACTCGAAGGCCGGGTGCTCGGGGCTGAAGAAGGTGGTGATGATGGGCGACAGCCAGCGGTCCTCCAGCAGCGTCTCGAAGCCCAGCTCGCGCATACCGGCAACCAGCACGTCGCGGTTGCGCGTGTAGCGCGCCAGGCGGCCCTGCACGCCGCCCTCGGCCGCGTGCTGTTCCAGCGCCGCGTGGAAGGCCACCACGCTGTGGGTGGGTGGGGTGAAGCGCCACTGGCCGGTGCGCTCCATGTAGCGCCACTGCTCCAGCAGGTCGAGGCTCAGGGAGTGGGCGCGGCCGGCGGACTCCTCCAGCAGGCCGCGGCGGATGATCACGAAGCCGAAACCGGGGATGCCCTCGATGCATTTGTTGGCCGAGGACACCAGGACATCGAACGGCACCTCGTCCACTGTCAGCGGCACTGCGCCGAAGGAGCTCATGGCGTCGACGATCAGGCGCTTGCCATGGGCCTTCACCACGGCCGCCAGCTCACGCAGGGGGTTGAGGATGCCGGAGCTGGTCTCGCAATGGACCAGGAACACGGTGGTCACCTCGGGATGGGCGCGCAGCAGCGCATCGACCTCGTCCGGCTGCGGCGGCAGGTAGTCGCCCTTGTCCAGCGCGACATGGGCGCGGCCCAGGTAGTCCAGGGTCTTGGCGGCGCGCTGGCCGTAGGCGCCGTTCATCAGGATCAGCGCCTTGCCGTCGCGGGGGATGGCGGTGGCCAGGGCCGCTTCTACCGAGAAGGTTCCGCTGCCCTGCAGGGGCACGCAAGCGTAGCTGTCGTCGGCCACCCCGGCCATGGCCAGCAGCTGCTGGCGGATCTCGGCGGTGACGCGGTTGAAGTCGGCGTCCCACGAGCCCCAGTCGCGCAGCATGGCCTCCTTGGTTGTGCGCGAGGTGGTCAGCGGGCCGGGGGTCAGCAGGTAGGGCTCGCCCTGTACCGGCGCGGCGAGGGGCGTATGCGATGCGGGGAATTCGGCGTGGCTCATGATCGTCTCCAGCAGATGCGGGTGGGCGGGGCTGGCGTCGATCAGACCAATTCATGGTTAATAACTGAAATCGATTTATGGTATTTCACTGACAAGCAGAGCTTATTTATCGGAGGGGCGATGTCGGTTTCCCAGGCGCAGCTCAAGGCCTTCCACGCCGTGGCGGTGCACGGCAACTTCACCCGCGCGGCGGAGCAGCTATGCCTCAGCCAGCCGGCGGTTTCCGACCAGGTGCGCAAGCTGGAGGAACGCTTCGGCGTGCTGCTTTTCAACCGCAACAAGCGCTCGGTGCAGCTCACCGAACTGGGCGAGCGCCTGCTGGCCATCACCCAGCGGCTGTTCGCCGCCGAGCGCGAGGCCGAGGAACTGCTCACCAGCTCCCGCGCCCTGCAGAGCGGCAGCCTGACCCTGGCAGTGGACGCGCCCATGCACCTGCTGCCCTACATCGCGCGCTTCTGCGAGCGCTACCCGGGCATCCGCGTCAGCCTGGTGACCGGCAACACCGACGAATCCCTGCGCCGGCTGTTCGACTACCAGGCCGACTTCGCCGTGCTCGGCCGCCCGGTGGACGACGACCGCCTGATCGCCCATGTGCTCAGCAGCGGCCCGCTGGTGGCCTTCGTCGCCGACGCCCATCCCTGGGCACAGCGCGAATCCATCCACCTCCTTGACCTGCACCAGACGCCGCTGGTGCTGCGCGAACAGGGCTCCATGACCCGGCAGATGCTGGAAGACGAGATGCACCGCCTGCACCTCGAAACCCGCACCGCCATCGAAGTGGAAGGCCGCGAAGCGGTGTTCGAGATGGTCGTCGCCGGCCTCGGCGTCGGCATCGTCTCCGCCGCCGAACTCGGCTCCAGCCGCGGCGTGCACGTGCTGCCGATCCTCGACTTCGAACCACGCATGACCGAGACGCTGGTGTGCTTGAAGGAGCAGGGGGCGAGGCGGGTGATTGGGGCGTTTTTGGAGGTGGTGGGGATCAAGGGGGCTACGTCCTGATTCCTTACTCAGGCTATCGCTCCCCCATTCGTGAGCCGCATCACGCGGCCCGCTTTCCTTGCTCCCCTCTCCCGGTTCATCCTTCGCTTGTGGCGTAGTGATTTTCTGCCGCTTCTCGCCTGGGCAAACCCGAGGAGTGACAGCCATGGAAGACCTGCAAAAGGAGTTGCGGCGGGATGCGCGTGCTGTTCATTCACCAGAATTTCCCTGGCCAGTTCCGTCATCTCGCGGCTCACCTGGCGAAGCGGGACGATGTCGAGGTTCTGGCCATCGGTCGTGAGCAGGCGCCTGGCCTGCCGGGTGTGCGGTTGTTGCGCTACAAGCCGCACCGCAAGGCGAGTGCGCAGACGCACCCTTATGTGCGCACCTTCGAGGATGGCGTGCTGCATGGCCAGCAGGTGCTGCGCCTGCTGCTGGACCTGAAGGGCAAGGGCTACCGGCCGGATGTGGTGGTGGCCCATCCCGGCTGGGGAGAGAGCCTGTATGTGAAGGAGGCTTTCCCGTCGGCGCGGCTGGTCCATTTCTGCGAGTACTACTACCTGGCCCGCGGCGCCGATGCCGGCTTCGACCCGGAGTTTCCGCTCGACACCAACGGCGCCGCGAGCATCCGCAGCCGCAATGCGCTGCATCTGCTCAACCTGGAGAACTGCGACCTCGCCATAACGCCGACGCGCTGGCAGCGCAGCGTTCACCCTGCGGCTTACCGCGAGGGAATGCGGGTGATCCACGAGGGCATCGATATCGCCGGGCTGGGCGCCGATCCCGAGGCGAGCCTGCAACTGCCCGACGGCCGGGTGCTGAAGGCCGGGCAGCCGATCCTCACTTATGTGGCGCGCAACCTCGAGCCCTACCGGGGCTTTCACAGCTTCATGCGGGCCTTGCCGCGCATCCTCGCGGCGCACCCGACCTGCCAGGTGGTGGTGGTCGGGGGCGATGAGGTCAGCTACGGCAGCCGCCCCAAGGGCGCCGCCAACTGGCGCAGCAAGCTGCTGGCGGAGAACCCGGTCGACCTGCAGCGGGTGCACTTCCTCGGCAAGGTGCCCTATGCCACTTACAAGCGGGTGCTGCAGGTTTCCGCCGCGCACATCTACCTGACCTACCCCTTCGTCCTGTCCTGGTCCCTGCTGGAGGCCATGGCCAGCGGCTGCCTGGTCATCGGCTCGGACACGGCGCCTGTGCGCGAGGTGATCGAGGATGGGCGCAGCGGCCTTCTGGTGGATTTCTTCGCTACCGAGCGGATTGCCGAGAAGGCCCTGGCGGCGCTGGCCGAGCCCGAGCGCTTCCACGCCCTGAGGCAGCAGGCGGCGGCCAGCGCACGGGGTTATTCGACCGACGACGGTGTCGCCGGCTACCTGAAGGTGCTGGGTCTTGACGAGGTCATGGCTCCCGCCTGAACAAGGGGGGCGCTTGCAGGGCATCGCCTCGAATTCGCTGTGCGCCCCGGGGAATGAAACCGCCGTCCGGCCCTCTACATATGCCGCAGGGCCGGGCTCCGGGCGGGGCCGCTGTGCTAACCTGCGACAAGTTTTTTTCGGGCTCCCCCAGCCCGTTTCCAGAGGTCATCCATGCATATCCATATCCTCGGCATCTGCGGCACCTTCATGGGTTCGCTCGCGGTGCTGGCCAAGGAACTCGGCCATCGCGTCACCGGCTCCGACGCCAACGTCTACCCGCCCATGAGCACCCAGCTGGAGGCCCAGGGCATCGAGCTGATGCAGGGCTACGACCCCGCGCACCTGGACCCGGCGCCGGACCTGGTGGTGGTGGGCAACGCGCTGTCGCGGGGCAACCCGGCGGTGGAGCATGTGCTGAACAAGGGGTTGCCCTATGTTTCCGGCCCGCAATGGCTGGCGGACCATGTGCTGCAGGGCCGCTGGGTGATGGCGGTGGCCGGCACCCACGGCAAGACCACCACCACCAGCATGCTGGCCTGGGTGTTGGAGCATGCGGGCATGAGCCCGGGCTTCCTTATCGGCGGGGTGCCGCAGAACTTCGGCATCTCCGCGCGCCTGGGTGGCACGCCGTTTTTCGTGGTGGAGGCGGACGAGTACGACAGCGCCTTCTTCGACAAGCGCTCGAAGTTCGTCCACTACCGCCCGCGCACGGCGATCCTCAACAACCTGGAATTCGACCACGCGGATATCTTCCCCGACCTCGCGGCCATCGAGCGGCAGTTCCACCACCTGGTGCGCACCATCCCCGGCGAGGGGCTGATCATCCACCCCACCACCGAGCCGGCCCTGGTGCGGGTGCTGGAGATGGGCTGTTGGACCCCAGTGCAGACCACCGGCGAAGGTGGCCAGTGGCAGGTGCGCCTGCTCAGCGAGGATGGCTCGCGCTTCGAGGTGCAGTTCGACGGCAAGGTGCAGGGCACCGTGGAGTGGAGCCTGACCGGCCAGCACAACGTGGCCAACGCCCTGGCGACCCTCGCCGCCGCGCGCCATGTCGGCGTGGTGCCGGAACTGGGCATCGCCGCGCTGAGCGCCTTCCGCAACGTGAAGCGGCGCATGGAGAAGGTCGCCGAGGTCAACGGCGTGACGATCTACGACGACTTCGCCCACCACCCAACCGCCATCGCCACCACCCTCGACGGCCTGCGCAAGCGCGTGGGCGAGGCGCCGGTGATCGCCATCATCGAGCCGCGCTCCAACTCCATGAAGCTCGGCGCCCACCGCGACGGCCTGCCGGAGAGCGTGGCCCAGGCCGACCAGGTGATCTGGTACGCGCCGCCGAACCTGGGCTGGGACCTGGCCGCCACGGCCGCCGCCTGCCCGGTGCCGGCGGTGGTCTGCGATTCGCTGGAGGCGATCATCGAGCGGGTCAAGGGCCAGGCACGCCCGGGCACCGAGGTGGTGATCATGAGCAACGGCGGTTTCGGCGGCCTGCACGGCAAGCTGGCCAAGGCGCTGGAAGGCTGAGGACGACGACATGAGCGGACCCGAACGCGTCACCCTGGCGATGACCGGCGCCTCCGGCGCCCAGTACGGCCTGCGCCTGCTGGACTGCCTGGTGCAGGAGGATCGCGAGGTGCACTTCCTCATCTCCAAGGCCGCTCAGCTGGTGATGGCCACCGAGACCGAGGTCACCCTGCCGCCCAAGCCGCAGTCGATGCAGGCTTTCCTCAACGAGTACACCGGCGCGGCGCCGGGGCAGATCCGCGTCTACGGCAAGGAGGACTGGATGGCCCCGGCGGCTTCCGGGTCCGGCGCGCCGGGGGCGATGGTGGTGGTGCCCTGTTCCACCGGGACGCTTTCGGCCATCGCCACCGGTGCCTGCAACAACCTGATCGAGCGCGCCGCTGACGTGGCGTTGAAGGAGCGGCGCAAGCTGATCCTGGTGCCCCGCGAGGCGCCTTACTCCAGCATTCACCTGGAGAACATGCTCAAGCTCTCCAACCTCGGCGCGATCATCCTGCCGGCATCCCCTGGCTTCTATCACCAGCCGCAGACCATCGATGACCTGGTGGACTTCGTGGTGGCGCGCATCCTCAACCTGCTGGAAATCCCCCAGGACATGCTGCCGCGCTGGGGCGAGCATCACCTGCAGAGCAGCGATGACTGAGCGCCGGACTCTGCGACTCGGCGTCGTTGCGTTGCTGCTGGCGCTCCAGGGCTGCGCCGCCGTGCGCACCCTGGACGCGGCCAAGCCCGGCGCGCCCATCATCTATTCCGGCACCCGGCTGGATTGGTACTCCCTCAATGGCGGCTGCTGCCCCATGGACCGTTTCGGCGCCGAGGCGCCGGGCTGGGCGGCGTTCGACCTGCCGTTCAGCGCGTTGCTGGAGACCTTGCTGCTGCCCTTCGCGGTGGCGGCGGAGCTGGGCGTCGGGTTGGGCGTGACCGGGGGGAATTGAAGCGCTCTGTTGGGGCGAATTCATTCGCCCAAGGATGCGCAGCATCCGCAACACACAGGTCCGCAGGTCGGCCCGGCGGACCGATTGGCGAATAAATTCGCCCCTACAGGTGAGCCCACAGGGGGCTCGGTCTCAGGCCGGTTCCTGGCAGACGTCCACCCATTGCGCGGCGACCAGTTCGGCCATGTGCTGCGGGGCGATGCGCACGGCGCTGTGGATGGCGCCGGCGGCGGGGACCACTTCGTCGAAGGCCTGCAGCGACAGGTCGCAATAGACCGGCAGCGGGGTCGCCAGGCCGAAGGGGCAGACGCCGCCGACGGGGTGGCTGGTCAGTGCCTGCACGGTCTCGGCGTCGAGCATCTTGGCCTTGGCGCCGAAGGCTTCCTTGAACTTGCGGTTGTCGATGCGCGCATCCCCCCGTGCCACTACCAGCAGGTTCTGCTCGCCGACGCGGAAGGCCAGGGTCTTGGCGATGCGCCCCGGTTCGACACCGTGGGCCTCGGCGGCGAGGGCGACGGTGGCGGTGCTGGTTTCCAGTTCGATGATGGTGAGTTCGGGAGCCTTCTCGGCGAGGAAGGCGCGAACGGATTCGAGGCTCATGAAGTCTCCTTGGTTTCCTGTCGGCTCAGGCGGCCAGCTGGTGCACGGCGGCGAGGCTGTCGTCGAGGCCATAGCGGCCCTTGTCGTCGCGGGTCACGCGGCCCATGGCGACGTCCGGGTCGTGGGTGAAGAGCAGCCGGCCATTGCGTTCCAGCAGGCTGGCGAGCAGGGCTTCCTTCTCTTCGATCAGGCCTTCGGGGAAGCGGTCGTAGCCCATGGTGATGGGCAGGTGCACCCAGGGCGCGCCGGGAATCAGGTCGCCGCTGAACACCACCGGGCCTTCGGGCATGGCGATCTCCGGCAGGAGTTGGCCGGGCGTATGGCCGTCGCTCCAGTGCAGGCGCCAGTCCGGGCCGAGGACCTCGGCGCCCGGCTGCTCGTCGATCAGCACCAGGCGGCCGCTGGCCTCCAGCAGTTCGAGCATTTCCGGGATGTAGGAGGCGCGGTCGCGCGGGTGCGGGTTGCAGGCGCGCTGCCACTGGCGGCGGCCGGTGACGAAGCGCGCGTTGGGGAACAGCAGGCGTGCGGGCTGGCCTTGTTCCCAGGCGGCGAGCAGGCCGCCGGCGTGGTCGAAGTGCAGGTGGGTGAGCAGCACGATGTCGATGTCGGCATCGGACAGGCCGGCCTCGGCGAGGCTGTCGAGCAGCACGTGGCGGTCTTCCTGCACGCCAAAGCGGCGCTTGAGCTCGGGCGAGAAGAAGGCACCGATGCCGGTCTCGACGAGGATGTTGCGCTCGTCTTCCTGCACCAGCAGCGCGCGGCAGCCGAGGTCGATGCGGTTTTGCGCGTCCGGCTGCATCCAGCGTTCCCAGAGGGCGCGCGGGGCGTTGCCGAACATGGCGCCGCCGTCGAGTTTCTGGCTGTTGCCGGTGAGCGAGGTGAGGGTACGCATGGGGCGGTTCCGGGCTGGCTTTCAAGCGGCCAAGGCTAACCCGGTTGCGGGGGCTCTGGTCAATCCGCCCAGCCGCGATAGACGAAGGTCATCGGGCGCGGGCCCTGCAGGTAGCCGGTGTGCAGTTCGCGGATGGCGAAGCCGCCGGCTTCGATCAGGCGCGGGATGTCGCGGTTGAGGTGGCAGCCGCCGGCCAGCGGCTTCCACAGGGGCGTGAGGCGGTGCTGCCAGCGCACCACCGGTGCGTCCGGGGCCAGGCCGTGTTCGGCGAACAGCAGGCGACCGCCGGGCTTGAGCACGCGGCGCATCTCTTTCAATGCCGCAGCGGCGTCGGGGATGGTGCAGAGGGTGAAGGTGCAGACGATGCTGTCGAAGCTGGCGTCGCCGGCCTGGATCTCGCCCAGCTCCAGCGCGATGGTTTCCACCGGAATGGCGATGGCGGCGGCGCGCTGGCGGGCCAGGGCCTGCATCTGCGCGGCGGGGTCGACACCGATCACCACCTGCACCCTGGCCGGGTCGTAGAAGCCGAGGTTGAGACCGGTGCCGATGCCGATCTCCAGCACCCGGCCTTCGGCCTGGGGCACGATCTTCGAGCGGGTCTTCATCACCTCGCCCATGCCGCAGGCGTAGTCGATCAGGCGGGGCAGGACGTGGCGATCGTAGAAACCCATGGCGGCGGCCCGTGGTGGTGGCGAGGCGTCCAAGGTAGCAGGGGCATCCCCGCGTGGCGCGGGGATTTCGGCCAATGGCGGGAGGATTCCCGCCCGGGGTCAGCGGCCCAGGCGGCGCAGTTCGTCCGACTCCACGACGCGCGTGCCCTGGTCGGTCTCCAGGGCCAGGCGCCACAGTGCGCGGGCCAGGGTGCAGGCGCCGATGCCGCGGTACTTGCCCGGCAGCCAGCGCATGAAGGGCGCGGCCAGGCGTTCGCCGAGGCGGAATTCGCTGCGCGGGCCGAGCAGCAGGGACGGGCGCACCAGGGTCAGCTGCGGCCAGTCCTGGGCCTTGAGCGCTTCCTCCATCTCGCCCTTGGTGCGGTTGTAGAACACCGAGGAGTTGGCGTCCGCGCCCAGTGCGCTGATCACCAGGTAGTGGCGGGCACCGAGCTCGCGGGCGCGGGCGCCAACGGCGAGCACCAGGTCGAGGTCGACGGCGCGGAAGGCTTCCTGGGAGCCGGCCTGGCGGATGGTGCTGCCGAGGCAGCAGAAGGCGGTGTCCACCGGCCCCTGGAGTTGCGGCAGGAGCGCGGCGAGCTCGCCCACCGGGTTGTCCAGGCGTGGGTGGTCGGCCAGGGGGCGACGGGTCGGTGCGAGCACACGCTCCACCGTGGGTTCGTTGAGCAGTCGGTCGAGCAGGTGTTCACCGGTCAGGCCCGTGGCGCCGGCGAGCAGGATGTGCTGGGGCGTCAGATGCATGCTGTTTCTCCGCTGTTACAGCTTGAGCTTAGTGGCTGGCGGCGGTTTTGCCGGCGGCCGTTGCAGATTGTGCGGCGAGCGCTTGCCGGGCCTGCCCGGCGCGCAGCTTGCTCCAGTGGGCGAGCACCGGTT
This sequence comes from Pseudomonas sp. USHLN015, assembly GCF_037153275.1. NCBI lineage: Bacteria > Pseudomonadati > Pseudomonadota > Gammaproteobacteria > Pseudomonadales > Pseudomonadaceae > Pseudomonas > Pseudomonas sp. USHLN015. The sequence continues at coordinate 171,932 of NZ_JBBCKP010000003.1, forward strand.
CGGGGGCCCAGATCTGTGGTTCGGACGGTTCGAAACCGTCGGCCTTCTCCCATTCGGCAACCTCGCTGCGGGCGAGTTCGAAAGCATGTTCCAGGTCGTCGGTCTGGTTCAGCGCGTCGGCCAGCAGGGCGCGACCGAAGTAGGTGAACTCGTTGTCGTCGGAGCAACCGAAGGACACCCGGTCGGCACGCGCGGCGGTCATCACCAGGGTCTTGTCGTCCTTGAGCGCGGGGATGAAGCCGCCGGAATAGCAGGCGGAGATCACCACCACCTTGTGGCGATCCTTCAGCGGGGCCAGCACCGAGGCCAGCTCGCTGGCGGGCAGGTCGGCGAGCTGCAGGCCGGGTTGCTCGAGGGCTAGTTGGTGGTCGGCGGAGCCGTGGCTGGTGAGGTAGATGAACACCAGGTCCTCCGGGCCGCTGCGCTGGGCGATGCCCTGGATCGCCCGGGACAGGCTCTCGCGGGTGGCCATGGGACGGTCGGCCATGTGGTCGCGGTGGTTGATCAGGGTGATGTGGCCATGGGCGCCGAAGCGCTGGTCGAGCAGGTTGGCGACGTAGTCGGCCTCGCGCAGGAACACGCCCTGGCGGCCGTCGCCCCCCAGGCTCAGGGAGTACAGCTCCACCGCCGGGGTGGAGGCGGGCAGCGCATCGATGGCGGCGTCGAGCAGGCGGCCCTGTTCCAGCAGGCCGACTTCCAGCGGGTTGGGCAGTGCCTTGCCGGCTTCGTCACGCACGCGCCGGCCACCACGCCAGGTGCCCTTTTCCTGGCCCCCGTCGGCCAGGGCGAGGGTGCCTTCGCCACTGTAGCGGCCGCCTGCGAAGCCGCCCTGGTAGCGGCTGCCATCGGCGAGGGTCAGGGTGCCTTCGCCCTGGTAGCGCCAGTTGCGGAAGGCGCCGACGTAGCGCTCGCCATCCGCGCCCTTGTACTCACCCTTGCCGGTGAGGGCGCCGCTCTTGAACTCACCGCTCCACACCGAGCCTTCGGCGTTCTGGTAGCGGCCCTTGCCATCGAACAGGCCGTTCTTGAACCCGCCGCTGTAGAAGCCGCCGTCGGCGCCCTGGTAGTCGCCTTCGCCCTCGAGCTGGCCCTGTTTGAAGGGGCCGGAATAGCGCGAGCCGTCGGCGTCGGTGCGTACGCCCCGACCGGTCTGCTCGCCGCGCTTGAACTGGCCCTGGTAGCTGCTGCCATCGGGCAGTTCGAGCTTGCCCTGGCCGTGGTAGCGATCGTCGCGGAAGGTGCCGCTGTAGACCATGCCTTCCCGGCTGAGCGTGCCTTCGCCGCTGAACTGGTTGGCCTTGAATGCGCCGTCGTAGGAGGTGCCGTCGCTGTAGGTGAGGCGGCCATTGCCTTCGAACAGGCCGTTGCGGAACTCGCCCTGGTAGTCGACGCCATTGGGCGCGTGCCAGGTGCCATGGCCGTTGGGCTGGCCGTCCTTGAATTCACCTTCGAACCAGGTGCCGTTGCTGTAGTCCAGGCGCCCCGGGCCTTGCAGCAGGCCGTCGACCACGGCGCCTCGGTAGCGCGAGCCATCGGGCAGGCGGGCGTCCGGCGGGGTGAGGGGTTCTCCGTCTCCGCAGGCCGAGAGGAGCAGGGCGAGCGCGAGGGGCAGCAGCGGTTTCATCGACAGTCCCTTGAGGGTGGATACGGCTGTTGCAAGTGTGGCGTAAAAAAGCCCGCTATCGCGGGCTTTTCTTTTCATCCGTAACGGGGCTCAGGTCCACTGGGTGATCTTGTTGCCCTGTTTGTCGGTGAAGGCGCCGACGATGATCATGATGAAGTCGATCAGGGTCCAGATGCCCAGGCCGCCGAGGGTGAGGATCTGCAGGATGGCGGTGCCGATCTTGCCGGCGTAGAAGCGGTGCGCGCCGAAGGTGCCCAGGAAGAAGCACAGCAGGAAGGCCGGGAGGATGCGTTTTTCGGTCATGAAACTGTCCTTGTTGGGAGAAGAGGGTGCCGATTGGCGGGCGGCATTCTAGCGAACGCGGTGCTGCCGAGGCGAGTGGCGGGAGAGAGGCCGGCGGCGGGCCGCCGGCGTTGTTTCAGACGAAGCAGAGGCTCAGGGATTCGGCGATGTAGGCAGGCTTGGCCTGGCCTTCGATCTCCAGGGTGGCACGGGCCTTGATCAGCCACTGGCCGGGGTTCTTTTCGGTGACGTCCATGATGGTGAGCGCCAGGCGGACGCGGGAGTCCACCTTCACCGGCTGGATGAAGCGCACGCTGTCCAGGCCGTAGTTGATGCCCATCTTCATGCCTTCGGGCAGTACCAGCAGGCCTTCGGTGAGGACCGGGATCAGCGACAGGGTGAGGAAACCGTGGGCGATGGTGGTGCCGAAGGGCGTGTGCTTGGCCTTCTCCGGGTCGACATGGATGAACTGGTGGTCGCCGGTGCATTCGGCGAACTGGTTGATGCGTTGCTGGTCGATGGTCAGCCACTCGGAGTGGCCCAGGTCCTTGCCTATGTAGTTCTTCAGTTCGGATACAGGTACGAACGGCATGCTTCATCCTCCGTGGACGTGGTTTGTTGTTCTTCTTGCCGGGTCTTTGGCCGACCCTGGATTCATCGCCGTCTAGATCAGCATGGGCACGGGGCAGGGGTCAAGCAGGCATGGCCCCTGCGAATGGCGGGTTATAGCGAGGGTGGCGAGCGGGCCTATAATGGCGCGATCCTGGCAACGACCGCTCTGCAGCGGGCCTTGCACGCGTCTCGCCCAGGGCTTACCTGACCTATCCGGAGATTTTCATGCTTTTGCGCGGCCTGACCTGGCTGGTGCTGTTCCAGTTGCTCGGCACCGGGATCAACGCCCTTTTCCTGCACATGCTGCCCGGGCCCATCATCGGCCTGGTGCTGCTGCTCCTGTTCCTCGTCGCCCGTGGCGAGGTGGGTGAGCCGCTGTCGGTGGCTTCCAGCAGCCTGCTGCGCTACCTGCCGTTGCTGCTGGTGCCGCCGGCGGTGGGGGTGATGGTGTATGCCCAGGCGATCTGGGCCGACTTCTGGGCGGTGGTCGGCGCGCTGGCGCTGTCGGTGTTCTTCTCGATGCTGTTCGTGGGCTGGCTGATGCAGCACCTGATCGACCGCAAGGCTCGCCAGGAGGATCGCCCATGAGCATCGACTGGCACGGGGCCTGGCAGGCCATCGCCCACCATCCGCTGTTCGGCGTCGGCCTGACGCTGGCGGCCTACCAGCTGTCCATCTCCCTGTACGAGAAGACCCGCCTGATGTTCCTGCAGCCGGTGCTGGTGTCCATGGCCCTGGTGATCGCGGTGCTGGTGCCCCTGGGCATCGGCTACGAGGAGTACCGCCAGAGCACCACGCTGCTGACATTGCTGCTCGGGCCGGCCACCGTGGCGCTGGCGGTGCCGCTGTTCCTCAACCTCAAGCGCATCCGCCAGTTGTTCTGGCCGACGCTGATCACCCTGTCCATCGGCGGCCTGGTTGCTACGGTTATGGGTGTGGGCCTGGCCTGGGCCTTCGGTGCCGAGCACATGATGCTGATGACCATGGCGCCGAAGTCGGTGACCTCGCCCATCGCCATGCTGGTGGCCGAGCAGATCGGCGGGGTGGCGGCGCTGGCGGCGGTGTTCGTGCTGATCACCGGCGTCATCGGCGCGACCCTGGGGCCGGAGCTGCTGCGTCGTATCGGCGTGCGCCATCCGGCGGCGCAGGGCATGGCGCTGGGCATCACCGCTCACGCCGTGGGGACTGCGCGGGCGTTGCAGGAGGGCGAGGAATGTGGCGCCTTCGCAGCGCTGGCGATGAGCCTGATGGGTGTGGCCACCGCGGTGCTGTTGCCGCTGGCCGTTGCGATGGTCGTGTGAGGTCGTGTCGATGAATCTGCCGCTGTTTCCGCTCAATACCGTGCTCTTCCCCGGCTGCGCGCTCGACCTGCAGCTGTTCGAGGCGCGCTACCTGGACATGATCGGCCGCTGCATGAAGCAGGGCACCGGTTTCGGCGTGGTCTGCATCCTCGAGGGCGAGGAGGTGGGCGAGGCGGCGAGCCGTTTCGCGGGCACGGGTTGCGAGGCGGTCATCCGTGATTTCCAGCAACTGCCCAACAGCCTGCTGGGTATCCGCGTGGAAGGCGGGCGCCGCTTCCGGGTGACCCGCGCCGAAGTCCGGCCGGACCAGCTCACGGTCGCCGACGTCCAATGGCTGGACGAGGCCGAGGAGCGCCCGCTGCTGCCCGAGCACGCCGACCTGGCCGCGTTGCTCAACGCCCTGGCCGAGCACCCGCTGGTGCAGGGGCTGGGCATGGGTGGGCTGTCCAATGGGCAGCAGGAGCTGGCCAACCAGTTGTCCTACCTGCTGCCGTTTTCCCTCAAGGAGAAGCTGGAGCTGCTCACGCTGGGCGACCCCGAGCAGCGCCTGAGCCACCTGCAGGGGCTGCTGGACAAGCTGCAGGGCGACATGATCGCCTGAGCCGTGCGCCTCTCCTTTCCCGGGCTGAAGCCCGGGCTACCGGCTCCCGGTCACTTGTAGCGGTACATGGCCAGGGCTTCGGGCAGCGCCCAGGTGGCGATGCCGCCGAGCAGGGCGATGCAGGCCGGCAGCACCAGCCACCAGACCCGCGCGCTCATCGCCGGCATCGGCTGGTCACGCTGCAGGATGGCCAGCCAGGCGGCGCAGATGCAGCCGGCCAGCAGGGCGCCGGCGAGGATGTCGGTGGGCCAGTGCACCCCCAGGTAGACCCGCGACAGGGCGATCGCCAGCGCCGGCAGGCACGCCAGCAGCAGCCAGGTCAGGCGCATGCGCGCGGGCTGCGAGCGCCCGGCCAGTACACCGAGCACGAGGAAGAAGGCGAAGGCCGCCGAGCTGTGGCCGCTGGGGAAGCTGAAGGTGCCCAGCGGCTCGGCCAGCACCTCGGGGCGGGCACGGGCGAAGAGTTGCTTGAGGCCGCCGTTGGCCAGTGCGGTGCACAGCAGGGTGGCGCCGGCGAACACCGCGTGGCGCCATTGCCGGGCCACCAGCAGCACGCCTGTGAGCAGGGCGCCGACGATCAGCTGGGTGCGGAAGTCGCCGAGGCGGGTGACCAGCACCATGAAGCTGTCGAGGGTGTCGTTGCGCTGCTCCTGCACCAGCGCCATCAGGCCCTGGTCGAAGTCGTGCAGGTACGACCAGCCGAAGAACAGCCCCGCCAGCAGTACCAGGCTGAGGCCGGCGGCCAGGGGCGTCGCCCAGCGCTTCTCGCGCAGGCTGCCCTGGAGGATCAGCAGCAGCATCCCCAGCACCGCGACCACCACCACGGCGGCTTCCTTCCAGAAGCCTTCCGGCAACGGCAGGCGGAAGGCGGCGCCGGTGGCCCAGCCGGGCAGCAGGTAGGCCACCGACCAGCCCGCCGCAGCGACCAGGCTCACGGCGATGAAGCGCGGCAGCGGCATGTCGAGCATGCCGGCGACCATGGGCAGCATCGGTCGCAGCGGGCCGATGTAGCGGCCCACCAGCAGGCTGGCGACGCCGTAGCGGTTGAAGTAGCTCTCCGCCCCCGCCAGCCATTCCGGGTGGTGGCGCAGGCCCGGCAGGCGGCGGATGTTCTGGTGGAAGCGGCGGCCCAGCCCATAGGAAATGGCATCGCCCAGCAGGCCGCCGAAGTAGCCCAGCAGCAGCGTTTCCCAGAGGCCCAGCGCGCCGCTGCCGGCCATGGCGGCCACGGCGAACAGCAGCACGGTGCCGGGCACGATGATCCCGGCGATGGCCAGGCATTCGACGCAGGCGATGATGAAGATGGCCAGGCCCAGCCACTGGGGGTGGGCGCCGAGCCAGGTGGTGACGGCGTCGAGCCATTCGCTCATGGGGTCGTTCCTTCGATCAGGTGATAGTGCTGCCCTTGGACCTGCCCGCGCCGCAAAGGGTTGCGCGTGCAGTGGCGGGCGTAGCCGGCGTCGACGAAGCGGTAGGGGAGGTGCTCGTCGCGGCCATGGGGTATGCCGAGGCGGGTGGTCTGGATGATCTGCCCGGGGCGCTCGCCAACGTCCTCGACGAACAGCCGCGCCAGGTCGAAGCGTTGCGCGTCCCACTCCTTCACGCGCAGGGCGAGCGCCTTGCACAGCAGGGTCTGGCCGGCGCAGAGGCGCTCCGGCGGGCGGGGGATGCCGTTGGCGTCGGGGTTGTTGCGCTGCATGGCGAGCAGCGCCTCGGGGCCGCAGATCGCGTCCTGCCAGGGGTGGGCGGACTTGATCAGCACGGCGTTGCCGGGGCCCTGGGCGCTGAAGTTCAGCGAGTCGCCACCGCGTGCGTAGTACATATAGATGTGGCCGCCATCGAGGAACAGCGCCCGGCGTTTCTCGGTGTAGCCAAGGGAGGCGTGGCTGCCTTTCTCGGCGCAGTAATAGGCTTCCGTCTCGATGATGCGGGCCGACAGCCAGTGCTCGCCGACCCGATGGCGGATCACCTTGCCGAGCAGGTCGCGGGCCAGCAGTTGAGCGTCACGATCGAAGAAACCATCGTCCAGCGGGCGGGCGCCCGGCCAGGGCAAACTTAGGGTGGGAACGGTCGGCATGGGCTGTCTTGGGCGTCCTCGGCGGCTTAGGCTGGCGATTATACGTAAGCCTCGCCGGCCGGCAGCTGAACGGCTGGATGGGAAATACCAAGAAAAACAATAAAGAGTCCTGCCATGTCCAGAGCCGCCCGGGCCGACAGCGCCCACATCACGCCCAGCGCCCACTACACCGGCTACGTCTGGTACCGCCACCACCTGGCCGACCCGGCGTTCGCCACTTCTTTCGGGCGCTGGGTGCATGGCCTGCTCAGCCCCATCACCTGGGGCGCGCGCGTGGGCTTCGGCCTGGACATCGAGAGTTTCCTGCTGCAGCGCCATTTGCTGATCGACGCCCGCCTCGACGCGGCCATCGGCAACGGCACGCCGCAGGTGGTGGAGATCGCCTGCGGCCTGTCCCCCCGGGGGCGGCGCTTCTGCGAGCGCTACCCGGAGCTGCGCTACCTGGAGGCCGACCTGCCATCCATGGCCGCGCGCAAGCGCCTGCTGCTGCACAGCGAGGGCTGGCTCAACAGCCGCCACCAGGTGCGCGCGGTGGACATCCTCGCCAGTGAGGGCGGGCAGGGGCTGGAGGCGCTGTTCGCCGGGCTGGACCGGCAGCGACCGGTGGTGGTGATCACCGAGGGGCTGGTGAACTACTTCGAACTACCGGTGATCGAGGACTTCTGGCGGCGCCTGGCCGACCAGTTGCGCGCCTTTCCCGCCGCCACCTACCTCACCGACCTCTATCCCGACCTGCGCGAGCATCCGCGCTACCGCCAGCTGCGCTGGGGCGTGGACCTGGTGGGGCGCTTCACCCGCGGCAACTACCCGCTGCACTACCGCGACAGCGCCGCCATCACCGATGGCTTCAACCGCTGCGGCTTCCCCCGGGTGCAGGTGCTGGACCCGCAGGTGGACGGCGCCGAGCTGGGCCTGCGCATGGGGCGGTGGCCCACGCTGGTCCGCGTGGTCGAAGCCTCCATCTGAAACTACCTGCGTTGCCATCGCGGCGTTAAAAACAGGCTCAAGGTGCTCATTTACAGCACGTAAACTCCGCCCTTTCGCCTGTTTTTGCCTTGCGCTGGCTGCCTCGCCTACGTTTCGGGGCGTGAGTGGCAAGTGACAAGCGGCAAGCCACAAGTGACAAACCAGAAGCCAGAAGCCAGAAGCTTCAAGCAGACTCCTGGCTTCCAGCTTCCAGCTTCCAGCTTCCAGCTTCCAGCTTCCAGCTTCCAGCTTTCAGGCCGCTGCCGCCGCCATCTGCCAGGGGCCGACCTGAGCGGCGAGGGCGGCGCTGGCGTCGGCATCGACATGGGTGAAGACCAGCGACAGCGCATCGCCCTGGCGACGCAGGGGCAGCAGCTCCAGGTCCGGCAGCTCGCCGGCGCGCAGGCGCCAGCCCCGCGCGGGGAGGTCCGCCGGCAGGTCGCCATGCAGCAGGCCGCCGAAGAAGCCCAGCTCGCTGATCTCCACGGCCAGTTCGCCCAGTTGCGGGTGGAACAGGCGGCCGTTGCGATCCCGCGGGGCGAGCCGGGGTTCCTGGCGTTTTTCCAGGCTGCCGAGCATGCCGCGCGCGAGGCGGGTGGAGCCGGGGGCCAGTTGCGGCAGCGGGCGGCCCTCGAAGAAGGGGACGTAGAGGCGCGAGCAGGCGTCGCGGCGTTCGAACTGGGCCAGGTGGTCGCCGTGCTCGATCAGTGCGCAGTCGGCGTCGGCGCAGGCGGCGGCGAACTGTGCGTGCTCCCAGGGCTGGGTGAAGTGATCGTATTCGCCGGCCAGCACCAGGGTCGGGCAGTCCGGGTGCCGGGTGAAGCCGCCGAAGTCCAGCAGCCGCCGGCTGTTCTGCCGGTAGCGCTCCTGCTCCACCGGCGACAGGCGCTGCAACTGGCGCAGCATGGCCTTGCGAAAGCCCGGGGAGATGCCGGTGGCGTCCAGGCGCAGGGGGTTGATCAGGCCGATCAGCACGCCCTGGGCGAAGGCCGCGAGGTTGCCTTCGGCGAGCATCAGCAGGCCTTCCTCCAGCAGCGCGCGGGCACCGTCCCGGCCGAAGGCGGTGATGCCGGCCAGCAGCAGGCGCTCGCAACGCTGCGGGTGGCGGCTGGCGAACAGCGCGGCCAGGGCCGAGCCGTAGGACAGGCCGATGGGCATCAGGGGCGGGAGGGCCAGTTCCTCGGCGAAGTCGGCGATCAGGTCGGCGAGCTGCTCCAGCCCCAGTTCCGGGGCCAGCTGCAGGTTGCCGCCCTGGCCGGGCAGGTCGAGGAGGATGACCGGGTGTTCGTCCAGCAGCTCTTCCACCTCGGCGGCGAAGGAGCGGAAGCTCTGGAACGCTCCGCCGAGCATGAGCACGGGCGGGCGGGTGTCGTCGGGGTGGCGGGACCAGGCCTGGTAGTGCAGGCACCAGGGGCCTATGTGGAGCATCTCGGGGGGCGAGGCGAGCAGGTCTGCGCTGTATCCGGTGCGATAGTGCATGGCGATCCTCCGGCGCTCGGGCGCCTTCTTGTTGTTCTCGCCGCGAGTCGGGGCGCGGTGGCACGAGCTCAAGGTAAACATCGGTGACGATTTTGTTTACCCAACCTTCGGGCGGCACAAGGCCAGTATTTTCCGCCGGGTGTCACCGTATCCCCTGCAAGCGCGGGCCCTGGCGGCTGTGGCGGTGCCGCGCCGGCACCGCGGGACGTGCTGTCTACCATCCGCCCGGCGCCGCTGGGCGTGGCGGGGCGCGCGGGCTATAATCGCCCACTTTTCCCAACTGCCAGACCGCCGAGACCATGACCGAGTCCGTTCTCGATTACATGACCCGCCTGGGCCGCGCCGCGCGCGCCGCCTCGCGCGTGGCCGCCCGTGCCAGCACCGCGCAGAAGAACCGCGCCCTGCTGGCCGCCGCCGATGCACTGGACGCCGCCCGCGCCGAGCTGTCCGCCGCCAACGAGCAGGACCTGGCCAACGGCCGGGCCAATGGCCTGGAGCCAGCCATGCTGGATCGCCTGGCGCTCACCCCGGCACGCATCGACGACATGATCGAGGGCCTGCGCCAGGTGGCCACCCTGCCGGACCCGATCGGCGAGATCCGCGACATGCGCTACCTGCCTTCGGGCATCCAGGTGGGCAAGATGCGCGTGCCGCTGGGCGTGATCGGCATCATCTACGAGTCGCGCCCGAACGTGACCATCGACGCGGCCAGCCTGTGCCTGAAGTCCGGCAACGCCACCATCCTGCGTGGCGGCTCCGAGGCTATCCATTCCAACCAGGCCATCGCCGCCTGCATCCAGAAGGGCCTGGCCGACGCCGGCCTGCCGGCCGAGCTGGTGCAGGTCGTCGAGACCACCGACCGCGCCGCCGTGGGCGCGCTGATCAGCATGCCGGAGTTCGTCGACGTGATAGTCCCGCGCGGCGGCAAGGGCCTGATCGAGCGCATCAGCCGCGAGGCCAAGGTGCCGGTGATCAAGCACCTGGACGGCATCTGCCATGTCTACATCGACATCGCCGCCGACCTGGACAAGGCGATCCGCGTCGCCGACAACGCCAAGACCCAACGCTACGCGCCCTGCAACACCATGGAGACGCTGCTGGTGCATGCCGGCATCGCCGAGCGCGTGCTGCCGCCGCTGGCCGCCATCTACCGCGACAAGCAGGTGGAACTGCGTGGCGACGCCGCCACCCGCGCGCTGCTGGGTGGCGACGTGCTGGAGGCGACCGAGGAAGACTGGCGCACCGAGTACAACGCGCCGATCCTGTCGATCCGCATCGTCGCGGGCCTGGATGAGGCGATCGAGCACATCAACACCTACGGCTCGCAGCACACCGACGCGATCATCACCGAGAACTTCAGCGACGCCCGTCGTTTCCTCACCGAAGTGGATTCCGCCTCGGTGATGGTCAACGCCTCGACGCGCTTCGCCGATGGCTTCGAGTACGGCCTGGGCGCGGAGATCGGCATCTCCACCGACAAGCTGCACGCCCGTGGACCGGTCGGCCTGGAAGGCCTGACCAGCGAGAAGTACGTGGTGTTCGGCGACGGTCACGTGCGCACCTGATGGGCAAACGCATCGGTCTGTTCGGCGGTACCTTCGATCCTGTGCACATCGGCCACTTGCGTGGTGCGCTGGAGGTCGCCGAGCTGATGGGGTTCGACGAGTTGCGCCTGATCCCCAGCGCCAGGCCGCCGCACCGCGAGACGCCGCAGGTCAGCGCGGCCGATCGCCTGGAAATGGTCCAGCGCGCGGTGGCCGACCTGCCGCCACTGGTGGTGGACGATCGTGAGCTCAAGCGCGACCGGCCGTCCTGGACCATCGACACCCTGGAGTCGCTGCACGCCGAACTCGGCGCCGACGACTCGCTGTACCTGCTGCTGGGCTGGGATGCCTTCTGCGGCCTGCCGGGCTGGCACCGTTGGGAGGAGCTCCTGGAGCACTGCCACATCCTGGTGCTGCAACGGCCGGACGCCGACAGTGAACCACCGGAAGCCCTGCGCGACCTGCTGGCGGCGCGCAGCATCGCCGATCCCCTGGCCCTGGCCGGGCGGGGCGGACAGATTTCCTTTGTATGGCAGGCGCCGCTGGCGGTTTCCGCCACGCAGATCCGCCAGCTGCTGGCCACCGGGCGCTCGGTACGCTTCCTCGTACCCGACGCGGTGCTGGCCTATATCCATGAGCACGGCCTGTACCGTGCGACGAACTGATTGATCGAGGTAGAAGAACCGATGCAAAACGAAGAACTGGTCAAGGTCGCCATCGCGGCCCTGGAAGACATGAAGGCCCAGGACATCACCACCATCGATGTGCGCGGCAAGACCAGCGTCACCGACTTCATGGTGATCGCCAGCGGCACCTCCAGCCGCCACGTCAAGTCGATCGCCGACAACGTGCTGGAGAAGGTCAAGGAACAGGGCCAGCGCCCGCTGGGCAGCGAAGGCCTGGACAGCGGCGAGTGGGCCCTGCTGGACCTGGGCGATGTGGTCGTGCACGTGATGCAGGTCGCCACCCGCCAGTTCTACGACCTCGAGCGCCTGTGGCAGGGTGCCGAGCAGAGCCGCGCCCAGCATCCCCAGGAATAACGGAGCACCGCCTTGCGTCTGCGTCTGATCGCCGTCGGCTCGCGCATGCCCCGCTGGGTGGAGGAGGGCTGGCACGAGTACGCCAAGCGCCTGCCTTCCGAGCTTTCCCTGGAACTGGTGGAGATCCCCCTGACCACGCGCGGCAAGAACGCCGACGTGGCGCGGATGATCCGCCAGGAAGGGGAGGCGATGCTGGCCAAGGTGCAGCCCGGGGAACGCATCGTCACCCTGGAAGTCGAAGGCCGCGCCTGGAGCACCGAGCAACTGGCGGTGGAGCTGGACCGCTGGCGCCTCGACGCGCGCACCGTGAACCTCATGGTCGGCGGCCCGGAAGGGCTGGCACCGGAGGTCTGCGCGCGCAGCGAACAGCGCTGGTCGCTGTCGCCGCTGACCCTGCCGCACCCGCTGGTGCGGATCCTGGTGGGCGAACAGATCTATCGAGCCTGGACCGTGCTGTCCGGCCACCCCTATCACAAGTAAGCCGTACCGATGCCGCAGCCGATCCGCCTGAAAGACCACGAGAAGGACGCCCGCCTGGTGCGTCGTCGCGTCGTCGTCGGCGCGGTGCTGGTGCTGTTGCTGACCTGCGTGCTGATCGCCCGCCTCTATTACCTGCAGGTGATCCAGTACGAGTACCACTCGACGCTCTCCGAGAACAACCGCGTCCACGTCCAGCCGATCCCGCCGACCCGTGGCCTGATCTACGACCGCAACGGGCTGATCATCGCCGACAACCGCCCGAGCTTCAGCCTGACGGTGACGCGTGAGCGCGCCGGCGACTGGGAGCAGACGCTGGACGTGATCGTCGAGGCGCTGCAGTTGACGCCGGATGACCGCGCGCTGTTCGAGAAGCGCATGAAGCAGGGGCGTCGCCCGTTCGAGCCGGTGCCCATCCTCTTCGAGCTGTCGGAGGAACAGATCGCCCGCGTGGCGGTGAACCAGTTCCGCCTGCCGGGCGTGGAGGTGGTCGCGCAACTGGTGCGCCACTACCCGCAGGGCGCGCACTTCGCCCATTCGGTGGGCTACGTCGGGCGCATCAACGAGAAGGAGCTCAAGGAGCTCGACCCGATCAACTACAGCGGCACCCACCACATCGGCAAGACCGGCATCGAGCGCTTCTACGAGGACACGCTGCACGGCGAGGTGGGTTACGAGGAAGTCGAGACCAACGCCCGTGGCCGTGTGCTGCGGGTGCTCAAGCGCACCGATCCGAAGCCGGGCAAGGACCTGGTGCTGACCATCGATACGCGCCTGCAGGAGGCGGCGGAAGCGGCGCTTGGCGGGCGCCGGGGCGCCATCGTGGCCATCGAGCCGTCCAGCGGCGATGTGCTGGCGATGGTCAGCCAGCCGAGCTTCGACCCGAACCCCTTCGTCACCGGCATCAGCTTCAAGCAGTACGCCGAGCTGCGCGACTCCATCGACCGGCCGCTGTACAACCGCGTGCTGCGCGGGCTCTATCCGCCGGGGTCGACGGTCAAGCCGATGGTGGCGGTCTCGGGGCTGGAAGCCGGCGTGGTCACCCCCGAGTCGCGGGTGTTCGACCCGGGCTTCTACCAACTGCCCAACTACGATCACAAGTACCGCAACTGGAACCGCACCGGTGACGGCTGGGTGAGCCTGGAGACCGCGATCATGCGGTCCAACGACACCTACTTCTACGACCTTGCCCACAAGATGGGCATCGACCGCCTGCATGCCTCCATGAGCCGCTTCGGCTTCGGCCAGAAGGTGGCCCTGGACATGTTCGAGGAGACCACCGGGCTGATGCCGTCGCGCGACTGGAAGCGCGCCCGCTACCGCCAGGCCTGGTACCCGGGCGAGACCCTGATCCTCGGCATCGGCCAGGGCTACATGCAGGCCACGCCGCTGCAACTGGCCCAGGCCACCGCGCTGATGGCCAACCGGGGCAAGTGGATCCGCCCGCACCTGGCCAAGACCATCGAGGGCAAGCCGCCGGAAGATCCGAACCCGATGCCGGACATCACGCTGCGCGACCCGAAGTTCTGGGACTACGCGCGCTCCGGCATGGAGCAGGTGATGCACGGCGCGCGGGGCACCGCCCGCAAGGTCGGCGATACCTCGGTCTACCGCATCGCCGGCAAGTCCGGTACCGCGCAGGTGGTGGCGATCAAGCAGGGCGAGAAGTACGACCGCTCGAAGGTCCAGGAGCGCCACCGCGACCACGCGCTGTTCATCGGCTTCGCCCCGGCCGACAACCCGAAGATCGCCGTCGCGGTGATGGTGGAGAACGGTGAGTCCGGCTCCGGTGTCGCCGCGCCCGTGGTCAAGCAGGTGATGGATGCCTGGCTGCTGGGCCCCGATGGGCAGCTCAAGCCCGAGTTCCAGTCGCCGCAGGCGCCCCTGACCGCCGAGAAGAGCCCGAGCCGATGAACAGCAACTTCGACCGCACCCTGTCCAACGAGGACGTGATGCGCCGCCGCGCCAGCCTGCTGCAGCGCCTGCACATCGATGGCCAGTTGCTGCTGCTCCTGCTGGTGCTGGCCGCCGGCAGCCTGTTCGTCCTCTATTCGGCCAGCGGCAAGCACTGGGACCTGCTGATGAAGCAGGCGTCGTCCTTCGGCCTGGGGCTGGTGGCGATGGTGGTCATCGCCCAGTTCGAGCCACGCTTCCTCGCCCGCTGGGTGCCCCTGGGCTACGTCGGCGGCGTGTCGCTGCTGATCGTGGTCGACATCATGGGCCACAACGCCATGGGCGCCACGCGCTGGATCAACATCCCGGGGGTGATCCGCTTCCAGCCCGCGGAGTTCATGAAGATCCTCATGCCGGCGACCATCGCCTGGTACCTGTCCAAGCGAACGCTGCCCCCCAAGCTCAAGCATGTGGTGGTGAGCCTGGCGCTGATCGTGGTGCCCTTCATCCTGGTGGTGCGCCAGCCGGACCTCGGCACCGCGCTGCTGATCCTCGCCTCGGGGGCCTTCGTGCTGTTCATGGCCGGGCTGCAGTGGCGCTGGATACTCGGCGCGGTCACGGCGGTGGTGCCGGTCGCGGTGGGGATGTGGTTCTTCGTCATGCACGACTACCAGAAGCAGCGGGTGCTGACCTTCCTCGACCCGGAAAGCGACCCGCTGGGCACCGGCTGGAACATCATCCAGTCGAAGGCGGCGATCGGCTCGGGCGGGGTGTTCGGCAAGGGCTGGCTGCTGGGCACCCAGTCGCACCTGGATTTTTTGCCCGAAAGCCACACGGACTTTATCATTGCCGTCCTCGGCGAAGAGTTCGGCCTGGTCGGCGTGTGCATCCTGCTGCTGGTCTACATGCTGTTGATCGGCCGCGGCCTGGTCATCACCGCGCAGGCACAGACCCTGTTCGGCAAGCTGCTGGCGGGCAGCCTGACCATGACCTTCTTCGTCTACGTGTTCGTCAACATCGGCATGGTCAGTGGCCTGCTGCCGGTGGTGGGAGTGCCCCTTCCCTTCATTAGCTACGGCGGAACTTCGCTGGTTACGCTGCTGTCAGGGTTTGGGGTTTTGATGGCCATCCATACCCATCGCAAGTGGATCGCCCAGGTTTGATACGAGTGAATAATTTGAAAATACTGCGCAGCTGGATGGTGCGGGGGACCCTGGGTCTCGGCGGCGTGCTGGGAGCCGCCGCGCCGGCCCTGGCGGGGGACTACGAAGGCAGCCCGCAGGTCGCCGAGTTCGTTGCGGAGATGACCCGTGACTATGGCTTCGCCGGGGAGCAACTGGTCAGCCTGTTCCGCGAGGTGGAGCGCAAGCAGGCGATCCTCGATGCGATTTCGCGGCCGGCCGAGCGGGTCAAGCCTTGGAAGGAATACCGCCCGATCTTCATCACCGATGCGCGCATCCAGAAAGGCGTGGCCTTCTGGAACCAGCACGCCGACGCCCTGGCCCGTGCCGAGAAGGAGTACGGCGTGCCGGCCCAGGTGATCGTGGCGATCATCGGCGTCGAGACCTTCTATGGCGGCAACACCGGCAGCTACCGGGTGATCGATGCCCTGTCGACCCTGGGCTTCGACTACCCGCCGCGTGCCGAATTCTTCCGCAAGCAGTTGAAGGAGTTCCTCCTGCTGGCGCGCGAGGAGCAGGTCGACCCGCTCACTCTGAAGGGCTCCTACGCCGGCGCCATGGGGCTGCCGCAGTTCATGCCCAGCAGCTTCCGCGCCTATGCGGTGGACTTCGACGGCGACGGCCACATCGATATCTGGACCAACCCGGTGGACGCCATCGGCAGCGTGGCCAGCTACTTCAAGCGCCATGGCTGGGTGGCCGGCGAGCCGGTGGTCAGCCGCGCCCAGGTGCGTGGCGAGAATGCCGAGCAGGGCCTCACCGAAGGCCTGGACCCGGTGAAGAATGTCGGCGAACTGCGTGCCCTGGGCTGGGCAAGCGGGGATGCCTTGCGCGATGATCTCGCCGTCACGGCCTTCAGGCTGGATGGCGCGGACGGCATGGAGTACTGGATGGGCCTGCCCAACTTCTACGTGATCACCCGCTACAATCGCAGCGTGATGTATTCCATGGCGGTGCATCAGCTTTCAGAATCCTTGGTCAATGCGCGGGGCGGGCGTTAACACATGCGGCAGATGCCGATCAGATTCGCAGCTTACGGTGCCTTGGTGCTGCTGCTCGCCAGCTGCTCCAGCAGCCGTTCCCCGCAGCCGGTACAACAAGGCGGGCCGATCTCCGGTCCTGGCGACTACTCGCGTCCGCACAAGGACGGCGCGCCCTGGTGGGACGTCGACGTCTCGCGGATCCCCGACGCGGTGCCGATGCCGCACTACGGCTCGATCAAGGCCAACCCCTATACGGTGCTGGGCAAGACCTACTACCCGATGAGCGATGCGCGCCGCTACCAGGCCACCGGCACCGCTTCCTGGTATGGCACCAAGTTCCATGGGCAGGCCACCGCCAACGGCGAGGCCTACGACCTCTATGGCATGACCGCCGCGCACAAGACCCTGCCGCTGCCGAGCTACGTCAAGGTGACCAACCTGGACAACGGCCGCACGGTGATCCTGCGCGTGAACGACCGTGGCCCGTTCTACTCCGACCGCATCATCGACCTGTCCTTCGCCGCCGCGAAGAAGCTCGGCTATGCCGAGACCGGCACCGCGCGGGTCAAGGTCGAGGGCATCGACCCCAACGAGTGGTGGGCCGCCCAGGGCCGTCCGGTGCCGATGGTGCTGGCGCAGCCGCAGCAGGTGGCCAAGCCCCAGCCGGCGCCCGCGCCCGTGCAGGTCGCCAGCGCCCCGGTCGAGCAGTACACCCCGCCGCCCGCGCAGCACGCGGCCGCCGTGCTGCCCGTGCAGATCGACGCAAAAAAAAACGGTTCACTCGGAGCATCTGGCCTGTATCTCCAGGTGGGCGCCTTCGCCAATCCGGACGCTGCGGAGCTCCTCAAGGACAAGCTGAGCGGGATGGTGAGTGCCCCGGTATTCATCAGCTCGGTCGTGCGCAATCAGCAGATCCTGCACCGGGTGCGCCTGGGGCCGATCGACACGCAGGGTGAAGCGCAGCAATTGCAGGACAGCGTTCGCCTGGCCAACCTCGGCCAGCCGACCCTGGTGAAGCCGGACTGACGGCTTCGTTCTTTGCCCGCGAGGGCCTGTTAGACCATTAGCAACTTCAGAGAGACGGATGAACATCATCAGCTTTGCGAAACGCCTTCTACTGCCAGCAGCCCTGCTCATCGCCGCGCCGGTCGCCCTGGCCGCCGAGCAGATCGTCCCATCGCCGCCGCAACTGGCTGCCAAGGCCTATGTGCTGATGGATGCCGCCAGTGGCCAGGTCCTGGTCGAGAACAACGGTGACGAGCGCCTGCCGCCCGCGAGCCTGACCAAGCTGATGACCGCGTACATCGCCACCCTGGAGATCCGCAAGGGCCAGATCGGCGAGAACGACCCGGTGACCATCAGCGAGCACGCCTGGCGCACCGGCGGTTCGCGCATGTTCGTCCAGGTCAACACCCAGGTGTCCCTGAGCGACCTGCTGCACGGCATCATCATCCAGTCCGGCAACGACGCCAGCGTCGCCGTGGCCGAGCACATCGCCGGCAGCGAAGACGCCTTCGCCGACATGATGAACACCACCGCCGAGAAGCTCGGCATGACCGGCAGCCACTTCATGAACGCCACCGGCCTGCCCAATCCGGAGCACTACTCCACCGCGCACGACATGGCCCGCCTGGCCCGCGCGATCATCTACGAGGACCCGGCGCACTACGCCATCTACTCGCAGAAGGAGTTCTTCTGGAACAACATCAAGCAGCCCAACCGCAACCTGCTGCTGTGGCGCGACAAGACCGTGGACGGCCTGAAGACCGGCCACACCGAGGAAGCCGGTTTCTGCCTGGTGGCCTCCGCCGTGCGTGACAACCAGCGCCTGATCGCCGTGGTGTTCGGCACCAACAGCGAGCAGGCCCGTGCCGCCGAGACCCAGAAGCTGCTGACCTACGGTTTCCGTTTCTTCGAGACCAAGACCTTCTACCAGAAGGGCGCCGAGCTGGCCAAAGCCCAGGTCTGGAAGGGCGCTTCGCGCGAAGTGAAGGCTGGCCTGGCCAGCGATCTGACCATGACCCTGCCCAAGGGCCAGCTGCAGAAACTGCAGGCCGCCATGACCCTGTCCCCGCAACTGGTCGCGCCCATCAAGCAGGGCGACGTGATCGGCAAGGTCGAGGTCAAGCTGGACGACAAGGTGGTGCACAGCGCCGACCTGGTCGCCCTGGAGGCCGTCGAAGAAGGTGGCTTCTTCCGCCGCCTGTGGGATAGCATCCGCCTGTTCTTCTACGGCCTGTTCAACTGAGCCGAGCCGTACCAACCGACCTACTGAGCCGGCGCCCCGCACCCCACCCGGGTGGCGGGGCGTCCGCATCGCGGACCACGAGTCCGCCGCCGCCATGACCGACGAAACCGACGTACAAGCCCCAAAAATCGAATTCCCCTGCGAGCGCTACCCGATCAAGGTGATCGGCGATGCCGGCGAGGGCTTCTCCGACCTGGTCGTCGAGATCATTCAGCGCCATGCGCCGGACCTCGACGTCACCACCCTGGTGGCACGCGACAGCCGCAACGGCCGCTTCCTCTCCGTGCAGGTACTGATCACCGCCACCAGCGTCGACCAGTTGCAGGCGATTCACGTCGACCTGCGCGCTACCGGCCGCGTGCACATGGTGCTCTAGTGGCGCCCGAGCTCATCGTGCGTCACCTGGGGTTGGCCGAATACCTGCCGACCCTGGAGGCGATGCGCCGGCTCACCGCCGAGCGCGACGACACCACCCCCGACGAAATCTGGCTGCTGCAGCACCCCCGGGTATTCACCCAGGGGCAGGCCGGCAAGGCCGAGCACCTGCTGGCACCGGGCGATATCCCGGTGGTGCAGGTTGATCGTGGCGGCCAGGTGACCTACCACGGTCCCGGCCAACTGGTGGGCTACCTGATGCTCGACCTGCGCCGCCTGGGCCTGGGTGTGCGCGAGCTGGTGACGACCATGGAGCTGAGCCTGGTCGAGCTGCTGGCCGGCTACGGCATCGAGGCGGCGCCCAGGGCGGATGCGCCCGGGGTCTACGTGGCGGGCGACAAGATCGCCTCGCTGGGCCTGCGGGTCAGCCGCGGCTGTTCCTTCCACGGCCTGGCGCTCAACGTGGACATGGACATGTCGCCCTTCCAGCGCATCAACCCCTGCGGTTACGCCGGCCTGAAGATGGTGCAGCTCAAGGAACTGGTCGCACCGGCGCCGTCCCTCGACGAGGTGGCGCAGCGCCTGGAGCGGATCCTGCGCGAGCGGCTGTACCCGCGCTAGACGGGTACGAAAAAGGCGCCCGGTGGGCGCCTTTTTCATAAGCCTGGTCTTCCTTCATCGCAACCCGCCCCGGTTTCCCGGGGCGGCCTTGCCGTGGTCGCTCAACCCAGGTTGAGGGCAGGGATGAGGCTCGTGTCCTGGGGCTGGCCCGGCACCGGTACCGGCGCGGCGAGGCCCAGGTTGTTCTTCTCGAACACCCGGTCGGCGCGGTAGCTGGAGCGCACCAGCGGGCCGGCGGCGACTTCCATGAAGCCCTTCTCCAGGCCGATGTCGCGGAAGCGGTTGAACTCCTCGGGGCTGACCCAGCGCTGGACCTTGAGGTGGTTGCGGGTCGGTTGCAGGTACTGGCCGAGGGTCAGGATGTCGACGCCGATGGCGCGCAGGTCGTCCATGGCCTCGATGACTTCCTCGTCGGTCTCGCCCAGGCCGAGCATCAGGCTGGTCTTGGTCAGTACGGAAGGGCGGTGGCGCTTGGCGTGCGCCAGGGCATTCAGGGTCTTCTCGTAGCCGGCGCGGGGGTCGCGCACCTCGTGGGTCAGGCGCTTGACCGTCTCGACGTTCTGCGCGAACACCTCGAGGCCCGAGTCGACCACGCGCTCGATGGCCTGGAGGTCACCGTCGAAGTCGGGCGTGAGGGCTTCCACCACCACATTGGGGGTACGTTCCTTGATGGCGCGCACGCAGGCCGCGTAGTGGCTGGCGCCACCGTCGTCGAGGTCGTCGCGGTCCACCGAGGTCAGCACGATGTAGCGCAACGCCATCAGCTCGACGGACTTGGCAGTGTTCTGCGGCTCTTCCTGGTCCAGCCAGCCATTGGGGTTGCCGGTGTCCACGGCGCAGAAGCGGCAGGCGCGGGTGCACACCGAGCCCATCAGCATGATGGTGGCGGTGCCGTTGGACCAGCACTCGCCCATGTTCGGGCAATGGGATTCCTGGCACACGGTGCTCAGGCGGTGCTCGCCGACGTTGCGCTTGACCGCCTCGAAACGGCTGCCGCCGGGAGCCTTCACCCGCAACCAGCTGGGCTTGGGTTCGAATACCTGGGGTTCGGCCGAGGCGCGGCGCTTCTGGCCATCCTTGATCGCCGTGATGCCCTGGGCATTACGGAACTTCTCGCCACTGGCGACGGGTTTGGACGGGGCTGAATCGGACATCGGAACTGGCTCCGCTAGAGGCTCAGTTGGCTGCCACGGGGGCAAAAAGGGGTGGCGCAGTGTAACACAGCGGCCTGTGTCGGCTGGAGCGAAATGACCGGATGGTCAGCTGCCCGCCTGTACGGTCCGGAGGGGCCCCGGCTGTGGCCGGGCGACCCGTAGCTCCGTTCAGGCGGGGCGCTTCAGCGTGCGCTGCGCAATTGCTCGAGCAGCTGCTGGTTGGGGTAGCCGTCGGCCGGCCAGCCGAGCTGCTGCTGGTAGCCACGGATGGCCTTGCGGGTGTTGGCACCGATGATGCCGTCGGCGGCACCGGGGTTGTAGCCACCGCTGGCCAGGGCTTCCTGCAGTTCGATGCGCTCGGTGCGGCTCAGGGGCTTGTCGCCCTTGGGCCAGGTGCCGGCGATCAGCCCCTGGCCGTCGAAGCGCTGGGACAGCAGGCCGATGGCCAGGGCGTAGGAAGACGAGTTGTTGTACTTGAGGATGGCGCGGAAGTTGTCCAGCACCAGGAATGCCGGGCCGCGGTAGCCGGCCGGCAGCAGCAGGTAGCCGCGCTCCTGGGCCAGGTGCGCGGGCAACGGTACGCGCACGCCCAGCGCCTGCCACTCGGCCACGGTCTTGCGGGTGTCGGTGTCGGCCTGAGCGTAGTCGAAGCCGGCTGGCAGCTTCACTTCGGCGCCCCATGGCTTGCCCTTCTTCCAGCCCGAGGCCTGCAGGTAGTGGGCAGTGGAGGCCAGGGCGTCGGCGGTGGAGTTCCAGATGTCGCGGCGGCCGTCGCCGTCGAAGTCCACCGCATGGGTGTTGTAGGTGGTGGGGATGAACTGGGTCTGGCCCATGGCGCCGGCCCAGGAGCCACGCATGCCGGAGGGCTTGATGTCGCCGTGCTGGATGATCTCCAGGGCGGCGATCAGCTGGGCGTGAGCGAAGGCCGGGCGGCGACCTTCGTAGGCCAGGGTGGCGAGGGAGCGGATCACCGACTTGTCGCCCATGAACTGGCCGAAGCTGCTTTCCATGCCCCAGACGGCCACTAGGGTCTGGCGGTCAACGGCGTAGCGCTGCTCGATGGCGTCGAGTATCCGCGCGTGTTCCGCCAGCAGGACCTGGCCCTTGCGCACGCGGTACGGCGACATGGCCCCTTCGAGGTATTCCCAGACCGGCCGGGTGAACTCGGGCTGGCTCTGGTCGGCGGTGACCACGGCAGGGTCCGGTTCGACGCCCTGGAAGGCCTGGTCGAAAATGGTGGCGCGGATGCCGGCGGCCAGGGCTTCCTGGCGGAAGCGGGCACGCCATTGCTCGAAGGTCTCCTCGGGCAGCACTTCGGGTGCGACCGGCGGCTGGGCAGGGGAGGCTTGGGCGGCGGGTTGCGCCGGGGCGCTGGCCAGGGGAGCGGAGGTGTTCGGGGTGTCGGCGCAGGCGCTGAGGACTGCGAGGGTGGTGGCCACTGCCAGGCTGCGGAGGATCAGGCCGGGTACGGGGGCGAGGAGCATGGGGCGGTCTCGACAGCTGCAAAAACAAGCCGCGACCTTAACACGGATGACTCTTTTCAGGCGGCCAGAAGCGAAGAAGCCTCCCAGTTACGGGAGGCTTCGCGGCGGTAGCTGCCTTTGCCTTTCAGTGGCTGTTCCTGGCGGCTGCGGAACAGGGGCTGGGCGACGATGCTCTTCGCCTTGTTGGGTTTCTTGCGTTGCTTGGCCATGGCCGACTCTCCACTGGGCGCCTGCGGGGTTGCAGGCGCGCGCATCTTGCTCCCGCGTGCGGGCGATGTCCAGTGTCAGGCGGCGGGGATGGGCAGGCGCTGGCCGGCGAGGCTGAGCGCGAGGTGTGCGAGGCCGATCCACGGATCGCCGGCGGCCTGGCCCTTTATCTGTGCATCGATGCGCTGGGCATCGCTGAGCAGTTGGTTCCAGCGCGAGGCGGGATGACGTTGCAGGGCACGGCTGACCAGGGGGCGGCGCTTGTCCCACACCGGCGGGCGGGCGGAGGCGAAGGCTTTCTCCAGCGGCACGCCCTGGGCGTACTGCTGGGCGATGCCGGCCAGCTGGCGCAGTTCGCGGGCCAGCGCCCAGAGGATCACGGGGGTTTCCACGCCTTCGCCGCGCAGGCCTTCGAGGGTGCGCAGGGTATGCGCGGCCTCGCCGTTGAGCGCGGCGTCGATCAGGCCGAAGACGTCGAAGCGGGCGCTGTCGGCCACTGCGGCCTGCACGGTGGCGGCGTCGATCTGGCCGCCTTCGGCGAGCAGCTTGAGCTTCTCGATCTCCTGGGCGGCGGCCAGCAGGTTGCCTTCGACGCGGGCGGCGATCAGGTCGACCGCCTCCTGGTTGGCGGCGAGACCGGCCTGGGCCAGGCGCTGGCGTATCCATTGCGGCAGCTGGTGGGCGTCCACTGGCCAGATCTGCAGGAACTGGGCGTTGGGACCGTCGATCAGGGCCTTGGCCCATTTGGTTTTCTGGGTGCTGCCGTCCAGCTTGGGCAGGCTTACCAGCAGCAGGGTGTCTTCCGGCGGCCGCGAAAGGTATTCGAGCAGCGCGGCGGCGCCCTTGTCCCCGGGCTTGCCGTTGGGAATGCGCAATTCGATCAGGCGCTTGTCGGCGAACAGCGAGAGGCTGGCACCGGCTTCATGCAGCTGCCCCCAGTCGAAGCTGGCCTCGACGTTGAAGACCTGGCGTTCGTTGAAGTCGCGCTCGCGGCAGGCCGTGCGGATGGCATCGCAGGCTTCCTGGCACAGCAGCGGCTCGTCGCCGCTGACGATGTAGACAGGGGCGAGGGTGCCTTGCAGGTGCTTGCTGAGTTGGGCGGCGTTGAGCTTCATGGGCAGGGGAAATGACCGGGGCCGCAATAGCGGCCCCGTGCACCTTACTGGACGGGCAGTTGCAGCGGGGATTGCTGCGGCTTGGCTTCTTCGGCGCGACGCTCGGCTTCCAGGGCGTCGGCTTCGGCCTTTGCCTTGGCTTCGGCTTCGGCCTGCAGCTGATCCAGGCGCTCGGGCGTGATCAGTTGCAGGCGCATGGCCAGTTGCTGAACCAGCTCGCGGCGCATTTCCTCGCGCAGTTGGCCGGACTCCTGGTCGGAGCCGATCAGGTTGTTGCTGTCGTGGGTGTAGTAGCGCTGGATGTCCATGCGGTCGCTGAGCAGCAGCAGGTCCTTGTTGCCACGGATCTCGTAGTCGAGGGTGACGTTCAGCTCGTACTCGGCGCTGCGCGCGGAGCCGGTGTAGGTGGCGGTGCGCTGGTCTTCCTTCTCGCGGGTGAGGACCAGGGTGTAGGGCGCGCCGGCGTGGACGTTGACGTCGCTGTTCTCCAGCAGTTCGCGGACCTGCTTGACGGTCTCGCCGTAGCTGTTGCGGCCGGTGACGTCGATTTCCTTCAGGGCGAACCGGGTGTCGCCGGTGCCGCGCAGTTGAAAGCCGCAGGCACTGAGCATCACGGCCAGACCCACGACCAGTAGATTCCGTTTCTTCATTTCTGTTTTCCCCTTGGCGAACGTACCGGTGCCGCGCTCCACACGCGGCCCCGGGCTCAATCAGTTGGCGACGATGTTGACCAGCTTGCCGGGCACCACGATGACCTTGCGGATGGTCAGGCCTTCGGTGAAGCGCAGCACGTTCTCGTTCTCCCGCGCGGTGGCCTCGACGGCTTCGCGGCTGGCGTCGGCCGGTACGTCGATGTGACCGCGCAGCTTGCCGTTGACCTGCACCACCAGTTGCAGGCTGTCCTGCACCAAGGCGTCGGCATCGACCTTGGGCCAGCTGGCGTCGATCACCGGGTCGGCATGGCCCAGCTCGCGCCACAGCTCGTGGCTGATGTGCGGGGTGATGGGGGCCAGCAGCAGGGCCACGGTCTCCAGGCCTTCCTGCAGCAGGGCACGGTCCTGGTCGGTGTCCTGGGCGGCTTTCTCGAGCACGTTCATCAGGGTCATCACGGCGGCGATGGCGGTGTTGAACTTGTGGTGCTGGCCGACATCCTGGCTGGCCTGCTTGATGGCCAGGTGGATGGCGCGGCGCACCTCTTTCTGGGCGTCGTTCAGGCCGGCCTTGTCCAGGCTGCCCGGCAGGCCGGCGTTGACGTGGGCCTGGCCCAGGCGCCAGACGCGGCGCAGGAAGCGGCTGGCCCCTTCGACGCCGGAGTCGGACCACTCCAGGCTCATGTCCGGCGGCGAGGCGAACATCATGAACAGGCGGCAGGTGTCGGCACCGTAGGCGTCGATCATGGCCTGCGGGTCCACGCCGTTGTTCTTCGACTTGGACATCTTCTCGGTGCCGCCGATTTCCACCGGCTGGCCGTCGCTCTTCAGGCGCGCCCCGATGACCTTGGCCTTGGCGTCGCGCTCGACCTCGACATCGGCCGGGTTGAACCAGTCCTTGCCGCCGTTGGCGGTGGTGCGGTAGTAGGTCTCGGCGACCACCATGCCCTGGGTCAGCAGGTTCTTGAACGGCTCGTCGGAGCTGACCAGGCCTTCGTCACGCATCAGCTTGTGGAAGAAGCGCGCGTAGAGCAGGTGCAGGATGGCGTGTTCGATGCCGCCGATGTATTGGTCCACCGGCAGCCAGTGGTTGGCGGCGGCGGGGTCGACCATGCCCTTGTCGTAGGTGGGCGAGGCGTAGCGGGCGAAGTACCAGGAGCTCTCCACGAAGGTGTCCATGGTGTCGGTTTCGCGCTTGGCCGCAGCGCCGCATTTCGGGCAGCTGCATTCGTAGAACTCGGGCATCTTGGCCAGCGGCGAACCGGCGCCGTCCGGCACCACGTCCTCCGGCAGGACGACGGGCAACTGGTCCTCGGGGACCGGTACGTCGCCGCAGCTCGGGCAGTGGATGATCGGGATCGGGCAGCCCCAGTAGCGCTGGCGGCTGATGCCCCAGTCGCGCAGGCGGAACTGGGTGCGGGCCTGGCCGAGGGATTTCTTCTGCAGGGCCACTTCGATGGCGTCGAAGGCACCGGGGAAATCCAGGCCGTCGAATTCGCCGGAGTTGATCAACTGGCCATGCTCGCCATAGGCGGGCTGCCAGGGCGCGGGGGTTTCGTCGCCGGCGCTGGTGCGCACCACCGGCTTGACCGGCAGGCCGTACTTGGCGGCGAACTCGAAGTCGCGCTCGTCATGGGCGGGCACGGCCATCACGGCGCCTTCGCCGTAGTTCATCAGGACGTAGTTGGCGACCCAAACCGGCAGCTTCTCGCCGGTCAGCGGGTGATCGACGAGCAGCGGCGTCGGCAGGCCCTTCTTTTCCTGGGTGGCGATGTCGGCTTCGGCGACGCCACCGCGCTTGCACTCGTCGATGAAGGCTTGCAGTTCGGCGGCCTTGTCGGCCGGCAGCTTCTGCAGGGCGATCGCGGCCAGCGGGTGCTCGGCGGCCACGGCCACGTAGGTGGCGCCCATCAGGGTGTCCGGACGGGTGGTGAAGACCTTCATCGCCCCGGCCTGGCCGATGCTGGCCTGGTCGTAGGGGAAGCTGACTTCCATGCCGCGGGACTTGCCGATCCAGTTGCGCTGCATGGTCTTGACCTGCTCGGGCCAGCCCGGCAGTTCGTCGAGGCTGGAGAGCAGCTCATCGGCGTAGGCGGTGATCTTGAAGTAGTACATCGGGATTTCGCGCTTCTCGATCAGCGCGCCCGAACGCCAGCCACGGCCGTCGATGACCTGCTCGTTGGCCAGCACGGTCTGGTCCACCGGGTCCCAGTTCACGGTGCCGTTCTTGCGGTAGATCACGCCCTTCTCGAACAGGCGGGTGAACAGCCACTGTTCCCAGCGGTAGTAATCCGGCTTGCAGGTGGTGACCTCGCGGGACCAGTCGATCGCCAGGCCCAGGCTTTTCAGCTGGGACTTCATGTAGGCGATGTTCTCGTAGGTCCACTTGGCGGGGGCGACGTTGTTCTTCATGGCGGCGTTTTCCGCCGGCATGCCGAAGGCGTCCCAGCCCATGGGCTGCAGCACGTTCTTGCCCTGCATGCGCTGGTAGCGGGCGATCACGTCGCCGATGGTGTAGTTGCGCACGTGCCCCATGTGCAGCTTGCCGCTCGGGTAGGGGAACATCGACAGGCAATAGAAGGTGTCCTTGCCGGGCTGTTCGCTGACTACAAAGGATTTCTGCGAATCCCAGTGGGATTGCGCGGCGGCTTCGATTTCGCGGGGCTGGTAGTTTTCGTGCATGGCTACTTGCGCTGAGAAATGGGCATTCAGAAGGGTCGCTGTCCGGGGACCGGTAGGCCTGATCTGAAAAGGAAATTCAAGCGCCGTAGCATACATGACCCCCCTTGGCTGAGGGAAACCCTGATTGACCGCCGCCAGGCCCCGGCCCACCGTTTGTCGCGGCACCCTGTAGGTTCGACGCCTGGCGCTAAGCTATTCATTAGCTTTGCAAAAGTCGGATGCGGTAACGAGGTGTCGTTGGATGGGCGAGATGCGGCGAGCGGAATCGGCGAGCGGGCTCTACGAGCGGCTGCTGCATCGCCTGGCGCTCGCGCTGGACGAAGCCGACACCGCCATCCGCCTGCGTGACGAAGACCCCCGCGAGCTGGAGCTGAAGGGGCTCAGCCCCGCCGAGCTCGAGCTGATCCGCGCCTACCTCGACAACGACCTGCACTGGCTGCGCGGCTGGCACGCGGCGGCCGAAGAGCTCGCGCTGATCGAGCAGCAACCGGCCAGGCCCAAGCTCACCCGCTCCGCCGCCAAGCCCCCGGCCGCGCCTGTTCGCGTAGCCAAGCCCCTGTTCAAGCGTCGCCAGCAACTGGTCTGCGCCCTTTGCGGGGCAGCCGCCAGCTGGCAGCGTGGCCAGGGTGTGCAGGCCTGCCCGGCCTGCGGCTCGCAGCTTTTCCGTACCGGTAATCCCCGTTAGGCTTCGCGCACCTTCTGGAGGTGCTCGAATGCCCATTCGCTATTTCTTCAAGCAACTGCTGCTGCCGCCGGGTGGCCTGCTGCTGCTCCTGCTGGCCGGCTGGTGGCTGCGCCGCCGTAGCCCGCGCCTGGCGCTGTGCTGCTTCGTGCTTGGTTTCGGTGGCCTGTGGGCGATGAGCCTGCCGGTGGTGGTGCAATGGTCGGCACGCGCGCTGGAGACCGAAAAGCCCCTGGCCGAGAGCGAGCTCAAGGACCTGCCCGCCCGTGCCCAGGCCATCGTCGTGCTCGGCGCGGGGCGCATGCGCGGCGATCCCGCCTGGGGCGAGGACCAGCCCAGCCTGCTGGCCACCGAGCGTGTGCGCTATGCGGCGCGCCTGGCCAGGGCCAGCGGCCTGCCGGTGCTGACCTCCGGCGGGCTGCATTACGGCACCCCGCCCAGCGAGGCGGCGATCATGGCGCGGACCCTGGAGTCGGAGCTCTCGGTGCCGGTGCGCTGGCAGGAAGGCAGCAGCCGCACAACCTGGGAGAACGCCGTGGAGAGTGCGCGCATCCTCAAGGCCGAGGGAATCGACAAGGTGGTATTGGTGACCCAGGCCTTCCACATGCAGCGGGCGCGCTGGTGCTTCGAGAAAGTCGGCCTGGAGGTGGTGCCGGCGCCCATGGGCGCCTATGGGGTTCCCCCCGGCGACCCGTTCGGCGGCTGGCTGCCCGAGGCGCCGGCAGTGTGGAAGAACGGCATGCTGTTCAACGAATGGATCGGGCTGCTCGCCTATCCGCTGGCCTATCGCTGAAGTGGCGTCGTTCCCGGGCCGAAGCCCGGGCTACGCAGCCGCCATGATCTGCCGGGTCACACCGTCTTGGCGATGCGGCTGGCCAGCAGGGCCCAGCCGAACAGCAGGCCGCAAAGAATGACCAGCGGCCAGGCGCGCCATTTGAGGTAGGGCGTTAGCTCCTGCATCGGCACCACTTCACCGTAGAGGGTGGCTTTCTCGAACTGCGGGATGCGTTCGGTGATCTGGCCGAAGGGGTCGATCAGCGCGGTGACGCCGTTGTTGGTGGCGCGGATCATCCAGCGGCCGGCTTCCAGCGCGCGCATCTGTGCCATCTGCAGGTGCTGCAGCGGGCCGATGGAGGTGCCGAACCAGGTGTCGTTGCTCACGGTCAGCAGCAGCTCGCTGTTGGCGGAGAGCCCTGCGGCGAACTCGGGGTAGACCACCTCGTAGCAGATGAACGGCGCGATGCGGTAACCCTTGGCCAGCAGCGGCTCCTGGTCGGTCGGGCCGCGTGCGAAGTCGGACATGGGCAGGTCGAAGAAGGCGATCAGGCCGCGCAGCACGTCCTGCAGGGGCACGTATTCGCCGAAGGGCACCAGCTTCTGCTTGAGGTAGGTGCCTTCGCCTTCGCCGATCACGGTGATGCCGTTGTAGTAGCGCTTCTCGCCGCGCTCGTTGGCCTGGCGGATCGGCACCCCGGTGATCAGGGTGGCCTTGCGTTCGAGGGCGAAGCGGTTCATCACCGACAGGTAGCCCTCGGCGTATTCCTTGAGCACCGGCACGGCGGTTTCCGGCCAGATGATCAGGTCGGCCTGCTCGGCGCTGAAGGTCATGTCGCGGTACAGCGCAAGCTGGGCGTTGAGCTGGGCCGGGTCCCATTTCATGTTCTGTTCGACGTTGCCCTGCAGGGCCGCGACCTTCAGCGGTTCACCGGCGGGCCTGGTCCAGGCGTGGCCCTTCAGGGCCTGGCCGGCGATCCAGGGACCGACCAGCAGCACCACCCCGGCGGCGAGGAAGGCCGGGCGTGCGCGCAGGCGCACGAGGTTGACCAGCAAGGCGGCGGTCAGCGCCAGGACGAAGGACACCAGCCACATGCCGCCCACCGGGGCGAGCCCGGCCAGGGGCGCGTCGAGCTGGCTGTAGCCGGCGTAGAGCCAGGGGAAGCCGGTGAGGAACCAGCCGCGGAAGGCTTCCTGGGCCAGCCACAGGGCGGAGAAGGCCAGGGCGTCGGCCAGGGGCGCTTCGCTGCGGCGGAACCAGCGCGCCCAGACGATGGCGGGCAGGGCGAAGAACAGGGCCACGCCGGCGCTGAAGCCGCCGGTGAGGAAGGCTGCCAGCGGCACCGAGGCGGCGCCGTAGTCGTGGATGCTGACGTAGATCCAACTGGTGCCGGCGATGAACAGGCCGAAGCCGTAGCACCAGCCGCGGACGAAGGCCGCCTTGGGCGCGAGGTCGCGCAGGCCCAGGTAGAACAGTGCCAGGGACAGCAGCGAGATGGGCCAGATATCGAAGGGCGCGAGGGCCAGCGGGGTGAGCGCGCCGGCCGCCAGGGCCAGCAGGTTGCCCGGCCAGCCGGGGCGGGTGATCCAGTTCATGCACAGTCCTTGGGCTTGGTGGCGCGGGGCGCCCGGGAGTTCGTCGCGGCGCAGTCTAGCCGGGCCACGCCCGCGCCGGGAAGCGGCGGGCGTGGTGGCGCATCAGCGGGACAGCGGGGTGAGGCGCAGCAGGTGCAGGCGACGGCTGTCGGCGTTGAGCACGCGGAAGCGGAAGCCCCCGATCTCGGTGATCTCGTTGCGCTTGGGCAGGTGGCCGAAGGCGCCCATCACCAGGCCGCCGACGGTGTCGAACTCGTCTTCGGAGAAATCGGTCTCGAAGAACTCGTTGAAGGCGTCAACCGGGGTCAGCGCCTTGACGATGAAGTCACCGCTGGGCAGCGGCTTGATGTAGCTGTCTTCCTCGACGTCGTGCTCGTCCTCGATGTCGCCGACGATCTGCTCCAGCACGTCCTCGATGGTCACGAGGCCCGCCACGCCGCCGTATTCGTCGATGACCACGGCCATGTGGTTGTGGTTGGCGCGGAACTCCTTGAGCAGGACGTTGAGGCGCTTGGACTCGGGGACGAAGGTCGCCGGGCGCAGCATGTCCTTGATGTTGAAGGGGCGCTCCGGGTCCTGGAGGATCAGCGGCAGCAGGTCCTTGGCCAGGAGGATGCCCATCACGTCGTCCAGGCCTTCGCCGATCACCGGATAGCGCGAGTGCGCGGCGTCGATGATCGCCGGGAGGAATTCCTTGGGGCTCTGGTTGGCCTTGATGCTGATCATCTGCGAGCGCGGCACCATGATGTCGCGTACCTGAAGGTCGGCGACCTGGATCGCACCTTCGACGATCGACAGGGCTTCGCTGTCCAGCAGCTTGTTCTGGTGCGCTTCGCGCAGGAGCTCCAGCAGCTCCTGGCGGTTCTTCGGCTCATGGGCAAAGGCCTGGGTCAGCTTTTCCAGCCAGGACCTGTGCCCGTTGCTCGATCGATCTTCGCTCATATGTCCTTGCTCGGTGCCTTTCTCATTCGTCATCGCGATAGGGGTCGGGGTGGCCCAGTTCAGCCAGCAAATCCCGTTCCAGTGCTTCCATTTCCTCGGCTTCCTCGTCCTCGATGTGGTCGTAGCCGAGGAGATGCAGACAGCCGTGGATGACCAGGTGCGCCCAGTGGGCTTCAGGCGACTTGCCCTGCTCGGCGGCTTCACGTGCCACCACGGGGGCGCAGATCACCAGGTCGCCGAGCAGCGGGATGTCCAGCAACT
Source organism: Pseudomonas sp. USHLN015 (assembly GCF_037153275.1). Classification (NCBI taxonomy): domain Bacteria; kingdom Pseudomonadati; phylum Pseudomonadota; class Gammaproteobacteria; order Pseudomonadales; family Pseudomonadaceae; genus Pseudomonas; species Pseudomonas sp. USHLN015. Next base: position 202,783 of record NZ_JBBCKP010000003.1, read on the forward strand.
CGTCGGGTACGTCGGCGGGGAAGGACAGCACGTTGGTGGCGTAGTCCTTGTTTCGCCAGGTGTGGTTCAGTTCGCGGCCCTCGGGCTCGTCCACCAGGCGGATGGTCAGCTCCGAGTCGGCGCTGCGCTGGCGCAGGGCCAGTTCGCACCAGCGGCGGAAGTCGGCTTCAGCGGGAAGCGCGGGGGCTTCGCTGGCCAGTTGCAGGTCGAGTTCAAGCATCGGCGTCGATCGCACCCGGGTCGTTGTCGGCAGGCTTGGGCTTGGGCTGGTTGCGATTGTCGTAGCGGTCGTAGGCTTCGACGATGCGCTGCACCAGCGGGTGGCGCACCACGTCCTGGGACTTGAAGTTGGTGAAGGCGATGCCCGGCACATCCCGCAGCACGTCGATCACGTGGGTCAGGCCGGAGCGGGTGCCGCGCGGCAGGTCGACCTGGGTGATGTCGCCGGTGATCACGGCCGTGGAGCCGAAACCGATGCGGGTGAGGAACATCTTCATCTGCTCGAGGGTGGTGTTCTGACTCTCGTCGAGAATGATGAAGCTGTTGTTAAGGGTGCGGCCGCGCATGTAGGCCAGCGGAGCCACTTCGATCACCTGCTTTTCGATCAGCTTGGCCACCTGCTCGAAGCCGAGCATCTCGTACAGGGCGTCGTAGAGCGGGCGCAGGTAGGGGTCGATCTTCTGCGACAGGTCGCCGGGCAGGAAGCCGAGCTTCTCGCCCGCCTCGACCGCCGGGCGCACCAGCAGGATGCGGCGCACTTGCTCGCGCTCCAGCGCATCCACGGCGCAGGCGACGGCGAGGTAGGTCTTGCCGGTGCCGGCCGGGCCGATGCCGAAGTTGATGTCGTGGTCGAGGATCGACTTCACGTAGCGCTGCTGGTTGGCGCCACGGGGGCGGATCATGCCCTTGCGCGTGCGCAGGGCGACACCGGTGTCGGCCTTGGCGGGGGTGGCCAGCTGCTCCATGCCGGTTTCCTGGAGGAACAGGTGGACCATGTCCGGTGACAGCTCGGTGGCTTCGGTTTCGCGGTAGAGACGGCGCAGGAGGTTTTCCGTGGCCTGGGTACGCTGCGGCTCGCCGACCAGTTCGAACTGGTTGCCACGGTTGCGTATCTCGATGGCCATGCGCTGTTCGATCAGCCGCAGGTGCTCGTCGAATTGGCCGCACAGGTTGGCGAAGCGACGGGCTTCAAAGGGGTCCAGGGTGAAACGGTGCAAATCCAGGGGTGCGTTCAATGTCGTCTGTATGTGGCCGCCGAACGGCAGGGATAGGAAAGGAAGAATAAACCCAGGTGCCCGACTGTGAAAGCTCGGGCACCTTGGAATTCAGTGCAGGGTCCCTTCGATCAGGGTGCCGCGCAGCGAGTGGGGCAGGGCGTCGTCGATATGGACGTCGACGAACTGGCCGATCAGGCGCGGGTTGGCGCTGCGGAAGTTGACGATGCGATTGTTCTCGGTGCGGCCCTGGAGCATGCCCGGGTCCTTCTTGGAGAAGTCGCTCACCAGGATGCGCTGGGTGCTGCCGACCATCCGTCGGCTGATCTCGAAGCCCTGCTGGTGGATGCGCCCCTGGAGGATCTGCAGACGCTGCTTCTTCACTTCGTCCGGCGTGTCGTCCACCAGGTCGGCGGCCGGTGTGCCGGGGCGCGAGCTGTAGATGAAGGAGAAGGAGAAGTCGAAGCCGACGTCTTCCACCAGTTTCATCGTCGCTTCGAAGTCCTTCTCGGTCTCGCCGGGGAAGCCGACGATGAAGTCGGAGCTGATGCAGATGTCCGGCACCGCGGCCTTGAGCTTGCGGATGCGGGATTTGTACTCGAGTGCGGTGTGGTTGCGCTTCATCGCCGCGAGGATGCGGTCGGAGCCCGCCTGTACCGGCAGGTGGACGAACTTGACCAGTTCCGGCACCTCGGCGTGGGCCTGGATCAGCGCGTCGGAGAACTCCAGCGGGTGCGAAGTGGTGTAGCGGATGCGCTCGATACCGTCGACGGCGGCGACCACGCGGATCAGCTCGGCGAAATCGGCGATGCGCCCGTCATGGGTGGTGCCGCGGTAGCCGTTGACGTTCTGGCCGAGCAGCGTGACCTCGCGCACGCCGTTGTCGGCGAGGTGGATGACCTCGGCCAGCACGTCGTCGAAGGGGCGGCTGACTTCCTCGCCCCGGGTATAGGGCACGACGCAGAAGGTGCAGTACTTGCTGCAGCCTTCCATCACCGAGACGAAGGCGCTGGAGCCATCCACGCGCGGTTCCGGCAGGCGGTCGAACTTCTCGATCTCGGGGAAGCTGATGTCCACCTGGGGCGTGCGGGTGCTGCGTGCGGCGTCGATCATCTCCGGCAGGCGGTGCAGGGTCTGCGGGCCGAAGACCACGTCGACGTAGGGCGCGCGATCACGGATGGCCGCGCCTTCCTGGCTGGCGACGCAGCCGCCGACACCGATCACCAGGTGCGGATTCTGCTGCTTCAGGTCACGCCAGCGGCCGAGCTGCGAGAACACCTTGTCCTGCGCCTTCTCGCGGATGGAGCAGGTGTTGAGCAGGATGACATCGGCGTCTTCGGCGCGCTCGGTCACTTCCAGCGCCTGGTGTTCGCCCAGCAGGTCGACCATGCGCGAGGAGTCGTACTCGTTCATCTGGCAACCGTGGGTCTCGATGTAAAGCTTCTTGGCCATGCACGTTCGTCGGGTGGTTCGAAGAACCGCGCATTATAGTCGGCAGGGCCCCGGCTTCCTAGCGTTGACCGTCCGGAGCCGTGCTATGCTTCGCGCCCCTCGAACTTCCCCCTCCTGCCGCCCCCTCCATGACCAAGCGCGAACCCATCTACAAGGTGATCTTCCTCAACCAGGGCCAGGTGTACGAGATGTACGCCAAGCAGATCTACCAGAGCGATCTGTGGGGGTTCCTGGAGGTGGAGGAATTCGTCTTCGGCGAGCGCACCCAGGTGGTGGTCGACCCCAGCGAAGAAAAGCTCAAGGCCCAGTTCGAAGGCGTGGTACGCAGCTTCGTGCCCATGCACGCGATCATCCGCATCGACGAAGTCGAGCGCCTTGGCACGCCGAAGATCAGCGAAGCCAAGGTCACCGGCAACGTCATGCCGTTTCCCATGCCGATGCCGGATAAGAGCAGCTGAAAGCCTGAGGTCTGAAGTTGGAAGTGTCGTGTGTAGGATGGGTAGAGCGTAGCGAAACCCATGCGGAGCGGTGTTCGGCGTGACTCCGAATGGTGGACCGGTAAAGCGTGGTCCACCCTACGTCCAGGTTGCGAAAACAAGGAAGCCTGGAGTTGACGACCATCATCGACCCCCCCAGGCTCTTCCAGCTTCCAGCTGCCCCTAAGGCAACGGCGCGAAAGGCGAGCCGCCGTCGGCGGTCTGCAGTTCGATCAGGTAGTTGCGGAAGATCTGGCCCAGCACTTGGGTGGCGATCTCCAGCTCGTCGGCCCGCATCTGGCCGGAGACCATGTCGGCGGTGTCCATCGCTTCGTCCGAGCCGTTCACCGCAGCCATCTTCAGCACGATATAGGCCTGCACATTGCTGGCCGGTACGCCTTCGCCACGGAAGAACATGTTGCCGAGACGGAACTGCGCCTGGGCGTTGCCTTTCAGGGAGGCCTGCTCGAACCAGTTCAGCGCCTGGTGCAGGTCGCGGGGGGTGCGCTTGCCGTCGTAATAGAATTCGCCCAGCTCGTACTGCGCCTCGGTGTCGCCGGCCTTGGCGGCCTGCTGGCAGTTGGAGAGGGCTTCCTGCTGGTCTTCGGGTTGCGTATTCAGGCTGCAGCGCCCGGTGGCCGGGATCAGCAGGGAGTTACCGCCGGCTTCGGCCAGCAGCGGGGAGAGGAGCAACAGGCTGCCCAGGGTCAGGATGCGGCCGGTGCGGTTCATGAAATCACAACGCCTCGAAAAGCAGTGCGGGCGACGGGCCCGGCCGGCGAAACGCGCCGACCGTCACATTATGAAATAAGCAAGGCGCTTCTTACAAAGTCTTTGCGCGGATTTCCTTGCATCCGGGCGCCCACCCCTGGGCCGGGCTCCCGGATGTAACGGCCGCGTAAAGGCGGTCAGGCCTTTTTCAGTTCGGCGAAGGCGCGCTCGGCGGCGTCCAGGGTGATGGCCAGTTCGGCGTTACCGTGGGCGATCGAGGTGAAGCCCGCTTCGAAGGCGCTGGGCGCCAGGTACACGCCGCCCTGCAACATCAGGTGGAAGAAGCGCTTGAAGCGTTCGGCGTCGCTGGCCATCACGTCGTCGAAGGTGACGATGTCGTCGGCACCGCTGAAGTACAGGCCGAACATGCCGCCCGCCTGGGTGGTGACGAAGGGGATGCCGGCGGCATCGGCGCGTTGCTGCAGGCCGTCGAGCATGCGGCTGGTGTAGTCGCTCAGCTCGGCGTGGAAGCCGGGACGGCTGATCAGCTTCAGGGTGGTCAGGCCGGCGGCCATGGCCAACGGGTTACCCGACAGGGTGCCGGCCTGGTAGACCGGGCCCAGCGGGGCGATCTGCGACATGATCTCGCGCTTGCCGCCGAAGCAGCCCACCGGCATGCCGCCGCCGACGATCTTGCCGAAGGTGGAGAGGTCCGGCGTCACGCCGTAGTGGGCCTGGGCGCCGCCGAGGGCGACGCGGAAGCCGGTCATCACCTCGTCGAAGATCAGCACCACGCCGTGCTGGTCGCAGAGGCGGCGCAGGCCTTCGAGGAAACCGGGGGCGGGCGGTACGCAGTTCATGTTGCCGGCGACCGGCTCGACGATGATGCAGGCCACGTCGGCGCCAGCTTCGGCGAGCATCTTCTCGACCGCGCCGATGTCGTTGAAGGGCAGCGTCAGGGTGTGCTTGGCGAAGTCCGCCGGCACGCCGGCCGAGCTCGGTACGCCCTGGGTCAGCAGGCCGGAGCCGGCCTTGACCAGCAGGCTGTCGGAGTGGCCGTGGTAGCAGCCTTCGAACTTGATGATCGCATCACGCCCGGTATAGCCACGGGCCAGGCGGATGGCGCTCATGGTGGCCTCGGTACCGGAGCTGACCATGCGCACCATCTCCATGGACGGCACCAGGGAGCAGACCAGGTCGGCCATCTCGGTTTCCATGGCGGTCGGTGCGCCGTAGGAGAGGCCGTGCTGCAGCTGGCGACGCACGGCGTCGAGCACGTCCGGGTGGCCGTGGCCGAGGATCATCGGGCCCCAGGAGCCGACGTAGTCCACATAGCGCTTGTCGTCCTCGTCCGTCACGTAGGCGCCTTCCGCGTGCTTGAAGAACAGCGGTGTGCCGCCGACGCTCCGGAAGGCGCGGACCGGCGAGTTGACGCCGCCGGGGATGTGTTTCTGGGCGTTGGCGAACAGGGTTTCGGAACGGGACATGTCGGGCTCTCTCTGGAAAACGGGTGTACGTACGGGGCTCAGGCCGGGTTGAACAGCGCGCTGAAGGCGCGCGCGCGGCGCTCGACTTCGGCGGGGCTGTCGGCAGCGAACAGGGCGTGGATCACGGCGACCAGGTCGGCACCACGGGCGATCAGCCCCGGGGCGTTGTCCTGGGTCACGCCGCCGATGGCGACCAGCGGCAGGTTGAAGCGGCGCTTGGCTTCCTCCAGCAGATCGGGCGTGGCGGCAGGCGCGCCGGGCTTGGTGTGGGAGTTGAAGAAGCGGCCGAAGGCGATGTAGCTGGCGCCTTCGCCGCTGGCGGCTGCGGCGAGCTCGAGGCTGGCGTGGCAGGTGCCGCCGATGATGGCGTTGCGGCCGAGCAGGGCGCGTGCGGCGGCGAGGGAGCCGTCGGTCTGGCCCAGGTGCACGCCGACGCTCAGGCGTGCGGCCAGCTCGGCGTCGTCGTTGATGATCAACTGCGCGCCGTGGCGTGCGCAGAGTTCGCGCAGGGCTTCGGCCTCACGCAGGCGACGGGCTTCGTCGGCGGATTTGTCGCGGTATTGCAGCAGTCGCGCGCCGCCTTTCAGCGCCGCCTCGACATAGGGAAGCAGGCGACCCTCGGCGAGCAGGGCGCTGTCGGTGATGGCGTAGAGGCCGCGCAGTTTCATGAGCAGAAATCCAGGGGCAGGCGACGCGGCACGAACTGGCCGTGACCGGGTTGCTCGGCGTCACGCAGGGTGCGCCAGGTGTAGTCGAGGGCCGTTTCCACCGCGCTGACCAGGTCCTGGCCCAGAGCCAGGCGACCGGCCAGGGTGCTGGCCAGGGTGCAGCCGGAGCCGTGGTAGCTGCCCGGCAGGCGCTGGCAGGTGAAGGTGTGCTGGGCGCCGTCGCGTGAGTAGAGGCGGTTGTGCACTTCGGTCTCGTCGCCGTGGCCGCCGGTGATCAGCAGGTGCTGGACGAACGGCAGCAGCTTCTCGGCGCACTGGTCGGCGCTGCCTTCGGGCAGCTCGGCGAGGATGCGCGCCTCCGGCAGGTTCGGGGTGGCCAGGGTGGCGACGGGCAGCAGGCGCTCGCGCAGGGCGAAGCCGACCTCGTCCTTGCCCAGGGCTCCGCCGCCGCCGGCGCGCAGCACCGGGTCGCAGACCAGCGGCACGCCCGGCAGGGCCTGCATGATCTCCAGCACGGTCTCGACCATCTCCACCGAGCCGAGCATGCCCAGCTTGACGGCCGATATGGGCAGGTCGGCGATCACGGCGTGGGCCTGGGCCAATACCCATTCGCGATCGAGCACGCGGAAGTCGGAGACGTTGACGGTGTCCTGCACGGTAAGGGCGGTCACGGCGGGAGCCGCGTGGCAACCTTGGGCGATCAGGGCTTCGATGTCCGCCTGGAGACCGGCGCCGCCACTGGGGTCGTGGCCGGAAAGACAGAGGACGATGGGGCGGGAGATGGGCTTTTTCATGGTGCGCGAGCTTATCACTTTTCCCGCTGCCGGAGCCGGCCCGGGCGCCGCGCATTGTCGGACAAATCGCCTCGGTGGCCCCTTGCCCCGACGGAGCCTGCCCAAGTGCCGTTCCGTCGGTCTCATGGTTTGCCTGTAATGGCCGTTCTAGAGCGGTTCGTTCGAGATGGCAGAGTGCCTCTTCGTCAGGCCTTCGGCTGTGCTAGAGTGAGCGAATTCGAACAACCAGGCCCCGCGTGGCGCGTCATCCCGGGAAGAAGGGACTTCCCGACGCGCGCGACAGGCCTTTGCGGGGCCTCATGCGGCGCGTCTTCCTTCTCTTCCTCCTCCTGTTTTCCACGTCCGTGCTGGCGGTCGAATTCGACGAGCACACCCGCCAACTGCCTCTCGGCCGGCACATGGACGTGTTCGAGGACGTGCGCGGCGACGCCAGCCTGGCCGATATCACCTCGCCTGCCCTGGAAGACAGCTTCCGTCGCCATGACAAGCCCGTGCTCAATGCCGGCTATTCGCGCTCGGTGTTCTGGCTGCGGGTCGACCTGGACTATCGCCCGCGCTCACTGGGCGGCCAGCAGCCCTGGCTGCTGGAGCTGGCCTATCCGCCACTGGACCACCTCGAGCTCTACCTGCCCGACGGGCAGGGTGGCTATCGCCTGGCCCAGCGCACCGGTGATGCGCTGCCCTTCGCCAGCCGCGAGATCAAGCAGAACAATTACCTGTTCAGCCTCAACCTGCAGCCCAACCAGCCCCAGCGCCTCTACCTGAGGCTGCAGAGCCAGGGCTCGATCCAGGCGCCGCTGGCCCTGTGGTCGCCGCAGGCCTACCTGGAAGAGCAGCCCGGGCGCATCTACGTCCTCGGTATCATCTACGGCGTGTTGCTGGTGATGCTGATCTACAACCTGTTCATCTTCCTCAGCGTCCGCGACACCAGCTACCTCTACTACATCCTCTATATCGCCTCGTTCGGGCTCTACCAGATCTCGGTGAACGGGGCCGGCATCGAGTTCTTCTGGCCCGACAGCCCCTGGTGGGCTAACGCCGCGACCCCCTTCCTGATCGGCTCTGCGGCGCTGTTCGGCTGCCAGTTCGCCCGCAGCTTCCTGCACACCGCCGAGCACAGCCCGTGGATGGACCGGACCCTGCTCGGCCTGATGGCCATGGGCGGCCTGGTGATGGTCCTGTCGCTGGCGGCCAGCTACGGCGTCGCCCTGCGCCTGGCCACCTCGCTGGCGCTGATCTTCACCGTGGTCATCTTCACCGCCGGTGTCCTCGCCTGGCTGCGCGGCATGCGCGTGGCGCGCTACTTCATCTTCGCCTGGACCACCTTCCTCATCGGTGGCGCCATCAACACCCTGATGGTGCTGGGCTACCTGCCCAACATCTTCCTCACCATGTACGCCAGCCAGATCGGCTCCGCGCTGGAGGTCGGGCTGCTGTCCCTGGCCCTGGCCGACCGCATCAACGCCATGAAGGAGGAGCGCACGCGCATCCTCCAGGAAGCCGGTCGCAAGCTGGAGGCGCTCAACCAGGAGCTGGCCAACAGCAACCGCCTCAAGGACGAATTCCTCGCCACCGTGACCCACGAACTGCGCACCCCCATGAACGGCGTGATCGGTTCCCTGGAGCTGATGCAGACGGTCAAGCTCGACGTCGAGCTGGAGCAGTACCAGAAGACCGCCGCCAGCTCGGCGCGGGACATGATGCGCCTGGTCAACGACATCCTCGCCATGACCGAGCTCCAGGCCGGCAAGCTCTACCCCCGCCGCGAGACCTTCAGCCTGCGCGGCCTGTTCGACAGCCTGCGCGCCCAGTTCGCCCCGCGTGCCGAGGAAAAGGGCCTGAGCTTCGCCCTGGAACTGGACGAGAGCCTGCCCGACATGCTCGAAGGCGACGCCGGCAAGCTCGCCCAGGCGCTCGGCTACCTGCTGGACAACGCCATCAAGTTCACCCACCAGGGCGGCGTGACATTGCGTGTAGAGCGCGAGAACGCCAGCGGCGACGACCTGGCGTTGCGCATCGAGGTGGAAGACACCGGCATCGGCTTCCAGACCCCCGCCGACGGCTCCCTCTACCGTCGCTTCCGCCAGATCGATGGCTCGATGACCCGCGAATATGGCGGCCTGGGCATCGGCCTGGCTCTCGCCCGGCAACTGGTCGAGCTGCTGGGCGGCGACCTTTCCCATGAATCCGAGCCAGGCCAGGGCAGCTGCTTCCGCCTGGACGTGCAACTGACCCGGCCGGCCCAGCCGCCATTGCAGGTGGCGCCGCCGCGTCGTGCTGCCGGCCAGGCCCAGCGACGGCCCGAGCAATGCACCGTGCTGGTGGTGGAGGACAACGCCATCAACCAGCTGGTGACCCGCGGCATGCTGCTCAAGCTCGGCTACCGCGTACGCACTGCCGACAACGGCGCCGAGGCGCTGGAGCTGCTGCGGCGCGAATCCGTGGACGGCGTGCTGATGGACTGCCAGATGCCCGTGATGGACGGCTTCGCCACCTGCCGGGCCCTGCGCGGCATGCCCACCTGCGCCGACCTGCCGGTGCTGGCGATCACCGCCCACAGCCACACCGGTGACCGCGAGCGCTGCCTCGCGGCGGGGATGAGCGACTACCTGGCCAAGCCGGTGAAATTCGAAGAGCTGCGCACCCTGCTGCATGACTGGTTGCTCTGCCGTCCGGTGGAAACCAACGCCTGATGCCCACCCGATTGCGGCGTTTTTCCCCTTTTTCTCGGCGCTAATCCCGCTTCCTGCAAAAACTGAATCCTGATTCACTGGGAAGAGATGAATCAGGATTCAGACCATGTACCGAGTCACCGCCACCCGTATCGACCGTGATCAGGAACTGCGCCGGCGCATTCTCGATTGCGCCCTGGCGCGCGTCGTCGAAGGCGGCTTCGCCGCCCTGACCATGCAGGCCCTTGCCGAGGACGCCGGGGTCGCCACCGGCAGCCTGTACCGGCATTTCCGCAACAAGGGCGACCTGGCCGCCGAAGTCTTTTCCCTCGCCAGCCAGATCGAGGTGGACACCCTGGCCCAGCTGCTGCGTGGCCCCGGTACCGCCACCTGGCGCCTCGCCGAGGGCCTCCGCCAGTTCGCCGCGCGGGCCTGGAACAGCCGGCGCCTGGCCTTCGCCCTGATCGCCGAGCCGGTCGACCAGGAAGTGGACGAGCAGCGCCTGCTCTACCGCGAGTCCTATGCCGAGCTCTTCATCGAGCTGCTGGAGGAGGGCCGTGCCAGCGGCGAGTTCGACCTCCTGTCCACGCCCCTTACCGCCGCCTGCCTGGTGGGCGCCATCGCCGAAGCTCTGGTCGGCCCGCTGTCACCGCCCGCCCGAGCCGCCCGTGAGCCCGGGCAGTCCCAGGCCGACCTCGACCTGGTCAGCCGCAACCTCGTCTTCTTCTGCCTGCGCGCCGTGGGCGCCGCCACCCCTGCCTAGGAGAATCGCCATGAACCTGCACCAGTTCGCCGAGACCCATGACGTGCTCAACCAGGTGCCGTCCCTGGACGGCGCCAACCTCTACCGCCTCGACCTGCCGCTGCAGGAGTGGACCCGCCGCTACGACGGTGGCTGGGCCGAGGCGCAACTCGATCGCTATGGTGCTGCCGCCGGCGGCGCGCTGATGGCCGCGGGTTTCCTGGCCAACGAGAACAAGCCGGTGTTCAAGAGCCATGACCGCTACGGCAACCGCATCGACCTGGTGGAGTTCCACCCCGCCTACCACGAGCTGATGGCTTCGGCCATCGCCGCCGGCATCCCCTCGCTGCCCTGGACCGACCCGCGCCCCGGCGCCCAGGTGGCGCGCGCGGCCCTCAACTACCTGCACAACCAGCCCGAGGCCGGCAACGCCTGCCCGCTGACCATGACCTACGCCAGTGTTCCGGCCCTGAAGCTGCAGCCCGACATCGCCGAGAAATGGCTGCCGAAGATCCTCTCCACCCAGTACGACCCGCGCAACCTGCCCATGGAGCAGAAGAGCGGCGTCACCATCGGCATGGCCATGACCGAGAAGCAGGGCGGCACCGACGTGCGCGCCAACACCACCCGCGCCCATCCCGTCGGCATCCCCGGCCCGGGCCAGGCCTACGAGCTGGTCGGGCACAAGTGGTTCTGCTCGGCGCCCATGTGCGACGCCTTCCTGACCCTGGCCTACACCGACAAGGGGCTGTCCTGCTTCCTGCTGCCGCGCCATCGCCCGGACGGCACCCGCAACCAGTTCTACATCCAGCGCCTGAAGAACAAGCTGGGCAACTGGGCCAATGCCTCCAGCGAGGTGGAATACCGCGGCGCGCTGGCCTGGATGATCGGCGAGGAAGGGCGCGGCGTGCCCACCATCATCGAGATGGTTTCCCTGACCCGCTTCGACTGCATGATCGGCTCCAGCTCGCTGATGCGTCAGGCCCTCACCCAGGCCGCGCACCACTGCGCCCACCGCAAGGTCGGCGGTCGCGTGCTGGCCGAGCAGCCGCTGATGCAGAACGTACTCGCCGACCTGGCCCTGGAAAGCGAGGCCGCGCTGGCCCTGACCATGCGCATGGGCCGCGCCCTGGACCACGCCCACGACGAGCAGGAAGACAAGTTCGCCCGCCTGGTCACCGCCGTGGGCAAGTACTGGATCTGCAAGCGTGCCCCCGCCATGATCAACGAAGCCCAGGAATGCATGGGCGGTGCGGGCTACGTCGAGGAGACTATCCTCCCGCGCCTCTACCGCGAGGCACCGGTGAACTCCATCTGGGAAGGCTCCGGCAACGTCCAGTGCCTGGATGTGCTGCGCGCCCTGTCCAAGGAGCCGGGCGTGCTCGATGCGCTGTTCGTCGAATTGGGCGACGGCCACGGCGACGCCCGCCTGGCCGCCCATATCGGCAACCTCAAGGCCGCGTTCCATGACACCGCCGACATCCAGTACCGCGCCCGCCAGCTCACCGAAGACGTCGCCGTGGGCCTGCAGGCCAAGCTGTTGCTGGAAGCCGGCAACGCCACCGTCTCCGACGCCTTCATCGCCAGCCGCCTCGGCCACGGCGGCCGCGTCTACGGCACCCTGCCGCGCGGCGTGGATGTCGAGGCGCTGGTGGCGCGGAGTTCGCCGCATCTGGCGTAAGGTTCGATGCGTGATTGCTTGAGTCGGGTGAAGCCCGGCGATCTCTCCGGGCAGCGGTTCAACGCCGCTGCCAGATCATCTTCCCGCCCGTGCCCTCGGTGACCAGGTAGGGGGCGCTGAAGCGGTAGCGGGCGGCGGGCTGGTAGTCGGCGGCGCCTTGCTGGCGCACCAGCAGCACGCCGTTGTCGCTGCGCCACTGGCCGCTGTACTGGAGCTCGCCGGGGCTGTCGTAGCTCCAGTCGCCGCCACCGCCGGCGGAGCGGGTCCATTGCGCCACGCTGCCGTCGGCGCCCAGGCGCAGGGTCATCACGGTGTTGAAGGAGGCGAAGCCGGTGCCGCCGCTGCTGTTGATGATCTTCTCGTGCACCCAGTCGCCCACCAGGGCCGGGTCCAGGCCGCCGCCAGCCTGAGCCGGTGCGGTCGCCTGCCCGGCGCGCTGGAACAGCGCCTGGCGTTCTAGCACCTGGCCGTTGCGTGGGTCGCGGGCGGCGATGCGGGTGTTGAGCTGCGCGTCGGCGTAGCGGGCGGCGAGGGTGGCGACCACCTGCCCGGATTGCGGCACGCTGATCTGGGCCCTCAGCACCTGGCCGTCGAAGCTGCCCGCAAGGTCCAGTTGCAGGCTGCCGTTCTCCACGTACTGGCCCTGCACCGCCTGGCCATCCTGGCGCAGCACCAGTTCGGTGGGCTGGCCGTCGAGGTTGGCCTGGTAACGGCCATCCAGTTCGCCGGCCACCAGGGTGGTGCAGTACAGGGCGGGCAGCAGCAGGGCGATCGAAGGGCGCATGGCGGTGACTCGTCGGGTGGGTGGCTCAAGCCTAGTTGCAGGCCCGCAGCGGCGCCACGGGAGAACAATCGTCGTGCAATGCGTCGAAGGCTCTATGCCGCAGGCCCGGACAGCGGCAAGATAGAACCTGTTCGCACAGACAGGATGCCGACCGTGACCCAGGATTCCGCCGAGTTTCTCATCGCCAGTACCGCCGAAGAGGCCGTCGACCGTCTGGCCGAACTGCATGGCCGCGCCACCTCCGCGCTGAGCCAGGCCCTCAAGCTCTACCTCAAGGAGCGGGTCGAGCCGGACGCCAGCCAACGCGCGCTGTTCCGCTACCCGGAGCTGCGCATCACCTACCGCTGCCAGGGCGAGGTGCCCTCCACCGTTCGCGCCTACGCCAAGATGCAGGTGCCGGGCACCTACAGCGTCACCGTCACCCACCCCGCCGCCTTCCGTAAATACCTGCTGGAGCAACTGCGCCCGCTGATGAGCGATTTCACCGTGCAGGTGGAGGTGGGCGTCAGCCAGCAGAACATCCCCTACCCCTATGTGGTGGAGCAGGGCGATGAGCTGGCCGGCACCGACGTGACCGCCGCCGCCCTGGCGCGGGTGTTCCCCAGCACCGACCTGTCCGCCGCGACCGACGGTGTCGCCGACGGGCTCTACGACTGGGAGCAGGCCGACCCGCTGCCCCTGGCGCTGTTCGACGCCGCGCGGGTGGATTTCTCCCTGCGCCGCCTGGTGCACTACACCGGCAGCGACTGGCGCCATGTGCAGCCCTGGATCCTCCTGACCAACTACCACCGCTACGTCGACCAGTTCATCCAGCACGGGGTGACCCAGCTGCGCGAGGACCCGCGCTTCGTGCGCATGGTGCTGCCCGGCAACGTGCTGGTGGAGCGCGACATGAACGAGGAGACCATGCAGGCGGTGATCGACAGCGTGGTCTGGCACCGCTACCAGATGCCGGCCTACCACCTGATCGCCGCCGACGGCCACGGCGTGACCCTGGTGAACATCGGCGTCGGCCCTTCCAACGCCAAGAACATCACCGACCACCTGGCGGTGCTGCGTCCGCACTGCTGGCTGATGATCGGCCACTGCGGCGGGTTGCGGCAGTCGCAGACCATCGGCGACTACGTGCTGGCCCACGCCTACATGCGCCGCGATGGCATCCTCGACCGGGTGCTGCCGCCGCACATCCCGCTGCCGGCCCTGGCCGAGGTGCAGCAGGCGCTGCAGGACGCCGCGGCGCTGGTCACCGGCGAGCGCGGCGAAGACCTCAAGCGGCGCCTGCGCACCGGCACCGTGCTCACCTACGACGACCGCAACTGGGAGCTGCGCTGGGCCCAGGAGCGCCCGCTGATCAACCTCTCGCGGGCGGTGGCGGTGGACATGGAGAGCGGCACCATCGCCGCCCAGGGCTACCGCCTGCGGGTGCCCTACGGGACGCTGCTGTGCGTCTCCGACAAGCCGCTGCACAGCGAGATCAAGCTGCCGGGCTCGGCCAGCGCCTTCTACCAGCGTGCCGTCAGCCAGCACCTGCGCATCGGCATCGCCGCGCTGGACCTGCTGCGCAACCAGCTCAACTCGTTGCACTCGCGCAAGCTGCGCAGCTTCGACGAGCCACCGTTCCGTTGATCGGCTGTGGATAACGACAAGGGCCGCATGATGCGGCCCTTGTCGTTTATGGAAGCGGGGCGACCGGTCCCGGCCGTTCGTTGCACGTCGGGGGGCCGGGCTCGACTCCGCTTGGTGGAGGTGAAAGGCGACCTCCACCCTACGCAGCGATCACGTCCGTGAGTGGGCCTGCCTTTGCGCGCGCAGCGTCGCTATCCCTGTGGAGCGAATTCGTTCGCGATGGGCCTCACTCCGCCCCTGCCGGCGCCATCACCGGCACCTGCCACTGGTAGCCCGGCGTCGGCACGCGGAAGTTGTCGGCGTCGACGTTCCAGTCCACCAGCGCCTTGGCCAGGTCCCGGGGCGGTGCGTACTGGCCTTCGTCGGTGAGGTTGAAGGTGCCGAAGTGAATGGCCAGGCTGTTGCGCGAATCCAGCTGCTTGTGGGCCTGCACCGCATCATCCGGGTTCATGTGGTTGTCACGCATGAACCAGCGTGGCGCGTAGGCGCCGATGGGCAGCGCGGCGAAGCGCATGGGCCCGAAGCGCTCGCGGATCAGGCGGAACTCCGGCCCAAGCCCGGTATCGCCGGGGAACAGCAGCGGGCCGTCCGGCGAGGTGATCACGAAGCCCATCCACAGGGTCTGGTTGGTGTCGCTGCGGGTGCGCGCCGACCAGTGCTGCACCGGCACCGAGTGCAGGGTGAGTTCGTCGTTCAGCGGCAGTTCTTGCCACCAGTCCAGCTCCACCACGCGGGCGAAGCCGGTCTCACGGATCAGCGGGCCGTTGCCCAGCCCGGTGGCGACGGTGGCCAGGGGGAAGCGCTCGGCCAGGCCGCGCAGGCTGTCCAGGTCCAGGTGGTCGTAGTGGTTGTGGCTGACCAGGATCAGGTCGATGGGCGGCAGCTGGTCGAGGCTCAGGCCCGGCTGCTGGTGGCGGCGCGGGCCGATGAAGCTGAAGGGGCTGACGCGCTGCGACCACACCGGGTCGGTGACGACGTTGAGCCCGCGGTGCTGGATCAGCACGGTGGCGTGGTTGATGTAGGTGACCCGCAGTTCGTCGCCCTGCACCCGCGCCACCACCTCGGGTGCCTCGGCAGCGGGCTCTTCCACCCAGGGCGCCTGCTTCTCGCGGTTGAACTGCCACTTCAGCACCGACCACAGGTCCTTGTGCGGCTTGGGGTCGATGTTGTGGAAGCGCTGGCCGTCGAAATGGTCCGTGGCCGGCCCCTGGTAGGGCGTGCCCGCGCAGCCGGCCAGGGTCATCAGGCTGATCAGCCAGGTGGGGCGTAACGCACGGGGCATGGCGGTCCTCGCTCTTGCGGTGGTGGGGCGCTCAACCTAGCATGCGCTTCCGATACCCTGTCCACTGCCGCTCGTAACCAGCCATGTCGTCCCGCCCGCCGCGCCCTGCACGTCCTCCCGCCCGCCGTCCCCAGCCCGCCGCTCCACGCCGTGTGGCCAAGGCGCCGCCGGCCGAACCGCGCCTGGTGCTGTTCAACAAGCCGTTCGACGTGCTCACCCAGTTCAGCGACGGGGAAGGGCGCGCCACCCTCAAGGATTTCATCGACATCCCCGGCATCTACCCTGCCGGGCGCCTGGACCGCGACAGCGAGGGCCTGCTGCTGCTGACCAACGACGGCCGCCTGCAGGCGCGCATCGCCGACCCCCGGCACAAGCTGGCCAAGACCTACTGGGTGCAGGTGGAAGGGGAGCCGAGCGAGGAACAGCTGCAGCGCCTGCGGGACGGCGTCGAACTCAACGACGGCCCGACCCTGCCGGCCGAGGCGCGCCTGCTGGAGACTCCGCAACTGTGGGAGCGCGACCCGCCGGTGCGCTTTCGCAAGAGCGTGCCCACCGCCTGGCTGGAGCTGGTGATCCGCGAGGGGCGCAACCGCCAGGTGCGGCGCATGACGGCGGCCGTCGGCTTGCCGACCCTGCGCCTGGTACGCGTGCGCATCGGCCCCTTCGCCCTGGATGGGCTGGGGCTCGGGCAATGGAAGGAAGTGCCGGCGCGTCTGGACTGAGCGCCGGCGAGGTGGGTCAGTAGAAGGACTTGATCACTTCTATGCCCTTGTTCAGCACCTCGCGCCAGGCGCTGCGCACCTCGGTGCTGTGTTCCTTGTCGTGCTCGGCGATGGTCAGCAGCAGCGACTCCACCCACAGGTCGTACATCTCGGGGCGGATGTCGAAGCCCTCGCGGGAGTGCGTGGCGCCGAGCGCACGCAGCTTGGTATCGGGCATGCCGCGCGCGAACATCACCAGGTTGAGGATGCCCTGGCGCAGCAGCGCCTTCTGTGCCGGCATGTCGGTCTCGGTGAACTTGGCGCGGATCTGCGGCGAGCTGTCGAGGAAGCGCCGGTAGAAGGCATCGAAGAAGTCGGGATTGGCACAGCAGCGTCCATAGCTCTGCATGACGCGATCGGTGGCGTTCATGTTGTCTCCAGGCAGGAAAAACGAAGCCGCCCGCGCAGGCGACCTTGCCGGCACGGGAGGCGCGGGTGAGGTTTTTACATGCCTTCGAGGCCGCCGATCACCAGGGACTTGATGACGAAGCCGAGTACACCGAGACCCAGGGCGAGAAACAGGATGAAGGTGCCGAAGCGGCCGGCCTTGGACTTCTTAGCGAGGTCCCAGACGATGAACGCCATGAACAGCACGAGGCCGGCGATCATTGCGGTCATCATCCACTCTTCGAATTTCTCGGGGCTCATTCTCAACCTCTAGCAGCGAAACGAATCAGGCCTGGCGCGAGAGGGCGCCGGGCAGTGATGCCGTGAGGGCGGGGGCTGCGGTTGTTGTTCTGCGAGCCTGAGGCTCTTTATTGGCGAAACCACGCGGGGCACAGCAAAGGCGCGGCGATTATACGCCGCGCCCAGGGCCTCGCCACTACCACCTCCGTATTAGCCGCGCAGATGGGTCAGCGGCAGCTCCGTGGTGCTCAGCACCTGATTGAGCACGAAGCTCGAACGCACGCTGGTGACGCCTTCGATGCGGGTCAGCTGGCCCAGCAGGAACTGCTGGTAGTGGTCCATGTCCGGCACCACCACCTTGAGCTGGTAGTCCGCCTCCATGCCGGTGACCAGGCAGCACTCCAGCACCTCCGGGCACTGGCCGATCACCGACTGGAAATGTTCGAAGCGCTCGGGGGTGTGGCGATCCATGCCGATCAGCACATAGGCGGTCAGGCTCAGCCCCAGCTTCTTGCGGTCGAGCAGCGCCACCTGGCGCACGATGTAGCCGTCGTCCTCCAGCTGCTTCACCCGCCGCGAGCAGGGCGAAGGCGACAGGCCGATGCGCTCGGCCAGCTCCTGGTTGGAGATGCGCGCATCGCGTTGCAGTTCGGCGAGGATCTTCAGGTCGTAGCGGTCGAGTCTTTCCATCTTTGCACCTGGATTCCGTGTGTATTGCCAGGAATGATGCTTTATTAGTGAAAAATTGCGCAAGTGGCAATCTGAACAGCAATCTTTGCAATCATCTGTCGCGCCTGTCGACTTAAGATTGTTTCCAGTTTCACGGCCCGGACAGCATGTCCAACCGACCCGCCCAATCAGGTGCGTCGGCGCCGCCGAACCCACCGGTTCGAGCCGGCCCCCGGGTCCGCGCTGCCCAATCAGGCAGGCGATGAACGCGGCGACAAAATCGTCAGTACCGGACAGATTCCCCGAAGGGGGGGCCCGAAATTGGGGCCCCCCTTTTTTATTGCCCGAAAGAAGCCCGCGGTCGAAGGCGTGGCGCACGGGCTTGACGCGTCGCTTTGTAGGATGGGTAGAGCTCGGCGAAACCCATCGAGACCGCGCGCGGAAAACCATGGGTGCTTGTGGGATGCCTTAGACGAGGCCGGCCAGGCTCAGCAGCCACCAGGCCAGCACGGCCAGCTGCACGAAGAAGCCTGCGAAGCGCAGCCAGACGAACAGGGCGCTGGTACTGGTCAGGTGCACCAGGCTCTGGAAGACGCGCGCGCCCAGCAGCACCAGGGCCAGCGGGTCGGTGATCGCGGTCTGCGCGGTGGCCAGGGCGAACAGCAGCACCGCTGCCTGCATCGGCAGGTTCTCCAGGCAGTTGGCATGAGCGCGGACCAGGCGCTGGCCGAGAGTCCCGGGCGTGTTGCTGCCGTCGGGGGCGAAGGCGTTGACCTTCATGCGCCCGGCCATGACCAACAGGCCGCGCTGGTTCACCAGCAGGAAGACCAGCAGCAGGCTCCAGGCGACGAGCCCGAGCAGGGCGATGGCGGTGGGGGATTGCGACATGGAAAGGCTCCTCGACTTGTTGTTGTGGGATGGCGCGCGGCGATTCTAGAGCAATTGCTCTATTGCGCGAAGCCAACCGACGAGGAGGAAAGGGGCCTCAGTGGCGCGCTGCCTGGACGACCTCGATGGGGTCGGCGTGGACCAGCACCTCGGCCCGTGGGTAGGCCTCGATGATCGCCTGCTCCACGCGCTCGCTGAGCGCGTGGGCCTGGGACAGCGGCAGCTCGCCGGGCAACTCCAGGTGCAACTGCACGTACCAGTGGCTGCCGGAGATGCGCGTGCGCAGGTCGTGTACACCCAGCACCCCGGGCACGGCGCAGGCGAGCTGGTGCATGTGCTCGCCCACCTGTGGCGACACTTCCTGGTCCATCAGCACCGCCACCGATTCGCGGGCGATGCTGACGGCGCTCCAGAGTATGTAGAGGGCGATGCCCAGGCCGAAGAAGCCGTCCACGCGTTCCCAACCCTGGCTGGCCAGCGCCAGGGCCACGAGGATGCTGCCGTTGAGCAACAGGTCGGAGCGGTAGTGCAGCGAATCGGCGCGCACCGCCGTGGAGTGGGTGATCTTCACCACATGGTTCTGCAGCGCCAGCAGGGCCAGGGTCAGCGCCAGCGACAGGACCATCACCGCGATCCCCAGCCCCTGGGCACCCAGGGGGTGCGGCTGGCGCAGGTGCTCGACGGCCTGCACCCCCACCAGCACGGCGCTGGCGCCGATGAACATGGCTTGCGCCAGCCCGGCGAGGGACTCCGCCTTGCCGTGGCCGAAGCGATGGTCATCGTCCGCCGGCTTCAGCGCGAAGCGCACCGCCAGCAGGTTGAGCAGGGACGCGGCGCTGTCCAGCAGCGAGTCGGTGAGCCCCGCCAGCAGGCTGACCGAGCCGCTCAGCCACCAGGCGACGGCCTTGGCCAGCACCAGCGTGAGGGCGACGGACAGCGATGCATTGGTGGCCAGCCGCAGCAGGCGCGCATGCTGCTCCGAAGTGCTCATGGGCGGCTCGGCTGGTAGTAGATGAAGTCCAGTGCCGGGCTTTCCAGCCCCATCGCGGTCATCGCCGCAGTCACCTGGCCCCGGTGGGGGGTGCCATGGTTCACGAGGTGGGTGAGGATCTCGCCATGGGGGCGGCGGAAGGCGTCGCCGCGCATGTTCTGGTATTCCAGCGGCGCGGCCAGGGCGCTGTCGTCCTGCCCGGCCAGCCAGGCGCGCCACAGGCCGATGCCCTCGGCCAGCACGGCGGCCAGGGCGGCACGGTCGGGGGCCGCCTCGGCGTCCAGCTTCTCGAAGGGGCGGGGCAGGTGCAGGACCCGCGAGAACCAGATGCGATCCACCACCGCCAGGTGGTTCAGGGTGCCGTGGATGGAACCGAAGTAGAGGCCGCGATCGGCCCGGTAGCGGGTCTCGTCGAGCGACGCGAGGCTCGCCAGCAATTGCCGGTAGGCCCAGCCGTGGTAGGCCAGGAGCCGGTCGAAATGGCTGGCGAGCGCGCTCATCAGGCGGCGGGCTTCAGGCCGTAGGCGGCCAGTTGTTCGGCACTGCCGCTGTGCTGGATCAGGCGCGGGTCGTCCAGCGGCAGGTTGCGGCCGGTTTCACGCTCGATGATCGCCTTCAGGCGGGCGTTGTCGACCTTGCCGTCGGCGTCGATGGCGTCCTTGAGCAGTGCCGGGTCGACCTGGGCGGTCTCGTTGTCCGGCAGGTAGATGGCGCCGGTGGCGAAGTCGATGCCGAAGGCGATCAGGCCGGGGATCACGTAGAAGAGGATGCCGACGGCGTTGAGCGCGGCCACCACGGGGTCGATCTTGCCTTCGATCTGGCCGCGGCGGTCTGGGAAGAACAGCGTGCCGCAAGCGGTCAGCTGGGTGAGCAGGGCGGCGGCGACGGCGCCACCGATCAAACGGGAAGACATGCGCATATGCGGCTCCAGGCGGGGAAATGGCGTCACTATACCAAGGCGTTCATTGCAAAACGCACGGCAGTGTTGAGACCACACGAAAGGGCTGGCAGTTCGCCGCTATAATCGCCACCCCGCGTTGGAGCCACCATGAATCCGCTACCCATCGATGCCGTCCTGCCCGCGCTGCGCGAAGCCCTCGTGCGGCGCCATGAAGCGGTGCTCGAAGCGCCTCCCGGCGCCGGCAAGACCACCCGCGTACCCCTGGCGCTGCTGGGCGAGCCCTGGCTCGCCGGGCAGACCATCCTCATGCTCGAACCCCGCCGCCTGGCCGCCCGCGCCGCCGCCGAAAGGCTGGCCGCCGAGCTGGGCGAGAAGGTCGGCGAGACCGTGGGCTATCGCATCCGCCTGGAGTCGAAGGTCGGCCCGCGCACGCGCATCGAGGTGGTGACCGAGGGCATCCTCGCCCGCCGCCTGCAGGACGACCCGGCGCTGGAGGGCGTCGGCCTGGTCATCTTCGACGAATTCCACGAGCGCAGCCTGGATGCCGACCTGGCCCTGGCGCTGACCCTCAACGGTCGTGCGCTTCTGCGTGACGAACCGCCGCTGAAGGTGTTGCTGATGTCCGCCACCCTGGAGGGCGAGCGCCTTTCCAGCCTGCTCGGCGAGGCCCCGGTGGTGCGCAGCGAAGGGCGCATGTTCCCTGTGGATATCCACTGGGGGCGGCCTCACCAGAGCGGCGAGTACATCGAGCCCCGCGTGCTGCAGACAGTGCTCCAGGCACTCGCCGAACAGCCCGGCAGCCTGCTCGTGTTCCTCCCCGGGCAGGCCGAGATCCGCCGCGTCGCCGAACAGCTCGGCGAGCAGCTGCTGGGGCGCGATGACGTCCTGCTCTGCCCGCTGCACGGTGAGCTCGACCTCGCCGCCCAGCGCGCCGCCATCGAGCCCGCGCCTGCCGGCAAGCGCAAGGTGGTGCTGGCCACCAACATCGCCGAGACCAGCCTGACCATCGACGGCGTGCGCGTGGTGGTGGATGCGGGCCTCGAACGCGTACCCCGTTTCGACCCCGCCAGCGGCATGACCCGCCTCGACACCCAGCGCATCTCCCGTGCCTCCGCCACCCAGCGCGCCGGCCGCGCCGGGCGCCTGGAGGCCGGCGTCTGCTATCGCCTGTGGTCCGAGGCACAGCACCAGCAGCTCGCCGCCCACGGCAGCGCCGAGATCCTCCAGGCCGACCTCGCCGGCCTGGCCCTGCAGTTGGCGCGCTGGGGCGTGGAGCCCGGCGAGCTGGCCTGGCTCGACCCGCCGCCCGCCGCCGCCCATGCCCAGGCCCGCGACCTGCTGCGTCGCCTGGGAGCCCTGGCCCCGCGCGGCGATGGCGGCCTGGCGCTCACTGCCCACGGGCAGGCCATGGCCGAGCTGCCGGCGCACCCGCGCATCGCCCACCTGTTGCTGCGCGGGCAGGCGCTCGGGCTCGGCGCCCTGGCTTGCGACCTGGCCGCGCTGCTCGGCGAGCGCGACATCCTCCGTGGCGGCGGCGCCGACCTGCACAGCCGCATCGCCCTGCTCAGCGGCGAGGCCGGAGCCGCCCGTGGCGCCAAGGGCGGTGTGCAACGGGCCCGCCAACTGGCCCGGCAGTTGCGTTCCTACCTGCGCGGCGGCGCCACCGAAGCGGTGGCCGATGCCGAGCACCCGCGCTGGCTCGGCTGCCTGCTGGCCTTCGCCTACCCCGACCGCATCGCCCAGCAGCGCCGCCCCGGTGGCGCCGAATACCGCCTGGCCAATGGCCGCGCGGCGCTGTTCGCCGAGCCCGATGCATTGATGAAGGAGCCCTGGCTGGTGGTCGCCGACCTGGGCAGCCGCCAGGGCCAGCGCGAGGAGCGCATCTACCTGGCCGCCGACCTCGACCCGACGCTGTTCGACGGCCCCCTCGCCGAACAGCTCAGCGTGCTGGACCTGCTGGACTGGGACGAACGCGAAGGCGTGCTGCGGGCCGAGCGGCAGCGGCGCATCGGCGAGCTGGTGCTGGACCGCGAGCCCCTGGCCAGCCTGGACGAAGACGCCCGCACCCGCGCACTGGTCGCCCTCGTGCGGCGCAAGGGCCTGGAGTTGCTGAACTGGACGCCGGAGCTGCGCCAGTGGCAGGCCCGCGTGGCGCTGCTGCGGCGCCTCGACCTGGCGCGGCAGGGCAGCAGCGACTGGCCGGACCTGTCCGACGCCGCGCTGCTCGACTCCCTGGAAGACTGGCTCGCGCCCTGGCTGGGCAAGGTCAGCCGCCTCAGCCATTTCTCCGCCCTGGACCTGCCGGGCATCCTCGCCGGCCTGCTGCCCTGGCCGCTGCCCCAGCGCCTCGACGAACTGGCGCCGCGCGCGATCACCGTGCCGTCGGGCTCGGCCATCCGCCTCGACTACAGCGAAGACACGCCCGTGCTCGCGGTACGCCTGCAGGAGCTCTTCGGCTTGGCCGACACGCCCCGCATCGCCGAGGGCCGCCAGGTGGTCAAGCTGCACCTGCTGTCCCCGGCGCGCCGCCCGGTGCAGGTGACCCAGGACCTGGCCAGCTTCTGGGCCAATACCTATGTCGAGGTGAAGAAGGACCTCAAGGGCCGCTACCCGAAGCACTACTGGCCGGACGACCCGCTGATCGCCGAGCCCACCGCCCGGGCCAAGCCGCGTCGTTGAGTGCCGGGCTCACCAGCTGATCAGGAACATCGCCTTGGCGAGGAAGATCACGCCGAGCATGTGCAGCAGCACGCTGACGTGGATGCGCCGCGAGCGCTGTGGCGTCATCCGCCCGCTGCGCATCAGCACCACCACCAGCAGGAAGTGCCCGAGGATGCTCAGCGCCAGGATGATCTTCAGCATCAGCAAGGTGCCGAAGCTGCTGGCCAGGGGCGCGTGCAGCGCCGCGCGGTAGTGCCAGCCCAGCCCCAGCCCGGCGCCGAACAGCGCCAGTACCACCCAGTGCATAACCCGGCGCGCCCGCTGCCCCAACGCCTTGGAAAAGCGCTCGCGTGGCTCGGCCTCCAGCGCCGGGGTGGCGCGGCTGAGGATCATCACTTCGAAGAACACCCCGCCGATGAAGAACGCGGCGGCGGTCAGGTGGATGAACTTGAGCAGCAGGAAATGCATGGCGGGCTCCCGGGCGGCGGATGGCGAGGGGCACGAGGCCCGTCGCCGATCATGCCGCTTGCCGCGAAGCGGGCCCTGACCTGCGTCAGCTGTGGGTAAGGGAGGTGCGTGGCGGACCGCAGGAGGCGTTGGCGAGGCGCGAGGCACGTGGCTGAGCATCTGATCGCGAATGAATTCGCTCCCACAAAGCTGGCAGCGCTGCGCGCTGCCTGGCGACTGAAGTCGCCCCTACATCGCCCTACATTGCCCCTGCATCAGACGTGCCGGCTCAGTGCACCGGCGGCAGCAGGAACCGGCCGATCAATGGCAGGTGGTCGGAGATGCGCAACGTATCGCCCTGCCGCACCCGCGCATCGATCCGCGTCAGCCGTGGGCTGTGGAACAGGTAGTCGACGGTGCGATCCGGCCCCGACACCCGCGGGTCGTTGGGGAACTGGGTGAACCAGCGCGCGCGCTCGGTGCCGTCGGTTTCCTCGGCAGCGGGCACCCTCGGGTAGGTCGCCAGGGCCTCCAGCTCGCTGTCGCGGGCGAAGCGGCTGCGCTGCACGGCGTCCAGGCGCAGGTACTGGCCGGGCGGCAGCTGGTTGAAGTCGCCACCCAGCACCCAGGGCGTGCGGTCGCGTTCCAGCTCGTCGAGCAGGCTGCGGGTCATCGCCAGCTGGCGCTGCGCGGTGTCCTGGCCGGGCGTCCAGGGATCGAGGTGGGTGTTGATCGCCGCCAGGCGGCCGCCGTCGCGCACCGGCAGGTAGCTCACCAGCAGCGCCGGCTTGCGTTCGAAGGGGCGGTGCAGCACGTCACCTTCCGCCAGGGGCAGTTGCAGGCGCTCGGCACTGTCGATGCGCACGCGGCTGAGGGTGCCCAGCTTCATGCCGACGCTGCCGAGGATGTGCGCTCGCGGCACGAAGGCGGCCTTCCAGTAGAAGGCCTGGGTGCTGCACGGGTACACATCGGCGAGGCGCTCGCGCAGCAGCGCCAGTTGGTCCTGGTAGTCGGTGGCGCGGGCGCCTTCGTCCAGCTCCTGGAGGAAGACCAGGTCCGGCTGCTCGTCGCGCAGCACGCGCACCACCTCGTCGAGGCTGTAGGCGATGTCCGCCGGCGTCGGGCGCTCGTCCGGGCCTTCGCGGTCGGGCAGGTCGTAGTAGAAGACGTAGCGCTTGCCGGCCAGGTACTGCACGTTCCAGGTCATCACCTTCAGCGCCTGGCCGGGTTGCAGCAGGGGGGCCTCGGCGACGCAGGCCACGGGCTCCTCCTCGCGCGGGGCGGGGTGCCAGGTCAGGCTGTAGACCAGCGCGACCAGGGCGACGGAGACGATCAGCAGGCAGAGCAGGAGGCGGCGCAGTAGGAGGGGCATCGGCTGGAACGGTGCTTGGCTGGGTCGGGGAATGGGCGAGCATACCTGAGCGGGCGGCCCGGCCCAAACGCGTGCGCAAGCGAGGCGGCTGGATGCCGGCAGTGGCGCTATTCTTGTTCTGTCGCGACGGATCGCTATTGGGGCCCGGCACCCTGGTTTGCGCATCCCTCGGGTTGCCCTAACATGCCCGGCACCCAGATCGGCAAGGGTCTTGCAGGATCAACCCCTCGGTCCCGACTTCCAGGAGCAGGCATGCATCGCCAGTCGTTAGCCAGTCCCGCGGCATCGCCCGGCAGCGGTCGTGCCGGCGCGCTGCTGTCCGGGCTTCTGTGGCTGCTGCTCGGCATCACCTGCGCCAGCGCCGAGGAGCGCCCGCCGCTGCGGGTGATGACCGACTACTGGCCGCCGTTCCGCATGGAAGGCGAGGGCGGTGCACTGCACGGGCTGGACATCGACCTGCTGAACGAGATCGCGCGGCGCACGGGCCTGCGCTTCGACGTGCAACGGGCGCCCTGGGCGCGCGGTCTGGCCGCGTTGCAGAGCGGCTCGGCGGACCTGATGACCGGCCTGGCACGCACGCCCGAACGCGAGCGCTATATCGACTACCTGCCCACTCCCTACTACGCCTGCGCACCACGGTTGTACGGTACGCCGGAACTGGCCAGGCGCATCACCCGCTACGAGCAGCTGCGCGGGCCCACCATCGGCTACGTGCTGGAGTCGGCCTACTTCCAGCCCTTCGATTCCGATGCCGGCCTGCACAAGTCCGGGGTCAGCAACGAGCAGCAACTGCTGGAAATGCTCCTGCGCGGGCGCCTGCAGCTGGTGATCGGTACCGATTGCCAGGTGGACTACGAACTGCGCGATCCGCGCCTGGCCGGACGCATCGTGAGGACCGGCTACCAGCCCGATACCCGCACCGAGCTGTTCATCGGCTTCACCCAGCAGCAGTCGCTGGCCGAGGAGAAGGACAGGATCGCCAGCGCCCTGCAGCAGATGCTCGACGAGGGCTGGGTGAAAGAGGCGGCCAGGCGCTACCAGCCCGGGTCTCAGTGAGCGTGGGGCTCGACCACCAGTTCATAGTCCAGGGCCAGGTCCCAGAAGGCCGCTTCGATCTTGTGGCCGTCGGGGTCGCGGACGAAGCAGCCGAAGTAGGGCGCGCCGTATTCGGCACGCGGCCCGGGCTCGCCGTCCGAGGTGCCGCCTGCGTCCAGGGCAGCCTGGTAGAACGCTCGGACCGCGTCCTTGTCGGCCGCGAAGAAACCGACGTGGGTGCCGTTGCCGATGCTGGCGGGCCGGCCGTCGATGGGTTTCTGCACCCAGAACTCCGGGTAAAGGCGGCCATAGGCCACGGCGCCGGGGTGCTCCATGATGCGCCGGCAACCGAGGGCCGGCAGGACCTTGTCGTAGAAGGCCACGGCCCGCTCGAAGTCGTTGGTGCCGAGCGAGATATGGGACAGGATGCTGGGGTTTTCGGCCATGGAATGAATCTCCCTGTGCGATGGCCCCGACAAGACTAGCCGGCTTTCAGCGCTCCGCTGCGGGCTCCCCGAGCAGGCTGAACAGGCGGAATATCAAGACGCAGGTGAACAGCTGCAGGAAGCCGTCCAGGCAGTCGACGAAGACGCTGGCGACGCTGTCCGGGCGCTCGCCCAGCTCGCCATAGGCCCACCACTCGAAGGCCCATACCGGCCCCATCGCCAGCAGGATGCAGCAGAGGATGGTGAGGAAATGGCCATCGCTCATGCGGAAGCTCTCCTTCATCGCCTCCATCGGCGACAGGCCGTCCAGCACCAGCAGGTACTCGGCGAATACCAGCCGGCTCATGATCCACAGCCCCGGCAGGATCAGCAGCGAAGCCCCGAGCATGATCAGCAGCGTGCTGAAGGCCGCGAGCACCGCAAAGGACGGCCAGCGCAACAGGGCCAGGCTCCAGATCTGCTTCTTCTTCAGGTTGATGCGGCTGCTGCGGCTGTCGAGGAAGACGATCAGCGCGCCGGTATAGAGGGGGTAGAACACTAGGCGGATGAGCAGGTCGGAAACCGACGACGAGGCCTCCCCCAGCCAGGCCGAGGCCACCTGCAGGGCCAGTGCCTCGAGCAGGATCACCGGCAGGCAGAGCGAGGCGATCGGGCCGAAGTGGCGGCTGAAGAAATACCAGGAGTCACGCAGCAGGAGCAGGGGATTCATTGACGGCGCCATAGGAATGCAGGGCTGTGAAGCAACTCTAGTCGATGCCGCGCGCCCTCTCCAAGGCGCCGCTCGACCTAGATCGCGACCTGCGCTGCCGTGTTGCGGCGTCTGCGCCGGGCAAGCCATAGCGCAGCCCCCAGCAAGGTGAGCTCGAGCAGAAAAGACCAATGCAGGAGGAAGTTCAGCCACCAGGGCTGGTAGCGCGGCGTGACGGTGGCCAAGGCGAAAGGCTGGTCGACCCAGGGCGCCAGCCACCAGATGTCGCCCACCACGCTGTCCAGAATCAGGTGCACGCAACCGTTGAGGGTGAACAGCGAGAGCATCACCGGCGCCAGCGCGCGGCGCGCCAGTTGGCGCCAGGTGAGGGCCAGCGCCAGGGTGCCGAACCACACCACCGGCCAGTGGCTCCAGTAGCTGTGGTGGTGATGCTGGCGGCCATCGACCAGGTGGAAATAGAGCATGTCCAGGTCCGGGGCGAAGGCACCGAGCAGCGCCACCGCCATCCACAGGCGCGAGCTGCAGGTGGCGGGGCGCAGGTGGCGTTCCAGCAGGCCACCGATCAGGTAGCCGGTGGGCAGGTGGGCGACGATCACGACATCAGCCCGGCCAGCAGGGCCTCGCTCTCCAGCACCTCGGCGTACTCGCCGGCGAGGTTGGCCATGGCCATGTCGTGCACCTCCTCGGCGCTGCGCGGGCGGCCCGACCAGTCGGCCTTGGCGAAGGTGTAGCAGGCGTCGGCCACCACGGTGGTGGCGAAGCCCAGGTTGCTGGCGCTGCGCGCAGTGGCTTCCACCGAGTTCTCGCTGGCGACCCCGGTGATCACCACGCGGCGGATGCCGCGCACGTGCAGCCAGCGTTCCAGCGCACTGTGGGTGAAGGCGTCGGTGACGTTCTTCTCCAGCACCTGCTCGTCCGGCCTGGGGGCCAGCTCCGGCTGGAACAGCGCGCCGTCCTGCCCCGGGGCGAACACCGAACCCGGCTCGCGGGACATGTGGCGCACATGCACCAGCGGCCAGCCCTGCCCGCGCCAGTGGGCGAGCAGGGCGGCGATGCGCCCTTCGGCCTGGGGGTTGTTACGTGGCGTGGCGACGCGGGCGATGCCCTGCTGCATGTCGATGATGATCAGGGCGGGAGGCGAGTGGAGTGGGTCGTTCAGCGGCATGTCGAGTGTCCTTTCCTCGGGGCTGGCATACTGTGCGCCGACTCTAGCAGACCTTCGAAAAACTACCTGCGTTGCCATCGCTGCATTAGGAACAGGCTCAAAAATGCTCATCTACAGTGTGTAGACTCCGCTTTTTTCGCCTGTTCCTGCCTTGCGCTGGCGGCCTCGCCTACGTTTTTTCGCAGCCAGAAACCCACGCCCGCCACCCCGAGGAAACCCGGTGAAGAAGATCGCAGTGTTCGCCGATGTCCAGAACCTCTACTACACGGTGCGCCAGGCCTATGGCTGTCACTTCAACTACACCGCGCTGTGGAAGGACGTCGCCGCCCGTGGCGAGATCGTCGAGGCCTATGCCTACGCCATCGACCGGGGCGACGCCCGCCAGCAGCAGTTCCAGCAGATCCTGCGCAACCTCGGCTTCACCGTGAAGCTCAAGCCCTTCATCCAGCGCGCCGATGGCTCGGCCAAGGGCGACTGGGACGTGGGCATCACCATCGACATCCTCGACGCCGCCGCGCGGGTGGACGAGATCGTCCTGGCCTCCGGCGATGGCGACTTCGACCTGCTGCTCGACCGCGTCCGCGACCGTGGCGTCGAGGCCGTCGCCTATGGCGTGCCGGGCCTCACGGCTCAATCGCTGGTGCGCGCCGCCAGCCGCTACGTACCCATCGAGGGCGGCCTGCTGCTCAAGTGACAGCCCGCCGCCCCTGCAGAACAGTGGAAACCCCGTGGACCCCATCGCCGTCATCGACTTCGAAACCACCGGCGTCACGCCGGGGGACAACTGCCGCGCCACCGAGATAGGCGTCGTCATCCTCGACCAGGGCCGCATCGTCGACCGCTACCAGAGCCTGATGAACGCCGGCGTCTGGGTGCCGCCCTTCATCGAGAGCCTCACCGGCATCAGCAACGCCATGGTCCGTGCCGCCCCGCCGGCGGCGCAGGTGATGGGGGAGGTGGCGGACTTCGTCGGCGACATTCCCCTGCTGGCGCACAACGCCTCCTTCGACCAGAAGTTCTGGGACGCCGAACTGGCACGCCTCGGGCGCCGTCGCCGGCAGGCCTTCGCCTGCTCCCTGCTGCTGTCGCGCCGCCTGCTGCCGGAGGCGCCCAACCACAAGCTCGGCACCCTCAACCGCTGGGCGCGCCTGCCCGACACCGGCCAGGCCCACCGCGCCATGGCCGATGCCGAGATGGCGGCCAACCTCACCCTGCACATCGCCGACCGCCTGCGCGAACGCCACGGTGTGCGCCAGGTGAGCCACGAACTGTTCTGCCGCCTGCAGAAGGTCCCTGCCGCGAAGATCCTGGAGGCGCTGAAGCGCCTGTAGATCAGGCGCGGTGAGCCCAGCGTAGGGATGACGCTCTTTTCATCCACCAGGCGATGCCGAGTCCCACACCGCCTGGTGGGAGCGAATTCATTCGCGATGGAGTGTCCGGCCACCCGTAGCTCAGTACCGGCGGCGGGTCTTTCGCGGCTGAAGCCGCTCCCACAGGATTGCCCACAGCGAGGCCGAATATCGCTGCGTTGGGCCTCGCTGTGCTCGGCACCAACCTACGGAGTCCCACGCGGCGATGCGTCCGGGAGAACCAGTGGTGGCAGCCCTGCGGCCTGCTTGGCGAATGAATTCGCCCCTACAGGGATCGCGCAGCCTGCAGGTCGGGTGCAACCCGGCGTTTACGGCGCCTGGAACCTCTTCACACCTTGCGCAACGCCTCGACCTTCCCACCGTGCACCTGCAGTTCTGCCGGGATGCGTCGCTCGAAGGGGGTGGAGAGGATCAGCGAGGTCTTGCTCGCGCCGTACTGGCTGAGGCGGTCGATCAGGTCCTGCAGCTCCGGCATCGTCGCCACGGCGGCCTTCATGAGCACGCAGGCGTCGCCGGTGATGCGGTGGCAGAGGGAAATCTGCGGGATCTTTTCCAGGGCCTCCAGGGCGCGCTTGGAATCATGGTCGGCGAGGCGCAGCTCGATCACGCATTCGATCGGCAGGCCGATCTTCGCCGGGTCGACGGCGGCGTGGTAACCGGTGATCACGCCGCTGGCCTCCAGCTTGGCCACGCGGTCGGCCACGGCCGGGGGCGAGAGGTTGACCCGGCGCGCCAGTTCGGCGAACGAGGCACGGCCGTTCTCCATCAGCGCCGAGAGCAGCAGGCGATCATACTTGTCCATCGGTGGTCTCCACGCAGGGTATTTAGGAAACAAGGCAAACAGCGCTTATTGGCGTTGATTCGAAAGTTAAGTGGCCATTGAAGCAGGTTTAATCGCTTATTTTCCCTATATGGCCTTGCATAGAATAAACACCCTGCCAACCGGATCGTCGAGCCCCCCATGCCTGCGCAACGTTTTCCCCTCCTGCTGATCGGCGCCTTCTTCGCCCTCTACATCATCTGGGGGTCCACCTACCTCGCGATCCGCATCGGCGTCGAATCCTGGCCGCCGCTGCTCATGGCCGGCGTGCGCTTCGTCATCGCCGGCAGCCTGATGTTCGCCTGGCTGCGCTGGCGCGGCGCGCCCATGCCGACCCTGCGCGAATGGAAGGCCGGCGCGATGGTCGGCGTGCTGCTGCTCAGCTGCGGCAACGGCGGCGTGACCCTGGCCGAGCACCTGGGCGTGGCCTCCGGCGTCGCCGCCCTGGCGGTGGCCACGGTGCCTTTGTTCGCCCTGCTGTTCGGCCTCATCTGGGGCCAGCGCACCACGCGCCTGGAATGGGCCGGCATCGTGCTCGGGCTGATCGGCATCGGCCTGCTCAACCTCGGCTCCAACCTCCAGGCCAGCCCGCTGGGCGCCGCCCTGATCATCTTCGCTGCCGCCAGCTGGTCCTTCGGCTCCATGTGGAGCAAGCACCTGCCGCTGCCCGCCGGCCCCATGGCCAGCGCCGTGGAGATGCTCGCCGGTGGCGTCGCTCTGCTGCTGGGCAGCGCCCTGAGCGGCGAGCGCATGGAGAGCCTGCCCACCCCCGCCGGCTGGGCGGCCCTGGCCTACCTGGTGGTGTTCGGTTCGATCATCGCCTTCAGCTCCTACCTCTACCTGTTGAAGAACGTGCGCCCGGCGGCGGCCACCAGCTACGCCTACGTCAACCCGGTGGTGGCGGTGCTGCTCGGCGTGCTCTTCGCCGGCGAGCACATCGGTGGCGAGGAAGGCCTGGCGATGCTGGTGATCATCAGCGCCGTGGTGCTGATCGGCCTGCCGCAGTGGCGCAAGCCCAAGGAGCCGGTGCTGCAGCAGACGAGCTGACGGGAGGCCGGAACCCGGGCGACGGCGACGCAGGTAGTTTTGCGGCGGCCTGATAGAATTGCGCCTTTTCCACCTCCGGTTCCGCCCCATGACCTTCGCTTCCCTTGGCCTGATCGACCCCCTGCTGCGCGCGCTCGACACGCTCGGCTACAAGACCCCATCGCCGGTGCAGGCCGAGGCGATCCCCGCCGTGCTCAAGGGCCGCGACCTGATGGCCGCGGCGCAGACCGGCACCGGCAAGACCGCCGGCTTCGCCTTGCCGCTGTTGCAACGCCTGACGATGGAAGGCCCGCAGGTGGCCGCCAACTCGGTGCGCGCCCTGGTGCTGGTGCCCACCCGCGAGCTGGCCGAGCAGGTCCACGAGAGCTTCCGCGTCTACGGGCAGAACCTGCCGCTGCGCACCTACGCGGTGTACGGCGGGGTCAGCATCAACCCGCAGATGATGAAGCTGCGCAAGGGCATCGACGTGCTGGTGGCCACTCCCGGCCGCCTGCTCGACCTGTACCGGCAGAACGCGGTCAAGTTCAACCAGCTGCAGGCGCTGGTGCTGGACGAGGCCGACCGCATGCTCGACCTCGGCTTCTCCCGCGAGCTGGACGACGTCTTCTCCGCCCTGCCGCGCCGCCGCCAGACCCTGCTGTTCTCCGCCACCTTCTCCGACGCCATCCGCCAGATGGCCCGCGAACTGCTGCGCGACCCGCTGTCCATCGAGGTCAGCCCGCGCAACGCCGCCGCCCGCAGCGTCAGGCAGTGGCTGATCACCGTCGACAAGAAGCGCAAGTCCGAACTGTTCCTGCACCTGCTGCAGGAGCGGCGCTGGGGCCAGGTGCTGGTGTTCGTCAAGACGCGCAAGGGGGTCGACGAACTGGTGGATGACCTGCAGCGCGTGGGCGTCTCCGCCGACGCCATCCACGGCGACAAGCCGCAGCCCTCGCGCCTGCGCGCGCTGGAGCGCTTCAAGGCCGGCGAGGTGCAGATCCTCGTCGCCACCGATGTCGCGGCCCGTGGCCTGGACATCGACGACCTGCCGCTGGTGGTCAACTTCGACCTGCCCATCGTGGCCGAGGACTACGTGCACCGCATCGGCCGCACCGGGCGTGCCGGCGCCACCGGCGAGGCCATCTCCCTGGTCTGTGCCGACGAGGTGCAGCTGCTCTCGGCCATCGAAGTGCTGATCAAGCAGACCCTGCAGCGCCGCGAGGAGCCCGGCTTCGTCCCCGACCACCGGGTGCCGCAGACCGACGCCACCGGCGCCATCCTGAAAAAACCCAAGAAGCCGAAGAAACCCAAGGAGCCCCAGGCCGGCGGCAAGGGTGGCAAGCCGTCGCGCCTGGGCAACTGGATCGACAGCGAGGCGCCGAAGACCAAGGCCGTGCGCAAGGGCCCGGGTTTCGGCAAGGCGAAGAAGGGCTGACTGCTACCGCCCGGTGTGGCATCGGGTGACGCAACGCGGGGCGTGACGAACCATCGAGGTGCAGCGCCCGTGTCGCCAGAACCGGCGGCACGGGGCCTGGCGCGGGATTGGCGAGAGTTCGGAATAATGGCGCAGATCGTGCATTTCTGTGCGAAATGATGAACGCCTAGTGCGTTCGAAGCGCAGTCCCACGTCAGACGATTCCATGATGCGTCCCAAGGAACTCAAGCACTGGACCACCGGTGTCGCCCACCTGCTGTCACTGCCCGCCGGCCGCGCGCGCCTGCTCGGTCTCGCCCAATGGCTGCAGCAGATCTGCCACGTCGATCACTTCGTGCTCTTCGTCTACGAGGGCAACCACCGACCGCTGGCGCTGTTCGACACCTTCCCGGCGGACAAGCGCCATGTCTATGTCGAGGACTACCAGGTCGGCCCCTACCTGCTCGACCCCTTCTACCTCGCCTGCACCCGCAACCAGGCGCCCGGGCTGTGGCGCCTGCGCCAGTTCGCGCCGGACCACTTCTACCTGGGCGAGTACTACGTCACCTACTACCAGCAGACCGGCCTCACCGAGGAGATCGCCTTCTTCGTCGACCTCGCCGACGGCGCCAAGGCCGTGCTCTCGCTGATGCGCAGCGCCTGCAGCCCGGCCTACAGCCGCGACGAGATGCAGCTGCTCGACTGCGTCCAGGCGGTGGTCGAACAGGTGGTGGGGGAGGCCTGGGAACAGCGCCGCGCCCACCAGCCGCGTCCGGCCCAGGACCTGGACTACAAGATCCGCGAGACCTTCGAGCAATTCGGTGCCCACCTGCTCACCGCCCGGGAGCAGGAAGTGGTGCAGATGCTCCTGCGCGGGCACTCCAGTGCCTCGGTGGCCGAGCACCTGGCCATCAGCCCCGGCACGGTGAAGATCCACCGCAAGAACATCTACGCCAAGCTCGGTATCGGCAGCCAGTCGGAGTTGCTCGGCCTGCTGGTGCGTGACCTCGCCGGGCAGCGCGAGGCCTCCATCGATCCGGTATTGCGTACCGCGATCTGAGCGCAGGGCCTTATCGCCAACGGGAATTTAGCGGCGCTGATCAATAACCAACCATTGGTCTGCAACCCCCGTGGCTCAAGGTCCAGAGCCGCCTGTCCACGACTTATCCACAGTCCGCTCCACAGATAATGTGGGCGGGAAATCCCACCCCCTGCGACATTTCAGACCCTGCGGCAAGCCTTTTTATGCAGAAAAAAGGCTTGCCTTGGCGCAGCTCCGGTGGCAGGCGCTTTTCGTCGCCGGTGCGACGTGAAATCGCACTTTTGCACCGCTGTTCATTTTTTGTACATATTCGCAGGGCTCCCGTCGTTGCTGGCCTGTGGGAGGTTATAGACGAGTTATCCACAGCTTCATCCACCGTTTCTGTGGGCACACGGACGCTTGCCCCGAGGGGGCTGATCTGCTAGCCGGAGGCGATCTTCGCCACCTCGTGTTTGATCAAAAAATGAACAGTTCGTGGCGGCCCCTGTCAGGAGCGGTGCGCACGCGCCCATCCACTCGCTGTCCACAAAGTTATCCACAGCTTCTGTGAATAGCTCCCCAGGAGTTCGACGGGCCGCCGGGCGGCGCCAGGCCCTATTCCCGGAGGGATATATACAGTCCGAAACAGCGGTTGATAGCGTGGCCACACAAGCAGGAACACCTGGAAAAGGGGCTGGTCGTGAGCGATGCAGAAGCTGTCTTCGATATCGAATTCCGCAACGTGGAAAAGAGCTACGGCTCGGTGCGCGCGGTCAGCGGGCTGAACTTCAAGGTCCGGCGGGGCGCCTTCCACTCCTTCCTCGGCAGCTCCGGCTGCGGCAAGACCACCACCCTGCGCATGATCGCCGGCTTCGAGCAGCCCAGCGCCGGCGAAGTCTGGCTCGGCGGCCGGCCCGTGGCGGGCATTCCGGCGCACCAGCGGCCGGTGAACATGGTGTTCCAGAGCTACGCCCTGTTCCCCCACCTCACGGTGGCGGAAAACATCGCCTATGGCCTGCGCTACCTGAACCCCCGGCCCGACCGCGAGGAGCAGCGCCGCCGCGCCGACGAGGCCCTGGAGATGGTGCGCCTCACCGGTTTCGGCCAGCGCAAGCCCCACGAGCTTTCCGGGGGCCAGCAGCAGCGCGTGGCCCTGGCCCGCGCCCTGGTCAACAAGCCCACCGTGCTGTTGCTGGACGAGCCCCTGGCGGCGCTGGACCGCAAGCTGCGCAAGGAGATGCAGTCCGAACTGCTGCGCCTGCAGCGCGAGGTCGGCATCACCTTCGTGCTGGTCACCCACGACCAGGAAGAGGCGCTGTCGATGAGCGACAGCATCAGCGTCATGCAGGACGGCGGCATCATCCAGACCGCCACCCCCGAGCAGCTCTACGAAACCCCCGCCAGCCGCTACGTGGCGGACTTCATCGGCGAATCCAACCTGTTCACCGGCACCGTGCGCCGGGTGGACGGCGACCGCGTGCTGCTGGACATGCCCCAGGGCCTGCAACTGGCCAGCCCGGCCACCCCCACCGGCCCGCGCCTGGCGGCCAGCGAGCCGGGCTGCATCGCCGTGCGCCCGGAGCAGATCGCCATCGGCAATGCCGCCGACGCCCTGGCCCGGGAGATCAGCCTGGCCGGGGAGGTGGTGGACCGCATCTACCTGGGCAACCTCACCGAATACCGCGTGCGCACCGAGCCCTTCGGCATCGTCTGCGTGCGCGTGCCGGGCCACACCGGGCGCGACAAGGCGGCCTTCGAGCATGGCGCGCCGGTGCGCATCGGCTGGGACCAGGCCGCCGGCCTGGCCATGGCGCTCTAGTTCATCCCCCCGGCAAGGCATCGCAGGGGCTTTTGCAGTGCAGGGCAGACAAGAAAACCAACACTCAACAGGCGGGGTAGCAGGCAATGGACCGTAAAGACTTCATCAAACAGATGCGCAGCTGGCAGAACGGCTCCATCACCCGACGTGAATTCCTTGGCCGCACCGGCCTGGGCCTGGCGGCGGCGGTGGTCGCGACCAACATGCCCGGCCTGCTCACCGGCAAGGCCTACGGCGCCGACAAGGCCATCGGTGATCGCGTGGTGCTGGCCACCTGGCCGAACTACCACAACGCCGAGAACTTCGCGGCCTTCGCCGAGAAGACCGGCGCCCATGTGCAGATGAACGTCTTCGGCTCCAACGAGGAGATGCTCGCCAAGCTCCAGGCCGGCGGCAGCGGCTGGGACCTCTTCGTGCCCACCAACTACACCATCAGCACCTACGTCGAGCTGGGCCTGATCGAGCCGCTGGATCTCTCGCGCCTGCCCAACTTCGATGCCGCCAGCTACGAGAAGCGCTTCATGGAGCAGGGCATCGTCGACGGCAAGCTCTACGCCGTGCCGAAGAACTGGGGCAC
Source organism: Pseudomonas sp. USHLN015 (assembly GCF_037153275.1). Lineage (NCBI taxonomy): Bacteria > Pseudomonadati > Pseudomonadota > Gammaproteobacteria > Pseudomonadales > Pseudomonadaceae > Pseudomonas > Pseudomonas sp. USHLN015. Next base: position 239,091 of record NZ_JBBCKP010000003.1, read on the forward strand.
CACCGGCTTCGTCTACGACAGCGACAGGATCAAATCCAAGCCCAGCAGCTGGAAGGAGTTCTGGGAGCTGGCCAAGGGCGAAGCCTCGGGCCGCGTGATGGTCCATGACTACCAGCTCACCGCCATCGGCAATGCGCTGAAGTCCTTCGGCTACAGCTTCAACTCGCTGGACCCGAAGGAGCTGGCCGACGCCGAGAAGCTCCTGCTGGAGGTCAAGCCGCACCTGTTCGCCATCAACTCCGACTACCAGCCCTCGATGCGCAACGGCGACGCCTGGATGTCCATGTGCTGGACCGGCGACGGCTCGCAGCTGCACCGCGACCTGCCGAACATGCAGTTCACCCTGGGCAAGGAAGGCGGCGAGCTGTGGAGCGACTTCTTCGCCATCCCCAAGGGCGCCGAACGCCCCGATGCCGCCTACGCGCTGATCAACTTCCTCCTCGACCCGCAGGTCAACAAGCTGGAAGTGGAAGCCCACGGCTACCCGAGCGGCGACAAGCGCGTGGACGCGCTGCTGCCCAAGGCGATGCTCGACGACCCGATCATGTACCCGGCCGCCGAGCTGCTCAGCGCCCTGGAGTTCGGCGCCGCCGCCACCCTCACCAGCCCGGAACGTGCCGAACTGATGGCGCGTTTCAAGGCTGCCTGACCCTCATCGGCCGCAGGGGCGAGCTCCGCCGTGAATCGCGACGCCGCATTCGCGAGCAGAGCTCGCTCCTACCCTGGTCGCCTCCATGAATCGTAGGGACTCTTCCATGAACGTCGCTCTCAGCGCTCCCGCACCGGTCGTTGCGGGCCAGGCCGCGCCGGTCGAAAGCCGCAGCCTCGGCCGCCGCGTGACGCTGCTCCTGCTGCTGCCGTCCACCCTGTGGTTCCTGCTGATGCTGCTGATGCCGCTGGTGATCATCCTGGTCTTCAGCCTCGGCGAGCGCAGCCCGGTGGGTGGCTACGCCGCCGCGCTGACCCTGGACAACTACCTCAACCTCGGCTCGCGGGCCAAGGCCTTCGCCAACACCCTGTTCCTCGCCCCGCTGGGCACCCTGGTGTGCCTGCTGGCGGCCTACCCGCTGGCGTACTTCCTGGCGGTGAAGGTGCAGCGCAACCGCTCGCTGCTGCTGACCCTGGTGATCGTGCCGTTCTGGACCAGCTTCCTGATCCGCACCTACGCCTGGATCTTCATCCTCGGCGGCAAGGGCATCCCCGCCTTGCTGGCCAGCGTCGGCCTGGAGGAGGTGCGCCTGATCAACACCCCCACGGCGGTGCTGATCGGCATCGTCTACGGCTACCTGCCGCTGATGGTGTTCCCCATCTACGTGAGCCTGGAGAAGCTCGACAAGCGCCTGCTGGAGGCCTCCTCCGATCTCGGCGCCAGCGCCTTCGAGACCTTCCGCCGGGTGACCCTGCCGCTCTCCGCGCCGGGCGTGATCACCGGCGCCATGCTGGTGTTCATCCTGCTCATGGGCGAGTTCCTCATCCCCGCCATCCTCGGCGGCGGCAAGGTGTTCTTCGTCGGCAACGCGCTGGTCGACCTGTTCCTGCAATCGCGCAACTGGCCCTTCGGCAGCGCGGTGGCCATGACCCTGGTGGCGATGATGCTGGTGATCATCTTCATCTACCTCAAGCTCGTGGCGCGCTACGGCAAGCGCTCCACCGACGGGATGCTCTGACATGTGGCTGCGCAGCTATTCCACCTCGCTGTACCTGTTCCTCTATGCGCCCATCGCGCTGATCATCCTGTTCAGCTTCAACGCCGGGCGCAGCGGGCTGTCCTTCGAATGCTGCTCGGTGCAGTGGTTCGGTCGTGCCTTCGGCAACCCCTTCATCATGGAGGCCCTCGGCAACAGCGCGCTGATCGCCCTGTGCTCGGCGCTGATCGCCACCCTGTTCGGCACCCTCGCGGTGTTCGGCCTGCAGCGGGTCGGGCGGCGCGTGCGGATGGTCTTCGACGCCCTGACCTACTGCGCGATCATCATCCCCGGCATCGTCATCGGCATCGCCACGCTGATCGCCTTCATCAGCCTGTTCGAGGTGCTCAACCCGCTGCTGGACCTGCTCCTCGGCGCCGGCCTGCCGCGCCTGCGCATGGGCTTCATCACCGTGGTCGCGGCCCACTCGCTGTTCACCATGGCGCTGGTGATGGTCATCGTCCGCACCCGCGTCGAGTCCCTGGACAAGGCCCTGCTGGAAGCCTCCGCCGACCTCTACGCGCCGCCGCTGGAAACCTTCCGCCGCGTGGTGTTGCCGCAGATCGCGCCGGCGATCATGGCCGGCTTCCTCCTGGCGTTCACCTTCAGCTTCGACGACTTCATCATCGCCTTCTTCGTCGCCGGCTCGGAAACCACGCTGCCGATCTACATCTTCTCGTCCATCCGCCGGGGCATCACCCCGGAGATCAACGCCATCTCGACCGTGATCATCTGCGCCTCCCTGGCACTGCTGTTCACCTCCCGCTACCTGCAGAACCGCCGCACCGGCGCCTGACGACCCTGGAGAGCCACCATGCGTGACCAGCTGTATATCAACGGCCAATGGGTACGCCCGGACCTGGGCGGCCATTTCGACGTGCTCGACCCGAGCAGTGGCGACCTGATCCAGCGCGTGCCGGCGGCCACCGAGGAGGACATCGACCACGCCGTGCGTGCTGCGCGCCAGGCCTTCAACCGCGGCTGGGGGCAGACCACCGGCGCCGAGCGCGCCGGCTGGCTGGAGGCTTTGGCGAGCGAACTGGAAGGCCGCCAGGACGCCCTGGCGGTGCTGGAGGTGCGCGACAACGGCAAGCCGCTGCCCGAGGCGCAATGGGACATCGCCGATGCCATCGGCTGCTTCCGCTACTACGCCGAGCTGGCCCGCGAGCTGGACGGCCGCCAGGACGAGGCGCTGGAGCTGCCGGACGCGCGCTTTCGCTGCCGCATCCGCCACGAGCCGGTGGGCGTGGCCGGGCAGATCATCCCCTGGAACTACCCGCTCCTGATGGCCGCCTGGAAAGTCGCCCCGGCCCTGGCAGCGGGCGCCACCTGCGTGCTCAAGCCCTCGGAGCTGACCCCGCTCACCGCCCTGGAACTGGCCAGCGCGGCGGACCGCATCGGCCTGCCGTCCGGTGTGCTCAACGTGGTCACCGGCCTTGGCGGCGATGCCGGCGGGCCGCTCAGCCAGCACCCGGGCGTGGACAAGCTGGCCTTCACCGGCAGCGTGCCGACGGGGTCGAAAATCATGTCGGCGGCAGCGGCCGACATCAAGAACATCAGCCTGGAGCTGGGCGGCAAGTCGGCCTTCATCGTCTTCGACGACGCCGATGTCGAGGCGGCGGTGGAATGGATCCTGTTCGGCATCTTCTGGAACCAGGGCCAGGTGTGCAGCGCCACCTCGCGCCTGCTGGTGCAGGAAGGCATCGCCCCGCGCCTGCTCGAGCGCCTGGTCGCCGAGGCGCGGCGCATCACCATCGGCCCCGGCCTGGAGCGCGGCGTGCTGCTGGGCCCGCTGGTCAGCGCCGGGCAGTACCAGAAGGTGCTGGGGATGATCGAACAGGGCACCCGCGAGGCCACCCTGATCAGCGGCGGCAAGCGCCCCGCGCACCTGTCCCACGGTTACTTCCTGGAGCCGACGATCTTCGACGAGCCGGCCGACAACGCCAGCATCTGGCGCGAGGAGATCTTCGGCCCGGTGCTCTGCGTCAAGCGCTTCAAGACCGAGGCCGACGCCCTGCGCATGGCCAACGACAGCCGCTTCGGCCTCGCCGCCGCCGTGATGAGCGCCGACCTCGACCGCGCCGCCCGGGTGGCCAACGGCCTGCGCGCCGGCATCGTCTGGGTCAACTGCTCGCAACCCACCTTCACCCAGGCGCCCTGGGGCGGCATGAAACAGAGCGGCATCGGCCGCGAGCTGGGCCGCTGGGGGCTGGACAACTACCTGGAGGTCAAGCAGGTCACCGAATACCGCAGCCAGGAACCCTGGGGGTGGTACCTCAAGTGACCTCCAGCGCCCGTAGGGTGGGCTTCAGCCCACCGAATGCCGATGCGCGAAGGTGCTGTGGGTGCATGCCCGATCGGCCGGTCGCGAATGAATTCGCTCCTACAAAAGCAGCCGGCCCCCGCCGCACAAGCGTGACCGTTGCGTAGGGTGGAGGTCGTTCTGTACCTCCACCATGCGGAGTCGGGCCCCGGCACGGCGTCATGCCTGAGGCTTCGCTGTGGGTGCACGGCCCGATCATCCGATCGCGAATGAATTCGCTCCCACGGGGACGGCGGAGCTGGGCGAATGAATCCGCCCCTACACGGGGCGTGCGTGGTTGGAGGCTATGCCGGGCCGCCGCCGCCGGCGCGCAGGGCTGCGACCTGCTTCTTGTAGCGCGCCACCTCGGTGACGTCGTAGATCACCACGCACAGGTGCTCCACGCTGCCGCTGGCACCCATCAGCGGCAGCAGGGTGACGTTCTGGTACATGAAGTCCTCCTCCCCGGTGATCGGCTGGTAGTTCTTGAAGCGCACGAGGTAAGGCCGCTGCTCCCACAGGCTGAAGGCGCGGGTGCCGAGCTGCACCACGCTGTCCACCTTGCGCCGCAGCCAGGTCTCGTCGATCTCCTCGAACAGCTCGAACAGCACCTTGCCGTGGACCTCGTCCGGGCCCAGGCCGGAGTGGTTCTCCATGAAGCTGTTCCACACCTCCACGCGGTACTGGCGGTCGAGCACCACCACGCCGACGTCGATGCACTGCACGATGTCGAGCAACCAGTGAACCTCTTTGATATCGATCTGTGCCGGCATGGGTCAGTCCATCAGGTAGCGGATCTTGTGGGTCAGGCGCGGGATCGAGTCCTCGGTGAACAGCAGCAGCAGGTCGAAGTGCACGTCGTGGGCCTCGACGCTGTAGCTGATCTCCACCGCCAGGGTCTTCTTCCAGCGGGTGCGGTTGAGGTGGATCAGTCGCTCGATGGACGCATGCTGGCCGAGCAGTTGCGGGTGGCCCTGGGAGAAGCGCACGTCGATCTGCTCGGCGATGCCGGCCAGGCAGGCGCCGATGATGATGCTGGCCAGGTCCAGCAGCATCTCCGAGGTCTCCTTGTCGTCGGCCGGCTGCCAGCGCAGCAGGTTGGCCATGTCGGCGATCTCGGAGTCGTGGAACAGCAGCAGCGCCTCGCCGGCGATGGCGTCGCCGATGAAGCCCTGGCACAGCGCGCTGAGCCGCTCGCCGCGCTGGGCGTCGGCCAGGGTCATGTGCAATTCGCTGACTTCGAAGATGTTCACCTGGGGCACCGGCAACTGCACGAAGACATCCAGCACCTTGGCCAGCAGCGCGGCGGCGCGGCCCATGGCGACGTTGCTCACCTCGCGCAGGGCGTCGCGGAAGTTGACCTTGAGGACCAGGTCCTCGCGGGAGGGCACCGGCTCGGCGGGCACGCCTGGCGCCGGCACCTTGAGCAGGCCCAGGCGCACCAGTACGGCGCGCAGCTCGGCCGGGTCGGCGGGCTTCTTGATGAATGCCAGGGCGCCCAGCTCCATCACCCGGCGCTGGGCTTCCTCCTGGATATCGCCGGACACCACCACCACCTGGGCCACCAGGCCTTCGGCGCGCAGCTGGGCGAGCACCTGGTAGCCATCCATCACCGGCATGGTCAGGTCCAGCAGCACCACCTGGCCCAGGCCCTGGCGGATGGCGACCATGGCTTCTTCGCCCTGGGTGGCCTGGGTGATGGACACCGGCCAGTCCTGGGGCAGGGCGCGGATCAATTGCTTGCGCGCCATCATCGAGTCATCGCAGACGAGGAGGGGGATCACTTAGCGGCACCGCCGTCACTTCAGGGTCAGAGCAAGCATAGACGCTGGCCCGGTGGCCGCCGACACCAGGTGCCGGCGGGGTTGCGCTCAGATGTTCTGGCCGATGCGCCAGAGCACGCCACTGGGGTCGAACAGCACGAAGTCGCGCATGCGCCAGGGCTGGTCCTGGGGCGCGATGGCGCGCACCCCGTAGCGCTCGATCACTCCGCTGGCCTGCACGTGCTGCCACCAGGCCTCAACGTCCTTCACCAGCAGGTGCATCATCAGGTTCTCGGCCAGGGCCGGCTCGTAGAAGTTCTGCAGCAGGAAGGCGCAGTCGCCATGGCTGAAGTAGGCGATCTCGTCGGAGACACCGCCGGGCCTGAAGCCCAGGTCTAGGTAGAAGGATTGGCTCTGCTCGTAGTCCTTCGCGGGGACGAAGGCCTTCAGTTCAACGGTTTCCAGCGTGCTCATGGGCTATCCCTATGGTCGGTGAACAGGCCGTCGCGGTCAGGTCGGCGCCTCTGCGGGCGCCTGCTGCCGCATCCTAAACCCAGCAATACCCGCTCCGGTAGCCCGTCGGGAGCACGACGGTCGCGCCTGCGCATGATCGGTAGGGGCGACTTCAGTCGCCAAGCGGCGCGCAGCGCCGCCGCCCTTGTGGGAGCGAATTAATTCGCGATCGGGCTTTCCTGATGACGCGACGACAACCGGCCTCCTCAAATCCCCCGTGTCATGAACCGATGCGCAGCGACGCCGGGGATAGTGGAGGGGCGCTCGTGCTCGACCACGAAGCCGAGGCGTTCGTAGAGCGCCTGGGCGCGGGGGTTGGCGGCCGAGACGTCGAGGGCGGCGCGTTGCAGGCCGGCGTGGCGGCCCTGTTGCAGGAGGTGGTCGATCAGTTGCCGGCCGATGCCCTGGCCGGTGAGGCCGTCTTCCACACCCAGGTGGGCGAGGTAGCAGGTGGCGGCCGGTGGCGGCTGGATGATGCGTTCCAGTTGCAGGCCACGGCGGATCACCGACGCGGCGCCGAGGCCGTAGAAGCCGATGATCTGCCCCAGCGCCGCGAGGCTGTTGCGCAGGTTGGCCTCGCCGCTGAAGGCGGTGCCGGTGGCGACGATGCGGCCGTCCTGCTCGCCCACCCAGTGCGCCTTGTAGCCGAACTCGCCGGCTTCCCGCGCCAGGGTCCAGCGCAGGAAATCCACCGCGCTGTGGCCGTTGCGGGCGAAGGCATGGTCGAAGGCGGCGGGGCCGGAGCGGTACACCAGCGGGGCGATGGCCGGGGCGTCGGCGGGGGTCGCGGGGCGGAAGGTCAGCGGCATGGGCGGGGCTCGGCTGGGCAGGGAAAGGCGAAATTAGCACTTGCGTACCATGTTTCGCGAGTGCCTTTCCGGGCGGGTAAGCCGCGCCGCCGGGAGTCCCGGGCGGCGCGGCCTCCGGGCCTCAGTCCCCCTGCAGCAGTTGCTGCACGCCGTCGAGTGCCTCGCGGCGCAGACGCTCAAGATCGAGCCCCGGGATCACCCCGTCGTCCACCACCAGGCGCCCGCCCACCAGGCTGTAGCGCACCGCCATCGGCTCGCCGGCCAGCACCGGGGCGAGGGCCGGGTCGTGGAAGCCGAAGAAGCGCGGGTGGTCCAGGCCGTAGAGCACCAGGTCGGCGGCCTGGCCCACTTCCAGGGTGCCCACCGCACCCAGGCCCAGCACCCTGGCGCCGCCGGCCGTGCCCCAGTGGATGACGTCCTCGGCGAGGGTGGCCGAGGCGCCCTGGTTCGCACGGTGGATCAGCCAGGCGGTGTTGGCCTCGCCCACCATGCTCCCGGACTCGTTGGAGGCGACGCCGTCCACCCCCAGCGAGATCGGCACGCCGGCTTCCGCCATCTGCGGCACCGGGGCGATGCCGCTGCCCAGGCGCGCGTTGCTCACCGGGCAGTGGGAGATGCCGCTGCCGGTCTGCGCCAGCAGGCGGATCTCCGAGGGCTGGGCGTGGACCATATGGGCGAACCACACGTCCGGCCCCAGCCACTCGTGCTCGGCGACGAACTCCACCGGCAGGCAGTTGTATTTCTCGCGGCAGAAGTTCACGTAGTTCTGCGTCTCCGACAGGTGCGTGTGCAGGCGCAGGCCCATGCGGCGTGCGCTCTGCGCCAGTTCGCGGAGCAGCGTCGGCGGCAGCGAGAAGGTCGGCGTGGTGGGCGCCACCACCACCCGGCGCAGGGCATCCGGGGTGTCCTGGTGGTAACGCGCCTTGAGCCGCTCGATGTCGCCGAGCATCTGCTCCAGGCTCTCCGGCTGCAGGGCCGTCTTGGAGAAGCCCGGGTGGGCGTTGGCCGACTCCAGCGCGCCGCCCCGGCAGAGCACGAAGCGCATGCCGAACTCCTCGGCGATGTCGAACAGCGCGTCGCCGCTCTCGGTGCTGCCGTTGGCGTGGTAGAGGTAGTGGTGGTCGGCGCAGGTGGTGACGCCCGACAGCAGCAGCTCGGCCATGCCCAGGCGCGCGGCGATGCGCACCAGTTCGGGGGTGAAGCGCGACAGGCGCGGGTAGGGCACGCTGGCCAGCCAGCCCTGCAGGTCCTGGTTGAGGCCGGCGGGCACGGCCTTGAGCAGGTTCTGCGCGAGGTGGTGGTGGGTGTTGATCCAGCCCGGGTAGACCAGGCAGCGGCGCGCGTCGATCACCCGCTCGCCGGCGCCCGGCTGCAGGCCCTTGGCCATTTCGGCGATGCGCCCGTCGCGGATGCGGATGTCGAGGCTGCCGGCGCGGGCGCGTTCGCCGCGCAGGCCGGTCATCACGGCCTGGGGATTCTTGATCAGGATGTCGTTCATGGAAGGTTCCCGTGGTTGCGGTCAGAGCACGTCGTGCAGGGTCTTGCCGTTCGCGGCGTCCGGCACGCCGACCCCGTTGAGGGCGGCGTTGAGGCCCACCGACACCAGGCAGGCGATCACCACGCTGCTGTGCAGGAAGGGCTGGCTCCACGCGGGCAGTTGATGGAACAGGGCGGGGGAGAGCACCGGCACCAGGGCGGCGGCGATGGTGAAGCCGACGATCAGCACGTTGTAGCGGTTGCGCTCGTAGTCGACCTTGGCCAGCGTCTGGATGCCGGCGGCGGCGACCACGCCGAACATCGCCACGGCGGCGCCGCCCAGGGCCGCGGTGGGCATCGAGGCGATGATGGCGCCGGCCTTGGGGATCAGAGCCACGGTGCACATCATCAGGCCGCTGACGGCCACCACCCAGCGGCTGCGCACGCCGGTGAGGATCACCAGGCCGACGTTCTCCATGAAGGCGATGAAGGGAAAGGCGGCGAACATCCCGGCGATGGCGCTGGACAGGCCGTTGGCGCGCAGCCCGGCGACCACCTGGCGGTCTTCCACCGGGCGCTCGACGATGTCGCCGATGGCCACGAACAGGCCCATGGACTCGACCATCTGCACGATCATCACCACCACCAGGGTGGCGATGGGGATCAGCGCGAAGGTGGGCACGCCGAAGTGGAAGGGCACCGGCACCGTCAGCCAGGGCGCCTCTTCCACGCCATGGAAGTTGCCCATGCCCAGCGCGTAGGCCAGGCCGCCGCCCACCAGCATGCCGATCAGCACCGACATGTTGCGCAGCAGCGGGCTGCCGTAGCGGGTCACCAGTAGGATCACCGCCAGCACCACCAGCGTCACCAGCAGGAAGCCGGGGGCGCCGAAGTCGCTGTGGTTGCGCCCGCCGCCGGCCCATTCGTAGGCGATGGGGAACAGCTGCAGGCCGATCACCGTGACGATGCAGCCGGTGACCACGGGCGGGAACAGCCGGCGCAGGCGACCCACCCAGGGCGCCACCAGCATGGTGAAGAGGCCGGCGCCGATCACCGCGCCGCAGATGCCGGCGACGCCGACATCGGGGTTGCTGCCGATGGCGATCACCGGCCCCACGCTGCTGAAGGCGGCGCCCTGGAGGATCGGCAGGCGCACGCCGAACTTCCAGAAGCCCAGGGTCTGCATCAGGGTGGCGATGCCGCAGCAGAACAGCGTGGTGCTGATCAGCAGCACGGTGTCCGGCTGGGACATCTTCAGGGCGCTGGCGACGATCAGCGGGACGGCGATGGCGCCGATGTAGGAGACGGCCATGTGTTGCAGGCCGAGGGTGAGCATCTGACGGAGCGGCAGAACCTGGTCTACCGGGTGCACGGCTGAATTCATGGTGCTAGTCCTCTGGCGAATTGTTCTTGTTGCTGAGGGAACCCGTTCAGTGTGCCCAGGGCCGTCGCCCGGCTCACGGGCGTAGCGGCAGCCCGGAGCGTGGTCAGCCTGCGAGGCAGGCGGCGAACCCCTGGTTGAGGGCGGCGCGGTCGAGGTCGCGGCCGATGAACACGATCTTGCTGGTACGCACCTCGTTGCCCCAGGGCGTAGAGGCGCGGAACTCCACCAGGCTGTGCACGCCCTGCAGCACGTAGCGCTGGTCCTCGCCCTGCACGGCGAGCACGCCCTTCATGCGGTAGAGGGTGTCGGCCTGGCGCTGGCGCAGGTCACTGATCCAGCGGTGGAAGGCCATCAGGTCGATCTCCCGGGTCACGGCGATGCCCACCGAGCTGACGCTGGGGTCGTGCTCGTGGCCGTCGTCCGCGCCGTGCCCGTGGTGGTCGTGGTCAAGGTCGTGGTGCTCCGCGCCGATCTCCATCAGCTTGCGGGTGGCCTCGAAGGCGCCGACGCCGAGGATGCCGTCCAGGTCGATGCGCGCGTAGCTGGAGGTCACCAGCTCGGCGGTGGCGTTGAGGCTGCGCACCTTGCCCTGCAGGTCGGCCAGTTCCTCGCCGCCCACCAGGTCCACCTTGTTGATGATGATGCGGTCGGCGCAGACGATCTGGTCCACCGCCTGGTTGTCGACGCCGTCCAGCTGCAGGTCTTCCAGGTGCTGGGCGACGTGCTTGGCGTCCACCAGGGTGACGATGGCGTCCAGTTCCACTTCCTCGGCGATCGGGTCGTCGATGAAGAAGCTCTGTGCCACCGGGTAGGGGTCGGCCAGGCCGCTGGTCTCGATGAGGATGCGGTCCAGTCGCACCGGGCGCTTCACCAGCTCGCGGATGATGCGCACCAGGTCCTCGCGGACCTCGGCGGTGCAGCACACGCAGCCGTTGACCATCTCGTAGATCTCCTCGCTCTCGGAGCTGAGCACCAGGTCGCCGTCGATGCCGACTTCGCCGAACTCGTTCTCGATCACGGCGATCCTGTGGCCGTGGTTCTCCTTGAGGATGTAGTTGAGCAGGGTGGTTTTGCCGGCCCCGAGGAAGCCGGTGAGGATGGTCACCGGGATCTTGCGGTTGGGCGTCGGGGCGTTGAATGCAGTGTTCATGCGAGCTCCTTCGGGGTTGCGGAGTGGTCGCCGGCGGCGTTGGCGTCCGGGGCGGGTTCGCCCCAGCGCAGCGCGGTGCCGGCGTCGAGGCCGAACAGGTCGAGCACCCGGCCGAGGCTGTGGTCGACCATCTGTGAAAGCGATTGCGGGCGGGCGTAGAAGGCCGGCACCGGCGGGGCGATGATCCCGCCCATCTCGGTGACGGTGGTCATGTTGCGCAGGTGCGCCAGGGTCAGCGGCGTCTCGCGGGCCATCAGCACCAGCGGCCGGCGCTCCTTGAGGGTGACGTCGGCGGCGCGGGTCAGCAGGCTGGAGGAGGCGCCGCTGGCGATCTCCGCCAGGGTGCGCATGGAGCAGGGCGCCACCACCATGCCCAGGCAGCGGAACGAGCCGCTGGCGATGCCGGCGGCGACGTCCTCGGCGCGGTGGTGGTGGCTGGCGCGGGCGATGACGTCGGCCAGCTTGTAGTCGGTCTCGTGGGCCATGGTCAGCTGCGCCGCGCGGCTCAGCACCAGGTGGCTCTCGATGCCCAGCTGTTCCAGCAGCTCCAGCAGGCGCACGCCGTAGACGAAGCCCGAGGCGCCGCTGATGCCCACCACCAGGCGACGGGGGGCCGTCATGACGGGCTCCCCGGCAGGTAGCCCTTCAGCAGCTGGCGCATGCGCCCCTGGATGCGCGGGTCGAGCTGCGCGCGGATGCCGTCGAAGCCCGCGCTGCGGGTGGCGTCCAGGCCCATGCGCGAGGTGGTGCCGTTGGCCGAGGAGGAGGGGTCCAGCGGGCTGCCCGGCAGGCCGTCGATGGTGAACAGGTCCTGGTGCGGCTGGAAGTGCGTGGCCAGCGCCCAGAGCACCTGGCTGTCGTCGCTGATGTCGATGTCGCTGTCCACCGCGATCACCGTCTTCAGGTACGGGTCCCAGCCGAGCAGGGCGAGCATGATCTGCCGCGCCTCGCCGTCGCGGCTCTGGTCCAGCGCCACGTAGCAATGGAAGTGGGTGCCCGAGTTGGGGTAGTGCACGGCGGTCACCGCCGGGAAGCGCGCCTTGAGCTTCTCGCTCATCTCCGCCTCGCGGGGCAGGCGCGCCAGGGTCAGGTGCTCGGCGTAGCGCCCGCCGACCACGTCCACCAGCCAGGCGTCGCGGCGGCGCAGCAGGGTGTCGACGCGCAGCACGTTGTTGGTGGAGCGATCGGAGGAGTAGCCGCTGAACTCGCCGAAGGGGCCCTCCTCGGCATAGGCGGTGGGGTCGATGGCGCCCTCCAGCACGAACTCCGCGTGGGCCGGCACGCCGATGCCGTAGCGCGGCGTCTTCACCAGCTCCAGGGGCGCGCCGAACAGGCCGCCGGCCACCGCACGCTCGTCGGCGCCATAGGGCAGGCGCGCGGCGGCGGCGAGCATGAACAGCGGGTGGGCGCCGACCACCATGGCCACCGGCAGCTCCTCGCCGCGCTCGCGGGCGGCCTGCAGCATGCGCCACAGGTGGCCGCGCGAATGCAGGCTGGTGGCCAGGGCCTGGCGGGCATGGCGCATGGAACGGTGGTAGCTCATGTTGGCCACGCCCGTGACCGGGTCCTGGGCGACGATGATGGCGTTGGTGATGTAGGGGCCGCGGTCGCTGTCGAAATGCTTGAGCATCGGCAGCAGCGCCAGGTCCAGCGCCTCGCCCTCGACCACCTCGTCGAGCACCGGTCCGCTGTCCAGGTAGACCGGCGGGATGGGCGCGTTGGCGCGGGCCTGGAACACCTCGTGGAGCTTCGCCGGGGTGGTGCCGAAGAGCCGGGCGATGCGGGTTCGCGAGGCGAACAGGTTGGTCGCCACCGGCACGCCGAGGTTGCCCACCCGCTCGCAGATCAGCAGCGGGTGGCGGCCCCGGGCGGCCAGGGCGTCGACCAGGGCGGTGACGTCCTGGTCGCTGGAAAGGGGTTCGGCGATGGTCAGCACGTCGTCGGCGAAGCGCTCGCGGTAGGCCTCGATGAACGCGTGGAAATCCTGGGTCGTGGCAAAGCTCGGCAGGGTCATGTCGCACCTCTCGAAAAGCAGGCGTCCCGGGGCGCGGGTGTCCGAGCCCTGCGCGCAGCCGGCCGGCTGGCCGACCGCGCGCGGTCTCCGGGAGCCTGTAAGTACCGCAGTGGAAACCCTAGAGGTAGGTGGTGGTCAGGCGGATCTCCGCCTCCGCCAGGTCCCTGGGCGGCGGCGTCGGGTCGATGCCCACCAGGCGCGCGATGTTGTTGCCCAGGTAGTCCTCCAGGTGGTCTTCGTCGATGCCCAGCCCTTGCGGGGCGGGGGAGCAGAGCACCTCCAGCTCGCGCAGCCACATGCCCGGCTCGTTCGGCGGCGAATCGGTGCCGAAGACGATCTTGTGGCGCGGCAGCTCCTTGGCGAACTCGACGATGCGCGACTGGAAGCACCAGCCCGACTCGCAGTACACGTTGGGCGTGTCCATCGCCATCCAGAAGGCCTCGAAGGAATAGTTGCCGCCGGTCTGGATGCCGAAGTGGCCGATGATGAAGTTCACCATCGGGAACTCGCGGATGATCGGGTAGAACATGGTCGGGATGGTGTAGGGCCCGTCACCGGTGTGGATCAGCACCACGATGTTGTACTTGGCGCAGACCTTCATCGCCGGGCGCAGCCAGTCCAGGGCGCGGTCGGGCCGGTAGCCGTGCATGTTGGCGTGCAGCTTGAGCATCTTGAAACCGTATTCCTTGACGTGGAATTCCAGCTCCGCCGCACCGTTCTCCGGGCCCCAGCGCGGGTTGAAGGTGAAGTTGCCGATGAAGCGGTCCGGGTAGTTCACGCACAGCTCGGCGATGTACGACATGTAGTCGCGCACGCCCTCGCGGCCACGGCGGTTGCCGTCGCGGTAGCCGGTGTTGCCCGGCGGCGGCTGGATGAAGCCCATGTCGATGCGGCGCGGCTTGCCGTTGATCATGTAGGGGCCGTCCATCAGCTTGAGCATGCGCTCGCCGGTGAAGGGCGTGCCGGTGTGGCGCCAGGCCTCGTCGACCAGGTTGGTGGGGTGCAGGTGGGTGTCGATGATCATCGCGTCAGCTCCTGGCCAGTTGCGTGGTGACGGGGCTCTTCAGCAGCGCCTCGGCCTCGGCGAGGCTGCGCGGCGGCGGGGTCGGCTCCAGGCCGATCATCCGGGCGGTGTTGTTGCCGAGGTAGTCCTCGAGGGTGTCCTCGTCCAGGTCCAGCCCCTGGGGCGGCTCCATGCACAGCACCTCCAACAGGCGCAGCCACATGCCCGGCTCGTTCGGCGGGGTGTCGGTGCCGAAGAGGATCTTGTGGGTCGGCAGCACCTTGGCGAACTCGACGATGCGCGACTGCAGGCACCAGCCGGACTCGCAGTAGACGTTGGGCAGTTCCATGGCCCACTGCATGGGCTCGAACACGTAGACGCCACCGGTCTGCACGCCGAAGTGCGCCATGATGAAATCGACGTTGGGAAACTCCTTGATCATCGGCACCCACTCGGAGGGGATGCTGTAGGGGCCGTCGCCGGTGTGCAGTTTCACCGGCACGCCCAGCTCGGCGCATTTCTCGAAGGCCGGGCGGACCCAGTCCAGGGCGCGGTCCGGGCGGTAGGCGTGCATGTTGGCCTGCATCTGGACCATCTTGAAGCCGTGCTCGGTGACGTAGCGCTCGATGGCCTCGACGCCGTTCTGCACGCCGCAGCGCGGGTTGTAGACGAAGCAGCCGATGAAGCGGTCCGGGTAGGTCTGGACCATCTTCAGGGTGTAGGCCATGTAGGCGTCGATGGATTCGCGGCCCGACAGCTCGCCGTCGGTCCAGGTGTAGATGGTGTTGCCCTGGGGCGGCTGGATGAAGGCCTTGTCGATGCGGCGCGGCTTGCCGTTGACCAGGTAGGGGCCATCCATCATCTCCAGCAGGCGCTCGCCGGTGAAGGGGTCACCGTCGTGCCTCCAGGCGAGATCCACCAGGTCGGTGGGGTAGCAACTGATATCGATGATCACAGTTCGATCTCCTGATAGTGCGGGGAAGGAAGACCTTCCGGTTCGCAACAGATCGACCTGTGCAATGGCCATTGCTAGGTGCCTCGCAGCACCTTCCCGCGCCTCTTGCAGGGCGCACAGGACCTGAGCTGTCGCTTGGTCCGCAGTATCGGGAGGGGCCTCGGAGCGCGACCAATACTATTTGGCCGCCGGGTTGATATGCGCTGGATATCGGCGCCGCAAGGGGATGATTTGAAAGGGGTTATCCACAACGCCACCGCCCGCAGTGGGCGCGAATTCATTCGCGATCGGACCTTCGTTGGATGGGGCGGGCGGCGTTCCGCGAGGTACGAAACCCATCAATGCGGAGCCTCAGGGGTAACGACGTGCCCGGTCCGACTCCGCCCGGTGGAGGTAAAAAGCGACCTCCACCCTACACAGCGGTCATGTCTCTGCCGGTGTGTTGCCGCTTTTCCTGTGGGAGCGAATTCATTCGCGATCAGGCTTCCAGGTGCTCACCCGGTCGCCCCGAACGTCTGCGCCGCCATCTCGCGGATCGCATCGACCATGGGCGCGACCTTCTCGCCACCGCCGTGGGGCCAGAGGGCGTAGAGGTTGTAGTGCGCGGGAATGCTGGTGCGGGTCAGGCGCACCAGGCGGCCTTCGCGCAGGGCGTCGGCGGAGAGCAGGCCGCGCACCAGCCCCACGCCGGTGCCGGCCTCGGCGGCGGCCAGCAGGTTGGCGACGTTGTCGAAGACCATGGTCGCCTGGGGCTCCATCGGTTCCAGCCCGGCGGCGTCCAGCCAGGGAATCCACGACCGGCGCGAGTAGCCCAGCAGCGGGAGTTTCAGCACCTCGGCCGGCTCGATGGGCGCGACCAGGCCGTGGCGACGCAGCAGCGCCGGGGAGGCGACCGGGGTGACGCGGTCGTCGCAGAGGGGGGCGAACTCGCAGTCCTGCCACTCGCCGTAGCCGTAGCGCAGGCTCAGGTCGACGCGCTCGAACGCCTGGCGCTCCAGGCGCGGCATGGAGAGGAAGAGGATCTCGCGGCCGGGGAACAGCGCCAGCAGCGCCGGCAACCGGGCGTTCAGCCAGCTCTGCGCCAGCTCGGCGTCGACATCCAGGGTCATGCGCCGGGGCAGCTCGCGGTTGCTCACCGAGGACAGCGCCTTGTCGATCTGCATCAGGCCGTCGGCGAGCATCCCGGCGAACAGCTGGCCGGCGTCTGTGAGGCTGCTGCGGCCCTTCTCGCGGAGGAACAGCGGCTGCCCGACGAACTCCTCCAGCGTGCGGATCTGCTGGCTCACGGCGCTGTGGCTGAGGTCCAGGTCGCGGGCGGCCTGGGAGAAGCTGCCGGTGCGGGCCGCCTGGAGGAACGCGCTCATCGACTGCAGCGACGGGTATCGCTTGTACATGGCTGTTAGTCCTGCTTACACGGGTTGGCGGAAATCGTCGCTGGCTGGCGCAACCGGTCGTACCCACTATGGGGCGGCACGACTACACGCGAATTCTCGCCTCAGTTCAAGGAGCGCCCGGCATGATCGAGATCGTGGTGAATGGCACGCGCCATCAGTTGGAAGAAACGCTGGCGTCCACGCCGTTGCTCTGGGTACTGCGCGACCGCCTGTACCTGACCGGCACCAAGTTCGGCTGCGGCGGAGGCTTTTGCGGCGCCTGCACGGTGCACCTGGACGGTACGCCGATCCGCTCCTGTCAGTTCCCCCTGGCGGCGGCGGCGGGGCATGCGATCACCACCATCGAAGGGCTTTGCGCCGAAGGCGACCACCCGCTGCAGCTCGCCTGGATCGCCGAGGACGTGCCGCAGTGCGGCTACTGCCAGTCCGGCCAGCTGATGTCAGCGGCGGCGCTGTTGGCCTCCGGCCGCGCCCTCGACGACGACGCCATCCGCTCGGCCATGGCCGGCAACATCTGCCGCTGCGGCACCTACCCACGCATCGCCAAGGCCATCAAGCGCGTCGCCGCCGAGCGCGGGGAGGCGTCATGAGCCTGGCCCGGCCGCTGGCGCGGCGCACCTTCCTCAAGCATTCGGCGACCCTGGCCTCGGGCCTGGCCATCGGCTTCCACCTGGGCGGTGCCCAGGCCGGACGCGAGCTGGGCAGCGCCGCCGGGGCCACGGCGCCCTTCGAGCCCAACGCCTGGGTGCGGGTGCTGGCCGACGGCACGGTGAGGATCGTGGTGCACAAGCACGATTCCGGCACCGGTACCCACACGGCGCTGGCCGCCTGCGTCGCCGAGGAGCTGGACCTGGACCCGCTGGCGGTCGAGGTCATCACTCCCGAGAACCCCTTCTTCGAGGCCTACCGGCACCCGCTGTGGAAGGTGTTTTCCACCGGCGGCAGCACCAGCGTCGCTCTGGAATACGGGCGCCTGCGCGAGGCCGGCGCCACCGCGCGCACCCTGCTGGTCGAGGCCGCGGCGCTGCGCTGGGGCGTGGCGCCGGGTGATTGCAGCACCGGCGGCGGGCAGGTGCTGCACGCCGCCAGCGGGCGCCGCGCGGGGTATGGCGAGCTGGCCGACGCCGCCGCGCAGCTGCCGGCGCCCAGGGCGGTGAAGCTCAAGGACCCGGAGCAGTTCAGGTACATCGGCAAGCTGCGCCACAAGCGGCATGCGGCGGACAAGGTCAGCGGGCGCTTCGAGTACGGCATCGATGCCCGCGTGCCGGGCATGTGGGTGGCGGTGGTGCAGCGCAGCCCGGTGGTCAACGGCCGGGTGGCGCGCATCGACGATGCGGCGGCGCTGAAGGTGCCCGGCGTGCACCGGGTCATCCGCATCCCCGCGCAGGACAAGGTGCTCGGCGGCAACCAGGAAGGCGTGGCGGTGCTCGCCGACGACTACTGGGCGGCCAGGCAGGGGCGTGCCGTGCTGGTGGTGGAGTGGCAGGGCGGCGCCGTGGATTTCGACAGCGCGCAGCTGGCCGAGGTCCAGGCCAAGGCCCTGGAAGACGCCGCCGCCAAGCCGGTGCCGACGTTGCAGGCCGGCGATGCCGGGGCCGCGTTGCAAGGCGCCGGGCGGGTGGTCAGGGCCGACTACCGCATGCCCGGCAAGATGCAGAACCCCCTGGAGCCGGTGTGCATCATCGCCTGGCTGGATGCGGGCGGGATCACCTTCAAGGGCGGCGTGCAGGTGCCGTCCTTCGCCATGGAGGCGGCCGAGGTGGTCTGCGGCCTGCCGGCGGAAAAGGTGCATATCGACGAGATGGTTTCCGGCGGCAGCTTCGGCGCGCGGGAGGCCAAGTACTGGCTGTTCGAGGTCGCCTACCTGGCCGCCCAGGCCAAGGTGCCGGTGAAGCTGATGAACAGCCGCGAGGACGAGATGCGCGCGCTGTACGGCCACCCGGCCACCCTGCACCGCCTGGAGGGCGCGCTGGACGGCGAGGGCGGCCTGCAGGCGCTGCGGCTGCGCGCGGTGGCGCCGGCCTCGCCGGAGATGTGGGAGCCGGGCTACTTCGAGCGCCCGGACCGCATGGACTACAGCACCACCGAAGCCATCAGCCCGTTCGACTTCGCCTACCGCGCGCCGCACCTGGACCTGGCCTGGCTGCGCCACGAGAGCGGCATCCCCAGCGGCTGGTACCGCTCGGTGAGCTTCATCCCCAACGTCTTCGCGGTGGAGAGCTTCATGGACGAGCTGGCCCAGGCCGCTGGCCGCGACCCGCTGGACTTCCGCCTGGCGCACATGCATGAACGCCCGCGCCATGTGGAGGTGCTGCGCAGCGCGGCCAGACGTGCCGGCTGGGGCACCGCGCCCGGGCCGGACTCGGCCCTGGGCATCGCCACCAACCAGGGCTACGGCAGCTTCATCGCGGTGATCGCCCAGGTGGCCCGGCGCGACGGCACGGTGCAGGTGGAGCGCCTCACCTGCGTGGTGGACTGCGGGCTGGCGGTCTCGCCCGGCGGGGTCGAGGAGCAGCTCCAGGGCGGGCTGATGTGGGGGCTCGGCCACGCGCTGTTCGACCGCCTCGACATCCGCCAGGGCCAGGTGCTGCAGAGCAACTTCCACGACTACCGGGTGGCGCGCATGTCGGACATGCCGGCGCTGGACATCCAGGTGCTCGAAGGCGCGCGGGACAAGCCCGGCGGCGTCGGCGAACTGGCCAGCCCGGCGGTGGCGCCGGCCATCGCCAACGCGGTGTTCCGTCTCACTGGCAAGCGCCTGCGGGACACGCCGCTGGCGCTGGATGGGCTGGGTTGAACGGGGTGATCTGAACGGGCTGCGGAGGCCGCATGGACTTACGACTGCTGCGTTACTTCTCGGTGCTCGCCGATGAACTGCACTTCGGCCGTGCGGCCACCCGGCTGCACATGTCGCAACCGCCCCTGAGCCAGCAGATACGCCTGCTGGAAGAGGCCCTGGGCACGCGCCTGTTCGAGCGCAGCCACCACCGGGTGGAGCTCACCGAGGCCGGCCGCACCCTCAAGCAGCAGGTGCCGCTGGTGTTCGAGCAACTGAACCGGGCGCTCGACCTCACCCGCCAGACCGCGCGCGGCCAGTTGGGCGAGCTGGAGATCGGCATGATCAGCTCGGTGATGGTCGGCGTGCTGCCCCGGGCGCTGAACCGCTTCCGCGTCCACTACCCGGACGTGCGCTGGCGCCTGCACGAGATGACCCCGGCGGCGCAGCTGATGGCGCTGAAGGAGCACCGCATCGATGTCTGCGTGTTCCGCGTCGGCCATGACGACCCCAGCCTGCGCAACGAACTGCTGCTCTACGAGCCCCTGCGTGCCGTGCTGCCGGCGGAGCACCCGCTGGCCCAGCAGGCGTCCCTGGCGCCGGTCGACCTGGCCGGCGAGTTCTTCGTCACCCTGGAGCTGAACCAGTCGAGCTTCGCCAACTTCCTCGTGCAGTGCTGTGTGCAGGTGGGCTTCAGCCCGCTGATCCGCCAGCAGGTGATCGAGGTGCAGACGCTGCTCGGGCTGGTCCAGGCGGGGTTCGGGGTGGCGCTGCTACCGGCGTCGTTGGAGCAGCTGGCGCCGGCGGGGGTGGTGTTCCGCCGCCTGCAGCCGCCGTTGCCGGAGGTGCCGCTGTACGCCATCTACCGCGCGGGCGACGACTCGGCGGTGCTGCAGCGCTTTCTCGAAACCCTGCGCGAGCAGAGCGCCGCCGAGCGCGGCATGGCCCAGCCGCTGCCGGCCTGAATCAGCGGCCTGCGGCGGTCAGCCACGCCAGCATGCCGAGCCCGGCGCGGCGGCCGCTAGCGAAGCAGGCGGTGAGCAGGTAGCCGCCGGTGGGGGCTTCCCAGTCGAGCATCTCGCCTGCGCAGAACAGGCCGGGCAGGGCCTTGAGCATGAGGTTTTCGTCGAGCGCCTCGAAGGGCACGCCGCCGGCGGAGCTGATGGCCTCGTCCAGCGGGCGCGGGCGCACCAGGGTGATGGGCAGCGCCTTGATCGCAGCGGCCAGGCGTTCCGGGTCGGTGAACACCTCGGCGGGGGTGAGCTCGCGCAACAGGCCGGCCTTGACCCCGTCGATACCCAGCTGGCTTTGCAGGTGCTTGGCCATGGAGCGCGCGCCGCGTGGCTTGGCCAGGGCCTTGATGACCTTCTCCGGCGGGTGGTTGGGCAAGAGGTCCAGGTGCACGGTGGCGCTGCCGTCGCGGGTGATGCGCTGGCGGATGCGGGCGGAGAGCGCGTAGACCAGGCTGCCCTCGATGCCGCCGGCGGTGAGCACGAACTCGCCCGGCCGGGGCGGCTCGTCGTCCAGGCGCAGGGCCACGGTCTTCAGCGGCGCGCCGGCGAATTTTTCCCTGAGCAGCGGGCTCCAGGCGTCCACCTCGAAGCCGCAGTTGGCCGGCTGCAAGGGGGCGATGGCCACGCCACGTCCTTCCAGCAACGGCACCCAGGTGCCGTCCGAGCCCAGGCGCGCCCAGCTGCCGCCGCCCAGGGCGAGCAGGGTGGCGCGGGCCTCGATGCTGCGCTCGCCTTCCGGCGTGGCGATGCGCAGGTGGCCCTGCGCGTCCCAGCCCAGCCAGCGATGACGGGTGTGGATGGCCACGCCCGCCTCGCGCAGGCGCTTGAGCCAGGCGCGCAGCAGCGGCGCGGCCTTCATGTCGGTGGGGAACACACGCCCGGACGTGCCGACGAAGGTGTCGATGCCCAGGCCGTGGATCCACGCGCGCAGCTCCTCGGCGCCGAAGCCGTGCAGCAGTGCGGCGACAGCGTCGCGGCGCTCGGCATAGCGGGAGAGGAAGGCCGCGCTGGGCTCGGAGTGGGTGATGTTCATCCCGCCGACACCGGCCAGGAGGAACTTGCGGCCCACCGAGGGCATGGCGTCGTAGAGGTCGACCCGCACGCCGGCGAGCGCCAGGGTTTCGGCGGCCATGAGGCCGGCGGGGCCGCCGCCGATGATGGCGACGCGGGAGGGGTTCTGGGTCATGGCGGGCTTGGCGAGGTTGGGCTGGCGCGCATTCTAGCGCAGGCCTCGCCGGGGGGCATGGGCGCCGCGCGGGGCGGCGCCCGGCGGGCTCACTGCTGCTGGCGCAGTTGCGGCTCGGCTTGCGGCTGTTGCTGGTGCTGCAGTTCGGCGCGGGCCTTGGCCCGTTTCACGTATTCCTGGTAGGCGGGGATGGCGATGGAGGCGAGCATGCCGATCACGAAGATCAGTGCGATGCCGCCGATGAGGCCGGCCACCCAGGCGCTGCCCTTGGTGCGGCCGTACTTGGCGTTCCACTTCTGGTCACTGGTGCAGAAGAACACGATGGCCTCGATCAGCGAGACCAGGCTGGGAATGCCGGTGCCGATGAACAGCAGGTAGAACAGCCCCCACCACTGGCCCAGGTAGAAACGGTGGAAGCCGAGGCCGCCGAGGAACAGCGCGAGAAAGCCCGCGACGATCTTGTTCTTGGGGTTCAGGTTCTGGTCGGCGCCGCAGCGCGGGCAGGCCTGTGCGGTCGGGGCGATGGAGGAGCCGCAGTTGCGGCAGAACACGCTTTCGACTTCGAGATTGGCGCTGGGCGCCTGGTAGGCATGGACTTCCATGGGGACATCCTTGTGGAGGGAAAGCGGCGACTCTAGCAGTGCCTCGAAACGACTGCTAGCAGGTGGCCATGATTCTGTTAAGGCGGCGTGGATTGGGGGCTGTGGGGTGTTTGGGAAGGGATGAGGGAATGTATGGGAGGAGTTGTGGGTTAGGTGTACTCGGTGGGCTGAAGCCCACCCTACGCCCACCCTGTGCCTCACCTAAGCCAGGCCTTCGCTTTGCCAGACGCGGGCGGCGCTGTGGTGGAGGATGCCGTGGCGGCGGGCGAGGGCAGCGCGGTCCTTGCTGTAGCCGCCGCCGATCAGGCCGACCACGGGGATGTCGCGGCCCAGGCAGTGGCGCATCACGGCTTCGTCGCGGGCGGCGACGCCGGCATCGGTGAGTTGCAGGTAGCCCAGGGCGTCGTCCTGGTGCACGTCGACGCCGGCGTCGTAGAGCACGAGGTCGGGCTGGTAGAGCGGCAGCAGGTAGTTCAGGGCGTCGTCCACCACCTTGAGGTAGTCCCCATCGCCCATGCCCATCGGCAGGGGGATGTCCCAGTCGCTCTCGGCCTTGCGTGCGGGGAAGTTCTTCTCGCAGTGCAGAGAGACGGTGATGGCGTCGGGCGTGTCGGCGAGGATGCGCGCCGTGCCATCGCCCTGGTGCACGTCGCAGTCGAAGATCAGCACGCGCCCGACCCGGCCGGCCGCCAGCAGGTAGCGGCTGATCACCGCCAGGTCGTTGAAGATGCAGAAGCCCGCCGGGAAGTCGTAGTGGGCGTGGTGGGTGCCGCCGGCCAGGTGGCAGGCGAGGCCGTGCTCCAGGGCGAGCTCGGCGGCCAGCAGGGAGCCGCCCACCGCGCGCGCGGTGCGTCGGGCCAGGGCCTCGCTCCAGGGCAGGCCGAGGCGACGCTGGTCCTCGCGGGAGAGTTCGCCCTGCTGGTAGCGGGCGATGTAGTCGGGGCAGTGGGCGAGGGCGAGCACCTCCGGCGGGCACAGCTCGGGGCGCCGCAGCTGGTCGTCACGGGTCAGGCCGCTGGCCACCAGGTGATCGCGCAGCAGGCGGAACTTCTCCATGGGGAAGCGGTGTCCGTCGGGGAAGGGCGGGCTGTAGTCGTCGTGGTAGACCAGCGGCAAGGGCATAATGCGGAGCTGTTTTTTCGTCGGCCGGGTCGCAGAGAGTAACGCGGCGGCTGTCCATCTCGTAAGCACCGCCACCCTTGGGAGGAACCGGAAATGCCCCTCGAACTGCAGACCCCGCGCCTGCTGTTGCGCGCCTGGCGCGACGACGACCTCGACCCCTTCGCCGCGCTCTGCGCCGACCCCGAGGTGATGCGCTACTTCCCCGGCACCCTGAGCCGCGAGGAGGCCGCCGCGCTGATCCAGCGCGCGCGTGACCACGCCGCCGAGCACGGCTTCGGCCTCTGGGCCCTGGAGCGCCGGGACGACGGCGAGTTCATCGGCTTCACCGGGCTGGGCAAGGTCGGTTTCGAGGCGCCCTTCACCCCGGCCACCGAGATCGGCTGGCGGCTGGCCCGCGCGCACTGGGGCCAGGGCTACGCCAGCGAGGCCGCCCGCGCGGCCCTGGCCTGCGCCTTCGACACCCTGCAACTGGCCCAGGTCGTGGCCTTCACCGTGCCTGCCAACAGGAATTCCAGCGCAGTGATGGAACGCATCGGCATGACCCGTGACGAGGCTGGTGATTTCGAGCACCCGAAGGTCGCGGTCGGCCACCCGCTGCGCCAGCACATTCTCTACCGCATCCACCGCCAGGACTGGCTGGAGCGGCCATGAGCGACGGGCTCCGCGCCTGCCACGCACGCCAGGCTTCGCCCGGCGAGCGGGAGGGCGATGCTCCGCATCGGCTGCCATTTCGACGAAGCGGTGCATGAGCTGCCGACAGCCGCTGGCAAAATCTTTACCATTCCACCCCTGGCCGCGCCCGCCGGGACGAGCGCCTGACGACGGCACCGGCCTATCCTGAATGAACTCGACCCCGACCCTGAACGGGGCAGCCGCCTTGCAGAGGAGATAACCGCCATGACCCAGGTGCTGGACGATCTGGTCGCCTTGCTGAGCCTCGAATCCATCGAGGAGAACCTCTTCCGTGGCGTCAGCCAGGACCTGGGCTTCCGCCAGCTGTTCGGTGGCCAGGTGCTCGGCCAGTCGCTCTCGGCGGCCAGCCAGACGGTGGAGGACGAGCGCCACGTGCACTCCCTGCACGGCTACTTCCTGCGCCCGGGCGATGCCGGCCTGCCGGTGGTCTACACCGTTGACCGGGTACGCGATGGCGGCAGCTTCAGCACCCGGCGGGTGACGGCGATCCAGAAGGGCCAGCCGATCTTCACCTGCAGCGCGTCGTTCCAGTCCGACGAGGGCGGCTTCGAGCACCAGATCACCATGCCCGAGGTGCCCGGCCCGGAGAACCTGCCTTCGGAACTGGAGATCACCCGGCAGAACGCCCACCTGATCTCCGAACGCATGCGCGACAAGTTCCTCTGCGACAAGCCGATCGAGATCCGCCCGGTCACCGCCAACAATCCCTACGACCCGAAGCCGGGCGAGCCGGTGAAGCACGTCTGGTTCCGCGCCGACGGCAACCTCCCGGACATCCGCGCCATCCACAAGTACGTGCTGGCCTATGCCTCTGACTTCGGCCTGCTGACCACCTCGATGCTGCCCCACGGGGTTTCGGTGTGGCAGAAGTTCATGCAGGTGGCCAGCCTCGACCATTCGCTGTGGTTCCACCGTGACCTGCGCGCGGACGACTGGCTGCTGTATTCCATGGACAGCCCCTGGTCCGGCAACGCCCGCGGCTTCTCGCGCGGCAGCATCTTCAACCGCGCCGGCCAGCTGGTGGCCTCGGTGGCCCAGGAAGGGCTGACGCGGGTGCGCGAAGACTGGAAATGACCCCACGCGCCGACCCGTAGGAGCGAGCTTTGCTCGCGAAGCGTCCAGCCCACCGGGGCACAGCGTAGGGCCCGACTCCGCTGTGGTGGACATGAAAAGCGATGTCCACCCTACGCCCGGAATGCCCAAGTGCCCCACGGCGGCCGGGCCTGCGTAGGGTGGATGGCGCTCTTCTCATCCACCGATCGGTGTTCCCGGCCTGCACCCTGGTCGACCCGTACTCGACTCCGCTGGTGGACATGAAAAGCGATGTCCACCCTACGCCCGGAATGCCCAAGTGCCCCACGGCGGCCGGGCCTGCGTAGGGTGGATGACGCTCTTTTCATCCACCTATTGGTGTTTCCGGCCTGCACCCCGGGTATCCCCAGGGCCAGCCTCAGGGCAACTGCTGCTTCAACGCATCGCCCTGGCCGAGCACCCGGGGCATGTCGTCGTAGCGAATCCACCACTGGCCCTGCCACTCCATGAGGTTGACCTGGTGGTGGCCCTGCCATTTCAGCAGGTGGCGGCGTGGCTGGGTGTCGGGCGCGCGCTGGCCGTCGCGCAGGGCGGGGAGCACTTCCTGGGTTATCCACTGGCGCAGGCTGCTGTTTTCCGGGTGGTAGAAGTTGACCAGCAGCAGGGCGTGCAGGCCGCTTTCGTTCACCAGCAGCTCTTCGGTGAATTGCCCGGCCTCGTGATGCAGGGTTTCCTGGCGCCACTGGTCGGCGTCCAGCTTGGCGGTGATGCGCATGTCGAGGCGGCTGTTGGTGAGGCGGGCGAGGTCGCGGCAGCAGAACCAGGGCAGGCCGTCGATCAGCACGACGTGGAGGGGGCGGCGGAAGCGGATGAAGCGGGTGGCGGTGCGGTAGTCAGTCATGGCGCACCTCCGGGCGGGCGGTGCGTTGGGTGACGGGGTGTTGCGACTGGACGGCTCTCATATCCCAGGACTCCTTTCTGGAAGAGGAGCCGCCACCGGCATGAGGGTGGCGGACCGTACAAGGCTTGAGACACCGGCAACTAGACAAACCGGAGGGGCAGACGCCCGTCCTGTACGGTCCGCCATAGACGGCCAGGAAGCCGGAGCCCGGAGGTCCGTCTTTCTGCTATGGCGATTTTTATCCAGTTGGAGATCGGGGTCTCACTCCCGGTCATGACCAAGGCCACGACGGGGCGAGAAGCTACTCAGAGGTTTTGTAGGACGGCAATGCAGTTGCCCTGTAGGAATTCCCTCAGCCCGATATGCAATCCGCAGAGGCCTGGCAAGCAGGCTGTAGGAAACGATGAAGCGATTTATCGCCAATCGAAATTTCCAGGGGGGCTTTCATGGCGCGCCAGGCATAAGGATGCATGCTGGCTATTTGCTCTTTATTTCGTAAGAAAATCGCCATTATTCAATTGGGCGTATTTCTTACAAAACCCGGAAAATCCATTGTATTCAGCGGCTTGAACCAGTGGCGCCAGGGTGGTGGCAGGGTGTGAAGGACAGCTGGCATTCCCGGGCTTTTGAAGGGCGCAAAATTTCTACTACGGTCCCTTTCATTGGTACACAAGTACTCATGGAGTCTTGGGTGTTGTAGGAGTTTTCATAATGAACCGCGCTCAGTTTTTGATTTCGTCCCTGGTGCTTCTGCCTCTGTCGTCGTCTCTGGAGGCTGCGGGGACGGTCCAGGGGCAGTTGGGTATACAACTCGTCATCGGCGCCGGCTGCACCGTGAACAACGGCAGCAACAACGGCAGTGCGAACACGTTCGGCAGCATCGCCTTCGGTACCTACCCCAGCCTGAACAGCATCATCGAGGCGCAGTCCGTGGGCTCCTCGGCGGGCAGTTCGTTCGGGGTCACCTGCAACATCGGCACCAACTATTCGGTAGCCCTGGACTCGGGCCTGCACGCCACCGGCAACCAGCGCAACATGAGCGCCGGCGCCACCGACGTGATCGCCTACAACCTCTACAAGGAGGCGGCGCGCACGACGCTCTGGGGCAACGGCAGCAACGGCGGCACGGCCCTGGCCGGCACCGGCACCGGCGCCAACCAGGAACTGGTCGTCTACGGCCGCGTCCCACCGCAGACGACACCCGCCACCGGCACCTACACCGATACCGTCCAGGTGACAATCACCTGGTAGCGGGCGCGCCGGAGCCGATGCTCCGCCGCCGATGATCATTGCGACAAGGAAGTAGGAATCAACACCAGGAACCGCCATGGTCTGCCGTTGCGACAGCAAGTGGATATGGCTGGTGCTGATGGTTTCGACGGCGGCCAGCCCGTCGATCCATGCCGCCAGCAAGAGCGCCACCGTAGGGATCACCGCCGAAGTGTTGCCGGCCTGCACTGCCGGAAGCACCGTCCCCGCGACCCTCGGCCAGTTCGGCACCCTGGATTTCGGCACCCACCTCGACCTCGCGGCCCAGGTCACCGTGGTCGGCCAGGCGGGGGCTGGTGCGCTGCGGGTCAACTGCCTCACCAACACCCCTTATCGCGTGCTGATCAGCGCCGGCGGCAGCGGCAACGTCAACGCACGGCGCATGACCGGGCCCTCTGCCGCCCAGGTCAGCTACAACCTCTACACCTCCGCCACCTACGCGACCGTCTGGGACAACAGCATCGGCGTCACCGGGACCGGCAACGGGCAGGACCAGCTGCTGCCGGTGTACGGCCGCGTGCCGGTGCAGGCGACGCCGCTGTCGGGCACCTACACCGACACGGTCACCGTCACGGTGAGCTGGTGATGGGGCGCCTGCCGGCGTTCACCTGCCTGGCGCTGCTGCCGGGCCTGCCGTGCCTCGCGGATACGGGCACCAACGAGTTGCAGATCACCCAGCTGTTCGAGATCAAGGCCGCGGTCACCGCCGGCTGCGTGCTGGGCAGCGGCAGCAGCGACGTGACCACCTACGGCAGCATCAACTTCGGCCAGGTCAGCACCCTGCCCAGCGACGTGACCCGCGTGAGCACCGTGGGCAACGGGTCGATCCAGCTGCAATGCACGCCCGGCACGGCGCTGACCATCGCTATCAATGCCGGGCTCAACACCGCCAGCGTCAGCGGCGGGCGCTACATGATCAAGGGCGCCGAGACCCTGCGCTACCAGCTGTACAAGGACGCCGGCTACAGCGCGGTGTGGGGCGACGGCAGCAACGGCGCCACGGCCCTGAGCGTGAACTACAGCGCCACCAGCGGCACCCAGTCCTACCCGATCTACGCGCGGCTGTTCGCCGTGGGCAGCATGCCCAGCGCCGGCATCTACAACGACACGGTGACGGTCACCGTCAGCTATTGAAGGGGGAACACCCATGCAGCGAACCGCCCATGGACATGGCCTGCGCACCGGCGCCCGCGCCGCCCTGCTGGGACTCGCCCTGACGGCGGCAAGCAATGCCGATGCGGCCAGCTCGGTGCTGATCTGGCCGATCAACCCGACCATCGAGGCCGAGCAGAAGGCCGCCGCGCTGTGGCTGGAGAACCGTGGCCAGCAGCCGGTGGGCCTGCAGGTGCGGGTGATGGCCTGGCGTCAGGGCGACTTCGACGACCGGCTCGATGCGCAACGCAGCGTGATCGGCAGCCCGCCGGTGGTGACCATCGCGCCGGGCAAGCGGCAGATGATCCGCCTGATCGCCACCCAGCCTGCGCCGGCCGGCACCGAGCAGGCCTACCGGGTGCTGGTGGACGAGATGCTGCAGCCCGATGCGGTGGCCGATCCGCAGTTGGGGGTCAAGTTCCAGATGCGCTATTCGGTGCCGCTGTTCGTCTTCGGCACGGGCGTGGCGCCGGCGCCGGTCCCGGGGGCCAAGCCCCGGGAGGGCGTGCAGGTGCTGCAGCCGAAACTCAGCTACCAGGTGCGCCAGGAAGGCGGGCGGCACTACCTGTTCCTGAGCAACCAGGGGGCGGCCCATGCGCGGTTGTCCAAGGTCTCGGTGCGCCAGGGGAGCGCTCGCACGCTGATCGCCGACGGCCTGCTGGGCTACGTGCTGCCCGGCGCGCAGATGCGCTGGCAGCTGCCGGATACGGTGCCCGGCGGCAGTTTCGTGCTGGAGGCGCGGATCAACGAACAGGCCGAGCCCCAGCCGATCCCGTTGCAGTGATCCGCCGCAGGCCGGTCGTCGAGGGATGGCGCGCAACGGGGGGCTCGGGCGCAACACCATCACGCGGGCCAGGTGCCCGTGGTGCGGACTCGTCTTCGTCCTGCTGCTCGGTGGCGCGCCCTGGGCGGCCGAGCCGAACCCGCCTCCGGTCGACGCCGCTCCGGCCGGACCCACGGCGATCGACCCCGGCGCGGTGCCCGGGGAATACACCCTCTACCTGGAGCTACTGGTCAACGAGATGGCCACCGACAGGGTGGTGCCGGTGATCGTCCGCGATGGTCGCTACTTCGTCGATGCCGAGGACCTGCGCGGCGCCGGCGTGCGCCTGCCCGAGGGCGCCAGCGGGCCGCAGGCGCTGGATGCCATCGAGGGCCTGGGCAGCAAGTACGACCAGGAGCTGCAACGCCTGAAGCTGACGCTGCCCAGCGAGTGGCTGCCGCGCCAGGAGGTGGGCGACACCAGCGTGTATGCGCGCACGCCGGCCCGCGCCGACTTCGGGGCGCTGTTCAACTACGACCTCTACTACACCGACAGCGATGCCGGGCAGCGCTACGCCAACACCTGGCTGGAGCAACGCCTGTTCGGCGGCTTCGGCACCCTGGGCAATACCGGCGTCTATCGCAAGAGCTTCGGCGACAGCGAGGGCGAGGGCGAGGGCTACGTGCGCTACGACACGCTGTGGACCTTCAATGACCAGGAAAGCCTGCGCAGCTTGCAGGTGGGCGACCTGGTCACCGGCGCGCTGACCTGGAACAGCGCGGTGCGGGTCGGTGGGGTGCAGGTCTCGCGCAACTTCGCCCTGCGCCCGGACCTGGTCACCTACCCGCTGCCACGCTTCAGCGGCGACGCCGCGGTGCCGAGCACGGTGGACCTGTTCATCAACAATGCGCGGGTCAGCAGCGACGACCTGCAGCCCGGGCCCTTCACCGTCAGCAACGTGCCGTACATCAGCGGCGCGGGCACCGCCACGGTGGTCACCACCGATGCCCTCGGCCGGCAGGTCTCCACCGACGTGCCCTTCTACGTGACCAACACGCTGCTGCAGAAGGGCCTCTACGACTATTCCCTGGGGGCGGGGAAGCTGCGCGAGGACTACGGGCTGGAGAGTTTCTCCTATGGCAGCAGCGTGGGCACCGGCACCTTCCGCTACGGCATCAGCGACGCCTTCACCCTGGAGACCCACGCCGAGCTGGGCGAGGCGCTGCGCCTGGGCGGGCTCGGCGGCACCTTCGGGCTGGGCAACTGGGGCACCCTCGGCACCTCGGTTTCCGAGAGCGTCTACGACGGCCTGCGCGGCCGCCAGGCCAGCCTCGGCTACAGCTACTACTCGCCGTGGTTCGGCTTCGCCTTCCAGCGCGTGCAGCGCAGCTCGGGCTTCGTCGACGTCAGCCAGGTCAGTGCCCTGGAGCTGGGGCGCGAGGAGCTGGGCCTGGCGCGGCGCACCGACCAGGTGACCTTCTCGGTGAGCCCCGAGGAGATCGGCAGCCTGGGTGTGGGCTACTTCTCCAGCGAGACCCGCAGCGGCGAGCGCACCCGCGTGCTCAACCTGTCCTGGTCGCGCAGCCTGTGGGCCAACAGCAGCCTGTATGTCTCGATGAACCGCGAGCTGGGCACCTCGGGCTACTCGGCCCTGGTGCAGCTGATCATGCCGTTCGACATGCTCTCCACCTTCAGCGCCAGCGTGGAGCGCGACACCGGCGGCCAGTACCGCGAGCGCGTCCGCTACGGGCGCACCGCGCCCAGCCAGGGTGGCGTCGGCTACAACCTCAGCTACGCCGCCGGCGGTGGCAGCTACAAGCAGGCCGACCTGACCTGGCGCACGCCCTACACCCAGCTGCAGGTGGGCCTGTACGACAACGACGGCGAGCGCACCCAGTGGGGCGATCTCAGCGGCTCGCTGGTGTGGATGGACGGCGGGGTGTTCCCCAGCAACCGCATCAACGACGCCTTCGTCCTGGTCAGCACTTCGGGCTACGCCGACGTGCCGGTGAACTTCGAACACCAGTCGCTGGGCCGCACCGACAGCCGTGGCCACCTGCTGGTGCCCTGGGTGCCGTCCTATTACCGCGCCAACTACGAGATCGACCCGCTGGGGCTGCCGGGCAACGTGCGCATCGCCGAGGTTTCCCAGGAGATCGCCGTGCACCAGGGCAGCGGCGCGCTGCTGGAGTTCCCCATGGAGCGCGTGGTGGCGGCCAGCATCCTGCTCATCGACGTGCGCGGCGAGGTGCTGCCGCGCGGCAGCCTGGCGCGGGTCGAGGGGCGAGCCCTGGAGGCCTACGTGGGCTGGGATGGGCTGGTGTATTTCGAGGGGCTGGAACAACGCAACGCCCTGCGCGTGGAACTGCCCGATGGCAGCCGGTGCGCGGTGACGGTGGAACTGAAGACGCTGGACGAAGAGCTGTCGCAGGTCGGCCCGCTGACCTGCCGCTGATCCGTCCGAACGAGGAGCGAGCCATGGATGCGAAGCGCACGATCGTCCCCTTCCTGTTGCTGCTGGCGCTCTGGCTGGGGGCGGGCCGCGCCTGGGCGGCGTGCACCACGGTCAACCCGGCGGTGAGCCTGGGCAGCGTGAGCTCCTTCACCCTCAACGCTTCCGCGCAGGGCAACCTGGGAGGTGCGGGGCTGACCTGCGGTTCGTTTCTCGCCCTGCTGGCGGCCAACTACGTGCAGGTCACCCTGCAGTCCGCCGCGCCGGTGCTCAGCGACGGCAATGGCAACAGCATCCCGCTGAAGGTGTTCGTCACCAATGGCGGCGCCGAGATCACTCCGGGCTCGACGGTGCAGCTGAGCAGCCTCGCGGTGCTGGCGCTGCTGACCAACGCCACCACCGGCATCAATCTGTACTTCCAGGCCCAGGCCGCCAACGTGCCCGCCGGCACCTACACCGCCTCGGTGGTGTTCACCTGGCGCTATGCGATCTGCGAATCCGGCGTGCTCAACCTGTGCAGCTGGCAACGCAGCCCGGGCGTTACCCAGAACTGCCCGGCGGGCCTGTGCGGCGCGCCGACCAATTGGGGCACGGGGGTGACGGCCACCAGCACCGTGACCCTGGTGGTGACCAAGGCCTGTGCCCTGAACAGCTACCAGAACGTCGACCTCGGCAGCCAGGCGCTGGTCAGCCAGTTCACCTCGGTGACCCGCGCCATCACCCTGACCTGTACCAGCGACGAGGGTTACCTGGTCAGCTTCGACAACGGCCAGAACTACCAGGCGCCCTGGCGACGCATAGGCCAGCGGCGCCAACCGACTGGGCTACAACATCTACTTCCCCAACACCACGACCGTGTGGAACACCACGCAGAACCTGTCGCAGAAAGGCACGGGCCTGCAGCAGACGGTGAACTTCCAGGTGACCGTCGACCCCACGCAGGCCAACGTGCCGGTGGGCACCTACATCGACAACGTGACCCTGATCATCAACTACTGACGGGCGGTGACGGTGTAACCTTGCGCGCTGTTCCCGAACCCAACGGAGTAGAGACATGGGCCTGGCGCAGTTCCGCCACTGGGTGTTCGACATGGACGGCACCCTCACCGTCGCCGTCCACGATTTCGCCGCGATCCGCCGTGAGCTGGCGATCCCGCCGGAAGACGACATCCTCCATCACCTGGCCGCGCTGCCCGCCGAGGTGGCGCGCGCCAAGCACGCCTGGTTGCTGGAGCACGAGCGCGAACTGGCTGTGAACGCCCGCCCGGCACCCGGCGCCGTCGAGTTGGTGCGCGAGCTGCACGAACGCGGCGTGCGCCTCGGCATCCTCACCCGCAACGCCCGCGAGCTGGCGCTGCTGACGCTCGCCGCCATCGGCCTGGACGACTGCTTCGCCACCGCCGACATCCTCGGTCGCGACGAGGCGCCACCCAAGCCGCACCCCGGCGGGCTGCAGCACCTGGCCGCGCGCTGGAGCGTGGCGGCGAGCGAGATGGTGATGGTGGGCGACTACCGCTTCGACCTCGATTGCGGACGCGCCGCCGGGACCGCCACGGTGCTGGTCAACCTGCCGGAGAACCCCTGGCCGGCGCTCACCGACTGGTACGCCGAGGACTGCGCGCAGTTGCTGCTGTTGGCGCGGTAGCGGGCGTCGTGCGGTGATCGATGGGTTTCGCACGGCTCTACCCATCCTACGAAGCACTTCTCCGTAGGATGGGTAGAGCGAAGCGAAACCCATCACTCGCGGGCAGGTAGCCAAAGGCCTCGCACGGAGCGGGTGGCTACAGGTTGCGCGCGGTGAAGGTGTCGCAGCGGTTGATGTCGCCGCGCTCGAAGCCTGTGCGGAACCATTTCACCCGCTGCGCCGAGGTGCCGTGGGTGAAGGAGTCGGGCACCACCTGGCCGCGTGCCTGCTTCTGCAGGCGGTCGTCGCCGATGGCGTTGGCGGCGTTGAGGGCTTCTTCGAGGTCGCCTGGCTCCAGCCAGTCGAGGCGCTGCTGGGCGTGGAAGGCCCAGACGCCGGCCAGGCAGTCGGCCTGGAGCTCCTGGCGCACCAGCAGGCCGTCCGCGCCTTCCACCTTCTCGCCCCGCTGGCGCGCGGCGTTCACCTTGGCCGAGACGCCGAGCAGGGTCTGCACGTGGTGGCCGACCTCGTGGGCGATCACGTAGGCCTGGGCGAAGTCGCCGGCGGCGGAGAAGCGCTGGGCCATCTCGCGGAAGAAGTCGAGGTCCAGGTACACCTGGCGGTCGCCGGGGCAGTAGAAGGGGCCGACCGCCGAGGAGGCGAAGCCGCAGGCCGACTGCACGCCACCGTTGAACAGCACCAGCTTCGGGTCCTGATACTGGCGGCCGCCCTGCTGGAAGATCGCCTGCCAGGTGTCCTCGGTGTCGCCGAGCACGGCGCGGACGAACTCCGCTTCCTGGTCGTCGCCCGGCGGTGCACCGCTGTGCGGGGGCGCGGTGGACAGCCCGCCCTGGCCGACGATCTGGCCGAGGATGGTCAGCGGGTCCTCGCCCATCAGCATGCCGATCACCACGACCAGGGCGATGCCGCCGAGCCCGATGCTCTTGCCACCGCCCAGGCGCATGCCGCCGCCGCTGCCGCGCGCATCCACCACGTTGTCGCTGCGTCTCGCCCGTTGCCAGCGCATCTGCCGATCCTTGTCTTCGTCGAGGCCTTGAGTGTCGTAGCTGACGGCGGGAGGCGCCAGCCCGGTCGTCAGGCGAGCCGGGCGGGGGCCACCAGCAGGCGGGCCTGGGCCAGCAGCTGCACGGCCCCGCCGACATGCACCTGGCCGCGTTCGTCCACGCGCACGTCGAGCCGGCTGGGGCGGTCGAGGAAGCGCCCCTGGTTGAGGGCGAAGCCCGGGCCGCGCGGCTCCAGGCCCTTGTCCACCAGCCAGGCGGCGACCGGCCCGGCGGCGCTGCCGGTGGCGATGTCCTCGACCACGCCGAGGGGGTCCCAGGTGCGGCCTTCGCGGGCGTCGACGTCGAGGAGGAAGACGAAGGCGGCGCCGATGGCCGCGAGCTCCTCGTCCAGGCCGCGCTGCTGGCGTGCATGGGCCAGGCCGGCGGCGGTCACCGGCAGCAGCAGGTAGGGCAGCCCGGTGCTGACGACCCGGGGCGCATGGCGTCGGTCCCACTCGCTGGAGAAGGCGGCGGCGAAGGCCTCGGCGGCCTTCGCGTCGAGCTCGGCACCGAACTGGGCGACGCCCTGGTTCATCTCGGCGTAGAAGCCCTCGCCCTGGCGGCGGGTGCCCAGGGTCACGCGCTTCTCGGGCAGCTGCAGCGCCCATTCGGCGTGCTCGCCGGGGGCGTGCAGGTGGTGCAGCAGGGCGGCGGCACCGAGGATGGGGTGGCCGGCGAAGGGCAACTCCTCTTCCACGGTGAACACCCGTGCGGCGAATTCACCGGGCCGGGTGCCCGGCTCCAGGAAGATCGACTCGAACTGGCGCAGCTCGCGGGTCAGGCCCTGCATGGCCGCGCCCGAAAGGCCGCGGGCGTCGGGGAAGACGGCCAGGCCATTGCCTGCCAGTACGCGTTCGGCGAATACATCGACCTGCCAGTAATCCATTTTCGGCTCCGTGAAATGCACGCGGCCGCCCTGGGGCGGCCGCGTTGGGAAAGGGGCGCTCAGTGTGCCGGATATTCGGCCAGCACGCTCTCGCCGCCCTGGGCCGAGACGCCGATCACCTGGTAGGCGTCCTGCATGCCGTCCATTTCCATGCCCGGCGAGCCCATGGGCATGCCGGGCACGGCGGCGCCGACCAGGTCCTGGCGCGCGCGCAGTGCCAGCACGTCCTTGGCCGGCACATGGCCCTCGACGAACTTGCCGTCGATCACGCCGGTGTGGCACGAGCCCAGGCGGTGGGGCACGCCGAGGCGGGCCTTGACCGAGGCCATGTCGTTCTCGACGTGGTCGTTGACCTGGATGCCGTTGTCACGCAGGTGGCTGATCCAGGCCTTGCAGCAACCGCAGTTGGGGTCGCGGTAGACGTCCATGGAGACGGTTTCCGCAGCCTGGGCGAACAGCGGGGCGAAGAACAGGGAAGCGAGAAGGGCACGGCGCATGGTGGGGGCTCCTGGAGGGGAAAATGGGCACAGCTTAGTCCTGTGGCCGGTGCGTTGCGCGGCGGGGCTGTTACGGGATGTACGTGGGTTGATGCGGGTCATTTTTTCCGGTTTCGGTCCGCTGTTTTCCAGGGGCCTGTACAGCATGGGTTTCGCTTCGCTCGCGGAACGCCGCCCGACCCATCCTACGGATCTGGCGACGTGCCGCTCCCGACTCCGCCTGGTGGAGGTGAAAAGCGACCTCCACCCTACGCAGCGGTCATGTCCACGCAGCGCTGCCGCTCTTGCGGGAGCGAATTCATTCGCGAAAAGGCTCGCCTGCTCAGGGCGCCGGCCGCGCGGGGAAGCCCTGCAGCAGCTCGGCCACGGCCTTGTCGAAGCCCTGCTGGGTCAGCTTGGGGTCTTGCAGCTGGCGGCTGATCTGGGCTTCGAACAGCACCCGTTCGTCGAAGCCGTCGAGGATGCGCAGGGCGAGGCGGGCGCGT
Source organism: Pseudomonas sp. USHLN015 (assembly GCF_037153275.1). Lineage (NCBI taxonomy): Bacteria > Pseudomonadati > Pseudomonadota > Gammaproteobacteria > Pseudomonadales > Pseudomonadaceae > Pseudomonas > Pseudomonas sp. USHLN015. The sequence goes on from NZ_JBBCKP010000003.1 coordinate 275,056, forward strand.
TCGTCCTGGGTCAGTTCGGTCTGGTTGTAGACGGCGCCGCCGGGGGTGATCACCGGGCGCATGGTCACGCCGGGCTCGGGGGAGAGCCCCAGGGCGTAGATGATGGTCAGGTCGCTGCCCTTTTCCTGGTAACGGTAGCCCTTGGCTTCCATGGCCTTGTGCAGGGCGTTGTCGAAGCGTTCCTCCAGGTCCTGGCGGTGGCCCGGAGCGCGCACCGGCTGGATGGTGAAGGTCATGTAGTGGTTGTCGCGCGCGGCGGGGGCGATGGTCACCTGGTCGTCGTGCGGGGCGGCGCAGGCGCCCAGCAGCATGGCGAGCAGCGGCAGGCTGAGGCGGGGCGGCAGCATGGGTGAACTCCTTGGGATGGGTCTTTCCAGAGCCTAGCCGCGGTGTTGCCGGGGTGCCCCGACCTTGCGATGGGTTGGGCGAACGAAACGATCCGCGACGGGTCTTTTGCAGATCGCTGCCGATCGGAGGAGAAAGGCGATGCTACTTGCCCGGCTGATTCTGGTGGTCCAGATCCTGGTGTTCGCGGGTTTCGGCCTGGCCTACTGGTTCCGCCCCTACGAGATGGCCAATCTCAGCGGCATGCTGCTGATGGAGACCGCCTCGGTGAGCAACGTGCGCGTCTACTACGGCGGCCTGCAGGTCGGCCTGGCGCTGTTCCTGCTGTGGGCCCTGCGCGGGCGCGAGCTGATGCGGGCGGCGCTGATGATGCTGCTGCTGGTGCAGTCGGCCCTGGCCCTGGCGCGCATCGGTTCGCTGTGGCTGGACGACGGCACCCTGCAGAACTTCGATATCAGCTCCCTGGCCTACAAGGTGGCCACCGCGCTGCTGGCCGGCGTGGCCCTGGTGCAGCTGGCGCGCTACCGGGAACCGGAGCCGGACACCGCGCTGATCGGCGACCTGGACGACGAGGTCAACGAGCCGCTGCGCCGGGGCGGCGTGCGTGAAGGCCTGGTGGAACGCATCGACGAGCCTGCACCGCTGCCGCCTGAAAGGCCCTGAAACAGAGCCTTCGCCTGCGCGGCGACAGTCTACCGGGCAGGCTTGGGAAACTTGCCTATCCTTGGGTTTTCAAGCCGATGAAGGAGGTGGTCCCATGGATATAGACGCCCTATTTTCCAACCTGCACACCTTGCCCAGCATTCCCAAGGTGGCGCAGGACCTGATCCAGCAATTCGACAGCCCGACCTCCAGCCTGGATGGCGTGGCGCGCAATATCGCCCTTGACCCGGTGATCGCCGCCAAGGTGCTGCGCCTGGCCAACTCCGCGCGTTTTCGCGGGGCGCGGGAGTCCACCAGCATCGAGGATGCGGCCATGCGCCTGGGCTTCAACACCCTGCGCACCCTGGTGATGGCCTCGGCCGTGACCGGCGCCTTCAAGGCCTCGCCCAACTACGACCTGAAGGGCTTCTGGCTGCACAGCTTCCAGGTGGCGAGCATCAGCCGCCTGCTGGCCAAGCAGAAGGGCGTGGACGCGGACACGGCGTTCACCTGCGGGATGATGCACGACATCGGCGAGCTGCTGATCCAGACCGGTGCCCCGGAGTTCGCCGAGAAGCTCAACAGCGGCAAGGGCGGCGCCACCGGGCGTGCCGCCAGCGAGACGCTGCAACTGGGGTTCGGCTACCCGGAAGTGGGCGCGGAGCTGGCGCGTCGCTGGCAGCTGCCGGCGGTGATCCAGCAGGCCATCGCCTACCAGGCGCGACCGATGCAGGCGCCGGCCGATGCGTTGCTGCCGCGCATCCTGGCCCAGGCGGTGCTGGTCAGCGAAGCGTTGCAGGCCCATGGCGGTGCCACCGAGGAGGCGCGGCAATCCCTGGAGGGCCCGCTGGTGGAAGGCGTGGACCTGGACGCGCTGTTCGCCGCGCTGCCGGCCGTGCTGGAGGCGGACAAGGCCTTCGCCGAACTGCTCACCTGAAAACCGCCGCTTGACTTGGCGCAGCGGCAGGAATAATTTCCAGAACCATGAAATCGACCACCCAGATGCTGCGCCAACAGATTATTACCGCCATTCGATACTTGGCGGGTTGACCAGTACCTACACAGAAACCCGCCCTCGAGGCGGGTTTCTTCTTTCTGTCTCCTGGGCCCCAAGCGAACCTCAGGAGACGCCATGCAACCATCCCCTCTCGTCCAGGCCGTGCAACGGGCGGACCAGCTGATCAATGCCGGGCGCTTCGATGCGCTGATGGATTTCTACACCGACGATGCCGTGCTCGTCGTACGCCCGGGCCTCAATGTCCAGGGCCGTGACGGCATCCGCCGCGCCTTCGATGCCATCGCCGCGCATTTCCAGCACAGCCTCTGGGTCAGCCAGCGCGACCTGCAGGTGGTGGAGACCGGCGACACCGCGCTGGTCATGGGGCGTGCACGCATCCAGTGGCGGTCCGCCGACGGCTTCCTGTCCTTCCTCGAACGCAAGGCCACCTACGTGTTCCGCCGCCAGGCCGACGACAGCTGGCGCTGCGCCGTGGACAACTCCTACGGCACCGACCTGCTCGACGCCGTCACCGGGGAGGCCGTGGCATGACCGACGCCCTGCTCAAAGGCTATGTGCAGAAGATCCTCCGCGCGCCGGTCTACGACGTCGCCATCGAGACGCCCCTGCAGCCGGCGCCGCGCCTGGCCCAACGCCTCGGCAACGCCGTGCTGCTCAAGCGCGAGGACCTGCAGCCGGTGTTCTCCTTCAAGATCCGGGGTGCCTACAACCGCGTGTCCCAGCTCAGCGCCGAGCAGCGTGCGCGGGGCGTGATCGCCGCCTCCGCCGGCAACCACGCCCAGGGCCTGGCCCTGGCGGCGCGGCACCTGGGGATCGAGGCGACCATCGTCATGCCGCGCACCACCCCCGAGCTCAAGGTCCAGGGCGTGCTCGCCCGGGGTGGCCGCGCGGTGTTGCACGGTGACGCCTTCCCCGAGGCCCTGGCCCATGCCCTGCAACTGGCCGAGGCGCGCGGGCTGACCTTCGTGCCGCCCTTCGACGACCCGGACGTGATCGCCGGGCAGGGCACGGTGGCGATGGAGATCCTTCGCCAGCATCCCGGGCGCCTGGACGCCGTCTTCGTGCCGGTGGGCGGCGGTTCGCTGATCGCCGGCATCGCCGCCTATGTGAAGTACCTGCGCCCCGAGGTGAAGGTGATCGGCGTCGAGCCGGACGACTCCAACTGCCTGCAGGCCGCCATGGCCGCCGGCGAGCGCGTGGTGCTGGAGCAGGTCGGGCTGTTCGCCGACGGCGTGGCCGTGGCGCAGATCGGCGCGCACAACTTCGAGGTCTGCCGCCAGTACGTGGACGAGGTGCTCACCGTCAGCGCCGACGAAATCTGCGCGGCGATCAAGGACATCTACGACGACACCCGCTCCATCACCGAGCCGGCCGGTGCGCTGGCCGTGGCCGGGATCAAGAAGTACGTGGCCCGCGAGCGCTGCGAGGGGCGCACCCTGGTGGCCATCGACTCGGGCGCCAACATCAACTTCGACCGCCTGCGCCACGTGGCCGAGCGCGCCGAGCTGGGCGAGCAGCGCGAGGCGATCATCGCGGTGACCATCCCCGAGCGGCCGGGCAGCTTCCGCACCTTCTGCGAGGCGCTGGGGCGGCGGCAGATCACCGAATTCAACTACCGCTACCACGGCGACGCCGAGGCGCACATCTTCGTCGGCGTGCAGACCCACCCGGAGAACGACCCGCGCGGGGCCCTGGTGCAGGGCCTGCGCGACCAGGGCTTCCCGGTGCTGGACCTGACCGACAACGAGCTGGCCAAGCTGCACATCCGCCACATGGTCGGCGGGCGCGCGGACGGCGCCCTGCACGAGCGCCTGCTGCGCTTCGAATTCCCCGAGCGCCCCGGTGCGTTGCTGAACTTCCTCGACAAGCTGGGCGGGCGCTGGAACATCAGCCTGTTCCACTACCGCAACCACGGCGCCGCCGACGGCCGCGTGGTGGCCGGCCTGCAGGTGCCCGACCACGAACTGCACCTGCTGCCCGCAGCGCTGGACGCCATCGGCTACCCCTGGTGGGACGAGAGCGACAACCCGGCGTATCGGTTGTTCGTGGGGTGATGGGTGGAGGGGCCGCGCGTATGGGGCCTGGCGCGGCGTCCTGTAGGGGCGACTTCAGTCGCCAAGCGGCGCGCAGCGCCGCCGGCTTGGTGGGAGCGAATTCATTCGCGATCGGGACCCCAGGCGGTCACCCCGGCCGGAGTCAGGCCGTAGGGTGGGCTTCAGCCCACCGCTCTTCCCCGGTCGGCTCGGTGTCCAGCTCGTTTCCGAGCGAGCCTCACCTCTGCCTTGGTGGAGGTAAAAAGCGACCTCCACCCTACACAGCGGTCATGCCCGCGCGGCGGCAGGTTTTTTGTGGGAGCGAATTCATTCGCGATCGGGGCACCAGGCGGTGACCCCGGCCGGAATCAGCGACGCACCAGCAGCACACCCGATTCCATGTGGTGGGTGTAGGGGAACTGGTCGAACAGGGCGCAGCGCTCGATGCGGTGGGTGTCGTGCAGCTGGGCGATGTTGGCGGCCAGGGTCTCCGGGTTGCAGGAGATGTAGAGGATGCGTTCGAAGCGGCGGGTCAGCTCGCAGGTGTCCGGGTCCATGCCGGCGCGGGGCGGGTCGACGAACACGGTGCCGAACGCGTAGCCCTTGAGGTCGATGCCGGCCAGGCGGCGGAAGGGCCGCACTTCGTTTAGGGCCTCGGTCAGCTCCTCGGCGGAGAGGCGCACCAGGGTCACGTTGTCCACGCCGTTGTCGGCGAGGTTGGCCAGGGCGGCGTTGACCGAGGTCTTGCTGATCTCGGTGGCCAGCACCTGGCGGGCGCGGGTGGCCAGGGGCAGGGTGAAGTTGCCGTTGCCGCAGTACAGCTCCAGCAGGTCGTCCTGGCGCTCGCCCATGGCCTCGAAGGCCCAGGCCAGCATCTTCTGGCACACCTCGCCGTTGGGCTGGGTGAAGGCGCCTTCGGGCTGGCGGTAGCGGAAGGCGCGGCCGGCGACGGTCAGTTCCTCTTCCACGTAGTCGCGGCCGATGACGATGCGCTTGCCCTTGGAGCGGCCCACCAGGCTCACGCCCAGGTCGGCGGCGAGCGTCTCGGCCTCGGCCTTCCAGGCATCGTCCAGGGGGCGGTGGTAGCAGAGGGTGATCAGCGCATCGCCCGACAGGGTGGTGAGGAACTCCACCTGGAACAGCTTGAACGACAGCACCTGGCTCGCCTGCCAGCCGGCCTTCAGGCGCGGCATCAGCTCGTTGATGCGGCGGCTGGCGATGGGGAAGTCCTCGATCAGCACCGGGGTGAACTTGTCGCCGGCCTCGAACATCGCGTAGTGGCGGGTCTCGCCACCGGTCTCGCGCCACAGGCGGAACTCGGCGCGCAGGCGGTAGTGCTTGCGGGGGGAGTCGAACACCGCCGGTTGCGGCGCGTCGAAGGGTGCCAGCAGGGCCTTGAGGCGCTCGGTCTTCTCGGCGAGCTGGGCGGCGTAGCCGGCGGGATCGAACTGCGGGCGGCTCATCAGTGGAAGAACCCCATCTTGATCACGAACAGCACGGCGAGGATCACCAGCGCCGGGCTCAGCTCGCTGTAGCGGCCGGCCAGGGTCTTGATGGCGGCCCAGGCGATGAAGCCGAAGGCGATGCCGTCGGCGATGGAGTAGGTGAAGGGCATCGCCAGGGCGGTGATCAGCACCGGGGCGGCGGTGGTCAGGTCGTTCCAGTCGATCTCGGCCAGGCCCGAGGCCATCAGCACGGCGACGAAGAACAGCGCCGGTGCGGTGGCGAAGGCGGGCACGCTGCCGGCCAGCGGGGAGAGGAACAGCGCCAGCAGGAACAGGATGGCGACCACGATGGCGGTGAGGCCGGTGCGGCCACCGGCGCTGACGCCGGCGGCGGACTCGATGTAGCTGGTGGTGGTGGAGGTGCCCAGCAGCGAGCCGCCCATGGCCGCGGTGGAGTCGGCGATCAGCGCGCGGCCCATCTTCGGCATGTGGCCGTCGGCACGCATCAGGCCGGCCTTCTTGGCCACGGCGATGAGGGTGCCGGAGTTGTCGAACAGGTCGACGAAGAGGAAGGCGAAGATCACGCTGACCAGGCCGATCTCCAGCGCGCCCTTGATGTCCAGTTGCAAGAAGGTGGGCGCCAGGGACGGCGGCATGGAGACGATGCCGCCGAACTTCGACACGCCCAGGCCGATGCCGGCGAGGGTGACGGCGAGGATGCCGATCAGCACGGCGCCGGTCACCTTGCGCGCCTCCAGGGCGACGATCAGGAAGAAGCCGAGCACCGCCAGCACGGGCTCGGGCTTGGCCAGGTCGCCCAGGGTCAGCATGGTCACCGGGTGGGCGGCGACGATGCCGGCCTTCTGCAGGGCGATCAGCGCCAGGAACAGGCCGATGCCGGCGGCGATGGCCGAGCGCAGCTCCAGGGGAATGCTGTTGATGATCCATTCGCGGATGCGGAAGATCGACAGCACGAAGAACATGCACGCCGAGATGAACACCGCGCCCAGGGCCACCTGCCAGGTGTGGCCCATGTGCAGCACCACGGTGTAGGTGAAGAAGGCGTTCAGGCCCATGCCCGGGGCGAGGGCGATGGGGTAGTTGGCGATCAGGCCCATGATGGCCGAGCCGATGGCGGCCGCCAGGCAGGTGGCGACGAACACCGCGCCCTTGTCCATGCCGGTCTCGCCGAGGATGTCGGGGTTCACGAAGAGGATGTAGGCCATCGTCAGGAAGGTGGTGATCCCCGCCAGGACTTCGGTGCGTACGTTGGTGTCGTGCGCTCTGAGTTGGAACAGTTTTTCCAGCATGTGTGCTCCCCGTGACGTCTGCGCGTCGTGTTGGCCCGGACTGGATAGCAGTCAAGCACAGCGCCTGCGGTTGGGCGCCGTTTCTGCCAGCCCGGCAAAAAAGGCGCGCATCATACCAGCTCCCCCGGGGGCGGTGAATTTATGACCAGACGGGCAGCTTCGGTTTCGTCGGCACGCCCGCCGGGGCAGAAACCCTGAACCTCGGGAAGACCGGCCAGTCCACCTCAAAGATGCGGGTATCCACACCCGCGCACCGCCCTTCGGGGCCGGACGAGACGAGCCCGAGGTCGACATGAGTGCCCTATCCAGCCCAAGCCGAGGCCCCGCTGCCATCGGCCACCCGATCCAACTGGTCATCAACGGCGAACCCCATCGGCTGCAGGTGGAGCCCTGGACGACGCTGCTCGACCTGCTGCGCGAGCGCCTCGACCTGGTGGGCACCAAGAAGGGCTGCGACCACGGCCAGTGCGGCGCCTGCACGGTGCTGCGCAACGGCGTGCGTATCAACGCCTGCCTGGCCCTGGCGGTGATGCAGGACGGCGCCGAAATCACCACGGTGGAGGGCCTGGAGCGGGGCGGCGAGCTGCACCCCATGCAGGCCGCCTTCATCCGCCACGATGCCTTCCAGTGCGGCTACTGCACGCCTGGGCAGCTTTGCTCGGCGGTGGCCCTGGCCCGCGAGAACCGCGCCCACGACCGCGACGCCATCCGCGAGCAGATGAGCGGCAACCTGTGCCGCTGCGGTGCCTACGCCAACATCCTCGACGCCATCGAGGAGGCGCTGCCGGCCTGCCGTGGCGCCGCCGAGGGGGACGCCGCATGACGCCCTTCAGCTACGAACGCCCCGAGGAGCTGGACCAGGCCCTGGCGCTGGCCGGCCCCGGCGCGCGCTTCATCGCCGGGGGCACCAACCTGGTGGACCTGATGAAGGAGAACGTCGAGCGCCCCGAACGGCTGATCGACATCACCGCGCTGCCGCTGCACGGCGTGCTGGTCGGCGAGGACGGCGGGCTGCGCATCGGCGCCCTGGTGAGCAACGCCGACCTGGCCTGGCACCCGCGCGTGCAGAGCCATTTCCCGTTGCTGGCCGAGGCGCTGCTGGCCGGCGCTTCGCCGCAGTTGCGCAACATGGCCACGGTCGGCGGCAACCTGCTGCAGCGTACCCGCTGCCAGTACTTCTATGACGTGGCCACGCCCTGCAACAAGCGCGAGCCCGGCAGCGGCTGCCCGGCGCGGGCGGGGCTCAACCGCAACCACGCGATACTCGGTGCCAGCGAACACTGCGTGGCCACCCACCCTTCCGACATGTGCGTGGCCCTGGCGGCGCTGGAGGCCAATGTGCACGTCGCCGGCCCTGGCGGCACCCGGGTGATCGCCTTCGCCGACTTCCACCGCCTGCCCGGCGACGAACCGCAGCGCGACAATCACCTGGCGGCGGACGAGCTGATCACCGAGATCGAGCTGCCGCCGTCGCCCTTCGCCCGCCGCAGCGCCTACCTGAAGATCCGGGATCGCGCTTCCTACGCCTTCGCCCTGGTCTCGGTGGCGGCGGCCCTGCGCCTGGATCACGGCGTCATCGCCGAAGCGCGCATCGCCCTGGGCGGCGTGGCGCACAAACCCTGGCGCCTGCCGGACGCCGAGGCGGCACTGGTGGGGCGCCCCTGCACACCGGCGGCCTTCCGCGTCGCCGCCGACCGGCTGCTGCAAGGGGCCGAGGGGCTGGGGCGCAACAATTTCAAGGTGGAACTGGCCCGCCGCGCGGTGATCCGCGCCCTGGCCGACGCCGCCAGGGGAGGGCCCCACGTATGAGCGCGTCGCCACTGGGCAAGGCCCTCGACCGGGTGGACGGTCGCGACAAGGTCACCGGCCGCGCCCGCTACGCGGCTGATTTCGCCGCGCCGGGCCTGCTGCATGGCTGGGTGGTCAACGCCGGCATCCCGCGCGGGCACATCCTCGGCATCGACAGCCGTGCGGCGGAAGCGGCGCCCGGCGTGCAACTGGTGCTGACCCACGCCAACCGGCCGCCGATCGCCAGCTACGACGAGCCCTATGAGGACGCCGACGCCGCCGACGGTTCGCCGTTCCGTCCGCTGTTCGACGACCGCATCCTCTATGACAGCCAGCCGGTGGCGCTGGTGGTGGCCGAAACCCTGGAGCAGGCGCGCCACGCCGCCAGGCTGGTGCGGGTCGAGTACCAGGCCGAGCCGTACCAGACGGACCTGCTGGCCGCCCTCGACGACGCCCACCTGGCCCCGGCGTCCCTGCCCGAGCCGCGCGGCGATTGCGCGGGAGCCCTGGCGGGTGCGGCGCTGCGCATCGAGGTGCAGTACAGCTCGCCCATCGAGCATCACAACCCCATGGAGCCCCATGCCGCCACCGTGGTCATGCAGCCCGACGGCGCGCTGCTGGTCTATGACAAGACCCAGGGCACGCAGAACAGCCAGCAGTACATCGAGCGGGTGTTCGGCCTGGAGCCGGGCCGGGTGCGGGTGATGGCGCCCTTCGTCGGCGGCGCCTTCGGTTCCGGCCTGCGCCCGCAGTACCAACTGGTGCTGGCGGTGATGGCGGCGCTCAAGCTACGGCGCTCGGTGCGGGTGACCCTGACCCGGCAGCAGATGTTCAGCTTCGGCTACCGCCCGCGCACCGTGCAGCGCCTGGCCCTGGGCGCCGCCGCCAACGGCGAGCTGCGCGCCCTGCGCCACGAGGCGGTGGCGCAGACCTCGCGCTTCGAGGACTTCACCGAGCACGTGGTGGAGTGGTCCGGGATGCTCTACCAGTGCGACAACGTCGAGCTGGGCTACCGCCTGGCGCCCCTGGACGTCTACACGCCGCTGGACATGCGCGCCCCGGGCGCGACCCTGGGTGTCTTCGCCCTGGAGTGCGCGATGGACGAGATGGCCGCCGCCGTGGCCATCGACCCGTTGCAGCTGCGCCTCGTCAACTACGCCGAGCGCAACCAGAACGAGGGCAAGCCCTTCTCCAGCAAGGCCCTGCGCGAGTGCTACGCCCAGGGTGCCGAGCGCTTCGGCTGGGCGGCGCGTGACCACCAGCCGCGCAGCATGCGCGAGGGCCGCGAGCTGATCGGCTGGGGCCTGGCCACCGGCGTCTGGGAGGCGATGCAGAACCCGGCCAGCGCCCGTGCGCTGATCGACGGCGACGGCCACCTGCACGTGAGCAGCGCGACCACCGACATCGGCACCGGCACCTACACGGTGATGACCCAGATCGCCGCCGCGAGCCTGGCTCTGGACATGGCACGGGTGACCTTCAGCCTGGGCGACTCGCACCTGCCCAAGGCCCCGCTGCAGGGTGGCTCCTTCACCGTCTCCTCGGTGGGCAGCGCGGTGCAGCAGGCCTGTATCGCGCTGCAGGACGAATTGCTGAAGGCCGCCGTGGCAATGGAGGACTCGCCCTTCGCGGGGCTTGCGCGCGATCAGGTGGAGTTCGTCGACGGCCAGTTGCGGGTCATCGGCGCGCCGGAGCTGGCGCTGGGCTATGGCGAGATCGTCCGCGCCAGCGGCAGCGCGGCGCTGGAGGCGCAGGTGGAGGCCAAGCCCGACGAGAAGCGCGAGGCCTATTCCTCCGCCACCCACTCGGCGGTGTTCGTCGAGGTGCGGGTGGACGAGGAACTGGGCGTGGTGCGCGTCGCCCGGGTGGTCAGCGCCATCGCCGCCGGGCGCGTGGTCAACCCGAAGACCGCGCGCAGCCAGATCCTCGGCGGCGTGGTGTGGGGCATCGGCATGGCCCTGCAGGAGGAGACCCAGACCGACCACGGCCTGGGCCGGCACATGAACCACAACCTGGCCGAGTACCACATCCCGGTGCACGCCGACATCGGCGAGGTCGAGGTGATCTTCGTCGAGGAGGAGGACCGCGTGGTCAACGCCCTGGGCTCCAAGGGCGTCGGCGAGATCGGCATCGTCGGGGTCGCGGCGGCCGTGGCCAACGCCATCTGGCATGCCACCGGCAAGCGCATCCGCGACCTGCCGATCACCCCCGACAAGCTGCTCTGATCAGTCGCCGCCGTGCAGGCGGTCGCGGTTGGCCAGGGTGGGGAAGAGCCTTATCCACAGGCCGGTGATGAGCAGCGTGCCGACGCCGCCCATCACCACCGCCGGCACGGTGCCGAACCAGGCGGCGGTGACCCCGGACTCGAACTCGCCCAACTGGTTGGAGGCGCCGATGAACAGGCCGTTGACCGCGCTGACGCGGCCGCGCATTTCGTCCGGGGTGTGCAGCTGCACGAAGGCGCCGCGGATCACCATGCTGATCATGTCCGCCGCGCCGAGCACCGCCAGCACCGCGAGGGAGAACCAGAACGAGGTGGACAGGCCGAAGGCGATGGTCGCCACGCCGAACACGCCGACGGAGGTGAACATGATCCGCCCCACGTTGCGCTCGATGGGGAAGCGCGCCAGCCAGAACGACATCGCCAGGGCACCCACCGCCGGCGCCGAGCGCAGCAGGCCGAGGCCCCAGGGGCCGGTGAGCAGGATGTCCTTGGCGAACACCGGCAGCAGGGCGGTGGCGCCGCCCAGCAGCACGGCGAAGAGGTCCAGGGAGATGGCGCCGAGGATGTCCGGGCGGCTGCGGATGAAGCGGATGCCGGCCAGCAGCGACTCCAGGGAGGCGGGCTCCTTGCGCAGCACCTGCTGGCGGCTGGCGAGGGTCAGCATCAGGCAGCAGGCGATGCCGTAGAGCACCGTCACCGGGCCGTAGACCCAGAGGCTGCCAAGCGCATAAAGCAGGCCGCCCAGGGCTGGCGCGACGATGGTCGCCGCCTGCATCGCCGACGCGGCGGCGGCCACGGCGCGGGGGAACAGCTGTGCCGGGACGATGTTCGGCAGCAGCGCCTGGGTCGCCGGCATCTCGAAGGCCCGCGCGGCGCCGAGGGCGAAGGCGAGGAGGAAGATCATCTCGCGGCTGACGTTGTCGGTGGCGCTGCCGAACACCAGGGCGGCGGCGATCAGGCCCTGGGCCGTCTGGCACAGCGCCGCGACCCGACGCCGGTCGTAACGGTCGGCGACATGCCCGGTATGCAGCATGAACAGCACGCGCGGGAGGAATTCCGCCAGGCCCACCAAGCCCAGGTCGAGCACGCTGCCGGTGAGGGCGTACAGGTGCCAGCCGATGGCCACGGTGAGCATCTGGAAGCCGCTGGCCGTGCACACCCGGGCGAGCCAGAACGCGAGGAACGGGCGGTGGTGACGCAGGAGCTGGGCCTGGGGCATGGGAAAATGCTTAGGGAGCTATCGGAAGCGCAGCCTATCACCTTGCCCGAGGGCGGGTGAATGGGGCCTCCGCGATTTCGTCGTCGACCCGACGCACTCGTTTCCTGACTGACCGGGCAAATTTTTCTTTTTCTGCCAGACCGCCTTGGTTAGAATTTGACTTCGAGGTCAAAAAATCCTTTCGACTACGCTTGAATCGACCACTCCCGAGAGTGGCCGACAACCGTTTTTACGCTCAGAAAACAGGGGTCGGCATCCGCCAAGGCTCCGAGGAACGGGTATGTCCAACCGTGAGTTATCCCGACGCGCCTTCCTGCAGGGCAGCGTCATCGCAGGTATCGGCATCACGCTGGCACCGCTGGGCAGCAAGGCCTTTGCTGCATTGTTCGAAGACCGGGTCACCGCCTCGCCGCAGCCCTGGTACACGCCGGGCGGCCAGGCGCGAGCGCGCATCGACGGCGTCTCCAAGGCCTGCGGGGCCAAGGTCTTCGCCCGTGACATCCGCGCCCAGGACATGCCCGGCTGGCCCCAGCGCCAGGGCCATGCGCTGCTGATCAAGGCGACCCGCGCCGATCACCTCTACGCCGGCCTGGACCTGTCCATGCTCGGCGACGAGCTCAAGCCCGATCGCCTGGTCACCGCGGCAGACCTCGCCCGTGACGGCATCGGCTTCCCCGAAGGCCACAACCTCGACCCCTTCCTGCCGGAAGGCCAGGTGCCGATGTTCATCGGCCACCCGGTGGCACTGCTGATCTGGACCGACTTCGACCGCTACCGCCGGGCGAAGAACATCCTCAAGTTCAACGAGAAGGTGGTGCGCTACGGCGCCAAGGCCGAGCTGTACCAGGCCGACCCCTACGGCAGCTTCCGCTTCGTGCGCGTCGGCGGCGAGACGCCCTTCGAGCCGGACGTGTTCTCCAGCCTCAAGGACAGCATGCTGTTCCCCATCATCCGCCAGCGCAAACCGGTGTGGAGCCAGCAGGCCAAGATCAACGGCGACCTGACCCAGCAGGGCCTGTACTACGCCGAGCGCATGGAGCAGCAGCTCAAGGCGCCGCCGGAGGACTGGCTGGTGTTCGACGAGCGCTTCACCACCCAGTCCATCGAGCCGGCGGCCCTGGAGGCCGACAACGGCAACGGCTGGTACGACGCCGAGAGCGGCACCCTGCACTTCGTGGTCGCCACCCAGTGCCCCTTCGAGGTGGCCGAGCAGACCGCGCACATGCTGGCGCCGTCGCGCTTCAAGGTGGCCAAGCTCAACCTGCACCCCGGCTACACCGTGGGCTACGGCTCCAAGGACAACAACATCTTCGTCTTCTACGCCGCGCTCGCCGCGATGTACGGCGAAGGCGTGCCGGTGCGCCTGGCCAACGACCGCTACGAGCAGTTCCAGAGCGGCATCAAGCGCCACCCCTTCGACATGCACTACCAGCTGGCGGTGAACAAGCAGGACCACAGCTTCCAGATCTTCCGCGCGCACATGGACGTCGACGGCGGCGGCCGCGCCAACTACAGCTCCTCGGTGGCGGCGGTCGGCGCCACGGCGGCGCAGTCCATCTACTACCTGCCGCAGAGCGACCTGGCCGCCACCGCGTACCATTCGCGCGGCGTCGAGGCCGGCTCCATGCGCGGCTACGGCACCCTGCAGACCATGGCCGCCACCGAGATGATGGTGGACGAGGTGGCCGGCCGCCTGGGCCTGGACGCCATCGAGTTGCGCAAGAAGAACGTCTTCAAGACCGGCATGAAGAACACCCAGGGCGCGATTCCCGCCGGTGCGCTGCGCCTCGACGAGATCCTCGACAAGGCCGCCCAGCACGAGATCTGGCGCACCCGCGCGGAGCGCAAGCAGCGCTTCGACGCCGAGGACCCGGACAACCTCTACGGCGTCGGCTTCGCCATGTGCCAGAAGGACTTCGGCACCGGCTCCGAGGCGCCCCTGGCGAGCCTGGAGATCACCGCCGACGGTCGCGTGCTGCTGCGCCACGTGGCCATCGACATGGGCACCGGCATGGCCACCTCCCAGGCGCTGCTGGCCGCCGACCACCTGGGCCAGCCGGCCCACGAGATCAAGACCGGCGAGACCGACTGGAACGAGCTGGGCCTGGTCACCAGCGGCAACCCCTACATCATCAGCCAGGCCGACCAGGACGCCGCGCTGAAGAACCCGCGCTGGGTGGGCAAGCTGGCCTCGCCGTCCTCGGCCACCAACTCCGCCTACTACTCCGGCCACGCCACCCGCGAGGCCGCGCGCATCCTCTTCAACCACGGCCTGTGGCCGGCGGCGCTGAGCATCTGGGGCCGCGGCGAGTACAACGGCTCGCTCAACCCCTACGTGGTGCGCCGCGAGGATGCCCACTGGAAGGACGGCGCCCTGAGCGCCGGCGGCATGCCGCCGATCCCCTTCGAGCTGCTGGCCAGGAAGGCCCACGACCTGGGCCTGGTCACGGGTGCCAGCGTGCACGGCTTCAACCGCTGGAAGTGGGCCTCGGCCGAGTTCGAGATCAACGGCGTGCGCGAGAGCCTGCCGCTGGACGCGGTGGCGGTGAAGTACGGCGCCGGTGCCGACGCCGGCAAGCGCGCCCTGATGACCCGCAACGGCTACCACCTGCTGGACCGCGTGTCGGTCAGCTACCCGGAGACCCAGCTCAACAACGCCATGGTCACCTACTACAGCCCGGTGGCCACCCTGGTGGAGATCAAGGTCAACAAGGGCAGTGGCGAGGCCCGGGTGATCAACCACCATTCCTGGATGGAGTGCGGCCGGGTGATCGTGCCCGAGCTGGTGCTCGGCCAGCTGGAAGGCGGCATCGCCATGGGCATCGGCCATGCGCTCATGGAGGAGATGCCGCTCTACGAAGGGGGGCCGGGCGAGGGCACCTGGAACTTCAACCGCTACCAGCTGCCCCGCGCGAAGGACGTCGCCGTGTGGTCGCAGACGGCGGAGATCCTGCCGCCGCTGTCGCCCAGCGACCCGGCCAAGGGCATCGCCGAAGTGGTGATGATCCCCGTGGTCGGCGCCATCGTGAACGCCGTGGCCCATGCCACCGGCAAGCGCCTGCGCGACCTTCCCCTGACTCCGGCCCGCATCAAGGAGGCCCTCCATGGCTAACCGCGCGCTCAGCATGAACATCAACGGCCAGGCCGTCGGCCCCATCGAGGTGGCGGACGACCTGATGATGATCGACTTCCTCCACGAGTACCTGAACCTCACCGGCTCGCGCCTGGGCTGCGGCCAGGGCGTATGCCACGCCTGCGTGGCCATCCTCGACAAGCCCGACGGCACCAGCGAGGAGATCCGCACCTGCATCACCGGTGCGCATTTCTTCGCCGGCAAGAACGTGCGCACCATCGAAGGCCACGCCAAGCGTGACGCCAAGGGCGAGGTGAGCGAGCTCAATCCGATCCAGCAGAAGTTCGTCGACCAGTTCGCCTTCCAGTGCAGCTACTGCACCCCGGGCTACGTCAATGCCGCCACCGTGCTGGTGGAGAAGCTGCAGCGCCAGCCGGTGAAACGCAGCGAGCTGGAGACCGAGATCGACAACGCCCTCGGCAAGCACATCTGCCGCTGCACCGGTTACGTCCGCTACTACAGCGCCGCGCGCGATGTGGTCGAGGAACTGGGTCTGGTGAAGGAAGGTTGAGATGAAACGACTGCTGATCGCCGCCGCTCTGCTCCTGCCCCTGGCCGCCACCGGCGCCCCCGAAGCACCGGCCGACAAGGCCCTGATCGAGCGCGGCCGCTACATTTCCCGCGCCGCCGACTGCGTGGCCTGCCACAGCATCGAGGGCAGTGCCCCCTATGCCGGCGGCCTGCCGCTGGAGTCGCCCTTCGGCACCATCTACGGCACCAACATCAGCCCGGACAAGGAGCACGGCATCGGCAACTACACCGCCGATGACCTCTACCGTGCGCTGACCCAGGGCGAGAAGCCCGACGGCAGCAAGCTGTACCCGGCGATGCCCTACACCTCCTACCACCTCATCACCCGCGAGGACTCCGACGCCCTCTACGCCTACCTGATGAGCCGCGAGCCGATCCCCAAGGCGAGCCCGCAGACCAGCCTGACCTTCCCGTTCAACCTGCGCTTCGGCCTGGCCTTCTGGAACATGCTCTACAAGAACCGCGTGCAGATGCAGCCGGCGGAGGGCAAGAGCGAGGAATGGCAGCGCGGCCAGTACCTGGTGGAAGCCCTCGGCCACTGCGGCGAGTGCCACACCCCGCGCAACGCGCTCGGTGCCCTGCAGCAGGACCAGCGCATGGAAGGCGGTGTGCTGCTGGGCTACCTGGCGCCGAGCCTGAAGGCCGAGGCGCTGGCCGCGCGCGGCTGGACCACCGACGACCTGGCGACCTTCCTCAAGCACGGCATCAGCGCCCAGGGCACGGTGTTCAACGAGATGTACCCGGTGCTGCACCACAGCCTGCAATACCTGCCGGAGGTGGATCACCAGGCCATGGCGGTGTTCCTCATGGGCGACCAGCCGCCGGCCCCGGCAACCGTCGTCACCCGCCCGCTGGCCGAGCTGACCGCCAGCGCCCAGGCCGGTCGCCAGGAGTACCTGAACCTCTGCGCCGGCTGCCACGGCGCACAAGGGCAGGGCATCCCCCACGTGGCGGTGGCCATGGCCGGCAACACCACCTTGCGCCAGGAGGATTCGCGCAACCTCCTGCGGGTGATCGACGACGGCATCCGCGAACAGCAGTTCACCGGCTTCGAGCGCATGCAGCCGATGCCGGGCTTCCAGCACGATCTTGATGACGAGCGGATGCGTGATCTGCTCAACTACCTGCGCC
Organism: Pseudomonas sp. USHLN015; assembly: GCF_037153275.1. Taxonomy (NCBI): domain Bacteria; kingdom Pseudomonadati; phylum Pseudomonadota; class Gammaproteobacteria; order Pseudomonadales; family Pseudomonadaceae; genus Pseudomonas; species Pseudomonas sp. USHLN015. The sequence goes on from NZ_JBBCKP010000003.1 coordinate 291,875, forward strand.
AGACCTGGGGAGGATCGCCCGGGGACATCGGTATGGAGAGCGTCTCCCAACTGCGAAGCGAAAAGGTTCACTGACCATGCAACACCTCGACCTCATCGTCGTGCGCAAGGCCCTCGAATGGTCCCGGGCCGGCCAGCGTGTCTGGCTCTGTACCGTGCTTTCCACCTACGGCTCGGCGCCCCGCGCGCCGGGTTCGCTGCTGGCCGCCAACGAGGCGGGGCAGTGGGTGGGGTCGTTGTCCGGCGGTTGCGTCGAGGACGATTTCCTCGAGCGCGTCGCCGCAGGCGCCTTCCCCGAGCCGCTGGCGCTGGTGCGCTACGGCGACGGTAGCGATGAGCGTTCGAAGATCAGCCTGCCCTGCGGCGGGGTCCTGGATGTGCTGGTGGAGAACCTGCCGGCCGATTGCGAGGTGCAGGCGCACCTGCGCGAGCTGGAAAGCGCCCTGGCCGGGCAGCGCCGTCTGCTGCGGGAGATCCGCATCGATGACGGCAGCCGCTCCCTGCGGGAGGATCGCGAGCAGGGGGCCCGGGTGGAGCGCGACGAGCAGGTGATCCGCCTGCGCGTGGGCGCCGCCCAGCGTCTGTTGCTGGCCGGGTATTCCTCGGTGGCGCAGGTGTGCGCCGAGTTCGCCCAGCCGCTGGGCTTCGAGGTGGTGCTCTGCGACCCCCGCGAGGAGGTGCTCGAGGGGGTCGAGCTGCCGGGCGTCGAGGTGCGCCGCGAACTGCCTTCCGAGGTGATCCGCAACGGCGGCTGCCACGCCGACACCGCCGTGGTGGCGCTGACCCACGACCCGCGCATCGACGACCTGGCGATGATCGAGGCGGTGCGCACCGAGGCCTTCTACATCGGCGTGATGGGCTCGATGGCCACCAGCGCCAAGCGCCGGGAGCGCCTGCGCCGCGTGGGCGGCCTGAGCGAAGCGGACATGGCCCGCATCATCGCCCCCATCGGCCTGAACCTGGGCAGCAAGACCCCGGCGGAGATCGCCCTGGCGGTGCTCGCCGACATCCTGCGGGTGCGCAATGCGATTCCGCGCGAGCGGGTCTAGTTTTCGGCTCCTGATGTAGGGGCGAATTCATTCGCCCAGCAGCCCGACGGATTGCTTCACCCAGGTAATTGGCACGAGGACCGCTGCGCGGTCCCGGGCGAATGAATTCGCCCCACAGGAGGTCCCCCGATGCCCCACGTCATCGCCCTGATCCTCGCCGCCGGCCGTGGCACCCGCTTCGGCAGCGACAAGCGCCAGGCGCGCCTGGCCGACGGGCGCACCCTGCTGGCGGCCAGCGTGGCGCGGGCACGAACGGTGTTCGACGAGGTGCGCGTGGTGCTGCGCCCCGAGGATGACCCGGCCGCACTGGGCCTGCCCGGCGATTGCCCGATCATCCGCTGCGCGGACGCCGACCAGGGCATGGGCCATAGCCTGGCGGCCGGCGCGCGCGGGTTATCCACAGCCCCGGGCGATGCCCTGGCGGTGTTGCTGGGCGACATGCCCTGGCTGGCCGAGGCCACCCTGCGCGAGCTGCTGGCGCGGGCCGACGCCCGGCGCATCCTGTTCCCGCTGCACGAGGGCCAGCGCGGCCACCCGGTGATCTTCGGCCGTGCCTTCTGGTCCGAGCTCGAACGCCTCCAGGGCGACGAGGGCGCCCGTGCGGTGCTCGCCGCCCATCGCGAGGCCTGGTTGGCGCTGGAGGTGGACGACCCCGGCGTGGTGCTGGACGTGGATACGCCCCGGGCCCTTGATACGGGACAGGTGGAAAGGCCGTAGGCGTGCACCGGCTGCCATGGGGGCGGGTGGATGACGCTTCATCCATCCACCAGGCGGGTTGGCGGGCTGCTCAGGACTGTCCAGTGACCTTGTAGCGGAGCTCCGGTCCGGCTCCGTGTTTGTCCAGGGTTATCCACTCGCTGCGGCAACCTGCCGCGTGGCAATCGACCACAGCATTTTCCCTCGAGCGAAGCGCTACTCTTTAGCTGCTGATTGATCTGCGTCAATGCCCGCCCCTTGGGCTTGCGCTTGCGGCTGAACGAGCCGCCATCTCCCTGAAACCTCACATAAAAAGAACGAATTCCCAGGGCCAGCGCTCCAATTGCCGGAGTGACCCGCCCAGGGCCGTGCCCGTGAACCAGCTAGAGGACGTCGTAATGTTCGGATTGGAGGCTCTTGATCTCGCCCGAATCCAGTTCGCCTTCACCATTTCCTTCCACATCATCTTTCCGGCCATCACCATCGGCTTGGCGAGTTACCTGGCGGTACTGGAAGGCTTGTGGCTGAAGACCAACCGGGAGGTCTATCGCGACCTCTATCACTTCTGGTCGAAGATTTTCGCCGTCAACTTCGGCATGGGCGTGGTGTCCGGCCTGGTGATGGCCTATCAGTTCGGCACCAACTGGAGCGCGTTCTCCGACTTCGCCGGCTCGGTCACCGGGCCGCTGCTGACCTACGAGGTGCTCACCGCGTTCTTCCTCGAAGCCGGCTTCCTCGGCGTGATGCTGTTCGGCTGGAACCGCGTCGGGCCGGGCCTGCACTTCTTCTCCACGGTGATGGTGGCCATCGGCACGCTGATCTCCACCTTCTGGATCCTGGCCTCCAACAGCTGGATGCAGACGCCCCAGGGCTTCGAGATCGTCGATGGCCGGGTGATTCCCACCGACTGGTTCGCGGTGATCTTCAACCCGTCCTTCCCCTATCGCCTGGCCCACATGGCCACCGCGGCCTTCCTCGCCACGGCGTTCTTCGTCGGCTCCTCGGCGGCCTGGCACCTGCTGCGCGGCCGGGACAACCCGGCGATCCGCCAGATGCTCTCCATGGCCATGTGGATGGCCCTGCTGGTGGCGCCGATACAGGCCTTCATCGGCGACATGCACGGCCTCAACACCCTGGAACACCAGCCGGCGAAGATCGCCGCCATCGAGGGTCACTGGGAGAACCCGCCCGGCGAGGCGACCCCGCTGATCCTCTTCGGCTGGCCGGACATGGAGCGCGAGGAAACCCGCTTCAAGGTGGAGATCCCCTACCTGGGCAGCCTCATCCTCACCCACAGCCTGGACAAGCAGGTGCCGGCGCTGAAGGAGTTCCCCAAGGAAGACCGGCCCAACTCCACCATCGTCTTCTGGTCGTTCCGCATCATGGTCGCCCTGGGCCTGCTGATGATCCTGGTCGGCGTCTGGAGCCTGTGGCTACGCTGGCGCGGCGGGCTGTTCAGCTCGCGGCCGTTCCTCCACCTGTGCCTGTGGATGGGCCCGTCCGGGCTGATCGCGATCCTCGCCGGCTGGTTCACCACCGAGATCGGCCGCCAGCCCTGGGTCGTGTACGGCCTGATGCGCACCGCCGACGCCTCGTCGAACCACAGCTTCGCGCAGATGAGCCTCACCCTGATCATGTTCGTGGTGGTCTATTTCGCCGTGTTCGGCGCCGGTTTCAGCTACCTGCTGCGCCTGGTGCGCAAGGGACCGAAGACCGACGAGGGCAAGGAGCAGGGCATCGGTGGTCCCGGCCAGAAACGTACGCCGGCGCGGCCCATCTCGGCGGCCGACGAGAATATGGAAGACGACGACAACTCGGGTGACGACCTGGGCGCGAGGAACTGAACATGGGCATCGACCTTTCTCTGATCTGGGCGATCATCATCGTCTTCGGCGTGATGATGTACGTGGTGATGGACGGCTTCGACCTGGGCATCGGCATCCTCTTCCCCTTCGTCAAGGACGACTCCGAGCGCGACGTGATGATGAACACCGTCGCGCCGGTGTGGGACGGTAACGAGACCTGGCTGGTGCTGGGCGGGGCGGGCCTGTTCGCGGCCTTCCCGCTGGCCTACTCGGTGGTGCTCAGCGCGCTCTACCTGCCGCTGATCTTCATGCTCATCGGCCTGGTGTTCCGCGGCGTGGCCTTCGAGTTCCGCTTCAAGGCCAAGGAGCACAAGCGCCACATCTGGGACAAGGCCTTCATCGGCGGCTCCCTGGCGGCGACCTTCTTCCAGGGCGTGGCCCTGGGGGCCTTCATCGAGGGCATCCCGGTGGAGAACCGCCAGTTCGCCGGCGGCGGGCTGGACTGGCTGGCGCCGTTCCCGATCTTCAGCGGCCTGGGGCTGGTGGCGGCCTATGCGCTGCTCGGCTGCACCTGGCTGATCATGAAGACCGAAGGCCGCCTGCAGGAGCAGATGCACGACATGGCCCGGCCGCTGGCCCTGGTGCTGCTGGCGGTGATCGGCATCGTCAGCATCTGGACGCCCCTGTCCCACGGCGAGATCGCCCAGCGCTGGTTCAGCCTGCCCAACCTGTTCTGGTTCCTGCCGGTGCCGCTGCTGGTGCTGGTGACCTTCTTCTACCTGCTGCGATCGGTGGCGAACTACGACAACATCAAGCCCTTCGTGCTCACCCTGATCCTCATCTTCCTCGGCTACAGCGGCCTGGGCATCAGCCTCTGGCCGAACATCGTGCCGGGCTCGCTGAGCATCTGGCAGGCCGCCGCGCCGCCGCAGAGCCAGGGCTTCGCGCTGGTGGGGGCGCTGTTCATCATCCCCTTCATCCTCGTGTACACCGCCTGGAGCTACTACGTGTTCCGCGGCAAGGTCACCCCGGACCAGGGCTACCACTAGTGGACAGGAGAGCGACCATGGCTGTGGACAACCCCGAGAAGAAACCCCTGTGGCAGCGCCTGGGCTGGCTGCTGGCGATCTGGACCGGCAGCGTCCTGGCGCTGGGCGTGGTGTCCTACCTGCTGCGCCTGTTCATGAATGCGGCGGGGCTGAGCACGCCCTGAGCAGGGCTCGGACCCACTCCTGCTCGTTCCCGTAGGAGCGAGCTCTGCTCGCGAAGCTCTTTGCAACGGGCAGGATGCCCGGCCCGGCTCCGATGGTGGACTGGTGAAGCGGGGTCCACCCTACGCGACTGAGCGAGTTCCCTCGGTATCAGGGAGCGCTGGGGCGGCAGGGTGGATGTCGCTTTTTACATCCACCGGCGATGCCCGGCTGGCTCCGAGGGTGGGCCGGCGAATCCCTGCGGCGTGCGCCCGATTGATCGCGCCCCTATTTGCTGGCCTTGAGGATCACGAACTTGGGCGTGGCGGCGATCTGTTCGACGCCGCGGTACAGGCGCTTGAGCTTGGCGTGGTAGCCCAGGTGGCGGTTGCCGACTATCCACAGCTCCCCGCCGGTGACCAGCGCATCGCGCGCCTGCACGAACATGCGCCAGGCGAGGAAGTCGCCCACCACCTGCTGCTGGTGGAAGGGCGGGTTGCACAGCACCAGGTCCAGCGAGCCGGCCGGCTGCTCGGCGAGGCCGTCGCCGGGGCGGATTTCCACCGGGCGCTCGCCCAGGGCCGCGCGCCAGTTATCCACAGCCGATTGCACGGCCATGTACGACTCATCCACCAGTGTCAGCTGCGCTTCCGGGTTGGCCAGGGCGTAGGCGATGCCGAGCACGCCATTGCCGCAGCCGAGGTCGGCCACGCGGGTGGCGTCCAGGCGCCTGGGCAGGTGCGGGAGGAAGGCGCGGGTGCCGATGTCCAGGCCTTCGCGGCAGAACACGTTGGCGTGGTTGAGCAGCTCGAGGCGCGGTTCGTCGAGCTGGTAGCGGGTCGGGTAGGGCGAGCGGGCGGCCGGTCGGTCCGCCACCGTGGCCACCAGCAGGCGGGCCTTCTTCACCGCCAGCGAGGCCTGCATCGGGCCGATGTACTTCTCCAGCAGGTCGCCGGCGGCGTGGGGCAGGTGCTTGACCATGCCGGCGGCCACCACCGTGGCGCCAGGCGCCAGGCGGCCCTGCAGGCGGATCAGTTGCTCTTCCATCAGCGCCAGGGTCTTGGGCACGCGGACCAGCACGCGGTCGAAGGTGCCGTCCATCGGTTCGCTGGCCGGCACGAAGCGCACCGCGTCGGCGGCCAGGCCGTTGCGCGCGAGGTTGCGTTGCAGGCCGAGGAAGCCCAGGTGCGAGTCGCCGCTGCTGGTGACCTGCACGTGCGGCGCCAGGCTGGCGGCCAGGGCGCCGAAGCTGTCGTTGAGCACCAGCACCCGGGTGGCGGCGTCGGGCGCCTGTTCGTGCAGGTGGCCGAGCAGGTACTCGTCGGCGGCGTCGAAGGCCTGCAGCGGGTCGTTCGGCTGGTCGGGAACGCGGACCAGGTCGAGCTGGCCGAAAGGGGTGAGCAGTTGGGGCATCGGGAACTCTGGAAAGGGCTGAGGGCGGAGATTGTGCTGGAAGTGAGAGCTGGTTGGGATTAGCGGTGCTTGTTTATTGATCAGTTTTGCCTAAGAATCCGCGCCTCTGATTTCGGCCCGCCATCCCATGGCGATTCTCTGCGCCGGAACAGCTCCAATAATAACCAGGCATCTGGCATTTCTCTGCCCTGAACGACCTGGTACGCCGTAAAAAACGGTGCGTACCCGCTGGTTGGGAGCGGGCGTTCCACCGAAAAAAACCTTATTCCAGACGGAGCCGACGCGCATGGCGCGGGCTTCGCCGTTGCCATTTGCACAGGTGCATACATGTACAAGTCTCTGTTCGGGGCGCTGTTCGCTTCGCTCATGGTCCTTTCCAGCTCCGCGCTGGCCGAGGAGCCGATCCTCATCAAGTTCTCCCACGTCGTGGCCGAGGACACGCCCAAGGGCAAGGGCGCGCTGCTGTTCAAGAAGCTGGTGGAAGAACGCCTGCCGGGCAAGGTGAAGGTCGAGGTCTACCCGAACTCCAGCCTCTTCGGCGACGCCGACGAGATCCAGGCGCTGCAGAGCGGCCAGGTGCAGATGCTGGCGCCCTCGCTGTCCAAGTTCGAGGCGTACACCAAGCAGTTGCAGGTATTCGACCTGCCGTTCCTGTTCGATGACCTCGAAGCCGTGAAGCGCTTCCAGAAGCGCGACAAGAGCCGCGAGCTGCTGCGCTCGATGTCCAAGCAGGGCATCTATGGCCTGGGCTACTGGAACAACGGCATGAAGGAGCTGACCTCCAGCCGCGAGTTGCGCAAGCCCGAGGACGCCAAGGGCCTGGCCTTCCGTATCCAGCCGTCCTCCGTGCTCGACGCGCAGTTCGGCCTGCTCGGCGCCAAGACCGTGAAGATGCCCTTCGCCGACGCCTTCAAGGCGCTGCAGGCCGGCACCATCCAGGGCACCGAAGGCCCCTGGTCGAACATCGCCAGCCAGAAGATCGACACCGTCCAGCCCTACGTCATCGAGACCAACCACGGTTCGCTGAACTACATGCTGATCACCAACCAGAAATTCTGGATCAGCATCCCGTACCAGACCCGCACCGAGCTGGAGGCGATCATCGAAGAGGTCACCTTCGCGGTGAACAAGGAAGCCGAGGCGATGAACCAGAAGGACCGCGAGCGCGTCATCGCCGCCGGCAAGACCAAGGTGATCACCCTCACCCCCGAGGAGCGTGACGCCTGGCGCCAGGCCCTGTTGCCGCTGTGGAAGACCTACGAGGCGGAGATCGGTGCCGACGTGCTGCGCGCGGCCCAGACCGTCAACCGCAAGCACTGACCGGTCTATAGCCACAACGCGCGCGGGTGTTTCCCGCGCGCGCTTTGCGGGACACTGGCGGGGTTCCAGCGACAGGAGCCCGCAATGAGCGCCAGCGAAGAGAAGTTCACCCGCCAGACCCTGCTCGACGTCCAGACCCTGACGCCGAGCCTGTTCACCCTGCGCACCACCCGTGACCCCGGTTTCCGCTTCCGCGCCGGCCAGTTCGCCCGCCTGGGCGTGACCAGGGCCGATGGCAGCACCGTGTGGCGCGCCTACTCCATGGTGTCGGCTCCCCATGACGAGTACCTGGAGTTCTTCTCCATCGTGGTGCCCGGCGGCGAATTCACCAGCGAGCTGAGCCGCCTCGCCGTGGGTGACACGCTGCTGGTCGACAAGCAGGCCTTCGGTTTCCTCACCCTCGATCGCTTCAATGACGGCCGCGACCTCTGGCTGCTGGCCACCGGCACCGGTATCGCGCCTTTCCTGTCCATCCTCCAGGACCTGGAGGTGTGGCAACGCTTCGAGCGCATCGTGCTGGTGTACAGCGCGCGGCATGAGCGCGAGCTGGCCTACCAGCCGTTGATCGCGGGCCTGAAGGGCCTGGAGCATCTGGAAGGCGTCGCCGACAAGCTGACCTACATCCCGGTGGTGACCCGCGAGCAGGTGCCGGGTGCGCTGAACGGGCGCATCACCACGCTGATCGAGAACGGCGAGCTGGAACGCGCCGCGGGCCTGGCGCTGGCCCCCGAGCACTCGCGGGTGATGCTCTGCGGCAACCCGCAGATGATCGAAGACACCCGTGCCGTGCTCAAGGCCCGCGACATGAACCTGGCCCTGACCCGCCGGCCCGGGCAGGTGGCGGTGGAGAATTACTGGTAGAAGACGCTGGCCCAGCGAGCCTTTGTATCTTTCGTAGGATGGGTAGAGCGAAGCGAAACCCATCGATGCGAGGTAGGGCATGGGTTCGGTGCCGGCCTGCCAGCATGGGTTTCGCACGGCTCTACCCATCCTACGACACAGGGTTTCGCACGGCCCGCGGACCCCTCACATCTCCACATCCCCACGACTCGCACAAGCGCCGTCGCAGCGCCCGGGGCAGCTGCAACCGGTGCTGCTGCGCCCGGTGGCGCGCTCCATGCGCCGGGCCACGGGTTCGTCGTCGGCGAAGGGGAGCATGGTGGCTTCGTCGATCTGCCGCTGGTCCTTGCCGCCCAGGCTGAGCTGGGTGGCGACGTAGAAGAACACCAGGGCGCCGAGGGACAGCAGCCCGTAGAAGCCATCCAGGTCCATGGCCGCCTCCTCAGGTGCGGGCCGCGATGGCGGCGGTTTCGCTGCGCGGCGCGCGGATGGTGACCCAGCTGTTCCAGGCCATCAGCAGCATGCCGGTGAGGAAGAAGGCGCCGCCGATGAAGCGCACCAGGAATCCCGGGTGGCTGGCTTCGAGGGCCTCGACGAAGGAGTAGGTGAGGGTGCCGTCGTCGTTGACCGCGCGCCACATCAGGCCCTGGGTGATGCCGTTGACCCACATCGAGGCGATGTAGAGCACGGTGCCGATGGTGGCCAGCCAGAAGTGCGCGTTGATCAGCCGGGTGCTGTACATCCGCTCGCGGCCGAAGATCTTCGGGATCAGGTGGTAGAGCGAGCCGAAGGTGATCATCGCCACCCAGCCGAGGGCGCCGGCGTGCACGTGGCCGATGGTCCAGTCGGTGTAGTGGGAGAGGGCGTTGACCGTCTTGATCGCCATCATCGGGCCTTCGAAGGTGGACATGCCGTAGAAGGCCAGCGATACGATGAGGAAGCGCAGGATCGGGTCGTCGCGCAACTTATGCCAGGCGCCGGAGAGGGTCATCATGCCGTTGATCATGCCGCCCCAGCTGGGCGCCAGGAGGATGATCGACATCGCCATGCCCAGGCTCTGCGCCCAGTCCGGCAGAGCGGTGTAGTGCAGGTGGTGCGGGCCGGCCCAGATGTACAGGGTGATCAGCGCCCAGAAGTGGACGATGGACAGGCGGTAGGAGTAGACCGGGCGCCCGGCCTGCTTGGGGATGAAGTAGTACATCATCCCGAGGAAGCCGGTGGTGAGGAAGAAGCCCACGGCGTTGTGCCCGTACCACCACTGCACCATGGCATCGGTGGCGCCGCTGTAGAGCGGATAGGACTTGAACCAGCTGACCGGGATGGCCATGTGGTTGACCACGTGGAGCATGGCCGTGACCAGGATGAAGGAGCCGAAGAACCAGTTGCCGACGTAGATGTGCCGGGTGCGGCGCTTCATCACGGTGCCGAAGAACACCACCGCGTAGGCGACCCAGACGATGCCCATCCACACGGCGCCGGTGAACTCCACCTCGGCGTATTCCTTGGTGGTGGTCAGGCCCTGGGGCAGGGTGACCAGCAGCATCACCACGAGGACCTGCCAGCCCCAGAAGGTGAAGGCGGCCAGGCCGTCGCCGAACAGTCGCGCCTGGCAGGTGCGCTGCACCGTGTAGTAGCTGGTGGCGAAAAGCGCGCTGCCGCCGAAGGCGAAGATCACCAGGTTGGTGTGCAGGGGGCGCAGGCGGCCGAAGCTGGTCCAGGGCAGGTCGAGGTTGAGCTGCGGCCAGACCAGCTGGGCGGCGATGAACACGCCCAGCCCCATGCCGACCACGCCCCAGACCAGGGTCATGATCGCGAACTGACGAACCACCCGGTAGTTGTAGGTGGGCTCCTGTAGTGCGGTGTTCATGGCGGAACCTTTTCGATTGCGGAAGAAGGCGCCAGCGCCGGGGCTGGCCAGGCCGCCACTCTAGGAAGCCGGGTCCGAACAAAACAGGCTCAGATCATTGAGGTTTTTAGAGATCAGATCCCAAGCGCGGGCATGCCAGTGAAACAGCGGCGAAGTCGGGCGGGCGCGCAATCTGATCCGCTTTTCGAGTTCACATCTGCGGCTGTTTATGAGGGGCATGGCCGCCCATAGTGGCACCTCGTTGTTCCGCTCCCGGTGCAGGGGCGGCGCCAGACCGAGGAGCCTTGCATGTATCGATACGACGACTATGACCACGCGCTGGTACGCGAGCGCGTGGCGCAGTTCCGCGACCAGGTGGCGCGGCGCATCAGCGACGAGCTGAGCGAGGAGGAGTTCCTCCCGCTGCGCCTGCAGAACGGGTTGTACATGCAGAAGCACGCCTACATGCTGCGCGTGGCCATCCCCTACGGCACCCTGTCGTCGCGGCAGCTGCGCACCCTGGCCGGCATCGCCCGCGACCACGACCGTTGCTACGGCCACTTCACCACGCGGCAGAACATCCAGTTCAACTGGATCGAACTGGCCGAGGTGCCGGACATCCTCGAACGCCTGGCCGAGGTGGAGATGCACGCCATCCAGACCTCCGGCAACTGCGTGCGCAACATCACCACCGAGGCCTTCGCCGGGGTGGCCGCCGACGAGCTGCTGGACCCGCGCCCGCTGGCCGAGATCCTGCGCCAGTGGTCCACCATCAACCCCGAATTCCTGTTCCTGCCGCGCAAGTTCAAGATCGCCATCTCCGCGTCCGGCGAGGACCGCGCGGCCATCCAGATGCATGACATCGGCCTCTACCTGTACCGCGACGAGGCGGGCGAGATGTGCCTGCGGGTACTGGTGGGCGGTGGCCTCGGGCGCACGCCCATCCTTGGCCTGCAGATCCGCGAGGGCCTGCCGTGGCAGCACCTGCTGTCGTACGTCGAGGCCATCCTGCGGGTGTACAACCGCCACGGCCGGCGCGACAACAAGTACAAGGCGCGGATCAAGATCCTGGTCAAGGCGCTGGGCATCGAGGCCTTCGCCCGCGAGGTGGAGGCCGAGTGGGAACACCTGCGCGACGGCCCGGCCCAGTTGACCCTGGCGGAGTACCAGCGCGTGGCCGCCGCCTTCGACGCGCCGAGCTACGAGACGCTCGACGACCTCGACCTGGCCTTCGGCAGCCAGCTGGCCGCCGATGCCGAGTTCGCCCGCTGGTGCTCGCGCAACCTGCAGCCGCACAAGGTGCCGGGGTACGTCGCCGTGGTGCTGTCCACCAAGCCCGGGGTCGACGCGCCGCTGGGCGACGTCACCGCCGCGCAGATGGAGGCGGTGGCCGACTGGGCCGAGCGCTTCGGCTTCGGCGAGATCCGCATCGCCCACGAACAGAATCTGGTGCTGCCCGACGTGCGCAAGCGTGACCTGTACGCGCTCTGGAACGCCGCCCGCGACACCGGCCTGGCCACGCCGAACATCGGCCTGCTGACCGATATCATCGCCTGCCCCGGTGGCGACTACTGCGCACTGGCCAACGCCAAGTCGATCCCCATCGCCCAGGCCATCCAGCAGCGTTTCGAGGACCTTGACTACCTCCACGACCTGGGCGAGCTGAGCCTGAACATCTCCGGCTGCATGAACGCCTGCGGCCATCACCACATCGGCAACATCGGCATCCTCGGCGTCGACAAGGGTGGCAGCGAGTGGTACCAGATCACCCTCGGCGGCGCCCAGGGCATGGCGGCGGCGCTGGGCAAGGTGATTGGCCCGTCCTTCAGCGCCGCCGAGGTGCCGGAGGTGATCGAGCGCATCGTCGCCACCTACCTCGACTATCGCGAGCTGGAGGAGCGCTTCGTCGATACGGTCGGGCGCATTGGCCTGGAGCCGTTCAAGGAACGGGTCTACGCGCGCGCGGAGGTGCCGGCATGAACAACCTCATCCGCCTGCTGGATGGAGAACCGCACCTGGTGCCGGACGACCCCTGGACCCTGGTGCGCGAGGTGGGCGAAGGCCTGCCGGACGGCCCGTTGATCCTGCCGCTGGCCCTGTGGCGCGAGCGAGATGGCCGCGACGGCCTGCTGCTGCAACCGGATGACGAGGTGGAGACGCTGGGGCCATTGCTGGGGGCCGAGGTGCCGCTCGTCGCCGTGGATTTCCCCAGCTTCCGCGACGGCCGTGGCTATAGCCAGGCCTACCTGCTGCGCAGCCGGCTCGGCTGGCACGGCGAGCTGCGCGCGGTGGGCGATGTGCTGCGCGACCAGCTCTCGCACATGCGCCAGTGCGGCTTCGATGCCTTCGCCGTGCGCGCGGACAAGTCCGTCGTCGATGCGCTCAAGGGGCTGGCCGGGGTCAGCGTGCTCTACGGGCGTTCGGTGATCGAGCCGAGGCCCTTGTTCCGCCGGCGCTAAGCGACTTCGTACACGATTGGTAAAAAATCCCTAGTTAAACGGCGTGCATTCATGTCCTAGGATGCACGTCCGTTTTTTCGATCCGGAACCCAATGGACAGCGACAGTAGCAAACCACCCCCCAGCAGCGTGGGCGTGGCCCCTTCCTTCCCCGGCGCCGCCGAGCGCCCGATCCGAGCGTGGCACCCCGCCGCGCGATCTTCCCGCATGCCGATCCGCCTGCAGCGCTCCCGTGGCGCCGATGCAGCCTTCGCGCCTGCCCGTCTTTCGCCCGGGAGTGCCTGAACATGGAATGGATAGCCGACCCCACCGCCTGGCTGGGACTGCTGACGCTGATCGTGCTGGAGATCGTCCTCGGCATCGACAACCTGGTGTTCATCGCCATCCTCGCCGACAAGCTGCCCCCCGAGCAGCGTGACCGCGCACGCCTGATCGGCCTGTCGCTGGCGCTGATCATGCGCCTGGGCCTGCTGGCCAGCATCTCCTGGCTGGTGACCCTGACCGAGCCGCTGTTCGAGGTGTTCGGCCAGGCCTTCTCCGGGCGAGACCTGATCATGCTCTTCGGCGGCGTGTTCCTGTTGTTCAAGGCCACCATGGAGCTGCACGAGCGCATCGAGGGGCGGGTCCACCACCAGGGCGGCAGCCGCACCTATGCGATGTTCTGGCCGGTGGTCGCGCAGATCGTGGTGCTGGACGCGGTGTTCTCCCTCGACGCGGTGATCACCGCCGTCGGCATGGTCGAGCACCTTGAGGTGATGATGATCGCCGTGGTGATCTCCATCGGCCTGATGATCGTCGCCAGCAAGCCGCTGACCGCCTTCGTCAACGCCCACCCCACGGTGATCATGCTGTGCCTGGGATTCTTGATGATGATCGGCTTCAGCCTCACCGCCGAAGGCCTGGGCTTCCACATTCCCAAGGGCTACCTGTACGCGGCCATCGGCTTCTCGATCCTCATCGAGCTGGCCAACCAGACGGTGCGCTGGCGCCGCAAGCGCCAGCTGCAGGGCAGCCGTGGCCTGCGTGAGCGCACCGCCCACGCGGTGCTGCGCCTGCTCGGCGGGCGTGGGGTTGACGCTGGCGAGGTGGGCGACGACATCGCCGACATGCTCAAGGACGGCGAAGGCGATACCGCGGTGTTCGACCGCCGCGAGCGGGTGATGATCAGTGGCGTGCTGCACCTGGCCGAGCGTTCGATCCGCACCGTGATGACCGACCGCGCGCGGGTCAACCGCATCGACCTGGACGACTCCCGCGAGCAGGTCCACCAGGCCCTGCTGCAGGCGCCGCATTCGCGCCTGGTGGTGATCCGTGGCGGCGCGGTGGACGAGCCCCTGGGCTACCTGCACAAGAAGGAGTTGTTCAAGGAGCTGCTGCGCGGCGAGGAGCCGGACCTGGAATCGCTGCTGCGCTCGCCGGTCAACCTGCCGGAAAGCGTCTCGGTGCTGGGCGCCCTGGAGCAGATGCGCGAGGCCTCGACCCACATCGCCTTCGTGGTCAACGAGTTCGGCGGCTTCGAAGGCCTGGTGACCATGACCGATATCCTGGAGTCCATCGCCGGCCAGTTGCCCGACGCCAGCGAGAGCGAGGGCCTGGACATCGAGCCCAGTGGCGAGGGCTACAAGGTCAGCGGTGCGGTGAACCTGGCGGTGCTGCGCGAGCGCCTGGGCTTCCGCGCCCGCCCCACGGACGACTACCAGACCCTGGCGGGCCTGGCCATGAGCCTGCTGGACCGCCTGCCGATGGTCGGCGACCGCCTCGAGGTCGAAGGCTGGGAGCTGCGGGTGACCGAGGTGCGCGAGCGCCGGGTCAACCGCCTGCTGCTGAGGCCGGTCGAGGAGACGGGCTGAGCCTGAAAAAGAAAACGGCGCCTCAGGGCGCCGTTCTTCATGGCAGCAGTCCGTTCAGGGCTGCTGCTTGTCCTGCTGCTGCGACTTGAGCAGGTCGCGGATCTCGGTCAGCAGCACTTCCTCCGGCGTCGGTGCCGGCGGGACGGAAGGGGCCACGGCCTCTTCGCGCTTGAGTTTGTTGATGGCCTTCACGCCCATGAAGATGGCGAAGGCGACGATGATGAAGTCCAGCACCGTCTGGATGAACTTGCCGTAGCTCAGCACCACTGCCGGCACGTCGCCCTGGGCGGCCTTGAGGGTGATGGCCAGGTCTGTGAAGTCGACCCCGCCGATCAGCAGGCCGATCGGCGGCATGATCACGTCACCGACGAAGGACGAGACGATCTTGCCGAAGGCCGCGCCGACGATGATGCCCACCGCCATGTCGACCACATTGCCCTTCACTGCGAAGGCTTTGAATTCGTTCAGTAGGCTCATGTACCGCTCCCCGGGTTCTGGTTATGGGCTGAAAGTGTAACCGAGTGTTCTGACCGCGCCATCTCAGCGATGTTGCGGTTCCACATGGCGGTAGAGGCGGCAGAAGTCACCGTGGACGCTCGTGTCGACGGGTTTTTCCACCTTCACGCCGGTGGCCGGGTAGCGGGCCAGCAGGACCTTCGGGCGCACCGGGCGCGGGTAGAAGCCGCCGCCGCAGTTGGGGCAGACGTTCTCCAGGCGCTGTGCGCAGGCAGCGCAGAAGGTGCACTCGAACGAGCAGATGCGTGCATCGGTGCTCGAAGGGGGCAGGGGACGGGAACAGGCTTCGCAGCTAGGGCGCAGCTCCAGCATCGGGGTTCTCCTCGGTCAGGCGCACAATCCTAGAACTTCCCGTGGTCGGCGCACAGCCACGAGTGTTCACTGAACACGCCATCGGGCCACCCGGCACCAACAACGGCCCCGCTTGGTCTAGCCTCAAGGAAGTTTACGGAGAGAGGAGCCCGACCATGCCGCTCGAACATCACCCCCTCAATCGCGAGTTCCCCGAATATCGCGACACGATGCAGGAGATGCTGCAACACAACGTGCATTTTTCCCGCCTGGCGCAGGAGTACCAGCGCCTCGATGCACGCATCTATGAAGTGGAGGACGGCAAGCACGCCCTCGACGACCTCGCCCTGCACAGCCTGAAGATGCAGCGGGTGGCGCTGAAGGACGAGATCGCCCAGTTGCTCAAGAACCACTAGGGATTCGTTCCCGGTAGCCGGCGAGGCGGCTTGATCGGCGTCAACGCGGGGGAAGCCGGCGCTGGGTAGTCTGGCGCCCATTTCCCCTTCCGGAGCCGTCGCCATGACCGTCTACGACACCCTTCCCAGCACCGCCCCCGAGCGTGACCGCAAGGCCCTGTACGAGGCGCGCCGCGCCGAGGAGCGCATCGCCCGCCTGCGCGAGCAGTACGAGCTTTTGGAGAAGCGCATCGGCCGCATCGAGCAGGGCAGCGAGCCGCTGGACGGCTCCAGCCTCCAGGCCCTGCGCATGCGCCGCGACGGCCTGCTGCAGAACCTGCAGGCGCTCAAGGCGCCGGAACGCAAGGAAGGCTGCTGCGGCTGCGGGCGCGCCTGCGGGGGTTGATCCGCTATCATGCGGGCTTCGTTTTTTCTGACGGAGTCCGCTGATGGCCAAGGCCAAGCGCATGTACGGCTGCACCGAGTGCGGCTCGACCTTCCCCAAATGGGCCGGCCAATGCGGTGACTGCGGGGCCTGGAACACCCTGGTGGAAACCGTGATCGACGGCGCCGCACCGCCCAGCGGGCGCGCCGGCTGGGCCGGCGGGCAGGCGCAGATCAAGACCCTGGCCGAGGTCAGCGTCGAGGAGATGCCGCGCTTCTCCACCGCCTCCGCCGAGCTGGATCGCGTGCTCGGCGGCGGCCTGGTCGACGGCTCGGTGGTGCTGATCGGCGGCGACCCGGGCATCGGCAAGTCCACCATCCTCCTGCAGACCCTGTGCAACATCGCCTCGCGCTTCCCCGCGCTCTACGTCACCGGTGAGGAGTCCCAGCAGCAGGTCGCCATGCGCGCCCGCCGCCTCGGGTTGCCCGAGGACAAGCTCAAGGTGATGACCGAGACCTGCATCGAAAGCATCATCGCCACCGCTCGGGTCGAGAAGCCCAAGGTGATGGTGATCGACTCCATCCAGACCATCTTCACCGAGCAGCTGCAGTCCGCCCCCGGCGGCGTGGCCCAGGTGCGCGAGAGCGCGGCGTTGCTGGTGCGCTACGCCAAGCAGAGCGGCACGGCGATCTTCCTGGTCGGCCACGTGACCAAGGAGGGCGCCCTGGCGGGGCCGCGCGTGCTGGAGCACATGGTCGACACGGTGCTGTATTTCGAGGGTGAGTCCGACGGCCGCCTGCGCCTGCTGCGGGCGGTGAAGAACCGCTTCGGCGCGGTCAACGAACTGGGCGTGTTCGGCATGACCGACAAGGGCCTCAAGGAGGTTTCCAACCCCTCGGCGATCTTCCTCACCCGCGCCCAGGAAGCGGTGCCCGGCAGCGTGGTCATGGCCACCTGGGAAGGCTCGCGGCCGATGCTGGTGGAGGTGCAGGCCCTGGTGGACACCAGCCACCTGGCCAACCCGCGCCGCGTGACCCTGGGCCTGGACCAGAACCGCCTGGCGATGCTGCTGGCGGTGCTGCACCGCCATGGCGGCATTCCCACCCACGACCAGGACGTGTTCCTCAACGTGGTGGGCGGGGTCAAGGTGCTGGAGACGGCCTCCGACCTGGCGCTGATCGCGGCGATCATGTCGAGCCTGCGCAACCGCCCGCTGGAGCATGACCTGCTGGTGTTCGGCGAAGTGGGGCTGTCGGGTGAGGTGCGTCCCGTGCCCAGCGGCCAGGAGCGTTTGAAGGAAGCGGGCAAGCACGGCTTCAAGCGGGCCATCGTGCCCAAGGGCAACGCCCCGAAAGAGGCGCCGCCCGGGTTGCGGGTGATCGCGGTGACACGCCTGGAGCAGGCGCTGGACGCGTTGTTCGAGTAGCGGCTACTTCTCCACCAGGGCGGCGAGGTCGCGCTCCAGCAGGCCTTCGTCGCCCAGGTTGAGTTCCACCAGGCGGCGCAGGTGGGCGATGGAATCCAGGTCGATGTGCTGGCAGACGAAGCCCAGTTGGTCCTTCTGGACGCGGGTCAGCACGACTTCCATGCGCACCTGGGTGTCGCCGCTGAGGCGGACGGTGGCGAGGAACGGCTGGTCCGGATCGCCGTTCCAGTTGCTCGGGCGTTCCACCAGCAGGCCCTTCAGGGAAATGTCCTGCAGCTCGACGTTCCAGCGACGCTCGTCCTGGGCGATCTCTGTGGCGGCATCGAACGCGATGCGGTGGAAGCGTCGGCGCTCGTTGTCTGTGTCACTCATGGCGTGGCTCCTGCTCAATTCACACAACTATAGACAAGGCTCGGGGCTGCCGCTCATCGGGAACGGCGGCGCCACAACCAGGCTCCGGCGGCACCCAGCAACAGCGCGGCGCCGGCGACGAGGCCGTACCTGATGGAGTAGAACCCGTCGCGCACGGCCTGTTCACGTTCTTCCCACAGGCGGCCGTGGGCGCTCTGGAAGTCCGGTTCCTCGCAGTTCATGCCGAAGTTGCCCGCCCATTCCACGAAGGGGCCGTGCTCGACATAGCGCCGGTAGATGGCCTGGGCGCGGCCCAGGTCGCTGTACTGGATCCAGCCGCTGCCCTTGCACAGCACGGCGGCGAAGGCCTGGCTGGTGTGGGGCAGGTCGTCGGCGGCGCGTTCGGTGAGGTCGGCGGCGACCCAGCGGTAGTGATAGCGCGCGTTGGGTTGCGCCATATGGGCGTTCTGTCGTTGCACCTCTCCCTCGGACAACAGGCCCTCCGCCTTCAGCGGGCCGACCTGGGTGAGGGCGAAGTAGCCGCCCAGCGCATGGAAGTCCGGTGACACCTCGTAGCCCAGCAGCTCCATGCCCTTCCAGCGGGCCAGGCGCGCGGCGGCGTAGTAGGCCTCGGCGCGGCCGATGCCTGTCCAGCGGCTCTGCGCCTGCTCGCGGGCCTGGCCGTATTCATGGGCAGCGGCGCGCAGTTCGTCGCTCTCGAAGTAGGCCAGGGCTTCTTCGTAGCGACCTTCGCGCAGCAGGCGACGGCCCAGCAGCTCGCGCAGGGAGGCGGCCACCGGGCGTGGGCGATAGGCGTCGCGGTCTTCCTGGGTCTGTGCCGGCGGCGCGTCCACCTTGGCGTCCACGTAGTCCTTGAGTTCGTCGAGGGTGAGCACGCGCTCGGCCACGGCGGCGGCGTCCATCCAGTAGATATCGCCGCTGCGGTAGAGGTTGTCGAAAGCCTCCAGGTAGTCGCCGCGCTGCAGCGCGAGGATGGCGCTCTCGCCCTCCACCCGGCAGCGCGGCTTGACGGTTTCCCACTCCCAGTTCTCGGTGCGCCGGGCACCCCATTGCTCGTCCCCGGGAAAGGCCCTGGCGGCGCGGGCGTAGGCTTCGGTGGCGCGGGGGGTGTCGCCGGCGCGCATGGCCAGCTTGGCCCTCAGCCACCAGGCGAGGCCGCTGTCGCCGGCCTTCGCCAGGAAGCGCTCGGCGTTGTCGTAGCGGCCGAAGCGATAGGAGAGTGCGGCGAGGCGGTCTGCGTTGGGCAGCTCGGCGGCGTCGAGGGCCATCAGCAGTTCGGCCAGGTGCTGCTCGCCGCTGGGCTGCTCGTCATAGAACCAGCCGATCCGGGTGACCAGGCGCACCGTCAGCAGTTGCTGGACCTCGGGCACCGCCAGCAGCGGCACCAGTTGCTCATCGGGCATGCGCGAAAGCTCCCCGCTCAACTGGCGCAGGGAGCTGTAGCCGGTGCTGGAGTGCAGGGCGGCCTGGCTGGCGTAGAGGCGGATCGCCTCGCCCCAGTCGCCGGCCTCCCTGGCCAGCAGGGCTTCCTCGCCCAGGCTGGCGGCGGCCAGTTCCAGCGGGTCGTCGAAGCCCTCGACGGCCAGCTTGCGGGTGAGGCGGAAGGCTTCCTTGGCGGCTTCGGCGTTGGCGTGCAGGCGCTGGGTGGCTTCCTCGTCGCTGAGCACCTCGTCGCTGGCGGGCAGGGCGCGGCTGCTGGCGGCCAGGGTGCGGCCCATGGAGTAGGCGGCCCAGGTGCTGCGGGTACGGCGCTCGGCTTCCGGCAGTGCGAGGACGCGGCGGAAGTAGTCGACGGCCAGCGGGGCGTCGCTGCCGAAGGCCACGGCGCCGGCGGTATAGAGACGGATCTCGGCGGGCAGGTCCATGCCCTGGGCCTCGGCCTGCTGGGCATCGTCGAGGGCGCGCAGGGCCTGAACGCGCTTCCAGGTCGCCTCGCCCAGTTCGCTCTGCTCGCGCTCGTCGCGCTGCTGCAGGTAGCTGCTGTTGTCCTCTTCCCAGCGTGGCACCAGGCTGGCCTCGGTGACCGGCTTGAGTCCGGGAATGGGCGGGGCCAGGCGGGTGATCTCGAAGGCGAAGTTGCCCTCGGGCAGCTCGGCCAGGCTGTTGGCCCGGTCGTCCAGCAGGCGCATCGAGAAGTCGGGGCCGCAGGCCAGGGCGCTGCCGAGCGGCAGGGCGAGGGCGATGGCCAGGGCCAGGCGGGCGGGCCGCCGTTCAGGGGCGTACATGGATTCCTCCTTGATCGAGTTCGGAGCAGCGCGCCCAGCCCAGCGCGCGGCGTTGGCCGGCGGCGAGGTCGGTGCTGGCCTGGCGTTCCAGCACCAGGCCCGTGTCGCTGCGTTGCATGCGATAGCCGGGCAGGGCGTCGAAGGCCTGGCAGTCGCGGGCGGTGATCTCCACCCGACCCGGCAGTGGCGCGGGGATGTTGCCCGTGTTGGTGAGGCTGAATTCGTGCAGGGGGCCCGGGTTGTCCGGCTGCCCGACGGTGACCCGGAGTTCGACGGCCAGGGGCTCGCCCAGGGCGACCGCGCGCAAGGTGGCGTAGGGCCAGGCGCGCCTGTCGCCGGCCAGCGGCAGGCGGAACCAGATGAGCCCGGCCAGGTGTTCGGGGCGATCCCGGCGCAGCGTGTCCAGCAGCCCGGCGACCTGGCGCGGGTCGGCGCTGAGTTCGCGGCGCTCGCCGGCCAGTCCCAGGGGCGCCTCGCTTTCCACCTGGGCGCCACCGGTGCTGGCTATCAGGCCCGCACCGTAGGCAGGCAGGGCGAGGAGGAAGGGGCGGTCGCTGCGTTCGTTCCAGCGGCGGGCCCAGTCCAGGGCCTTGTCGGCGTCGAACAACCCCTGCTCGGGCGCGCTGACGCCATGGACCTGCAGCACGCTGCCGTCCACCTGGGCCAGCAGCGCGTCGAGGTCGGGGCTGGAAAGCCAGGCGGGCAGGGCGGTGATGCCCAGGTGCATGCCGGCCGGCAGGGCCTGGCGCAGCTCAGCGAGGAAACGGATGTAGCCGGGCAGGCGCGCGCTGGCGCAGTCGTGGTCGATCTCCAGCGCTTGCGGGGCCAGGCCGGCGGCCTTCCACTCGGCGAGCAGCGCGGTGATCTCCTCGCGTGCCCGTTGCGCGTCCAGCTGCGGCAGCTGGCCGTCGAGGCGTACCACCGCCACCAACGGGCGGCCATCGCGGCGCAGCAGGGCGCTGTCCACCTTCACGCGGGACCAGCCGGCGCCGGGGTGTGCCTGCAGGGCGAGCACGCGCAGGGTGGAGAAGTCGCTGCGGCTGCGGGCCAGGGCATCGGCGTGGGCGGGCAACCATTGGCGTTGCCAGATATAGAGCTGCTGGTCGAGAGGCGGAGACACCTCTTCACGGCAACCGGCAGCCAGCGCGAGTAGGCATGAGAGGGCCGCGATCCTGCGGCGGGAGGAGCCGTACATGGTCGTCATCGGGAAGGACTGGGCGCCGCGGCCCGTGCGCGGCGGATTAGACTCCCAATCCCGATGGCCGGCAAGGGGCGCACGTCAACCCGTTCACATCCCTGCAAGTGGCGTCACCCTCGGGGAGCGCGTCGGTCCGGTGCGGTTTGACAGTTCGCCAAGTGTCGCCAAAGCTGCTTAGGCGATTTAACCCCTTTGTTGATTTCTGGAGTGCAGCTAATGGACAACCGACTGCTGGTCAAAGGCTTGATTGTGGGACTTCTGAGCGTGGGGAGCGTGGCGGCACATGCCGACGCTGCCGGTGGCAACGGATGCGGCTGGGGCAACATGCTCTTCGACGGCCAGCGAGGCTTCGCCCCGCACTTCCTGGCAACCACCACCAACGGCACCTCGGGTAACGCCACCTTCGGCATGACCTCCGGCACCAACGGCTGCGACGTGAACGCCAAGATCGGCTACGGCGGCCGCTCGATGCTGGCCATGAACGGCATGCTCGACAACATCGCCGAGGACATGGCCCAGGGCCAGGGCGAGGCGCTGGACGCCTACGCCACCCTGCTGGGGGTCGAGCAATCCGACCGCGCGCACTTCGCCAAGGTCGCCCAGGAGAACTTCTCCTCCATCTTCTCCGCCCCGGACGTGACCGGTGAGCAGGTACTGGCCAACACCCTGGAAGTGATGAGCCGTGACCAGCAACTGGCGCGCTACGCCAAGCAGCCGGCCTGATCGGCAGCGGTAACGAGGAAGCCGGGCGATGCCCGGCTTTTTCATGCCCGTCGATCGAGACGGACATCGGCCACGCTTTTTGTAGGGGCGAATCCATTGGCTCTGTCTGCGTTAGCTGTTGTGGATTCAACGAAAAGGCTCAAGAACGGTGTTTTCAGGACAATTCTGGATTCCTGATACGCCCACCGCATGGGTTTCGCTTCGCTCTACACCATCCTACGAAAGCCGCCAGCCGCTGCGTTCGCCCGGTGGTGATGCGCACATCAATATGAAGTCGTGAGCCTCGACGTTGGAGCAGCGGCCAAACGCCCCTTTCAGGAGGCCGAGCGCAATCGTCGTTTCAGGGGTTGAGCGACATGGATGTCGCGAGAGCCGCGATGGGCCAGGGATGGCCCTTCGCGGCGGGCCCCTGAAATGATGATGGAGCGAGGGAAGTCTGGCTTCAGCCAGACCCGTATGGAGGGGCAAGCCCTTTTGGTTTCTTTTGGGTGGTTCGGCACCCCGACGACTGCCAAAAGAAACTCGCCCGGCAAGGCGAAACAGAAACCATCAGCAAGACTCGGCAATCAACCGGGTTCCAAATCCTCTAGCAACACTTAACGCAGACAGAGCCAATCCATTCGCCAAGCGGTGCGCAGCACCGCCGCCCTTGTGGGAGCGAATTCATTCGCGATCGGACCTCCGCCGAACACTGGCGCAGAGGGGAGAGCACCGCGAACCCCATCATGGAAAGACGCATCCTTCGGCTTGCATGCGGCGCTTTCCGACTGCTCTGGTGACAGCGGCCGAAGGCTCTAGACCAAGGTCTGACTTCAGTTTCGCCGGGGAGCGGCTAAGCTTGTGCGGCAGCTTGTCTGTCTATCCATTCGGAGTTCCCTATGAACAATAACAATAGCGTCACGCGCCACCTGCCCTGGGCAGTGCTGGCGGTGGTCGGCGCATGTGCCTTGGGTGTAGTCGCGCTACGCCGCGGTGAGGCGATCAACGCCTTGTGGATCGTGGTCGCGGCCGTTGCCCTCTACCTCGTCGCCTACCGCTACTACAGCCTGTTCATCGCCACCAAGGTGATGCAGCTGGACCCGACCCGCGCGACTCCCGCGCTGCTCAACAACGACGGCCTGGACTACGTCCCGACCAACAAGCACATCCTCTTCGGCCACCACTTCGCCGCCATCGCCGGCGCCGGCCCGCTGGTGGGCCCGGTGCTCGCGGCGCAGATGGGCTACCTGCCCGGCACGCTCTGGCTGATCGCCGGCGTGGTGCTCGCCGGTGCGGTGCAGGACTTCATGGTCCTGTTCATCTCCACCCGTCGCAACGGCCGCTCCCTGGGCGAGCTGGTGCGCGAGGAGATGGGCCAGATACCCGGCACCATCGCGCTGTTCGGCGCCTTCCTGATCATGATCATCATCCTCGCGGTGCTTTCGCTGATCGTGGTCAAGGCCCTGGCCGAGAGTCCCTGGGGCATGTTCACGGTGATGGCGACCATCCCCATCGCGATGTTCATGGGCATCTACATGCGCTACATCCGCCCGGGCCGTATCGGCGAGATTTCGCTGGTGGGCGTGGTGCTGTTGCTGCTGTCGATCTGGCTCGGTGGCCAGGTGGCCGCCGACCCGGTCTGGGGCCCGGCCTTCACCTTCACCGGCGTGCAGATCACCTGGATGCTGATCGGTTACGGTTTCGTCGCCGCCGTACTGCCCGTGTGGCTGGTGCTGGCGCCGCGCGACTACCTGTCGACCTTCCTCAAGATCGGCACCATCATCGCCCTGGCCATCGGCATCCTGGTGACCATGCCGGAGCTGAAGATGCCGGCGCTGACCCAGTTCGTCGACGGCACCGGCCCGGTGTGGAAGGGCGGCCTGTTCCCCTTCCTGTTCATCACCATCGCCTGTGGCGCGGTGTCCGGCTTCCATGCGCTGATCAGCTCCGGCACCACGCCCAAGCTGCTGGCCAACGAGTCCCACGCCCGCTACATCGGCTACGGCGGCATGCTGATGGAATCCTTCGTCGCCATCATGGCCATGGTCGCCGCCTCGGTGATCGAGCCGGGCGTGTACTTCGCCATGAACAGCCCGCCGGCCGTGGTCGGCACCGACGTCACCGCCGTGGCGGCCGCCGTCAGCAACTGGGGCTTCACCATCACCCCGGAAGTGCTGGAAGCCACCGCCCGTGACATCGGCGAGCACACCATCCTGGCCCGTGCCGGTGGTGCGCCGACCCTCGCCGTGGGCATCGCGCAGATCCTCCACCAGGTGCTGCCGGGCGAGAACACCATGGCGTTCTGGTACCACTTCGCGATCCTCTTCGAGGCCCTGTTCATCCTCACTGCGGTGGACGCCG
Organism: Pseudomonas sp. USHLN015; assembly: GCF_037153275.1. NCBI lineage: Bacteria > Pseudomonadati > Pseudomonadota > Gammaproteobacteria > Pseudomonadales > Pseudomonadaceae > Pseudomonas > Pseudomonas sp. USHLN015. The sequence continues at coordinate 316,212 of NZ_JBBCKP010000003.1, forward strand.
GCACCCGCGCCGGGCGCTTCATGCTGCAGGACCTGCTGGGCAACTTCGTGCCGGCGCTGAAACGCACCGAGTCCTGGACCGCCAACGTCATCGCCACCGCCGGTTGCGTGGCCATGTGGGGCTGGCTGCTGTACCAGGGCGTGATCGACCCGCTGGGCGGCATCAACACCCTGTGGCCGCTGTTCGGCATCTCCAACCAGATGCTCGCCGGCATCGCCCTGATGCTCGGCTGCGTGGTGCTGATCAAGATGAAGCGCCAGCGCTACGTGTGGGTGACGCTGATCCCGGCCACCTGGCTGCTGATCTGCACCACCACCGCGGGCCTGATCAAGCTGCTCGACCCGAACCCGGCGGTGGGCTTCCTCGCCCTGGCCAAGAAGTACAGCGATGCCGCGGACGCCGGCCAGATCCTGGCCCCGGCCAAGGACATGGCGCAGATGCAGCACGTGATCTTCAACGCCTACACCAACTCGACCCTGACCGTGCTCTTCCTCTTCGTGGTGCTCAGCATCCTGTTCTACGCCATCAAGGTGGGACGCGCGGCCTGGGCCAAGCCGGAGCGCACCGACAAGGAATCGCCCTTCCAGCCGATTCCGGACGCCTGAGGAGTGAACGCGCATGTTCAATGACCTGAGCCGCATGGGTAAGTACCTGGGGCAGGCCGCGCGCATGCTGGTCGGCATGCCCGACTACGACAACTACGTCGAGCACATGCGCGGCAAGCACCCGGACAAACCGGTGATGAGCTACGAGGAGTTCTTCCGCGAGCGCCAGGAAGCACGTTACGGGGGCGGCAAAGGACGCCCCATCCGCTGCTGTTAGACTTGCTTCGCCAGGCTGCTGCGCTCGCGGCGCCTGGCGAGACAGGTTGAGATTTATCCACGCGCCACGACTCGTCGTGGCGCTGCTCTTTCTGTTCAGCGAACCGCTGAAATCCCCATGACCCATTTCCCGGATGGGTCTCCGCCACATCGAGGAATGCCCTGATGTCCGCACACCTCCCCATCCCCGTCACCGTGCTCAGCGGCTTTCTCGGCGCCGGCAAGACGACCCTGCTCAAGCACATCCTCAAGGCCGAGCACGGCCTGAAGATCGCGGTGATCGAGAACGAATTCAGCGAGACGCCCATCGACGGCCAACTGCTGGGCGACGAGCCGGTGCAGGTGATGACCCTGGCCAACGGCTGCGTCTGCTGCTCCATCCACGTCGAGCTGGAAAAGGCCCTGTTCCTGTTGCTGGAACGCCTGGACGCCGGCGAGCTGGCCTTCGACCGCCTGGTGATCGAGTGCACCGGCCTGGCCGACCCGGCGCCAGTGGCGCAGACCTTCTTCGCTGACGAGGAACTCTGCGAGCGCTACGTGCTGGACGGCATCATCACCCTGGTGGACGCTGCCAACGCCGAGCGCCACCTGGCCGAGACCATCGCCCAGGCCCAGGTCGGGTTCGCCGATCGCATCCTGGTGAGCAAGCGCGACCTGGTGGACGACGCCCACTTCGAGGCCCTCAGCCAGCGGCTGTCGCGGATCAACCGCCGCGCGCCGATTCGTGTCGTCGACCACGGCCGCATCGACCTGGCCGAGCTGCTCGATGTGCGCGGCTTCAACCTCAACGCCGACATCGGCCCGGCCCTGGGCCTGCGCCCGCTGACCCCGGCCGGCTCCACCGACCGCATCGCCACCCTGGTGCTGAAGAGCGAGCAGGCGCTGGACCTCGACAAGCTCAGCAGTTTCATGGAGGGCATGCTGGAGGAGCACGGCAACGCCCTGCTGCGCTACAAGGGCGTGCTCGACATCGCCGGTGAGGACCGGCGCATGGTGTTCCAGGGCGTGCTGCGCCTTTACGGCTTCGACTGGGACAAGGAGTGGGCGGAGGGCGAGGCCCGCGAGAGCGTGATCGTGTTCATCGGCGACAACCTGCCGGAAGCGCGCATCCGGGCCGGCTTCGCCGAGGTGCAGGCCTGAGGGAGCGGTGCGCCCGGCAGTTGGAATGTCAATGGAAAGTAAATAGAATCACTCGCATTTGATTCCATTTACCTTCCGGCGTGCCACCCATGAACGATGCAGCCGCGGCACCCGAACCCACCCTCAACACCCTCTATCGCGAACACCGCAGCTGGCTGGAAAGCTGGTTGCGGCGCCGCCTGGGCAACGCCTGGGATGCCGCCGACCTGACCCAGGACACCTTCGTCCGCGTCCTCGCCGCCCACCAGGACAAGCCGCTGCCGCGCCTGCAGGAGCCCCGCGCCTACCTGCTCACCGTCGGCAAGCGCCTGCTCATCAACCACCACCAGCGGCGCAGCCTGGAGCGCGCCTACCTGGACGCCCTCGCCAGCCTGCCGCAGGAGCAGGTGCCCTCGCCTGAGCAGCGCTGGCTGCTACTGGAGACCCTGCAGGCGCTGGACGAGCTGCTCGACGGCCTGCCGCTGGCGGTGCGCCGGGCCTTCCTCTGGGCGCAGCTCGAAGGTCTCGACTACGCCAGCATCGCCCGGCGCCTGGAGGTGTCCGAACGCACGGTGAAGCGCTACATGGCCAAGGCCTACGAACACTGCCTGCTGGTGGACCTGTGAGTGGCCAGCCATCGTCCCTGGCGCGCCAGGTCGCGCGGGAAGCGGCGCACTGGCTGACCCTGCTGGAATCCGGCGGCGCCCGCGAGGCCGACCATGCCGAGCTGCAACGCTGGCGGGCCCGCAGCAGTGACCACGAGCAGGCCTGGCAGAAGGCCCAGGCGTTGCGCCAGCGCTTCGCCCAGCTTCCCGGCGCCCTGGCCCTGGCCAGCCTCGACCGGCCGGACCTCGCGCGGCGCAAGAGCCTCAAGCGCCTGCTCGCCCTCGGTGCCCTGGCTCCTGCCGGCTGGCTCGCCTGGCGGCAGATGCCCATCGCCAACTGGAGCGCCGACCTGCGCACCGCCACCGGCGAGCGTCGTTCGCTGGAGCTGCCCGACGGCACGCGGCTGCAGCTCAATACCGCCAGTGCGGTGAACCTCGACTTCGAGGAGGGCCGTCGCCGGCTCGCCCTGGTCGAAGGCGAGATCGCCGTGGACGGCGCGGGCGACCTGCGGGTGCGGACCCGTGACGGGCGCCTGCTGGCCTCCGGGGCGCGCTTCTGCGTGCGCCAGTTCGACCACGGCTGCCTGGTCTCGGTGGCGCGTGGCACGGTGCGGCTGGAGCCCGCCCAAGGCGGCCCGGTCACCCTGCAGGCGGGCCAGCGCGCCGGCATGAGCGCATCGGGCGTGGGCCGGGCGGAGGCGTTCGATACGCGCCAGCCCGACTGGCAGCAGGGGGTGCTGATCGTCGAGAACCGCGCCCTGGGCGCCGTGCTGCGCGAGCTGGATCGCTACCGCCCCGGCGTGCTGCGCTGGGACCCGGCGCTGGAGAGGCTCGCCGTGACCGGCACCTTCCGCCTCGAAGACACCGACAGGGCCCTGGCGTTGCTGGCCGCCAGCCTGCCCATCGAGGTGCACTACCGCACCCGCTACTGGGTGTCGCTGGTGCCGCGGCCCTCCGTTGGCTGAAGGCTGTCCCTTTTTTCCGGCTCGCCTGTCATCACAGGCAACAGAACGAAAAAAGAGAGCCTCCGATGTCCTCGTCCCCCTCCTTCCGTCCTTTCGCGATGCCCCTGCTCCTGGCCCTGGGCTGCGCCGGCCTTGCCGCGCCCGGCTGGGCCGATGACGGCCCGCGCCGCAGCTACGAGATCCCCGCCGGCAGCCTCGGCGCGGCGCTGACCCGTTTCGCCGGCGAGGCCGGCGTCAGCCTGTCCGTCGATCCGGTGCTGGTCTCAGGGCGCAGCAGCGCCGGGTTGAAAGGCGACTTCGGCGTGGAAGAGGGCTTCGCCCGCCTGCTCCAGGGCTCCGGCCTGATGTTGCAACCGGCTGGCGAGGGCAGTTACACCCTGCTGCTGGTGCCCGAGGAGGGGAGCCGCGTGCAGCAGTTGCAACCGATCGCCATCACCGGGCAGGGCAGCGGCGCCAGCGCCGATCACTATGCCGGCGGCCAGGTATCCCGGCGGGGCGGGCTGGGCATGCTGGGTGAGCGCGACTTCATGGAGACGCCCTTCAACCTCACCTCCTACACCAGCGAGGCGGTGAAGAACCAGCAGGCCCGTACCCTGGCCGACGTGGTCGCCAGCGACCCCTCGGTGCGCACCACCAACCCGTCGGCGGGGCGCTTCGAGCAGTTCTCCATCCGTGGCTACAGCCTCTACAACAGCGATGTCGCCTACGGTGGCCTCTACGGCGTGTTGCCGACCTATTCCATCGACATGGAAATGGCCGAGCGGGTCGACATCCTCAAGGGCCCCGGAGCCTTGCTCGGCGGCCTGGCGCCCAATGGCAGCGTTGGCGGCAGCGTCAACATCGAGCCCAAGCGCGCGGGCGACGAGCCGACCACCGAGTTCACCGCCATGCACGCCTCCTCCGGCCAACTGGGTGGGCATGTGGACATCGGCCGGCGCTTCGGCGACGACCAGCGCTTCGGCCTGCGCTTCAACGGCGTCAAGCAGTCCGGCGACACCGAGTGGGACCACCAGAGCCTGGAGCGTGATTCCGCCGTGCTCGGGCTGGACCTGCGTACCGAGCGCGTGCGCCTGTCCCTCGACCTGGGCCGCCAGGAACGCGACGTCGACGGGCCGATGGAGCGCGTCGGCCTCAACGCCGGGGTCAAGGTGCCGGACGCCGAGGACATCCACCACAACTTCGCCCAGCCCTGGACCTACTCCCGTGCCAAGGACACCTTCGGCGCCCTGCGCGGCGAGTACGATCTGAGCGAGTCGCTGATGGTCTATGCCGCCGCCGGCGCGCGCCGGGGCGACTACGACTTCCTCCGCCACGCGGTGCAACTGACCAACGACGCCGGGCGCTTCGTGATCAGCCCGCGCGCCTTCCAGCGCGAGGAGGAGGTACGCACCGCCACGGTCGGCCTGCGCAACTGGTTTTCCACGGGCTCGGTGGGGCACACCCTCAACCTCAGTCTCAACCGCTTCGACATGACCTTCGACAACAGCGGTGCGCGCTACGCCAATGGCGTGAGCAACCTGTTCGACCCGACGACCCTGCCAGTGCCGATCACGCCCACGGCCGCCGACAACCCGACCCACACCGAGAGCGTGCTCTCCAGCCTGGCGCTGGCCGACACCCTGAGCTTCGCCGGTGACAGCGTGCTGCTGACCCTCGGGGCGCGCCTGCAACGGGTGGAAGTGGACAGCTCCGAACCGGGCGAACCCGACCAGCGCTATGACGAGCGCGCCACCTCGCCGGCCCTGGGCGTGGTCTGGCGTACCACCGAGGCGCTGTCGCTCTACGCCAACTACATGGAAGGGCTGACCCAGGGCCAGACCGCGCCGGAGACGGCCAACAACGCCGGCCAGGTGTTCGCGCCCTACCGCAGCAAGCAGGTGGAGGCCGGCATCAAGTACGACATGGGCAGCCTGACCAGCACCCTCAGCGTCTTCCGCATCGAGAAACCGGCCTACTACACCGAGAACGGCTACCTGCGCCCCGACGGCGAGCAGCGCAACCAGGGTGTGGAACTGAACCTGTTCGGCGAGCCGCTGGAGGGCGTGCGCCTCCTCGGTGGCGCCATGCTGCTGGATGCCGAGCTGACCCGCACCGCCAATGGCAGCAACGACGGCAACCGCGCGGTCGGGGCGCCGATCCTCAACGCTAACCTCGGGGTCGAGTGGGACCTGCCCCAGGTCCAGGGGCTGACCCTGACCGCACGGGCCATCCACACCGGCGCCCAGTACCTCGACCAGGCCAATACCCAGAAGGCCGATGCCTGGCAGCGCTACGACCTGGGCGCGCGCTACGCCTTCAGCGTCGGCGAGACGGACGTCACCCTGCGCGCCAGCGTGGAGAACGTCATGGACAAGGCCTACTGGGCCTCCGCCAACGTCCCCGACGGCACCGCCACCGGCCTCACCCTCTCCACCCCGCGCACCTGGCTGGTGTCGGCGACGTTCGGATTCTGAGGGGCGTTCCCGGGCTGAAACCCGGGCTACGGGATGGAGTGTAGGGTGGGCTTCAGCCCATCATCGGAGCTGCCGGCAACACCGGTGGTGGATGGAAAAAGCGCCATCCACCCTACGCCCCGAAAACCCCGTGCCTGTAGGGGCTAACTCACTCACCATGGGCCGCGTTGCGCACCGGATATCGCCGGCACGTTGCATCCGGCAGGTGTAGGGTGGACCCCGCTTCACCGGTCCACCGTAGCGGCGCCCGGTTCGGCACCGTTGGTGGATGGAAAAGCGCCATCTACCCTACGACCTGTAGGGGCGAATTCATTCGCCAAGGGCTGCGTAGCGGCTCCAAGGCATGTACGACAGGCACAAAAAAGCCCGGCAGGTGCCGGGCTTTCTCGTTCAGCGCTCAGGCAATCAGTTGCCGTAGACCGGCAGCTTGGCGCAGATGGCCTTGACCTGTTCGCGAACGCGGTCGACCACGGACTCGTCGCCCATGTTCTCGAGGATGTCGCAGATCCAGGTGGCCAGCTCGCGGCACTCGACTTCCTTGAAGCCACGGGTGGTCACGGCCGGGGTGCCGATGCGCAGGCCGGAGGTGACGAAGGGCGAGCGCGGGTCGTTGGGTACCGAGTTCTTGTTCACGGTGATGAAGGCGCGACCCAGGGCGGCGTCGGCATCCTTACCGGTGATGTCCTGCTTGATCAGGGACAGCAGGAACAGGTGGTTCTGGGTACCGCCGGAGACCACGTCGAAGCCGCGGTCGATGAACACCTGGGCCATGGCCTGGGCGTTCTTCACCACTTGCTGCTGGTAGGTCTTGAACTCGGGCTGCAGGGCTTCCTTGAAGCACACGGCCTTGGCGGCGATCACGTGCTCCAGCGGGCCACCCTGGGCGCCCGGGAAGACGGCGGAGTTGAGCTTCTTCTCGATCTCCTCGTTCTTGCGCGCGAGGATCAGGCCACCACGCGGGCCGCGCAGGGTCTTGTGGGTGGTGGTGGTGACCACGTCGGCGAAGGGCACCGGGTTCGGGTACACACCGGCGGCGACCAGGCCGGCCACGTGGGCCATGTCGACGAACAGGTAGGCGCCTACCTTGTCGGCGATGGCGCGGAAGCGGGCGAAGTCCAGGACCTGCGAATAGGCGGAGAAGCCGGCGACGATCATCTTCGGCTTGTGCTCGACGGCCAGGCGCTCGACTTCGTCGTAGTCGATCAGGCCGGCGTCGGTGATGCCGTACTGCACGGCGTTGTACAGCTTGCCGGAGGAGGAGACGGAGGCGCCGTGGGTCAGGTGGCCGCCGTGGGCCAGGCTCATGCCGAGGATGGTGTCGCCGGCCGACAGCAGGGCCAGGTAGACCGCGGCATTGGCCTGGGAGCCGGCATGCGGCTGGACGTTGGCGTAGTCGGCGCCGAACAGCTCCTTGGCGCGGTCGATGGCCAGTTGCTCGACCACGTCGACGTACTCGCAACCACCGTAATAGCGCTTGCCCGGGTAACCCTCGGCGTACTTGTTGGTCAGTACCGAACCCTGGGCTTCCATCACCGCCGGGCTGGTGTAGTTCTCGGAGGCGATGAGCTCGATGTGCTCTTCCTGGCGCTGGGCTTCCTGCTCCATCGCGGCGAAGAGTTCGGCATCGTAGCGGGCGAGGGTCAAATCACGGCTGAACATGGCGGTCCTCTCGGGGATCGGTACGTGGAAAGGCGCGCATTCTAACTCATAGGTCGTTGGCTGACACATGAAGGTCGGTCATGCGACAGACAAGCGGCGCTCACGCGGACTCGTCATCGACTTCCTGCAGCTCGGCGAGCTTCTGGCGCAGGGTTTCGCGCTCGTGATCGAACAGCAGGGGCAGTTGTTGCCAGCTCTCGTAGAGCGGTTCCAGCCAGCAGCAGTAGCCGGAGTCGGGTCGCCGGCCCTCCAGGCGCTCGAAACAGGTGTGGATGTCCAGGGCATGGGCCGGCTCGTCGTGGGCGATGGCGGCCAGGACGCGGATGGCCGCCACCGTGGTCCAGTCGCTCGGCCCGAACAGGGCGCTGAGCAGCAGCGCGCGACGACGCGAACCTTCCCAGCCCTGATCGAGATGGGCCAGCACCTGGGCGGCGGCGCTCTGCACGCGGGTCAGCCAGACCAGCGCGGGGATCGAGCGGTCGGGCACCGCCGGCGGGTGCACCAGGGTCGCCAGCACCTGCAGCGGCTCGTCACCCGTGAGGCTGGCGGCCACCTGGCTGGCCTGGGCCCAGTTGGCGCGGGCATAGGGTCTGGCGGCGAGCCCGGCGATCAGCGCGCTGACCTTCTCGCCAGGCGGCGGCAGGGCCGGCAGCGCCTGGTCGCCCTCGTAGCGCCAGAGCAGGTGCTCGACGGGGCCGTGCGGCTGGCGCGGATCGGGCTGGGCGATGCTCTCGGCGGTGACTTCGACCTTGCAGCCGGCCAGGCCGTGGGCGGCGAGCTCCAGGGTGATGGCCAGGACGTTGCTCGGCGCCTCCAGGGACGAGGTGCGCAGGGTGATGCTGTCGCCGGGCGAGCCCTCGTAGCTGCCGTCGAGCAGGCTGTCGCGGATCTTGCGCAGGACGTTGGCGCTGGCGTCGTTGGGCTGGGGTGGCGCGCCGCTGGCGAGGAACCACAACTGGTAGGCGCGCTCGTTGTCGGCCTTGGCGGCGTCGATCACCCGTTGGAGCAGGGTGTCGTCGCCGCTGGCGCGCCATTGGCAGTAATCCCGTGACGGCGCGGCCCAGGGATGCTCGGGGTGCAGCGCCAGGGCCTGGTCGTACCAGCTGGTCGCCTGGGCCCAGCCCTGGTTCTCCAGCCAGGTGTCGCCGGCCTCCAGGTAGGTGCTGAGCTCTTCCGGTTGCTGCTGCATGGCCTGGCTGAAGGCGAGGTCGGCTTCGGCGGGGCGGCCTTGCTGGCGCAGCACCAGGCCCCGCGCGGTCGCCTGGTGCCAATCCTGGCGGGCCTGCACCGGCCCGGCCAGTTCCAGGGCCTGGTCGAAGAGGGCGGCACGGCGCAGCAGGCCGATGTGCAGCATCGTCCATTGCGCGGTGAAATCGTCCGCTGGGCGGATGCGCCCGGCCAGCACGGCCCAGCGCCGGGTGTTGGCCAGGTCGCGGGCAGTGGCTTCGCGGGCTTCCGGGGTGCGCTGGATGACGCGGCCGAACAGGCGCATCTGCAGGTCCGCATCCAGCTGTTCCAGGCTGCCGGCCGGCTCCAGCCAATCGAGGGCCCAGGCGTCGAGGTAGTCGCTCTCGGGGGCGGCGTCGATCACCTGCAGCAGCAGGTCGACCGCTGCGGCGACCCGGCCCTCGCGGGCCATGATCCAGCTGCGCAGCGCTTCGGTCGCCGCGTAGCGTTGCTCGCCGGGTGGCAGCAGCACCGCTTCGGCCGGAGTGCCGGCACGTTGCAGGTAGCGCTCGGCCAGGGCCAGCCACTCGGGGTTGGCCGGGGCGAACCTGAGCAGCTCCGCCAGGTGCTCGGCGCCGTGGGCGAGGTTGCCCTGCTCCAGCTCGGCTTCGGTGATGAACCGCTCGAACTCGGCGGTACCCTGGCGCAGCTCGATGCCGGGCTTCCCGGGGGCGGCTTCCGGTGCGGCGGCCGGGGCGTCTTGGGTGGTCGGGGCGATTTCGGTATGGCGGGTAAAGCGTTTCCACCAGGACATGGCGGGCTCCTTGTCACATCGTCGCCGGTCAATGGCGGGCTGGTCGGGCGGTGGCGCTGGGCCGTGATGGCGCGATCTTACGGCAAGGCCCCCGGTGCGGGCCTGCCGGGGATCACGAAACCGGTCGCGCGGCGATGGTGGAGCGGTGTTCGGCATGACCTCGAATGGTGGACCGGTGAAGCGTGGTCCACCCTACGCCCGGGCTGCGGAAACAAATAAGCCCAGATGTTGACGCTCCCCACCGATCCCCCAGGCTCTTGCAGCTTGCAGCTTGCAGCTTGCAGCTTGCAGCTTGCAGCTTGCAGCTTGCAGCTTGCAGCTTGCAGCTTGCAGTCAGCGCTCGGGCACCAGCAGGAAATCGGTCACCACCGCCACCAGCCGGCCGTCGGCGTCGTAGCCGAAGTAGCTGGGGTAGGCGCCGTCGCCGTAGCCGCTGGAGAAGAACGCCACATTGCCGGCGTCGGTCGGCAGCAGGTACCAGCTGCGGGTGTGCTGGTAGGTCTTGTCCAACTCGGCGAACAGGCGTTCGTCGAAGGCCTCGCCCTCCTGGTTTCGGCGGGCCTCGTAGCTGCGCAGGGCGGCAGCATCCATGAAACCGCCGGTGCCGCTGTCCACCCCGTAGCCGAAGAATTCGTCCGGGCCCAGGGTGGCCGGGTCCTGGCCTTTCACCAGCGCCATCTCCCAGCGGGTCGCCGGGCCGGGGGCGAACACGATACGGGCGAAGGCCACACGCTCGTCATCGCCGATCCTGGCGATGGCCAGCTGCAGCGGGTAGCGCCCCTTGGGCACGGCCTGGGTGAAGGGGCCGTCGCAGCTCACCAGGGGGTCGCAGGCCACCAGTTGCCCGGTGGGCAGTTCCAGTTCGCCGATGGTTCGGGCGTAGAAGCGGTAATCGCAGTCCTCCACCCGTACCTGGTGACCTTCGGTGAAGGCGGCGTCGAACAGCGGGTGGTTCATCGGGGCGGCCTCTTCAGCGTGCAGCCAGGACAGGGGCAGCAGCAGGGCGAGCCCGGCGAGGTGTCGTTTCATGGGCGATGTTGCTCCCTCTCTGTGCCAGTGGTGGGGACGATCCCATGCCATTGCACGGGCGTATGCGGCGTACGGCACAACACGGCGATTGGATGTGAGGAAGGGCCGTTCCAGTGGCTGAAGCGCGGTAATCTAAGCGCCGTTTCGGCCCGCCTCGGGCGCGCCATCATTGCATAAGGATCGAAGATGGAACCGGTCTCCGTTTCGCAGCTCCTGGCTGCATTGTTCGAAGCCCATGGCGTCGAGTTCGTCGTGCACGAGGGCTGGGTCGCGCCGGGAGGCCGGCTGCCGGCGATCCGTGCCACCTGGTATCCCCGCGGCAAGACCGGTCGGCTCGACGTCGACGTATTGCTGGAGGACGACGACCGCCAGTTCCAGGAGGCTTTCGCCGGTGTGGGCGAGGGCGAGGCGGGCCTGCGCGACGCCTGGGAGAACTTCTGCCGCAACAGTTTCCACGTGCTGCTCTCGGCGCTGTGGGGCCAGGTCGATGAAGACCAGGTGACGGTGGAGACCTGGCAGGTGGGCGGGCAGCGCTTCGAGGCGCACCTGGGCAACGCCTGCACGCGGGGCGCCGATGGCAAGGTGGCGCAGCTGCCGGCCGACCTGTTCCCCAGCATCGAGGCGCAGATCCGCGCGCTGCCGCTGGATGGTCGCATCCACTGGTTCCGCCATTTCTTCTGCGCCTTCGACAACCAGCGCACGGTGGAGGCGCTGTTCGACAACGACCCCTGGCAGGCCGGCATGGATAGCTTCGCGCGCCTGGGCTGGCAGGATTCCCAGGCGTACTACAGCGTGCGGCACTTCCTGGTGGTGAAGCCGGTTTCGGGCTGATGCCGGGCGCCTGGAATTCCCCCCCATAAGACAAGAGCCCCGCATCAGCGGGGCTCTTGTCTTGAAGCGGCGGATCAACGGTTGTTGTAGCCGTCTTCGCTCGGGTCGTAGGTAATCTGGTAGACGTTGAAGTTGGCGCCACCTGCGCCCACGCCGGTGTAGGTGAGGCGACCCTGGCCCTTGTACAGCTCTTCCATGCGCATGGCGTCGCTGCCGAAGTAGAAGGGGATGAACATCTTGCCGGTCATGTGGTTGTAGCTGTCGGTGGGCTGGCCGATCAGGTCATGCACCTGTTTCATGGACATGCCGGGCTGCACCTTGGCGAAGGGGCTGCCTGCCGGGATCTGGCCGACGATCTGCTGTTGCGGGGCACGCGGCGAAGAGCCGCAGGCGGCCAGCAGGCCCATGGCGGCTATCAGGCCGATTTGCAGGAACTTGGTACGCATTGAACTTCTCCAGAGGGGTGACGTTGATTCAGTGGGCCGCTCAGCCCTTGTAGCCCTTGTCCAGCAGCTCCTGGGTCATTTCTTCACCCGCCGTGACGCACTCTTCATGGGAGCCCGGGAGGAAGTTCAGGAAGTGCCAGGTGCCGTCCTTCTTCATCACGAAGGCTTGCATGTCACCGGTTTCCCGGCCATCGGCCCTGACGCTGTTGACGGTCTGGCAAGCGCCAATGCCGTTTATTTCGGTGTATTCGCCGAACTTGTAGACGTCCTTCACCAGCAGGTTGTCGATCACTACCTTCTGGACTTCGGATTCGGCGGAGTTGCAGCCGCCGAGCATGGCGGCGAGCCCCAGTGCGACAGCGCAGCGGAGCAGGTTGGCAGGGGTGGGGCGGTGTTTCGGGGCGCGAGAAACGGTCATGACGCAATCATCCTTGTGCGGGGTTCTTGTTGGGTGCGTGGAACGCCTGGCTACCTGTGACGAGCGGCCGGAAAGGGATGGGCCCGAGGGGCCGCTACTCCGGGACGCTGTTTTCCGGCCACGAAAAAAAGCCACGACTTGGCGGCAGGGTCAGCTAATTCAGGGGTTTTTGCAGATACTGGCGAGGGTGTCTTGGAGTCGCTTCGTACTTGCAATCCTTTGCAACACTTAAATAGCGAAGCGCAATCTGGCAGGGCTGTAGGAAATATTCAACTTCATTTGTATGACAACCAGACGCCCATCACAGCGGCTGGCACGGCGGTCGATGTCGGCCCCGTGCGCCGGTCAACTGAGCATGAACAGCGCGGCGCCGCCGAACTGGGCTTCGAACTGCTCGGGGCTCATGGGGCGGCCGAATAGGTAGCCCTGCACCTCGTCGCAGCCGTGCTCGCGGAGGAACTCCAGCTGGGCGTGGGTTTCCACGCCTTCGGCGATCACCGCGAGGTTGAGGCTGTGGGACATGGCGATGATGGCGCGGGCGATCTGTGCGTCGCGTTCGCCGTCGGGCAGGCCGTCGACGAAGCTGCGGTCGATCTTCAGCACGTCGATGGGGAACTGCTTGAGGTAGTTGAGCGAGGAGTAGCCGGTGCCGAAGTCGTCGACCGCGATGCACAGGCCCAGGCGCTTGAGGCTGGCGAGGATCTGCATGGCTTCGCCGACGTCGCGCATCAGGATGGATTCGGTCAGCTCCAGTTCCAGGCACGCCGGCGGCAGGCCGCTCTCGGTGATGATCTCGGAGATACGCTCGACCAGCTGTCCGTCGGCGAACTGGCGGGCGGAGATGTTCACCGAGATCTTCGGCAGGCGCATCTTCTGCTGGTGCCAGTGCCTGAGCTGGCGACAGGCCTCGCGCAGCACCCAGTCGCCGACGTCCACCACCAGGCCGAGTTCTTCGAGCACCGGGATGAAGTCATTGGGCGGCACCAGGCCACGGGTCGGGTGGTTCCAGCGCAGCAGTGCCTCGACGCCGGTCAGGCGCTTGCCGTCGCCGGAGAACTGCGGCTGGTAATAGAGCATGAACTCGCGCTGCTCCAGGGCGTGGCGCAGGTCGCTCTCCAGCTCCAGGCGCTCCAGGGCACGGGCGTTCATCTCGGCCTGGTAGAACTGGAAGTTGTTCTTGCCGCGTTCCTTGGCGTGGTACATCGCGGTGTCGGCGTTCTTCATCAACTGGCTCAGCTCGCGGCCGTCCTGCGGGCTGAGGGCGATGCCGATGCTGGCGGTCACGAAGAATTCGCGGCCTTCGAGCACGAAGGGCCGGGCGAGGCTGGCGAGGATCTGTTCGGCCACGTTGATGGCGCGGTTGAGCGCACCCTCGCGGGTGGTGCGCGGTTGCAGCAGCAGGGTGAATTCGTCGCCGCCCATGCGCGCCACGGTGTCGTCGTCGTCGACGCAGGCGGCCAGGCGGATGGCCACGTCCTTGAGCATGCGGTCGCCGGCGGCGTGGCCGAGGGAGTCGTTGATCGGCTTGAAGCGGTCGAGGTCGAGGAACATCAGCACCACCCATTCCTGGTGCCGCTCGGCATGCTGCAGCGCGGTGTGCAGGCGGTCCTGGAACAGCGTGCGGTTGGGCAGGTGGGTGAGGGCGTCGTAGTAGGCCAGGCGGTGGATGCGCTGCTCGCTGGCCTTGCGCTCGCTGATGTCGCTGAAGAAGCAGACGTAGCTGACCAGGTCGCCTTCCTCGTCGTGCACCGCGGTGATGCCGATCCAGGAGGGATAGGTGTCGCCCTGGCGGCGCTTGAGCCAGACCTCGCCTTCCCAGCTGCCGCGCTGGTTGAGCTGGCCGAGGATGTAGTTGAGCTGGGTGGCCTGCTGGCGGTCGGCGGTGAGCACCGACGGCAGCTGGTCGAGGACTTCGGCGGATGAGTAGCCGGTGATGCGGCTGAAGGCCTCGTTGACCTGGACGATATAGCCGGCCGGGTCGGTGACCAGGATCGCCGAGGTGGAGTGCTCGAAGACCGTCGCCGCCATGCGCAGGTCCTTCTCGGCGCGGCGTTGCTGGCTGATGTCGCGGCCGACGCCGAGCAGCCCCTCGAAGCTGCCGTGCTCGTCCCACATGAGCATGATGCGCAGCTCCACGGGGATCTTGCGGCCGTCGGCGCGCAGGCAGTCGAAGAGGAACAACTGGGCGGGCAGGCGCGAGCGCAGCTCGGCCAGGCGCTGGGGATTGCCCAGGGCGTTGCTGACCTGGTCCAGCAGCACGTAGAGCGGGGCCATCTGGCGCGGGTCGGCGACGGCGTTGTTGAAGCCGTTGGCGATCACCGACTCGGCGCTCAGGCCCAGCACCGGCGTCACCGAGGGGCTGACGTAGTTGAGCTGCAACTGGCGGTCGCTGGTGAAGATCACGTCGCTGATGCTTTCGGCCAGCAGGCGGTAGCGCCGCTCGCTCTCGCGCATCAGCTCGCTGGCCTCGATCTGCTCGGTGATGTCCTTGGCCACGCCGATCAGGCGGCTGACCCGGCCGTTCTCATCGCGGGTCAGCGACTGCTCGCGGATGTCGAACCAGTGCCAGTTGCCGTCGCGGTGGCGCCAGCGCAGCTGGCACTGCAGCAGCAGGCCGTCGCCGACCACCTGCTGCAGGCTGCGCATGCGCCAGTACTGCTCTTCGTCGTCGGGGTGCAGCACCTGCTCCCAGAAGCGCTCGCCCATCGCCTTCAGCTCGCTGCGGCTGTAGCCCAGCTGCTGGCCGAGGCGGTTGTTGCTGAGCATCACCTTGCGGTTGCCGATGTCGTGCACGTAGAGGGTGTCCGGCACGGCCAGCACCACGTCGGACCAGAAACGCTCGCGCTCGATCAGCGACAGCTCGATGCGCTTGCGGCTGGTGATGTCGCTGATGCTGAGGGTGACGGCGTGCAGGTCCTGGATCATTTCCGGCAGGCGCAGCACCACCCAGAGATGCCGCTCGGTGCCCTGGGGCGTGACGATGCGGGTCTCCAGTTCGATCTGCGACTGGCTTCCGAGCACGGCGCCGATGAGCTGGGCGCGGATGCCGCCGTTGCGCAGCGGGCCGTGGCCGATCAGTTGCTGCCAGGCCTGTTCGCTGCTGCCGACGCCGAGCAGGCGCAGGGCGAACTGGTTGACCTCGGTGATGCGCAGGCGCTGCAGCAGCTCGCCGTGGCGCCCGGGGTGGGTGTCGATCCACTGGGCGAGGGCCTGGGTATCGCGCAGGCCCAACTGGAACAGGTGCTCGCGCAGGGTGGACAGGTCGAGCACGCAGAGGGCGACGCCGGTGCCTTCGAAGATGTCCTGGTAGCGCCGGCGGGTTTCCTGCAGCACGCGCAGGGCCTGCTGCTCCTCGGTGACGTCGCGCAGGACCCAGACGTAGCCGATCAGCTTGGCGCCGTCGTTGAGGTCGCTGCGGGTCACGGCGAACAGGCGCTGCTCGCCATCGACGCCGGCGGGCACCAGGTCCGGGCCGAGGTCGTTGGGGAAGGTGGTGGCGTGCAGCAGCAGCGGGTCCAGCCCGGGCAGCAGGGCCAGCAGGTGGTATTGCTGGGATTCTTCGCTGCTCATGCCGAACATCGCCTCGGCGCGGGCGTTGAGGTAGCAGACGACGCCGTCGGTCCAGGTCACCACCACGCGCTCCTCGATCACGCCGAGGGCGCTGGCGGCCTGGCGCAGGGAGCGCCGCGAGGCGTCGTTGAGTTCGCGCAGGTTGCGTTGCTCGCGCTGCAGGACGAGGAGCGCGAGGGTCGCCAGGGTGGCGCAGATGAGGAACAGCGCCAGCCGCCCGATCAGGCCCGGCAGCAGTTCGGCCTGCACCTGGCGTTCGTCGTAGAGGGCGCGCAGCTGCCAGTCGCTGTTGGCGAGCGGCGCGATGAACAGGGTCTGGGACTCTTCCAGCGCCGTCACCGGCATCACGATGGGGCTGTCCTTGGCGACCTTGCCGCTGTGCAGCAGCACGCGGTCGCTG
Organism: Pseudomonas sp. USHLN015; assembly: GCF_037153275.1. Lineage (NCBI taxonomy): Bacteria > Pseudomonadati > Pseudomonadota > Gammaproteobacteria > Pseudomonadales > Pseudomonadaceae > Pseudomonas > Pseudomonas sp. USHLN015. The sequence continues at coordinate 332,509 of NZ_JBBCKP010000003.1, forward strand.
AAACGGTCCTCCAGCAGCCAGCCGGACTGGTCGCGCTCCTGTTCGCGGATCCAGTTGCGCAACGCCTGCGGATCGAGGCGCAGCAGCCAGGCGTTGCCGGCCTCGATGTCCCGCAGGATCAGGTAGAGCTGGCCACCGCCCTGGGCGCTGAAGGAGAAGTGCACGGCCTGGCCGGCGGAGCGTTGCGCGAGGCTGGCGACGAACAGCGCGTCGTCGGCGGCGGGGTCGCTGTCGGCGAGGATGCCGCCACGCGGCGTCAGCCAGGCGACGCTGCGCATGGCTGGGTAGATGCGCTTGAGGTTGCCCAGCAGGTCGGGTTCGAGGGACGGCTGCCGGGCGCTCTGTGCAAGGAATGCGAGCCCGGCCTGGGCCTTGAAGTCCATGCTGCCTTCGAGGTGGCTGGTGATCTCGCGGGCCAGCTCCTGGCTGCGCTGGCGCTGGCCGTCCTTCAACTGGTGGTATTCCTGCTGCAGCTGCCAGAACAGCAGGCCGAGCATGGACAGCACGAGGACCAGTAGAAGCCCCTTGACCGAGCGGTGCAGTGGCGGGCCGTACGGCTCTCCGGGCGCACGCGGGGTTGTCGAGGGGCGAAGCTTGGGCACTGGACGAATCCTGCGATGACGACGAAATAGGCAGGTGATGCTGGCCGACTGAACTGTAGTCCGGCGCTTACAAGCGGGCTAGCATGCCTTGAAGTGAGGCAGAGTGCCAGCATGGCCGACGAGCGTCGTTTGCCCTGCTTCGCCCATTCCGGTAGCTTTGCCGCACGCGCGCGGGAGCGCATGCGTCCCCGCCTTTACCCCTGATCACAGAACCAAGGTCACCCATGGCTCAATACGTCTTCACCATGCATCGCCTGAGCAAGGTCGTTCCGCCGAAGCGGGAAATCCTCAAGAACATCTCCCTGTCGTTTTTCCCCGGCGCCAAGATCGGCGTGCTGGGCCTCAACGGCTCGGGCAAATCGACCCTGCTGAAGATCATGGCCGGTGTGGACACCGAGTTCGACGGCGAAGCACGGCCTATGCCCGAGCTGAACATCGGCTACCTGCCCCAGGAACCGCAGCTGGACCCGACCAAGAGCGTGCGTGAAGTGGTCGAGGAAGCGGTCAGCGTCGTGAAGGACGCCCAGGCCCGCCTGGACGAGGTCTACGCCGCCTACGCCGACCCGGACGCCGACTTCGACAAGCTGGCCGCCGAGCAGGCCAAGCTCGAGGCCATCCTCCAGGCCAGCGATGGCCACAACCTGGAGCGCCAGCTGGAAGTCGCCGCCGACGCGCTGCGCCTGCCGGCCTGGGACGCCCGCATCGAGCACCTCTCCGGTGGCGAGAAGCGCCGCGTGGCCCTGTGCCGCCTGCTGCTGTCGGCCCCCGACATGCTGCTGCTGGACGAACCGACCAACCACCTGGACGCCGACTCCGTCGCCTGGCTGGAGCACTTCCTCCACGACTTCCCGGGCACAGTGGTGGCCATCACCCACGACCGTTACTTCCTCGACAACGTCGCCGGCTGGATCCTCGAGCTCGACCGTGGCGCCGGCATTCCGTACGAGGGCAACTACTCCGGTTGGCTGGAGACCAAGTCGGCACGCCTGGCCCAGGAATCCAAGCAGCAGTCGGCCCACGAGAAGGCCATGAAGGAAGAACTGGAGTGGGTGCGCAAGGGCGCCAAGGCCCGCCAGTCGAAATCCAAGGCCCGCCTGCAGCGTTTCGAGGAGATGCAGTCGCAGGAATTCCAGAAGCGCAGCGAGACCAACGAGATCTACATCCCGGCCGGTCCGCGCCTGGGCGACAAGGTCATCGAATTCAAGAACGTCACCAAGGGCTACGGCGACCGCGTGCTGATCGACAACCTGTCGTTCTCCATGCCCAAGGGCGCCATCGTCGGCGTGATCGGTGGCAACGGTGCCGGTAAGTCGACCCTGTTCCGCATGATCATGGGCAAGGAAACCCCGGACTCCGGCAGCATCGAGATCGGCGAGACCGTGAAGCTCGCGTGCGTGGACCAGAGCCGCGACGACCTGGACGGCAACAAGACCGTGTTCCAGCAGATTTCCGACGGCTCCGACCAGATCCGCATCGGCAACTACGAGATCCCGTCGCGCACCTATGTCGGCCGCTTCAACTTCAAGGGCGGCGACCAGCAGAAGTTCGTCAAGGACCTCTCCGGTGGTGAGCGTGGCCGCCTGCACCTGGCCCTGACCCTGAAGGAGGGTGGCAACGTCCTGCTGCTCGACGAACCGTCCAACGACCTCGACGTCGAGACCCTGCGTTCCCTGGAAGAAGCCCTGCTGGACTTCCCGGGCGCCGCCATCGTGATTTCCCACGATCGGTGGTTCCTGGACCGCGTGGCCACCCACATCCTGGCGTACGAGGACGACTCGCAAGCGGTGTTCTTCGAAGGCAACTACACCGAGTACGAAGCCGACCGCAAGAAGCGCCTGGGCGATGCCGCTGCCCAGCCGCACCGCGTGCGTCACAAGAAGCTGGCCCAGTGACCTGAGGTCATCCCCCGGTCGACACCGGGTGGGCCGGACATGAAAACGGAGCCGAAAGGCTCCGTTTTCGTTTCCGCTCCCGGCTCACTTCACCTTGCGGGCCAGGTCGTCCAGGCTGCGTTGCAGCTGGTCGGTCTTGCGTTCCTGCGCCTCCAGCCGGCGCTGGATGCCGGACAGTTCGCTGGCCGAGCCGCTGTCGCGCTTGAGGTCGTCCACCTGGCGCCTCAGGGCGCTGATGGTGTCGGCCTGATCGCTGGTCAGCTGGTTCAGCCTGTTGATGTGCTTCTGCATCTCCTTGACGTCGCCGACGCTGATGTTGCTCTCGGTCAGCCGGCCGCTGGAGGTGCGCTCCACGGCGGCAAGGTTGTCGTAGTTGCCGGCCGAGCCCGCCATCTCGACGCCTGCCCGCGCCTGGCCGATGCCGGCGAGCAGCAGGGCGGTGAGCGTGGTGGCGGCGAGGATGGAAGGACGCATGCGCGAGCTGTACATGGAAGGACTCCTGGGAGTGGGTGCCGAAATGGCACATCGCTATGACTGGTGCGAAGGTGCCGGGTTCTCCCCTGGACATGCGCGGATACAAAGGCTCTCGGCAGGCTCGCGGGGCACTCGCCGGAGCCCGTGTGGCCGGGATGCGCCATATGAGGGCTGCAACCGCTCCGACAAGGTGCAGTGGAAGCGTCGGTAATTCGCCGTTTCAGAGCGGTTTATCCCTTTAGCTTTCGGCGGCTTTTATAGAATTGCACCAAAAAGATTCAATAAAGCGTCATTTTGCACTTCTGTAGGGCGTGTTTTCCTTGTTAGAGTCAGCGCCCTTTTGAACAGAACGAGCAGGCCAGGACGCCATGACCGAATCCGTCGACAACTATCTTGCCCGCCTGAAACGGCGTGACCCCGACCAGCCCGAGTTCCACCAGGCCGTGGAAGAAGTGCTGCGCAGCCTCTGGCCCTTCCTCGAAGCCAACCCGCGCTACCTGCAGGCTGGCATCCTCGAGCGCCTGGTGGAGCCCGAGCGCTCCATCCTGTTCCGCGTGCCCTGGGTCGACGATGCCGGCCGCGTGCGGGTCAACCGTGGCTACCGCGTGCAGATGAGCAGCGCCATCGGTCCCTACAAGGGTGGCCTGCGCTTCCACCCCTCGGTGAACCTCGGCGTGCTCAAGTTCCTGGCCTTCGAGCAGGTGTTCAAGAACTCCCTGACCTCGCTGCCCATGGGCGGCGGCAAGGGTGGTTCGGACTTCGACCCCAAGGGCAAGAGCGACGCCGAAGTCATGCGCTTCTGCCAGTCCTTCATGAGCGAGCTGTACCGCCACATCGGCGCCGACCTCGACGTGCCCGCCGGTGACATCGGTGTCGGCGCCCGCGAGATCGGCTTCCTCTTCGGCCAGTACAAGCGCCTGTCCAACGAGTTCACCTCGGTGCTCACCGGCAAGGGCCTGGCCTACGGCGGCAGCCTGATCCGCCCGGAAGCCACCGGCTACGGCTGCGTGTACTTCGCCCAGGAGATGCTCAAGGGCCGCAACAGCGGTTTCGACGGCCAGCGCGTGGCCATCTCCGGCTCCGGCAACGTCGCCCAGTACGCGGCGCAGAAGGTCATGGAGCTGGGCGGTAAGGTGATTTCCCTGTCCGACTCCGAAGGCACCCTGTTCGCCGAGGGCGGCCTCACCCAGGAACAGTGGGAGGCGGTGATGGAGCTGAAGAACGTGCGTCGCGGGCGCCTGAGCGAACTGCAGGGCGCCGGGCTGCGCTTCATCGCCGGCCAGCGCCCCTGGAATCTGGCCTGCGACATCGCGCTGCCCTGCGCCACCCAGAACGAGCTGGATGCCGATGACGCCCGCACCCTGCTGGCGGGCGGCTGCATCTGCGTCGCCGAAGGCGCCAACATGCCCTCGACCCTGGAGGCTGTGGATATCTTCATCGAGGCCGGCATCCTCTACGCGCCGGGCAAGGCCTCCAACGCCGGCGGCGTCGCCACCAGCGGCCTGGAGATGAGCCAGAACGCCATGCGCCTGCACTGGAGCGCCGGCGAGGTGGACCAGCGCCTGCACGGCATCATGCAGAACATCCACCATGCCTGCGTCGCCCACGGCGAGGAGAACGGCCGGATCAACTACGTGAAGGGCGCCAACATCGCCGGCTTCGTCAAGGTGGCCGACGCCATGCTGGCGCAAGGCGTGGTCTGAGACGCGACCGCTCTCCTGGTGGGAGCGGGGTCAGCCGCGAAGAAAAGGGCAGCCGATGGCTGCCCTTTGCGTTTGCACCACAGGGCGATCAGGCGCTGGCCCGCTGGCTCTCTTCCTGCAACCCCATGAAGCGGCGTATGCGCTCGCCGGCACGGTTCTCGCGGATCGCCTGGGGGCTGGCGTCGACCTGGACCAGGCCGTCCTCCATGAGGATCACCCGGTCGGAGATCGACAGCGCGAATTCCATCTCGTGGGTGACGATCACCAGCGTCATGCCCTCGCTGGCGAGGTCGCGGATCACCTTCAGCACCTCCCCCACCAGCTCCGGGTCGAGGGCCGAGGTGGGCTCGTCGAACAGCATGATCTGCGGGTCCATCGCCAGCGCGCGGGCGATGGCGACACGCTGCTGCTGGCCGCCGGAGAGCTGGTGCGGGTACTTGTGCGCATGCGCCAGCAGGCCGACCTTGTCCAGCAGGGCGCAGGCGCGGGCCTCCGCCTCCTGGCGTGACAGGCGGCCGTGGTAGCGCGGCGCCAGGGTGACGTTGTCGAGCAGGGTGCGGTGGGGAAACAGGTTGAAGTTCTGGAACACCATGCCGATGTGCTGCACGCCCCGGCGCACGCGGGCGTTGCCGGGTTTGTCGCCCGAGGCGATGTAGGTTTCGCCGAAGAGCACGATCTCGCCCTGGTCGATGCTCTCCAGGCCATTGATGGTGCGGATCAACGACGTCTTCCCCGAGCCCGACGGGCCGATGATCGACACCACCTCGCCCGCTCCCACCTTGAGCTCGATGCCCTTGAGCACTTCGTGGCGGCCGTAGCGCTTGTGGATGTTCTGCAGTTGCAGCGCCGGTGGCGTGCCCTTGCCGGTGGCGCGCGCCACCCGGGCGGCGAGGCGCTGGCCCGTGCCGCGCAGGGCGGCTACGGCCTCGGCGGTCAGCGTCTGCGGGGCGCGACGGGAGAGGTCGAGACGGCGCTCCAGTGCGCCCAGCAGCCAGCCGAACAGGGTGACGATCAGCACGTAGTAGGCGGCCACGGCGCAGAGCGTCTCCATCACCAGGAAGTTCTGCGCGTAGAGGCGCTGGCCGACCATCAGCAACTCGGTGAGGGAGATCACCGAGACCAGCGAGGTCAGCTTCACCACCGTGATGTATTCGTTGATCAGTGTCGGCAGGGATATGCGGAAGGCCTGCGGGATGACGATCAGGCGCTGGATGCCGAGCCCGCCGATGGCCAGTGCGCGGCCGGCCTCCTTCTGCCCCTTGGCCACCGAGATCAGCCCGCCGCGGTGGATCTCGGCCATGTAGGCGGCCTCGGTCAGCACCAGGGCGAACAGGCCGGCGAGAAAGGGGTTGGACAGCAGCTTGCCGGTGACCGGGAACAGCTGCGGCAGGTTGTAGACGAACACCACCAGCACCAGCAGCGGCACGCTGCGGAAGAACCAGATGTAGAGGCCCACCGGCACCCGCAGCAGCGGATGCGTGGAGAGCCTGGCGCTGGCCAGGAGAAAGCCCAGGACCATGCCGATGAACCAGGCCAGGGTGCTCAGTTCGATCACCGTGACGCAGGCCTTCCAGAAATCGACCAGCGAGAACAGCGAGAAGAAATACGACCATTCGAATTGCATGGGCACCTCGGTCGACCCGCCCTGCGAGGGCGGGCCCGTATCGCGGGAAACGGGGCGGCGCCCGAAGCGGCGCCGCCGTCACGCTCAGTTGGCGGCGGGGGCCTCGAGGCTGTATTTGCTCAGCATGGCGGTGTACTCGCCGCTGGCCTTGGCGCCTTCCAGGGCCTTGAGCAGGGCGTCGTGCAGCGCCTTGTTGTCCTTCTGCACGTAGATGCCGAGGGTCTGCTTGTAGATCAGCCCCGGGGTGCTGACCACCACGCGCTGGCGCGAGCGCTCGGCGATCTGCTTCGCCGCACCGGCGATCTCCACCTGGGCCTGGATATGGCCGGAGATCATCGCCTGGGTGGCCTCGGGGGCGGAGGGGTACTCGCTGACGGTGATGGCGCCCTTGCCGTTGGCGGTGCAGTAGCTGGAGGACAGCTCCTGCAGCTGGGTGACCCAGGTGGTGCCCTGCTGCAGGCCGACCTTGAGGCCACACAGCTCTTCCGGGGTCTCTGGCCTGGCCTCGGCGTCGGCCTTGACCAGGATCGAGGCGCCGGTCTGCGCGTAGGGGATGGCCAGTGCCTGGGCGGTGCGTTCCGGGGTGATGTACATGCCGGAGATCACCGTGTCGAAGTGGCGGGCATTGAGGCCGAGGATCAGCCCGGCGAACTTGGTGTTGACGTAGGCGACGTCCAGTTTCAGCTGCTTGGCCAGGGCTTGCGCCAGGTCCGGGTCGGACCCCACCACCTTGTCGCCCTCGTAGGACTCGAACGGGGGGTAGGTGATGTCCATGCCGACCTTGAGCTGGCCGGGGGTGGTGACGCCGACGTCGGCCTGGACAAGGCCGGTGGCCAGCAGCGCGGCGGCGAGGGCGGTGGAACGCAGGGCGGTGGAAGGCTTCATGGGTGGTGCTCCTCTGGTCAGCGGATGTGTGCGGCTCAGGACGGCTGCATCTGGTTCTTCAGGTGGCCGAAGCTGGAGGGCTTGCGTGCCCGCTCCGGCAAGGCGATCTCGCCGGCTTCGACGCGCCGGCGCAGGTACTGGTACGTCTGCAAGGCCTGGGCCCACATGTGCTCGCCGATGGCGATCTCCTCGTAGGCCTGGGCGCCGTCACCGGCGAACTGCGGCAGCGGGCGGATCTGGGTGTGGAAGTCGCAGGCGTAGAACAGCGGGAAGGAGTAGCGCTCCTCGCGCACGCTGCGCACCCGGTGCGAGGTGGCGACGAAGGCGCCGGCGGTCATCACCTCCAGCATGTCGCCGATGTTCACCACGAAGGCCCCATCCAGGGGCGGCGCATCGATCCAGGCACCGTCCTCGTTCATCACCTCCAGGCCCGGCTTGTCGGCGAGCAGGATGGTGAAGCACTCGTAGTCGGTGTGGGCGCCGATGCCCGGGGCGTCCTGGGCGGCGTCGTCGAAGGGGTAGTGGATCAGGCGCAGCTTGGACGGCGGGCGGCTGACCATGGCATCGAAGTAGTCCTCCGGCAGCCCGAGGGCCAGGGCGAAGCCCTGGAACAGCCTGCGGCCGAGGGCGAAGACGTCGGCGTAGTAGGCCTGCACCGCTTCCTTGAAGCCGGGAACGCCCGGCCAGTCGTTGGGCCCCAGCAGCGGGGTGCCGGCGAGGAACAGCGGGTCGTCGCGGCTGACCTCGTAGCCGATGTCGAAGGCTTCCTTGTGATCCGGCTTGCCCTTGGAATAGACCTCCTCGCCTTCGGGGACGAAGCCCTTGTGGCTCTCGGAGGTGCCGATGTAGTGGCGCATCTTCGCGTCCAGCGGCTGGGCGAAGTAGTCCCGTGCGGCCTGGCGCAGGCCGTCGATGCGTGCCGCGGCGATGCCGTGGTTGCGGATATAGAGGAAGCCCACCTCGCGGGCCGCCTTGCCCAGGGCCTGCGCCACCGCCTGGCGGTCCTCCAGGCGTTCGCTGAACAGCCCGGCGATGTCGATGACCGGGATCGAGGTGAAGGCACTGCTGGCCGTGTCCTGTGCGTGCATGTCGTGGCTCCGTGTCAGCCGAAGAGGCGGTGGAAGTGCTGGCGCTGGCGCTGGCCGATCCACTGGTTGAGGGACCAGAGGTCGGCGACCGGCATGTCGGTGAAGGGCAGGTGATGCAGATAACCGTCCGGACCGAACTCCGGCGTCAGCGTGGTCACGGCGTAGCCGCGCGCCTGCTGCGATCGCCACACCGCTTCCCAGTGGCGCTCGTGGAAGTCCAGCGCGGCGGCGTGTTCGGGGGCGGCGGGATGGGGCACCTGCGGCCCCTGGTCGTAGCCGACCCGCGCCTGGATGTGATGCACACGCTCGACGAAGGGGGCGAGGTCGTCCTCGGGGTCGTCCAGCAGGCGCTCGCAGGTCACCACCCAGTGGCTGATGTCGCTGGTGAAGCGCAGCTCCGGCAGTTGGCGGATCAGCTCCAGGGTGACCCAGGGATTGAACAGCGAGCGGGCGCGATGGGTCTCGAAGCAGCAGGCCAGGCCCTGGTCGGCGGCGATCTCCAGGGCGCGACCGAAGAAGTCCACCTGCATCGCCAGCGGCCAGCGGTCGTTGCCCGCCAGCAGGTTGACGAAACGCGGCTGCAGCTCGGCGGCCAGGTCCAGCTTGCGGGCCAGGTCCTCCAGGTGCTCATCGGGCTGTGCGGCCTGCTTCGGCAGCACGTCGTAGGCGGTGAACAGGGTGCAGATGTAGGCCAGCTGGTTGTCGCGCAGCAGGCCGGCGAAGGCGCGGCGCTCGGCAGCGTCCAGCGGCAGGCGCGCTTCCATGCCGTCGAAGCCGGCGGCGCGCAGTTCCTCGAGGGCCTGGGCACGGGGCGCGGTGTAGCCCCAGAGGGTACGGAAGAGTTCGAGTCGCATGGGCGTATCCCGGTCAGGGACGCACCCGGCACGCAGGCCGACGGGCGCGGCGGGCGTGCCGGGCGGTCAGGCGATTGTCGTCAGCGGAGCCGGAAGGGAGAGATGCAACGGGCGGGGGCGTGATGCACGGCGCATGGGCGTTCCTCTGACAAGCTCGGTCGGGGCGGCTGGGCCGACCCTTTCTTGTGGTTACGCCACGGCTGTGGCGGGCTTGGGCAGTCAAAGGAATCACGTGTGGCCCGGGGAGGGGCCGCGCGCTCTGCGGCGCGATGGGCGATTCTGTGGCGCGCGCGGACCGCGAAAGAATAGGAAAGGCCAAATACTTAGTTCAGGAAATCCGAAACTAACAGGGGGCCGAAAGGATGACGGCGTGCTGCGCGGACGGGGCGGTCTGCGCTAGCTGTTGTGCACTCGATGCGAAGCCTCAAGCGCGGTGCTTCCGGTTATTCATGGCTCCCTGTCACGCCCACCGCATGGGTTTCGCTTCGCTCTACACCATCCTACGAAAGGCGTCAGCCGCAGCGAGCACCCAGTGGTGATGCGCACATCAATGTGAAGTCGTGAGCCTCGACGTTGGAGCAGCGGCCAAACGCCCCTTTCAGGAGGCCGAGCGCAATCGTCGTTTCAGGGGTTGAGCGACATGGATGTCGCGAGAGCCGCGATGGGCCATGGACGGCCCGAAGGAATTGCCGCGTTGGCTGGCGGGCTCCCATGACGGGGCGATACGTCGTCTCAATGCCCGATCAAGGCACGATCCATGGCCCGGCGCTTGTCGCGCTCCCAGTCCTCGTCGCGGTCCTTGGAGATCTGCTCGTGGAACTCGCGTAGCTCTTCGCTGCGCACCTGTTCCTTGCACTGCTCGAAACCGTCGCCCCAGCCTTCGGCGTAGGTGCGCTCCTTGAGGTAGCGCGGCACGTCCTTGCGGAAGGCGCCGGTGATCACACCCGCCGCCTGGCGCCCGCTGCTGCAGCCGTCACTGAAACCGTCGGCGAAGGCGGGTGGGTAGCCCTCGGCTATCAGGTGCTGGTGGGTGCTCTCGCAGCCTGCCAGCAGGGCGCCGCCGAGGACGAGGGGGATGGCAAGGGCGGCGCGGAATGACGCCATGTTCGACTCCCGTGCGCCCGTTCGCTGGGCGCACATGCGCGGATTTCATTGCGGCGGCCACCCGGATTGGACGGCCTGGCGCAAGTATCGGCGGGAGGATGTCGTGGATTCGTCAAACCGCCGTGATGGCGATGTCGTGGAAATCCTGCCGCTCGCTCCTGATCTGACAACGGACGGGAAGAAATTGCTGGATCACCTCGATGTTGCTCATCAGGTGCTCGCTGAGCACCGGGGCGCTGAAGCTGCCGCCGCCGGCCAGCGCCATGGGCAGCAGCAACTGGTCCGAGAGGTGTTCACCCACGGCCGCACCGCTGGCCAGCCAGGCGCGGGCCTCGTCCACCGCCAGGTCGGCGACCCGTTCGGCCCCGACGCGAGGCTGGCCGAAGGCGCAGAACACCTCGGTCAGCGTCTCGCAGGCGAGCTCCAGCAACAGCGCGTTGCCCGGCCCCTGGTCATTGTCGATGAACTGCAGGCACAGCTCGTCGTCACGCCAGCCCAGGCGCTTGGCCACCCGTTGCAGCTCGCGCTCGCCGACATGCCCGGGCACCCCGGCCAGCAGCGCACGGGCCTGGCGTTTCAGTACGGCCCCTGGCGGCTCCAGGTGCAGCGGGCGCAGTTCGCCGGGCGCCATGCGCAACCGCACCACCCCGCCCCCGGCCTGCATGAAGCCATGGCGCAGCAGTTCCAGCTCCACCTCGGTGCCCATGCGGCGCAGCAATGGCAGCCAGGCGCGCTGGAGAAAGTCCACCGGCGGCGCCAGCGGGTTATGGGTGCCGCCGCTGACTTCCAGCGTGCTCGGCCCCTCGGCGAACAGCAGCGCCGGCAGCAGGGTCTGCAGCACCAGGGTGCAGCTGCCCGCGCTGCCGATGGCGAAGCGGTAGTCACCCGCGCGGATGGTGCCGGGCGTGAAGCGCAGCGTCTGCGAGCCCAGCTCCGCGCCTTCCACCTCGGCGCCGCTGACCTCGGCCGCTGCCAGCACGGCCGTCAGGTGCTGGCGCAACAGGCCCGGGCGGCTGCGCTTCGCGCGGATATTGCGGATGCGGAAGGCCCGCCCGCTGATCATCGACAGGCTCAGCGCGCTGCGCAGGATCTGGCCACCGCCGATGGCGCCGTCGAGTTCGAGGAAATCCGTTTTCATGGTTCGGTGTTCCAATCAGTTGTTCTTGCCTGGCTGTCTGGCCAGGTCATGGCCATTTCAGTCGGTTGTACGGGTTCCGGGTGCTCGCCGGAGAAGTCAGCCAGTTGCGTCCATTCGAGGCTTTCTATGGGGCGTGGACATACCAGTACCTGGGCCTTTCGTCCCATCCGCCTCCCGCCGGCTTACTGCGTCGGTGCGGGCGTGGTCAATAGCTGTGCCAGCGGCACGGTCTCCGGGCGCAGGGTCGCTGCGCATGTGTGCAGGCGGGTGGTTTCCGCCCGGGCTTCGGCGTCGCTTTCCGCCACCTGTGCCAGGGCGTAGCGGGCCGCTCCCGATGCGCCGGTATCGATGACCGCATAGGCTGCCAGGCAGCCTTCCTGCTGGTCCCGGGCCGCCTGGGCGGCCATGGCGCTGGGGTAGCGTTCGGCGACCACGGCGCGCAGGGCCGGCGAGGGCGGTGCCATCGCCTCGATGAAAGCCGTGCGATCCGGGTGCCAGGTCAGGCGGCGCGTCTCCAGGCGGTCCGCTGCGTCGATCGCGGCGGCACGCTCGTGCACCAGCAGCACCGGGCCGTCGCCCGTGGGTGCCAGCACCCAGCTCTGGTTCGGCCCCGGGGCTTCGTCGTGGGACCAGGCCAGGTGCGGGCCCTGGGGCGTGGCGAGGTACAGGGCGTGATGGCGCTTGGGGTGCTCGAAGCCGCCCATCTGGCTGACCAGCAACGCGGGTGTGCCATCTGCCAGCCGCAGCAGGCGAGCGGCCGCGCTGACCTGCCCCTCTTCCTCGCCGGTTATCCACACCCTGGGCGCCGCGCCAGCCCCCAGGGGCGTGCCGGCGCCGTACAGGGGATCGGGCGCTGCCTGGCTGGCGGGTGCCGCTGTCGCTGCCCAGTGCAGCACCACCGTGGTGCCGTGTGGGCGGCCGTCTTTCAACAGGCGCAGCTCGAACGGGCAGGGCGCGGTGGTGCAGGCGGGCAGCGACAGCTCGTAGGCCGTCGCCGAGTCCAGAGGCAGGGTGTCCAGCACCTGGCGCTCCTGGGCGGCGAGGCCGCTGGCCAGGCCCAGGAGCAGCAGGCCGGCGAAGGGTTTGAAGTCCATTTCAGCTGTTCTCCATTGATGCGATGGCCTCAGGTGGCGTGGGTGTGCACGCAGTGCCGCATGAATTCATCCAGCAAGGCGTCGTCCCCCTGGCCGCGTGGCAGTTGCGGGGCTTCGCCGGCGCTGGCCAGCTGGGCCTCGATGAAGGCGTGCAGCACCTCGCGGCGCGGGCCGTGGGTGGCTTCGGTGGCGGCGCGCTTGAGCTGCAGCAGCTCGTCGATTTCCGCCAGCAGCGCCGGGTCGTCCAGGGTCACCAGCAGGTCCTCGAAGGGCATCGGCGGGCGGCCACGGCCCTGGTCGAGCCAGCGTACCGCCAACAGCGGGCGCAGGACGTAGAGGTACTTCTTGAAACGCACCTCGTCGCCTTGCAGGTAGCCGCGGAAGTTCTTCTTGGCCATGGACAGGTAGTGGTGGCGCACGGCCCGGGGCGACCAGAAGGCTTCGGCCAGTTCGCGCAGGCGGGCGGTGGCGGCGTCGTCCTGGCGGTAGACCAGGGGCGAGTCGAGCCACTCCAGCAGCGTGGGGTTGGAGTTGCGCAGCAGGCGCAGGGCCTTGCGCAGCTCCCAGCCGCTCACATCCAGTTCGTCGTCCAGCGGGCGCTCGATCACGTCGCGCGGCTCGCGTACCTGCAGGTACCAGTCGGGCTGCTCGACGTAGACGAAGCGCACGTCGTAGTCGCTGTCGCTGGAGGCGAAGCCCCAGGCGCGGCTGCCGGATTCGCAGGCGTAGAGCACGGTGACGTTGCGCTCGCGCTCGACCCGTTGCAGTTCCTCCAGCACCCGCTCGCGCATGGCGGCGGGGAGGGGATGGCGGTGGTCGCTGGTCATTTCGTTTGTTCCCTTACTGCTTCAATCGGTGGCGCTGGCGGCCAGCGCGCTGAGTGTTCGTCGTCTCGGGTTGTACAGGGTGAGGCACCAGATGCCCCACCATTCCTTGCCGTCATCGAAGTAGCTGCTCCAGGCGCTGCGCTGGGGTTCGTCGTCGGCGTTGCCGACCCAGTCCAGCACCTGCATCCCCTCATCGGCGTGCAGGCGCAGGACCTCGCGCCATTCGCGGAAGTCCTCCACCTGCAGCGCGGTGCCGTAGGGCGGGCCGACCAGGGCCCGGTACAGCGGCCCGTCGTCGCGGGCCAGTTCCTCGATGCGCGCGGCATCCAGGGCCTGCGGGCGGGCCTGCTCCAGGTCCGGGATCAGCTCCGGCCAGGGATGGTTGGCGTACTGCGGGTGTTGTTCCACCAGCTTGCGGCGCCATTCCTGGGCGCGTTCGCGGATGCCTTCGAACAGCACCCGCAGCGCATCCTTGTGCTCGGCCTCGCCGGGGCGGGCGGTCACGTCCAGGCCCAGCACGACGAAGTCGAAGACGCTGCCGGCTTCGTCGAGGCGGGCCCGGAGTTCTTTCACCCGACGGCTTTCCAGTTTCTGCAACATCAGTCGCTCTCCCTCAGGGTCGAAAGGCGTTGGCGGGGCAACGCCGATCATTCTTCATCCTTTAACGCAGACCACCTGGCGCAGGGTGTGCACCACTTCCACCAGCTCGCGCTGGGCATGCATCACGGCGTCGATGTCCTTGTAGGCCATGGGGATCTCGTCGATCACGTCCTCGTCCTTGCGGCATTCCACATGGGCGGTGGCGCGGATCTGGTCGTCCACGGTGAACAGCTTCTTCGCCTTGGTGCGGCTCATGGTGCGGCCGGCGCCGTGGCTGCAGGAGCAGAACGCTTCCTCGTTACCCAGGCCGCGCACGATGAAGCTGCGCGCGCCCATGGACCCCGGGATGATGCCCAGCTGGCCCTTCTGCGCCGATACCGCGCCCTTGCGGGTCACCAGGACTTCCTGGCCGAAGTGCCGCTCCTTCTGCACGTAGTTGTGGTGGCAGTTCACCGCTTCCAGGTTGGCCTCGAAGGGTTTCTTGATCACCGTACGCGCCGCCGCGATCACGGCGTGCATCATCAGTGCGCGGTTCTGCTTGGCGAAGTCCTGGGCCCAGCCCACGGCCTCCACGTAGTCGTCGAAGTGCTGGCTGCCTTCTTCGAAGTAGGCCAGGTCGCGGTCCGGCAGGTTGGCGATGTGCTGGCGCATATCGGCCTGGGCCAGTTCGATGAACAGGCTGCCGATGGCGTTACCCACACCGCGCGATCCGCTGTGGAGCATGAACCAGACGCGCTGGGCCTCGTCCAGGCAGACCTCGATGAAGTGGTTGCCGGTTCCCAGGGTTCCCAGGTGCTTGCGGTTGTTGGTCTTCTCCAGGCGCGGGTACTTGTCGGTGATCACCTTGAAGCGCCCGGCCAGGGCCAACCAGGCGTGGTCCGCCAGCTCCGGCACGTCTTCCCAGGCGCCCTTGTCTCGACCACCGCGGGACACGCTGCGCCCATGGGGCACGGCCTTCTCGATGGCGCTACGAAGGCCGGCCAGGTTGTCCGGCAGGTCGGAGGCGGTCAGCGAGGTGCGCGCGGCGATCATTCCGCAACCGATGTCCACGCCCACGGCGGCCGGGATGATGGCGCCAACGGTGGGGATCACGCTGCCGATGGTCGACCCCTTGCCCAGGTGCACGTCCGGCATCACGGCCAGGTGCTTGAAGATGAAGGGCATCTTCGCGGTGTTGATCAGTTGCTTGCGCGCGTCGTCCTCCACCGGTACGCCCTGGGTCCAGAGCTTGATCGGTTTGCCGTCGGCGACTTCCAGCAGGTTGTAGTGCTTTTCCATGGTTCCTTCTTTCCTTTCAAAACGGCGACAAGTCAGGTGAAACGGCATCGCGCTCTTTCCGATTGAGCTACGGCCCCGGAGAGCCGGCGGGAGTCGAACCCGCAACCACGACGTCCTGTAGTTCCACCGGCATTCGCCGGGCAAATTCGGTTGGCCGCCTGGGCGGCCGAGGTGCAGCGACAAGGGATGTGGACATGAATTGCTCTACCCGCTGAGCTACCCGTTGCCGGGGCGGGGCTCGAACCCGCGACACATGTAATGCCCGTTGCATTCGCTGCCGACCCTTGCGGGCACCTCAAAAACTACCTGCGTTGCCATCGCGGCGTTAAAAACACACTCAAAATGCTCATTTACACCGCGTAAACTGCGCTTTTTCGCCTGTTTTTGCCTTGCGCTGGCGGCCTCGCCTACGTTTTTGAGGCGCCCTTGCGGGCCGTGGTGAAACAGGTGCGACGACAAAAGGTGGTGAAACGTTTTCGTGTTCTACCGTTGAACTACGGCCCCGCAGTATTGGAGCCGACGGGATTCGAACCCGCATCTCGACCGTGGAAGGGTGTAGTTCCACCGGCATTCGTCGCAAAACTCAAGGTGGCACGACAAGGGAAGGTGACTGTTCCGCGTTGCCGCGGGCCGGAATCGAACCGGCTCAACCGATGTACAGCCACCTGCATTCGTGCCGCGCGCTACGGTGACAAGGGTGTGCAGGGACATCGGTGATGTAGTCCCGGCTGCATTCGCCGTCTCGCGCCTCAACACATTGCGGGCCCCGCCCCATTGCGGGGCCCTTGATTACTCCGTATCGCTACAGCTCGGTCGCCTCGATCAGCTCGACCCAGTGCCGCGCGCCGTATTCGCCACTGGCGAACTGGGCGATCACATCGAATACCGCATCGCCGAAACCGCCGACGTTGAGGATGTCCGCCTGCTCCTGCGCCTGGGTGGTGCCGTAGGGCTGGATGTCGATGCAGACCATCTTCGCCTTCGGGTTCAGCCGCTTCAGCTGCTGCCACTGGAGCATGGTTTCGGTGGCGCCGCGCCGCTTGGCGTCGATCCAGGATTCGTTGTCCGAAACCAGGATCAGCGTGTCCACCTTGGCCTTCTCCTTCACCAACTGCGCCAGCGGTGCCGAGCAGTTGGTGCCACCGCCGCCGATCGAGGCCAGCTTCTGTGCGTTGCTCATCACGCTGTCACGCGGGTTGAGGCGCACGTCCACCACATGGTTCTCGAACGGCATCACCCGCGCCGCCGGCTGCTTGCGCAGCACCGCCGCCGCCACCAGGGCCGCCACGTCGATGCAGCGCACCGTGCTGGTGGCGCCCGGGCGGTAGCCGGTGGCCGGGCTCTGCATGGAGCCGGACACGTCCGGGCACACCACCACGTTGCCGCTCAGCGCCGGCACGTTGGCCAGCGACAGTTCCAGGGCGTCCTGCAGCGCCTCGCGCACCGGTCCCGGTACGTCGTTGCCGGCCATCGTGTAGGCGGCCAGCAACTGGTACGGGTAGACCCGTGACTTGGCCACCGCTTCCCGGTCCGCCAGCCGCGCGGCAACCGTATAGGCCGCGCCAGGCAACTGGAACACACCGTGGCGTGCCAGGGTGTTGAGGTTCATCCGCAGGGCCTGCCAGCCCATGCGCTGTGCCTGTTCCAGCCATTGCGCGGCGCTCAGCTGGCGGTCGCCCAGCAATTGGAAGGGCACGTCCGGCAGCTCGTCGCTGGCGCCGCTGCGGAAGGCCAGCAGGGCGCGGGTCAGCGGCGGCAGCGCGTCGGCATCCGCCGGCTTGCCGAGTACCCAGGCGAAGAAGGCTTCACGCCAGGCTTCGCTCGGTTTCGGGTGGACCATCTTCAGCACGTCCGCCAGGGACGGCTGGTTGCCGATCGCCGCCTGCAGCAGTTGGCGCTCGCTGGCGCTGTTCAGCCAGTCCTGCACCAGGCGCTTGGGCTGCGTACCGAGCGACTTGCGACCGGTCACGCCGCTGCGCAGGATCTGCACGAAGTTGCGCAGCATCTTGCCGTTGTCTACTACCTGGCCGAAGACGGCCGGCAGCAGGGAGGAGCGTTGTGCCGCCAGGGCGGCCACCAGCAGGGCCGGCATGTCTTTCATATGGCCGGCACGGCGGGCGTACACGGCGGTCTTCGCCACGAAGGCCGCGTCCAGCTGGGCCACCAGGGCCAGCACCTCGGCCAGTTGCTCGGGGGCGTCGGCGTAGAAGGTCTGGTTCAGGCAACCGGTCATCGCCAGTTGCGCCAGCTTGTGCTTCGGTTGCAGGGCGTAGGCGCCGGCCTTGCTGCGGTTGTACGTATCCACTTGCGGCAGGGTGGCTGCCTGGGTGTTGAAGAGGGCGGTGTTGGCCATCGTGGCGTCTCGCTCTGTTGGTCCTTTCGTTGACAGGGATATAGCGAGCGGCGTGCCAGTTTCGTTGATGAGGATGAAAATATTTTTCAAGCAATTGATTTTTAAAGATTTTATTTTTACGGCGGGTGATTCAAGGATTTTGCCCAGCGGGCTTCGATAAAGATATCCATATTCGTGGATATACGAATTTATATTTTTAGATAAACTCGCCGCCACCGATGCGCCATCGACAAGGACATGCCATGCGCTTTTCACTTTTCCTCATCTCCAGCCTGTTCGCCTGCCTGGCCCAGGCCGCGCCACTGCCCGAGGTGCACGAGGGCGACATCATCTTCCACCAGTCGCGCTCGGCGCAGAGCCTGGCGGTGCAGCAGGCCACCCATTCGCGCTACAGCCACATGGGGCTGGTGCTGGCGCGCAACGGCACGCTGCAGGTGTTCGAGGCCGGCGCGAAGGTGCAGTACGTGCCGCTGCAGCATTGGATCGCCCGGGGCGAGGGCGGCCATTACGTGATCAAGCGCCTGGCCCGCGCGGATGAACTGCTGACCCATGACGCGCTGGTGCGCATGCGCGAGCTGGCGGAGGGCATGCGCGGGCGTCGCTATGACCTGGCCTTCGAGTGGAACGACCAGCGGCTGTACTGCTCGGAGCTGGTGTGGAAGCTCTACGAGCGCACCCTCGGCCTGCGCCTGGGCGAGCTGCAGCGCATCCGCGACTTCGACCTGAGCTCGCCGGTGGTGAAGGCGAAGATGCGCGAGCGCTACGGCCAGGACATCCCGCTGGATGAGACCGTGATCTCGCCGGTGGCGATCTTCGAGTCGCCGCAGCTGATCACCGTGGCGCAGGAGTGAGCATGGCCCGCAAGACCGTCGCCATCGGCTTCGTCGGCGCCACCCTGGATCGCATGGGCAAGGGCGCCGAGCGCTGGAACAAGTGGCGCCCGAGCGTGGGCCTGTGCCAGCAACCGGACCTGCTGGTGGACCGCCTGGAGCTGATCCACGGCAGCGATGCCCGCGACCTGGGGCTGTCCCAGCGCATCAAGGGCGACGTTGAGCAGGTGTCGCCGCAGACCGAGGTGCGCCTGCACGAGATGCCGCTGCGCAACCCCTGGGACTTCGAGGAGGTGTATGGCGCGCTGCATGACTTCGTCAGCGCCTACCGCTTCGATACCGAGCACGAGGACTACCTGGTGCACATCACCACCGGCACCCACGTGGCGCAGATCTGCTGGTTCCTGCTTACCGAGGCGCGCTACCTGCCGGCGCGCCTGGTACAGACCTCCCCGGCCCGTCGTCGCGACGAGGACCGGCACGCCATCGGCACCCACTCGCTGATCGACCTCGACCTGTCGCGCTACGACCGCATCGCCTCGCGCTTCCAGCGCGAACAGCTGGAGAGCCTGGCGTTGCTCAAGTCCGGCATCGCCACGCGCAACACGGCGTTCAACCGCAGCATCGAGCAGATCGAGCGGGTGGCACTGCGCTCCCGCGCACCCATGCTGCTGGTGGGGCCGACCGGGGCGGGCAAGTCGTTCCTGGCGCGGCGAATCTTCGAGCTGAAGGATGCGCGTCACCAGATCAAGGGCCGCTTCGTCGAGGTGAACTGCGCGACCCTGCGCGGCGACGGGGCGATGTCGGCGCTGTTCGGCCACATCAAGGGGGCCTTCACCGGGGCGCAGAACGCCCGCGATGGCCTGCTGCGCGCGGCGGATGGCGGCATGCTGTTCCTCGACGAGATCGGCGAGCTGGGCCTCGACGAGCAGGCGATGCTGCTCAAGGCCATCGAGGAGAAGCGCTTCTTCCCCATGGGTGCCGACCGCGAGGTGGAAAGCGACTTCCTGCTGATCGCCGGCACCCACCGTGACCTGCGTACGCGGGTGGCCGAGGGGCTGTTCCGCGAGGACCTGTACGCGCGCATCAACCTCTGGACCTTCGAGCTGCCGGGCCTGGCCGGGCGCCGCGAGGACATCGAGCCGAACATCGATTTCGAACTGGAGCGCCACGCCCGCGAGCAGGGGCGCATGGTGCGCTTCAACGCCGAGGCGCGGCGCCGTTACCTGGCCTTCGCCTGCTCGGCGGAGGCGCGCTGGGCGGGCAACTTCCGCGAGCTGTCGGCCTCCATCACGCGCATGGCGACCCTGGCCGACAGCGGTCGCATCGACGAGGCGCTGGTGCAGGAGGAGATCGACCGCCTGCGCTACGCCTGGGGCGCCCAGGGGCAGGCGGATGACGGCCTGGCGACGCTGCTCGGCGAGCGGCTGGTGGAACTGGACCGCTTCGACCGCCTGCAACTGGCGGCGGTGGTCGCGGTGTGCCGCGAGGCGAGCAGCCTGTCCGAAGCGGGGCGGCTGCTTTATGACGTATCACGGCAGGCCAAGGCGCAGCCCAATGACGCGGACCGGTTGCGCAAATACCTGGGGCGGTTCGGCTTGGAGTGGAAGGACCTGGCCGCCGGCTGAGGTGGCTTGATCGTCGTGCCAGCCTCGACTCCGCTTGGTGGAGGTAAAAAGCGACCTCCACCCTACGCAGCGGTCATGCCCATTCGGTGGGGACGCATGTGTAGGCGCGACTTCAGTTGGGCTCGGCTATCCTTTGCGCCTTTCGCAACCCCGCCGAGCAAGGACCGCCCATGAGCCTTACCCAATCCTCCGAGCCGCTGCGCACCTGTTGCGCGGTGGGAGAACCCTGCGTTTATCCCTCGCGCGCATTGGACCCGTTGCGGGGCATCGGCCCGGTTCCGGTTCCGGTTCCGGTTGCGCGCGAGCAGCTGGGAGGGCAGGCCTGATGTTCACCCACGACGAACTGCAACGCCTGCGCCAGCATGAACTGGCGCCCTTCGCCGGGCGGATCATCCACCAGGCGCGGCCGCCGATCACCGATGCAGAGCTGGCGGAGGTGGAGGCGCGCCTGGGTCGCGCGCTGCCGCCCTCCCTGGTGCGGCTGTGGCGTGTCGCCTATGGCGGCCGGCTCGATTACGACTTCCAGGTGGACTACCAGGGCCACCTGCACGCCTTCTCCCTGAGCGAGCTGTTCTTCCCCGGCAGCGATGGCTACAACGACCTCTGGGGCTGGATCGAGCACGAGGAGGAGGGGGCCCGGGCGTTCGCCGAGCACGAGGGCCGCGAGTGGGACGGGCGGCTGGCGTTCCTGCCCGTGGGCGGCTTCGAGTACCTGGAGCGCATCTACGTCCGTGTCGAGCCGGGCGAGGATTTCGGTGCCGTCTATGCCTGGAGCCAGGGCTTGCCGCCGGCCTGGTCCATGCGCCTGCACGAGGACTCCTTCACGCGGGTGGCGGATGATTTCGAAGGCTTGTTCGCCCAGCTGGTGTACTACCGCGACCCCTTCGAAGAGGGTGCCGATGGCACCGGCCTGGAGCTGGACGAGGCGCTGGACCCGCTGGCCATCGAGGACGCCGCTCTGGCGCAACGGCTGCGGGCGGGGATGAGTGCGCTGGTGCAGGACTGGCGCGGCGCCCTGGACGACGGCCGGCTATCGGTCGAGCCGGCCTTGCAGCGCCTGGCCCTTGAGCATGCGGTCGAGCACGACGACGAGGCGCTGTTGGCGCGCCTGGCGGGCGAGGGTGTCGACCTTGGGCAACTGATCCGGGGTGGGGTGAATGCGCCGGTCTACGCCCGCCTGCTCAAGCGCGAAGCGTTGCTGGCCTGGTTCGCCGGGCACGGCATCGCCGAGCGCCAGCGCGATCAGTAGTGGTACCAGCGCAGTTGCAGCATCACCTGGTTGTCGTTGCCGCCGAGCTGGCTGAACGAGCGTTCGGCGGAAAGTCGCAGGCCCAGGTCGGTGCCCAGCTCCCATTGCTGGTTGAGTGACAGGCGCCGGCGCACCTCGCCGTTGTGGAAGTAGTCGCCGGCCGCCTCAAGGCTGAGGGTGCCCAGGCCGTTGCGCCACAGCAGCCCGGTGTCGAAGCCGCCGGCCCCGGCGACGAAGGCGCCGAAGTCCGGGTTGTGTTCCACGCGGGCGGTGGCCAGAGCGTAGTAGAGGGTGTCGTCCCCCCATTGCCAGCTGCCGCCCACGCCACCGTTGAGATGGCTCACCAGCGTCTCGTCGCCATCCTTGCCGGGCACCCGTTCCAGGCCTCCGGCCACCTGCCAGGACCAGGGCTGCAGCAGTTGGGTGCGCGGGGTGAGCGAGCGGATGGTGGCGAAATCCAGCTGCTGCAGCTGCCAGTGGTTCTGCTCGTACTGGCGCAGCTTGAGCTGGAGGATCTCGATCTGTGCGCCGAGGGGGAAGCCGGCGAGGTTGTCGTTGAGGTCGTGGTAGGCCATGCGCAGGCCGTACTCGGCGAAGGCGCGGTCCTCGCGGCTGCCGAGCCCCAGTTGCCAGGTGCGTGATTCGTGGCCTTCCTCGGGCAGCGGCGGGCGCTCGGCCTGCAGTGCGGGGGGCGGGTTCTGGTTGATCGCCCGCAGCAGCTGGAAGCTGCGCTGCGCCCGTGCGCCGCTGCGTTCCTCGCCGGTGGAGCGGTAGCGCTCCAGGCGGAAGGCGGCGTCCTGGATCTGCGCGCGGCGCGGGGCGTGCAGTGCGCGGAAGGCCGGGTCGTCCAGCAGGCTCTCGTCGTCGGCCAGGCGCAGGACCCAATCCTGCTCGTCGCTGTCCAGCGGCGCCGCGCGGGCCATCAGTTCCTTTTCCCGCGAGGGGCGGTAGTCGATCCGCTCCACCAGCCCGGCATGCTTGATGGCACGCACGGTGTCGGTGGGGATGGCGGTCAGCGGGAACTGCTCGGTGAGCTCGATGCCGGGGCGGGCGATCTCCAGCAGTTCCAGCAGGCGGTAGGAGCAGTTCTCGTCGAAGAAGAAGTAGTCGAAGCGGACCTGGCGCAGCTCCCATACGTGCTCGACCATGCGCCCGGTTTCCTCGGCGCTGAGGTTGAGGCGGTACTCCCAGAGGTCGCGGTTCTCCAAGCGGCTGTATTCCTTGAGCTTGTCGCGGTAGGGCACCAGGGCGAAGAGCCCGGGGTAGCCGCCCATCAGGCCCTTCCAGGCATAGAGGATGCTGTTGTCGGCGCCCTCGATGAAGGCGCCGAAGTTGAGGGCGTAGCTGAGCAGGGCGGTGTTGTTCTCCTGTACGTCGGGCTGGTCGATGCGCAGCAGGGTGTGGCCGAACATGGACGAGGGGCTGTTGAGGTAGGCCGCCGGGAAGATCAGCACCGTGCTGTGGGGATTGATGTCGTGGTACCAACTGGCGAATTCGCTGCAGGCAGGGGCCGGCAGGTCGGTGAGCTGCAGCCGTTCGCGGAGCCAGCGCGTGCGCGCCGGGTAGCGGCATTGCGGGTGGCGGTCGCCGAGGCTGGCGTCCTGGTACAGGGCCGCGACCGTGGCGGTGAGTTCGGCCGCGGGGTCGCTGTCGCCCGTCTCGGCGAGGAAGAAGCGTTCGTCGTCGACGTAGCTGCGCCAGCCGCCGAGCTTGCCGGTTTCGTAGTGGCCGAGGGCGATCCAGTACGGGTCTTTGGCCAGGCGCTGCAGGGTTTGCGGGGGGATGGCGGGGGCCGCCATCAGGTGCGTGCAGGTACAGAGGGCCAGGAGGGAGAAGGTCCGTTTCAACAGCGCTGCTCGCTTTCGCCTTGGAGTGGGATGGGCGAGCTTTGGCGATGCCCGCCACGGGTGTCAAGCAAGGTCAGAAAGGACGATTGCGCAAGCCCTCGCACGCTTTTGCGAAGCGCCTCGCGCCGCGCCCCGCCAAGGGCGGAACGCCTTGCAACGCGGACGAAGGCGGCGCCAGAATGCGGCCATGTTTCCGCGTCGCCAATAAGGATTTCCGATGCCCGATCCTCTCGTCGCCTCCCTGCGCCTGGCGCCCGATGCGCTGACCCGCCCCTTCGACTCCAAGCAGTTCGCCTTTGCCACCACCGACGATCTCGAACCCTTCCGTGGCGTGCTCGGCCAGGAGCGCGCGGTAGAGGCCCTGCAGTTCGGCGTCGCCATGCCGCGCCCGGGCTACAACGTCTATGTGATGGGCGAGCCCGGCACCGGTCGCTTCTCCTTCGTGCAGCGCTACCTCAAGGCCGAGGGCAAGCGCCTGGCCACGCCGATGGACTGGGTCTACGTCAACAACTTCGACGAGCCGCGCGAGCCGCGCGCCTTGCAGTTGCCGCCCGGCGAGGCGAGCGCCTTCAGTACCGATATCGGCCAGCTTGTGGATAACCTCCTGGCCACCTTCCCGGCGGTGTTCGAGACGCCGACCTTCCAGCAGAAGAAGAGCGCCATCGACCGTGGCTTCAACCAGCGCTACGACCGCGCCCTGGATGTGATCGAGCGCCTGGCGCTGGAGAAGGACGTCGCGCTCTACCGGGACAGCGCCAACATCGCCTTCACTCCGATGAAGGATGGCAAGGCGCTGGACGAGGCCGACTTCGCCCAGCTGCCCGAAGCCGAGCGCGAGCGTTTCCACGAGGACATCTCCAGCCTGGAGGAGCGCCTCAACGAGGAGCTGGCCAGCCTGCCGCAGTGGAAGCGCGAGTCCAGCAACCTGCTGCGCCAGCTCAACGAGGAGACCATCACCCAGGCCCTGCAGCCGCTGCTGGCGCCGCTTTCCGAGAAGTACGCGGAGAACGCCGGGGTGATCGCCTACCTGCAGGCCATGCAGGTGAACCTGCTGAAGACCGTGGTCGACCAGATGCTCGACGACAAGCCGGACCTGCAGCGCCGCGAGATGCTCGAAGAGCAGTACTGCCCGAGCCTGGTGGTCGGCAACCCCGCCAGCGGCGGTGCGCCGGTGGTCTTCGAGTCGCACCCGACCTACGACAACCTGTTCGGCCGCATCGAGTACGGCACCGACCAGGGCGCGCTCTACACCAGCTACCGCCAGCTGCGCCCGGGGGCGCTGCACCGTGCCAACGGCGGTTTCCTGGTGCTGGAGGCGGAGAAGCTGCTGAGCGAGCCCTTCGTCTGGGACGCGCTCAAGCGCGCGCTGCATTCGCGCCAGTTGAAGATGGAGTCGCCGCTGGCCGAGCTGGGGCGCCTGGCCACCGTGACCCTGACGCCGCAGGTGATCCCGTTGCAGCTGAAGGTGGTGATCATCGGTTCGCGCCAGCTGTATTACACGCTGCAGGACCTGGATCCGGACTTCCAGGAGATGTTCCGCGTGCTGGTGGACTTCGACGAGGAGATCCCGCTGTCGGAGGAGACCCTCGAGCAGTTCGCCCAGTTGCTCAAGACCCGCACCTCGGAAGAGGGCATGGCGCCGCTCTCCGCCGCTGCCGTGGCGCGCCTGGCCACCTACAGCGCGCGCCTGGCGGAAAACCAGAAGCGCCTCTCGGCGAAGATCGGCGACCTGTTCCAGTTGCTCAGCGAAGCCGATTTCGTGCGCCAGCTGGCCGGCGAGAAGGTGACCGACGCCGAGCACATCGAGCGTGCGCTCAAATCCAAGGCCACGCGCACCGGCCGGGTTTCGGCGCGCATCCTCGACGACATGCTGGCGGGGATCATCCTCATCGACACCGACGGCGCAGCGGTGGGCAAGTGCAACGGCCTCACGGTACTGGAGGTGGGCGACTCGGCATTCGGCGTGCCGGCGCGGATTTCCGCCACCGTGTACCCGGGGGGCTCGGGCATCGTCGACATCGAGCGCGAGGTCAACCTTGGCCAGCCGATCCACTCCAAGGGCGTGATGATCCTCACCGGCTACCTCGGCAGCCGCTACGCCCAGGAGTTTCCGCTGGAAATCTCGGCGAGCATCGCGCTGGAGCAGTCCTACGGCTACGTCGACGGCGACAGCGCGTCCCTGGGCGAGGTCTGCACCCTGATCTCGGCGCTGTCGCGCACGCCGCTCAAGCAGTGCTTCGCCATCACCGGTTCGATCAACCAGTTCGGCGAGGTGCAGGCGGTCGGCGGGGTCAACGAGAAGATCGAGGGCTTCTTCCGCCTCTGCGAAGCGCGCGGGCTGACCGGCGAGCAGGGGGTGATCATCCCGCAGGCCAACGTCGCCACGCTGATGCTCGATGAACGCGTGCTGCAGGCCGTGCGCAATGGCCAGTTCCATGTCTACGCGGTGCGTCAGGCCGATGAGGCGCTGAGCCTCTTGGTGGGCGAGGCTGCCGGCAGCCCGGACGAGAAGGGCCGTTTCCCCAAGGGCAGCGTCAACGCCCGGGTGGTCGAGCGCCTGCGCGAGATCGCCGAGATGGGCATGGAGGAGGAAGAGAAGCCCGACGCCGCCAAGGAGGTGGCCGCCGCCCTGGAGAAGGCGCCGGCACCCGCCAAGCCGCCGCGCAAGGGCCCGAAGAAGGAACCCGGCAAGAAGACCCCGCCCGACGACAAGGTCCAGGGCCCGGCATGACCAGGCGATGACCGGTCACGGCGCCGCGCGGGTGCCGTGGCTGGTCAGTCATTAAGCGGCGTAGAGCCGCTCAGCGCTGGCGCTGGTCCGACAGACTTTTCACCACGGCATCCACAGGCTTATCCACAGCTGGCGTGGATAAGATTTCCTCGCTTTCCCAGGGCCCCTGTCAGGTGTAGGCTGGCCCAAGGTCTTCGCGAGGAACGTCGTCATGTCCCGCAACCTCTGCCTCACCCGTCAATGCCTGGGCATGGTCACCCGCATCGAGTGCGTGATTCTGCCGCTGGCCGGAGGGAATGGACTCTGGACACTCATCTGCGCTGCCGGGATTTCGGGAGCGCAGCCGTCGGCGATCAAGGCGCAGGGCCCATTCCACGGGCCTTTCGTCGCTGAATCGGTGCTTTCGGCGATTGCTTCCTGCCTGGCCGAGCTGGGCTACTGCGCATGCGAGGACCCGCTGATCTGGCGCCTCCATGTGCAGGGTGAACTGCGTCGGCTCAATGGTGAGCGCCCTCGCAGCCCGGGCGCGTTCCTGTCCCGGCCGGAGACCTGAGCGGGCATCGGCTGTGCAGCTTTTGCGCAGCCTGCGGCGAGCCCCGGCGAACGCTGGGCAGCGCCATCCTTCCCAAGACAATTCACAGGGTTATCCACAGCTCCTGGGGATATTTCGAGGCATTACGTGCCTGTTTTTCTGTAGGAATGTGCTCGCTATACTCGCCGCCAGTTTTGACTCTGGATGCGAGGCTTCATGGAACGCTTTTTGGAAAACTCGATGTATGCGGCGCGCTGGTTGCTGGCGCCCATCTACTTCGGCCTGTCCCTGGCGCTGCTGGCGCTGTCGCTGAAGTTCTTCCAGGAGGTCTATCACGTCCTTCCGCACGTCTTCGAGAAGACCGAGGCGGAGCTGATCCTGGTGCTCCTGTCGCTGATCGACATGTCGCTGGTGGGCGGGCTGCTGGTGATGGTGATGATCTCGGGCTACGAGAACTTCGTCTCCCAGCTGGACATCGACGAGGGCAAGGAGAAGCTCAGCTGGCTGGGCAAGATGGACTCCGGCTCGCTGAAGATGAAAGTGGCCGCGTCCATCGTGGCGATCTCCTCTATCCACCTGCTGCGGGTGTTCATGGATGCGCAGAACATCGATAACACCAAGATCATGTGGTACGTGGTCCTGCACATGACCTTCGTGATCTCGGCATTCGCCATGGGTTACCTGGACAAGATGACCAAGCACGATCACTGATCGCGCCGCCGCTCCACCATGACCGCCCGTCAGCGTCCCGCTCGCGGGCGGTCGTGTTTCTGCCCGGCGGTTTTGATCCTGTACGGAAACTGTATTTAACTTTTCCCTGTACAGATCCCGCCGAGGTGACGCCATGAACCTGCAGACACTTTCCAGCGAAGCCCGCGCCGGGCATGTCGATGGGCTCGACCTGATCTCCATGGAGGGGGGCATCTACCTGTTGCAGGCCCATATCGAGGGGCGTTGCCACACCCTGGACGATGGCCGTGGCCATGCGATGCAGCTGCGCTCGGTGGAGCATGCACGGGGGCTGTTGCATGAGTTGCCGCGCATGCCGTTCTACCTGGTGCACGCCTCGGTGCATGACGAGATGTGCGGTATCGCCCCGGATGATCGCGGTGCGCTGCGGGTGCCGTTGTCGATGGGCGCCCGGCACTGATGGCGGGGGGATAGGGCCGGGAAGGGGGCTGTGCTAGTCTGGCCGGCCTTTTTTCCGGAGCGGAGCCCCGGCCATGTCCGAACTCGAATTTTCCACCGATGAAACCCGCGTCAGCTACGGTATCGGCCGCCAACTGGGCGACCAGATCCGTGACAATCCCCCGCCCGGCGTGAGCATCGACGCTGTCGTCGCCGGCCTGCGCGATGCCTTCGCCGGCATCGAGAGCCGTGTCGACGGTGCCGCGTTGTCCGCCTCCTTCAAGGTCATCCGCGAGCGCATGCATGCCGAAGCCCAGGCCAAGGCCGATGCCGCCGCTGGCGAAGGTCGTGCCTACCTGGTGGAGAACGCCAAGCGCGAGGGCGTCACCCAGCTGCCGTCCGGCCTGCAGTACGAAGTGCTGGTCGCGGGCGAGGGTGCCAAGCCTTCCGCTGAAGACACCGTGCGCACCCATTACCATGGCACCCTGATCGACGGCACCGTGTTCGACAGCTCCTACAACCGTGGCGAGCCGGCCGAATTCCCGGTGGGCGGCGTGATCGCCGGCTGGGTCGAGGCCCTGCAACTGATGAACGCCGGCAGCAAATGGCGCCTGCACGTGCCCAGCGAGCTGGCTTACGGCGCCCAGGGCGTCGGCAGCATCCCGCCGCACAGCGTGCTGGTGTTCGACGTCGAGCTGCTGGAAATCCTCTGAGTCTTTCGGAGTGATCGCCGGGCGCGTCGTCCCTGACGGCCCGGGAGCCGGCGGAGGCGCCTCTGCCTCCGCATACACGGCCGGAGCCCCGGGCGCCGGCCATGCAGATGACGCGTCCTGCGTCATCCGAACCCTTCAGTGCAGCTGGACCTCGTTGTGCGGACGCAGCGCCCGCGCATAGCAGAAGAGGAACAGGCTGCGCACCAGCTCCTTGAGTATCACGGGCTCGCTGGATGTCAGGCCGGCAAGGTCGAGATCCCCCTGATCACGCAACTCGTCGAGCGCGTCCTCTTCGAGGATGGCGCACACTTCGCCGGTTTCACGGTGGAGGATGCGCAGGTAGGGGTGCGGGCGATCCAGCCAGGCATCGATCAGGTAGGTCATGGCTCATCTCCTTGAAAAGCAGTGAGATGAGAATAATTCCTATTATCAAAATAACAAGAGGCAATCGCCGCCTTTCGTCGTCTGCTTGATCCAGGTCATGCCGTTGCCGGGCTCGAACCTGGCCTGGAGGCTGCTCCTGCTCAGCCTTTAGGGGCGCGCAACGAAAAAGCCCGTCGCGAGGACGGGCTTTCGGATACGGCGGGTGGATCAGTGCGTGCGGGCGACGGCGAAGCGGGTGAGTTCGATCAGGGCGTCGCGGTATTCGTTGTCCGGCAGTACGTCCAGGCAGGCGATGGCGCGCTCGGCGTAGTCGCGGGCGAGGCGGGCGGTGTAGTCCAGCGCACCGGCGGCCTCCACGGCGGCGCGGATGCTTTCCAGGTCCTGGCTCCCGCCCTGCTGGATGGCCTGGCGGACCAGGGCGGCCTGCTCGGCGGTGCCGTCGCGCATGGTGGCGATCAGCGGAAGGGTGGGCTTGCCTTCGGCCAGGTCGTCGCCGACGTTCTTGCCCAGGGTGGTGGCGTCGCCGCGGTAGTCGAGCAGGTCATCCACCAGTTGGAAGGCGATGCCCAGGTAGTCACCGAAGGTGCGCAGGGCCTCGACCTGTTCGGCCGGTGCCTGGGCCAGTTCGGCGGCGCTGTGGGTGGAGGCCTCGAAGAGCATCGCGGTCTTGCCGCGGATGACTTCCATATAGGTCTCTTCGGTGGTGCTGGCGTCGCGGATCTTCGACAGCTGCAGCACCTCGCCCTCGGCGATCACCCGGGTGGCCTGGGAAATGATGCGCATCACCGGCATGGAGCCGAGCTCGACCATCATTTCGAAGGAGCGGGCATAGAGGAAGTCGCCGACCAGCACGCTCGGCGCGTTGCCCCACAGCGCGTTGGCGGTGGAGCGGCCGCGGCGCAGGCCGGAAGCGTCGACCACGTCGTCGTGCAGCAGGGTGGAGGTGTGCAGGAACTCGATGGTGGCGGCGAGCAGGCGCAGCTGGTCACCACCGAAGCCCAGTGCGTTGCCGCTGAGCAGGACCAGGAGCGGACGCAGGCGCTTGCCGCCGGCAGAGACGATGTAGTCGCCGATCTTTTCCACCAGGGGAACGCGGGAGGTGAGTTGCCGACGGATGATGTCGTCGACTGCGGTAAAATCGTCCGCCACCACGCGGTAGAAGGCCTGGGGTTGCATCAGCGAGGGGTGCTCCTTTGAGGTTGCGCGGCATGCTAGGGGGCAGGGTGGGGGCTGTCAAGGCAAGCGCCGACGGTGCTTGCGCGGCAATCACGGCTTGCGTACAATCGCGGCCCCTGAACTTCCTTGGGCATTTTCCTGCCTTACGCAATTGCATGGGTTCCAGTTCCGGCCCCATGCAGCCATGCCGACCCCTTCTTCTTCCTATAAAGCGTCGGGTGAGCAGGTTTAACGGAGAAAATCCATGTACGCAGTTATCGTTACCGGCGGCAAGCAATACAAAGTCGCTGAAGGTGAATTCCTGAAGATCGAGAAACTCGAGATCGCCACCGGCGAATCCGTGACCTTCGATCGCGTTCTGCTGATCGGCAATGGCGACGACGTGAAAATCGGCGCTCCGGTCGTTGATGGCGCCAAAGTAGTCGCTGAAGTGGTCGCTCAAGGCCGTCACGACAAAGTGCGCATCATCAAGTTCCGCCGTCGTAAGCACCACATGAAGCGCCAGGGCCACCGCCAGTGGTTCACTGAAATCAAAATCACCGGCATCCAGGCCTAAATTTCCTTTTTGGAGGATTTGACTCATGGCACACAAAAAAGCTGGCGGTTCTACCCGCAACGGCCGCGACTCAGAAAGTAAACGCCTTGGCGTGAAACTGTACGGCGGCCAGGCCATCAAGGCCGGCAACATCATCGTGCGTCAGCGCGGCACCAAGTTCCACGCCGGCTACGGCGTTGGCCTGGGCAAAGACCACACCCTGTTCGCGAAAGTGGATGGCGTGGTCAAGTTCGAGGTCAAAGGCGCTTTCGGTCGCAAGTACGTGAGCGTCGTCGCGGCCTGATCGCGACCCCGCTGCAAAAGCCCTGTCTTGCGACGGGGCTTTTTTGTTTCTGATAGATGGAAACTCCGATTTGCGCGGGCTTCCCTGTATCCTTGTGTTCTTTTTTCTTTCAACCCGTCCCGCGTGGCGGGAGGCGTCCTGATGAAATTCGTCGATGAAGTATCGATCTTTGTAAAAGCGGGTGATGGCGGCAATGGCCTGATGAGTTTCCGTCGCGAGAAATTCATCGAGAAGGGTGGCCCCAATGGTGGCGACGGCGGTGACGGTGGTTCCGTGTACATGGAGGCCGATCCGAACCTGAACACCCTGGTCGACTATCGCTATACCCGCCGTTTCGATGCTCAGCGTGGCCAGAACGGTGGCAGCAAGGATTGCACCGGGCACAAGGGTGAGGACCTGATTCTCCCCGTGCCGGTGGGAACGACCGTCATCGATGCCGGCACCCAGGAGATCATCGGCGACCTGACCAAGCCCGGTCAGCGCCTGATGGTCGCCCAGGGTGGCTGGCACGGCCTGGGCAACGCCCGTTTCAAATCCAGTACCAACCGCGCGCCGCGCCAGACCACCAACGGCAAGCCGGGCGAGTCCCGCGATCTCAAGCTGGAGCTCAAGGTGTTGGCCGACGTCGGCCTGCTGGGCCTGCCGAATGCCGGCAAGAGCACGTTCATCCGCTCGGTCTCCGCCGCCAAGCCGAAAGTCGCCGACTACCCCTTCACCACGCTGGTGCCGAACCTGGGCGTGGTCAGTGTCGGTCGCTACAAGAGCTTCGTCGTGGCCGACATCCCTGGCCTGATCGAGGGGGCTGCGGAAGGCGCCGGCCTGGGTATCCGTTTCCTCAAGCACCTGGCGCGGACCCGTCTGCTGCTGCACATCGTCGACATGGCGCCGCTGGACGAGAGTGATCCGGCCGAGGCCGCCGCCACCATCATCGAGGAGCTGGGGCGCTTCAGTCCGGCGCTCACCGAGCGTGATCGCTGGCTGGTGCTGAACAAGGCCGACCAGTTGCTCGACGAGGATCGCGAGGCGCGCATGAAGGCGGTGATCGAGCGTCTGGGTTGGGAAGGCCCTGTCTATGTGATCTCCGCGCTGGAGCGCGAGGGCACCGAGGCGCTGTCCCAGGACATCATGCGCTACCTCGACGAGCGCGCCCTGCGCATCAGCGAGGAGCCGGCCTACGCCGAGGAGCTCGCCGAGCTCGACCAGCGCATCGAGGACGAGGCGCGTGCCCGTCTGCAGGCGCTGGACGATCAGCGGGCCCTGCGCCGCGCCGGACTGAAGAGCGCCGGTGCGCAGGATGACGATGATGACTTCGAGGATGACGAAGACGACGGCGACGGTCCGGAAATCTTCTACGTACCCTGATGAGTGCGCCGCTCGGCGCAGATGATCGCCATAGGCTGTGCGCCATGGGCCGCACGGCTTTCTAGCTAAGGTTGGAAGATATGCGGGACAAGGTGACGGGCGCGCAGCGCTGGGTGGTGAAGATCGGCAGCGCCTTGCTGACGGCGGATGGTCGCGGCCTGGATCGCGACGCCATGGCGGTCTGGGTCGAGCAGATGGTTGCCCTGCGCAATGCGGGGGTCGAGCTGGTGCTGGTGTCTTCCGGCGCCGTGGCGGCGGGCATGAGTCGCCTGGGTTGGAGCGCCAGGCCCAAGGCGATGCATGAGCTGCAGGCGGCCGCCGCCGTGGGGCAGATGGGATTGGTGCAGGCCTGGGAGTCGAGTTTCGGCGAGCATGGCCGGCATACCGCGCAGATCCTCCTGACCCATGACGATCTTTCCGACCGCAAGCGTTACCTCAATGCGCGCAGCACGCTGCGCACGCTGGTCGAACTCGGCACCATCCCGGTGATCAACGAGAACGACACGGTGGTCACCGACGAGATCCGCTTCGGCGACAACGACACCCTGGCGGCCCTGGTGGCCAACCTGGTCGAGGCCGACCTGCTGGTGATCCTCACCGATCGCGACGGCATGTTCGATGCCGACCCGCGCCACAATCCCGAGGCGCAACTGATATTCGAAGCCCGTGCGGATGATCCGAGCCTGGATGCGGTCGCGGGCGGCACTGGCGGTGCGCTGGGGCGCGGCGGCATGCAGACCAAGCTGCGCGCGGCGCGCCTGGCTGCGCGTTCCGGTGCGCACACGGTGATCGTCGGTGGGCGTATCGAGCGCGTGCTGGACCGCCTCAAGGCCGGCGAGCGCCTGGGTACGCTGCTGGCGCCGGAGCGCGGCATGCTGGCGGCGCGCAAGCAGTGGCTGGCCGGCCATCTGCAGACCCGTGGCACCCTGGTGCTGGATGCGGGTGCGGTCAAGGCGCTGCGTGACGATCGCAAGAGCCTGTTGCCGGTCGGCGTGAAGGCGGTGCAGGGCAGTTTCCGCCGTGGCGAGATGGTGGTCTGCGTCGGCCCGGATGGGCGTGAAGTCGCCCGTGGGCTGGTCAACTACAGCGCTCTGGAAGCGCAGAAGATCATCGGGCAGTCCTCCGAGCAGGTGGAGAAGCTGCTCGGCTACGTCGACGAGCCCGAGCTGGTGCATCGGGACAATCTGGTTCTGGTCTGAAGGAGCGTTCGAATGCGCATGATCAAGGGATGGGTGGCGTTGGCTCTGTGCGCGCCTCTGCTGGCGTCCGCCGAGGAGATCGGCTCGGTTTCCACCGTGTTCAAGTGGGTGGGGCCGAACGACAAGATCGTCGTCGAGGCTTTCGATGACCCCAAGGTGGAGGGCGTGACCTGCTACCTGTCCCGGGCCAAGACCGGCGGCGTGAAGGGTGGGCTCGGGCTGGCCGAGGATCGTGCCGAAGCGTCCATCGCTTGTCGTCAGGTCGGCGCCATCCATTTCAAGGGTGAGCTGAAGGATGGCGAGGAGGTGTTCAAGGAGCGCACCTCGCTGGTGTTCAAGACCATGCAGGTGGTGCGTTTCTTCGATCAGAAGCGCAATACGCTGGTGTACCTGGTGTACAGCGATCGAGTGATCGAAGGCAGCCCGCAGAACGCGGTCACGGCGATCCCGATCCTGCCCTGGGCGAAATGAGCCCTGGCGCGCATCGAAGCCCGGTTCGCCGGGCTTTTTTGTGCCTGCCGATCGGCGTGGCTTTTTCGCAGGCAATAAAAAACCGGCCCTGGGGCCGGTCTTTCATCAAAAGCAAAGCTTAGGCAGCAGCCTGGCCGAGCGCCTTGATGTGGGCGTTCAGGCGGCTCTTGTGACGAGCAGCTTTGTTCTTGTGGATGATGCCCTTGTCGGCCATGCGGTCGATTACCGGAACAGCCAGGGTGTAGGCGTTCTGGGCTTTGGGCAGGTCCTTGGCATCGAGCGCCTTGACGACGTTCTTGATGTAGGTGCGGACCATGGAGCGCAGGCTGGCGTTATGGCTACGACGCTTCTCAGCCTGTTTTGCGCGTTTTTTGGCAGAAGGTGTATTGGCCACCGTCAAGCTCCTCGAAAACTGGGGGGATACAAACAAATAAGGCCGCGAATCATGCCGATGCGATGAATCAATGTCAAGGGCAGGCGTGGCTTCCCTGCAAAGGGGCGACGAGCGTACCTCATACCGGACCGTGGCGTGATTTATTTTCGTGCCGGCTCTACACTCGCCGCCTTCGAAAGCAGGGCGCTTTCGGCCCGGCGGCAGCGTTTTCCGCCTGGCGGGACTTCCAACGAGCACAAGCCTCCGACCTCCATGAATCTGCTCAAATCGCTGGCCGCCGTCAGTTCCATCACCATGCTTTCGCGGGTTCTCGGCTTCGTCCGTGACACCATCGTGGCGCGCATCTTCGGCGCCGGCGTGGCCACAGACGCCTTCTTCGTGGCCTTCAAGCTGCCCAACCTGCTGCGGCGGATCTTTGCCGAGGGTGCGTTCTCCCAGGCCTTCGTGCCGATCCTGGCCGAGTACAAGACCCAGCAGGGGGAGGAGGCGACCCGCACCTTCCTGGCCTACGTGTCAGGCCTGCTGACGCTGGTGCTGGCGGTGGTCACGGCCCTCGGCGTGCTCGCCGCGCCCTGGGTGATCTGGGCCACGGCGCCGGGCTTCGCCGATACGCCGGAAAAATTCGAGCTGACCACCTCGCTGCTGCGGGTGACCTTCCCCTACATCTTCCTCATTTCCCTGTCCTCCCTCGCCGGGGCGGTACTCAACACCTGGAACCGCTTCGCCGTGCCGGCCTTCGTGCCGACCCTGCTTAACGTGGCGATGATCGTCTTCGCCCTGTTCCTGACCCCTTACTTCGACCCGCCGGTGATGGCCCTGGGCTGGGCGACGCTGGCGGGTGGCCTGGCCCAGTTGCTCTACCAGCTGCCGCACCTGAAGCGCATCGGCATGCTCGTGCTGCCGCGCCTTAACCTGCGCGACAGCGGCGTCTGGCGGGTACTCAAGCAGATGGGGCCGGCGATCTTCGGCGTCTCGGTCAGCCAGATCTCGCTGATCATCAACACCATCTTCGCGTCCTTCCTGGCCGCCGGCTCGGTGTCCTGGATGTACTACGCCGACCGCCTGATGGAGCTGCCGTCCGGAGTGCTCGGCGTCGCTCTGGGCACCATCCTCCTGCCGTCGCTCGCCAAGACCTACGCCAGCGATGACCGCCAGGCCTATTCGCAACTGCTGGACTGGGGGCTGCGCCTGTGTTTCCTGCTGGTGCTGCCTTGCGCGCTGGCGCTGGCGCTGATCGCCGAGCCGCTGACGGTCTCGCTGTTCCAGTACGGCAAGTTCAGCGCCCATGACGCCGAGATGACCCAGCGCGCGCTGATCGCCTATTCGGCGGGGCTGCTCGGGATCATCCTGGTCAAGGTGCTGGCGCCGGGCTTCTATGCGCGGCAGAACCTGCGCACGCCGGTGCGTATCGCGCTGTTCACCCTGGTCGCGACCCAGGCGATGAACCTCGTCTTCATCGGTCCGCTGCAGCATGCCGGCCTGGCGCTGGCCATCGGCCTGGCGGCGTGCCTCAATGCCGCGCTGCTGTATTGGCAGTTGCGCCGGCAGAAGCTGTTCGAGCCGCAGCCCGGCTGGCCGACGTTCCTCGCCAAGCTGCTGCTGGCGGTCGCGGTGATGACGGCGGTGCTTGTCGGCGGCATGTGGCTGCTGCCCGCCTGGGACCAGGGCGACATGCTGCTGCGCCTGCTGCGTCTCGGGGCGCTGGTCACAGCCGGCGCCCTCGGCTATTTCGCCACCCTGGCCTTGCTCGGCTTCCGCTTGCGTCACTTCGCCCGGCGCGCGCTCTGAGCCTGGCCGGGCACCAGGAAGGCTCCCGTCACGGCCCGTCTGCGACACGTCAGCGACGCCTGTTGTCTGGTCGCGGGTGTGCGTATAATCGGCCACTTTGTGAACAAGACGTGTGCTATGCAGCTGGTCCGAGGCCTCCACAACCTGCGGCCCCAACTTGGGGGCTGCGTTGCCACTATCGGCAATTTCGACGGCGTACACCGTGGCCATCAGGCCATTCTCAAACGCCTGCGCGAGCGCGCAGGCGAGTTGGGCGTACCCAGCTGCGTGGTGATCTTCGAGCCGCAGCCCCGTGAATTCTTCGGCCCCGACACGGCGCCGGTGCGCCTGACCCGGCTGCGCGACAAGCTCGAGCTGCTGGCAGCCGAAGGCGTCGACCGGGTGCTCTGCCTGGCCTTCAACCGCCGCCTGCGCGAGCTCAGCGCCGCCGAGTTCGTGCACGCCGTGCTGGTCGAGGGGCTTGGGGTCAAGCATCTGGAAGTCGGTGATGACTTCCGCTTCGGCTGCGATCGCGCCGGTGACTTCGCCTTCCTGCAGATGGCCGGTGCTGCCGAGGGCTTCAGTGTCGAAGCGGCAGCCACCGTCGAGCTGGATGGTGTGCGGGTGAGCAGCACGCGGGTGCGCCAGGCACTGGCCGCCGCCGACTTCCCGCTGGCCGAGCGCCTCCTTGGCCGGCCGTTCTCCATCACCGGCCGGGTGCTGCATGGGCAGAAGCTGGCGCGCCAGCTGGGTACGCCCACGGCCAACGTGCAGCTCAAGCGTCGGCGCGTTCCCCTTTCCGGGGTCTTCCTGGTCAGCGTCGAACTGGATGGCGCGCGTCGTCCCGGCGTTGCCAACATCGGCGTGCGTCCCACCGTGAAGGGGGATGGCAAGGCCCACCTGGAAGTGCATCTGCTGGATTATTCCGCCGACCTGTATGACCGGCGCATCAGCGTGACCTTCCACCACAAGCTGCGTGAAGAGCAGCGTTTCGCTTCCCTGGAGGCGTTGAAGTCGGCGATCGACGCGGACGTCGCCGCCGCCCGTGCCTACTGGCAGGGCATCCCCATTCAATGATGAGCCTGGACTGACATGACCGATTACAAAGCGACCCTCAACCTGCCGGAAACGGCATTTCCGATGAAGGCCGGTCTTCCCCAGCGTGAGCCGGAGACCCTGCAGCGCTGGGATTCCATCGGGCTCTACCAGAAGCTGCGCCGGATCGGTGAGGGTCGTCCGAAGTTCGTCCTGCACGACGGCCCGCCCTACGCCAACGGCAGCATCCACATCGGTCATGCGGTCAACAAGATCCTCAAGGACATCATCGTCCGTTCCAAGACCCTGGCCGGCTTCGATGCCCCCTACGTGCCGGGCTGGGATTGCCACGGCCTGCCGATCGAGCAC
Organism: Pseudomonas sp. USHLN015; assembly: GCF_037153275.1. Classification (NCBI taxonomy): domain Bacteria; kingdom Pseudomonadati; phylum Pseudomonadota; class Gammaproteobacteria; order Pseudomonadales; family Pseudomonadaceae; genus Pseudomonas; species Pseudomonas sp. USHLN015. The sequence continues at coordinate 369,679 of NZ_JBBCKP010000003.1, forward strand.
AAGGTCGAGACCACCCACGGCAAGAACCTGCCTGCCGACAAGACCCGCGAGCTGTGCCGCGCCTACGCCGCCGAGCAGATCGAGGGGCAGAAGGCCGACTTCATCCGCCTGGGCGTGCTGGGCGAGTGGGACAACCCCTACAAGACCATGGCCTTCGCCAACGAGGCCGGCGAGATCCGCGCGCTGGCCGAGATGGTCAAGCAGGGCTTCGTGTTCAAGGGCCTGAAGCCGGTCAACTGGTGCTTCGATTGCGGCTCCGCCCTGGCTGAGGCTGAGGTCGAGTACCAGGACAAGAAGTCCGATGCCATCGACGTCGCCTTCCTCGTCGAGGATGCCGACAAGCTCGCTGCCGCCTTCGGCCTGTCGAGCCTCGCCAAGCCCGCCGCCATCGTCATCTGGACCACCACTCCGTGGACCATCCCCGCCAACCAGGCGCTGAACGTCCACCCCGAATTCACCTACGCCCTGGTCGACACCGGGTCGCGCCTGCTGCTGCTGGCCGAGGAACTGGTGGAATCCTGCCTGGCGCGCTTCGGCCTCGAAGGCCAGGTCGTCGCTACCGCCAAGGGCGAGGCGCTGGAGCACATCCGCTTCCGCCATCCGTTCTACGAGCGCCTCTCGCCCGTCTACCTGGCCGAGTACGTCGAGCTGGGCGCCGGCACGGGCGTCGTTCACTCCGCGCCGGCCTATGGCGAGGACGACTTCCGCTCCTGCAAGCACTACGGCATGAGCAACGACGACATCCTCAGCCCGGTGCAGAGCAACGGCGTCTATGTCCAGGACCTGCCGTTCTTCGGCGGCCAGTTCATCTGGAAGGCCAACCCGGCCATCGTCGCCAAGCTGGAAGAAGTAGGCGCTCTGCTCAAGCACGAGAGCATCAACCACAGCTACATGCACTGCTGGCGCCACAAGACCCCGTTGATCTATCGCGCCACCGCGCAGTGGTTCGTCGGCATGGACAAGCAGCCCAACGAAGGCGCCACCCTGCGCGAGCGCGCACTGGCGGGCATCCAGCAGACCGAGTTCATTCCCGCGTGGGGCCAGGCGCGCCTGCACAACATGATCGCCGGTCGCCCGGACTGGTGCATCTCGCGCCAGCGCAACTGGGGCGTGCCGATCCCGTTCTTCCTGCACAAGGCCACGGGCGAGCTGCACCCGCGCACCGTCGAGCTGATGGAAGAGGTGGCCAAGCGCGTCGAGCAGGAGGGCATCGAGGCCTGGTTCAGGCTGGACGCCGCCGAGCTGCTGGGCGACGAGGCTTCGCAATACGACAAGATCAGCGACACCCTGGACGTGTGGTTCGATTCCGGCACCACCCACTGGCACGTGCTGCGCGGCTCCCATGCGGAGCTGGCCCACGCCAGCGGCCCGGCCGCCGACCTGTACCTGGAGGGCTCCGACCAGCATCGTGGCTGGTTCCACTCGTCCCTGCTCACCGGTTGCGCCATCGACGGCCATGCGCCTTATCGCCAACTGCTGACCCACGGCTTCACCGTCGACGAGTCCGGCCGCAAGATGTCCAAGTCCCTGGGCAACACCGTGGTGCCGCAGACCGTGATCGACACCCTGGGCGCCGATATCCTGCGGCTGTGGGTCGCGTCCACCGACTACTCCGGCGAGATCGCCGTGTCCCAGCAGATCCTGCAGCGCAGCGCCGATGCCTATCGCCGCATCCGCAACACCACGCGCTTCATGCTCTCCAACCTCACCGGCTTCGACCCGGCGCAGCACCTGGTGCCGGTCGAGGATATGCTGGCGCTTGACCGCTGGGCCGTCGACCGCACCCTGCAGCTGCAGCGCGAGCTGGAAGAGGCCTACGGCGAGTACCGCTTCTGGAACGTCTATTCCCGGGTGCACAACTTCTGCGTGCAGGAACTGGGCGGCTTCTACCTCGACATCATCAAGGACCGCCAGTACACCACCCAGGCCGACAGCCTGGCGCGTCGTTCCTGCCAGTCCGCGCTGTTCCACATCGTCGAGGCACTGGTGCGCTGGGTCGCCCCGATCCTGGCCTTCACGGCCGAGGAAATTTGGCAGTTCATGCCGGGCGAGCGCGACGAGTCGGTGATGCTCAACACCTGGTACCAGGGCCTGAGCGAGCTGCCGGAAGGTTTCGAGATGAGCAATGCCTTCTGGGAAGACGTGGTCGCGGTCAAGGCATCGGTGAACAAGGAGCTTGAGAACCTGCGCACCGCCAAGGCCATCGGCGGCAGCCTACAGGCCGAGGTTACCGTCTTCGCCGAGGAGTCCCTGGCTGCCAAGCTGGCCAAGCTGGGCAACGAACTGCGCTTCGTGCTGATCACCTCCACCGCCGACGTGCAGCCGCTGGCCGCAGCGCCGGCCGATGCGGTGGAAACCGAGGTGCCGGGCCTGAAGCTGAAGATCCTCAAGTCCGTCCACGCCAAGTGCGGGCGTTGCTGGCACCACCGCGCCGATGTCGGCGTGAACGCCGCGCACCCCGAGCTGTGCGGCCGTTGCGTCGAGAACATCGAAGGCGCCGGTGAGGTCCGCCACTATGCCTGAGGCCCGTTTTGGCCGTCTCGGCTGGTTGCTGCTGAGCGTGCTGGTGTTCCTGCTGGACCAAGGTTCCAAATGGGTGGTGCTGGAGTCGATCCCGTTCCGTGAGCGGATCACCGTCATCCCCGGCTGGTTCGACTGGATCCATGTGTACAACACCGGCGCCGCCTTCAGCTTCCTCGCCGACAGCTCCGGCTGGCAGCGCTGGTTCTTCGCCTTGATCGCCCTCGTGGTCAGCGGCGTGCTGGTGGTCTGGCTCAAGCGCCTGAAGGCCGACGAAACCTGGCTGGCCATCGCGCTGGCCATGGTGCTCGGCGGCGCGCTGGGCAATCTCTACGACCGCGTGGTGCTCGGCCACGTGGTCGATTTCATCCTGGTGCATTGGCAGGATCGCTGGTACTTCCCGGCGTTCAACCTGGCCGACAGCGCCATCACCCTGGGCGCCATCATGCTGGCGCTGGATATGTTCAAGTCGAAGAAGTCCGGAGAACCCGCTCATGACTGAGTCTCTCGCCAGCGTCTCGCGCATCGGCCCGGACACGGAAGTCACCCTGCATTTCGCCATCAGGCTGGAGAACGACGATGTCGTCGACAGCACCTTCGGCAAGCAACCGGCTACCTTCAAGGTCGGCGACGGCAACCTGCTGCCCGGTTTCGAGGGCGCCCTGTTCGGCCTCAAGGCCGGTGACAAGCGCGTGCTGCCGATCGACCCGGAGCAGGGCTTCGGCCAGCCCAACTCGCAGAACGTGCAGGTGATGCCGCGCAGCCAGTTCCAGGACATGGAGCTTTCCGAGGGCCTGCTGATCATCTTCAACGACGCCGCCAACACCGAACTGCCCGGCGTGGTCAAAGCCTTCGATGACAGCCACGTGACCATCGACTTCAACCACCCGCTGTCCGGCAAGTCGCTGCGCTTCGAGGTGGAGATCCTGGCGGTCAAGCCGGCCTGATTTCATCTCCCGCAGGGGAGGGCGGCCGCAAGGCCCAGAGGTAGACAGCATGCAAATCAAACTCGCCAACCCCCGCGGCTTCTGTGCCGGCGTCGATCGCGCCATCGAGATCGTCAACCGCGCACTGGAAGTCTTCGGCCCGCCGATCTACGTGCGTCACGAAGTCGTACACAACAAGTTCGTGGTCGAGGACCTGCGCGCCCGTGGCGCCGTCTTCGTCGAGGAACTGGACCAGGTGCCGGACAACGTCATCGTCATCTTCAGTGCCCACGGCGTTTCCCAGGCCGTGCGCCAGGAAGCCGACCGCCGTGGCCTGAAGGTCTTCGACGCCACCTGCCCGCTGGTGACCAAGGTGCACATGGAAGTCGCGCGCTATAGCCGTGACGGCCGCGAGTGCGTGCTCATCGGCCATGCCGGGCACCCGGAGGTGGAAGGTACCATGGGCCAGTACGACGCCAGCAATGGCGGCGCCATCTACCTGGTGGAGAACGAGGCCGACGTCGAGCGCCTGGTGGTACGCAACCCCGAGGCGCTGTCCTTCGTCACCCAGACCACCCTCTCCATGGACGACACCAGCCGCGTCATCGACGCCCTGCGCAGCAAGTTCCCCAGCATCGGTGGCCCGCGCAAGGACGACATCTGCTACGCCACCCAGAACCGCCAGGACGCGGTCAAGCAGCTCGCCGACGAGAGCGATGTGGTCCTGGTGGTCGGCAGCCCCAACAGCTCCAACTCCAACCGCCTGCGCGAACTCGCCGAACGCATCGGCACCCCGGCCTACCTCATCGACGGCGCCGAGGACATGCAGCAGGCATGGTTCGAAGGCGTCGCCCGCGTCGGCATCACCGCCGGCGCCTCGGCACCGGAAGTACTGGTGCAGGGAGTGATCGAGCAACTCCGCGCCTGGGGCGCTGAGGTTGCTATGGAGCTGGATGGCCGGCCGGAAAATGTGACGTTCTCGATGCCGAAGGAGCTGCGGGTCGTCGAGATCAAGTAGCTTCTGACGCTCAAGAAAAAGCCCGGCTGATGCCGGGCTTTTTTATCGGAGCTGCGCTACCAGCAGTTGGCAGTCGCGGCCCCTTTGTTTCCACGGCTATCCAGGGTCAGGTTTCCGCAGGAGTCCGAAGTTTGGGCTCCCTGGCGGGTGGCTGTGAGAATCACGCATTTATCGATGGTGGTGCCGGTGCAGGCTGCCGCGTTGATGCTGTAGCGGGCATTCTCCGAAATGACCGCTCCATTCGCCGCGATGGCAGTACCTGCGGCGTTGCGATAAGCAAGCCCGCCCGTGCCCAGGTTGTCGGTGTAGCTCTGATTCTGCGAGTAGTAGCGCTCCTGGGCCTGCATGATCTGCATCAGCCAGGCCTGGCCGTCGCTGCGCCCCGTGCGCATCACGTAGTTCTGATAGCTGGGATAGGCAATTCCGGCAAGGATGCCGATGATTGCCACGACTATAAGCAGCTCGATCAGGGTGAACCCCTTCTGCTTGAGCATCAGTTCTCTCTCCAGTAGAGGTCGCGTATCGCCTTGTTGGTTTCGCATATCTGAGCGCCATCCATGCATGCTGTGTCAGGCGGTGTGCAGCCTTCGGCACCGCAGAGCAAGCCTACACGATTGTCGTCGCGCAGGATCGTCGCCGGCTTGGGGGGAATGCCGCCGTGGGCCAGGTCGAAGCTGCGTACCGGTGTTTTGGTGCCACTCACCGTCTGTGCGAACACTGCGCTGGCGTCGATCAGGTTCAGTGCGTAGAAACGGCCACGCCCTACGTCCGGCCCACAGGTGGTCGTTTGCTGGCCGCTGGGGCGGAACGTGGTGAAGAGTACGGAACCTGCGAAGCTGGTCGAGCTGGACAGGACTTTCTCGCCCGAGGGGAATCGGATGAACCAGCCGCTGCTGTTCGCCAACAGGGTCGGGTTGGGCGTGTAGCTATCACCCGGGGTCAGTTGCGCATACAGCGTGTTGATTTCCTGGCGCTTGGTCGGGATACCGGCAACGGCTGCAGCCTGGGCCTTGCTGATCAGATAGTTGTAGGCGTCGAACTGGGTGAGCGGTGGCGTTGGATCCTGCGCCGTGGCCTCTGCGAGTTGGGTTGCGTTCAGCAGGTTGCTGCTGGCGCTGTAAGCCTGGTTGGCCAGTGCTTGCAACTCGGATTGCAGGGTCGATGCCTGGCCTGCCAGGGTCAGGCGTTCGCCTTCGAGGCTAGTCAGGAGATTGGCCTGGGTCACGAGCGGGGAGCTGATAGCCTCGAGGTTGGTCTGGTTCTGGGTTTCGGTACGAGCGATCAGATCACCGTTGGTGGTGCCGGCAGGAGTCGCCGGGAGCCCACTGGGCAGGAGGCTCGTAAGCGATGCTTTGGCCGCGTCGAGCTGTGTCAGCTTGCTTGCGGCATCGCTATCTCCTGCAGGAGTACCCAGGTTGTAGGCGGCGATGATCTGCGCCTGCAGTGCCGCGATCTGGATGATCTTGTCGTTGATGCCGTTCAGGTTGGTCAGCAGTGTCTGGCGAGTCTGATAGGCCGCCGACGATTCGTAGGCCTCCGTCAGGGTACTCAGGTCGCTTTCCTGGGCGCTGGCATCGCCCCCCGCTGCCTTGGTCGCCGTGATCTGGTTCTGCTTGGCGATGATGGCTGCATACTGGCTGGAGAGGTTGCTGTCGTTCAGCGCTGCGGTGATCCTTGCCTGAAGCGCGCCAACATCCGTTCCCTGGGCATTGTCCAGTTCCGCAGCCTTGAAGCTGCTGGCCGCGCCGGTTGTCGGGGTCTGTGCATTGAGTTGGACCAGGGCGTTCTGAGCCGATACCACCAGGCTGTGGGACTGCGTACGGCTGTCGGTTTCAGACGCATGATCCTTCACATAGGGATCGTTCCGCAGGATGGTGTCGATCGCGCTCTGCTTCTGGTTGATCGTCGTATTGGTTTCCACCAGGGTGTTGAGCTTGGTCGTATAGCCGATGCTGGTCTGGTAGGCGGTCAATGCATTGCGCGCGTTGGTTTCCGCTGCCGTGAGTGCGTCGATCTCCGCTCGCTTGGTGTTTATCTGGTCCTGGATGTCCTGGGCTTGCGCGCTGGTCAGGTTGACGCTGCTTACATCGACCAGATTGCTTTCGGTGATCGACGCGGTGCAGTTGGTGGTGACCGTCGCGGAGCAGTAAGTGGGGGCCGAGTATACGTTCTTGTCCCGGATGACATAGAAGCGGTCCAGCGCAGCCTCGCTCAGCGGGTGGCCGCGATAACCGGAGCCGATGCTGATGGTGTAGTACGACTGGCCACCACGCTCCTTGATCAGCGCAACGTCGGGCTGGTTGTAGAAGCGGCGGTTGTTTGTCGCGTCGGTACCACCGATGTTGGCGATACGGTTGCCGGTCGCGAAGTTGCTGGCGCTGGTGTTGCTTTGGTTGATATCGAAACGGAAGATCTGCCCGCGGGTATCCGAGGTGAAGATGGTATCGATAAGGCCGTCGCCGCCGAGGTCTACCAGTGCCGGGTCTGCCGGCATGCTGTTGGTCATGCTGGAAAGCGTGAGGTTGGCGTCGGTATCGCCACTGGGGCCCGCCATCCACAGTTTTTGGCCCGTACTCGCGTTCACCACGTAGAGGGCGTTGCCGTAGGAGTCGTTTTTCGGGTTGTCCGGCGTGGCATCGTTATCCTGGTTGGTATCGTAGCCACCGGTGAAAATCAGTACGTCGGTTACTGTACCGTTCCACTTGACCTTGGCCACCTTGGGGGTCGACCAGGTCTGGCCAAGGCGCGAAAAACCGGTGCTGCCGCCGGAGCCGCCGCGGATGACCCAATTCAGCTTGGGCTGGATTGTTGCCGGATCGCCGGCAGTGGTCGGCGTCATATCCAGCGAATAGTAGTTGCGACCGCCACGCCCCATGCCCGCATACAGGGTGACGCCGCTGACGGCGCGAAGGTTGGTGGTGGTGTCGCGAGTGCCGTAGGTCACCTTGAGGTCGAACTGGCCATCGATCCCGTACTTCTTGTTGATGCTGCCCTGGGGATCGTCGTAGTAGGACTTCAGGTTGCCCAGCAGTTCCTTGGGGATGAACGAAAAGAGTTCGTTGCCATTGGCGGGATTGATCGCGCCGATGAAGCCTTCATTGGTGCCATAGAACAGCGCCAGCTTGTCCTGTGTCGTGCCGGCGGAGATACGCGCGATGTCTTCATCGCTGGTGTATGCAACGACCTTGGGAGCGTTGTGCAGTACGTCCGCGATCTGCGCGCGAATGCTGCTATCTGCTGGGTTGGTGCCGCGTGCCCAGGTGAGGAGGTTGCCTTTGTAGGCGTCGGTCATGCTCGCGTCGCCCAGCATTGTCTTGGTCAAGGCTGTGTTGCTGTTGAGTAGCAGGTGAGCGGACCCGGTCAGGTTGACCGATGTGCTACCAGCATTGGTGCGCGGCTCAAGGTTGCTGCCGGTATAGGTGTAGAGCTTGCGGTTGGCCGGGTCCGTCAAACGGCTGGCCGCACCTCCCAGGCCTGCGTTCTTGCCGTCCGCCGATGCGCTCCAGTAGCTCTGCGCGCTGTCAGCGAAGAAACCGGTGCTGGAGTCGACGGCGTTGTTGCCGTTGGCATCGGTCACGACAAGGTTGCCGCTGCTGTCAGAAGTGGCCTTGTACTTCTTGATGTTACCTAGCCAGCGCGCACCTTTGGCGGGGCGGAACAGCGCATAGTAAAGGTCATTGCGATAGCCGAAGTTGCTATAGGCGCTAACCGATACCGTAGGGGTGGTGAAGGTGGTGTTCTCGGCGAGGATGTCGACGATGATCGACTTCAGCGAAGTGACAAGGCCAGATGTGTCATTGGTGGTGAAGAACTTGCCTTGGCCCAAGGCTGCAGTATCGCTGAGCAATCGAGTGTCGGCGATATTGCCGAAGCCGATGGTGTAAGTGGAAATGGTCTGTTTGCCAGCGACCGATGCCGGCCCGTTGTCGTTGTTGGCCAGCCATTCTGCCAGACCTGGCATCCAGCACCCGGCATTGGCTTCGCCGTCGGTCGGATAGCCTCGGTTGCAGGAGGTGTAGTTGGTGTTCGCTGTTGCCGTACGGGTCAGGTCCCGAATTGCCGTGTTGCTGCTGCTATCGTCGTTTGGCAAGCCGTCGGTCAGTACGATGATGTTGGATTTCTGGCAAGAGTTCTGGATCGGTGACAGATAGCTGCCGCCCGAGTAGGAAGTCGTTGCGCTGTTCCAGGGGTTGCGTGTGCTGGAGCCCTTGGCGTTCTCTATGACACCGCGGGAGCTGTTGCCGTAAATCAAGGCGGCACCACGCATGTACTGGGCTGCCTCATGGTAGCTTTCGAGCAGCGGAGTGGAGCCACTGGCGTAATAGCTATTCAGTTGCGTTTTGAATGTGTTGGCCACAGTCGCAGCTTGCTGTACCGGCACATTGACGAAGCCGCCTTCGTTGTCGGAACTGAAGCGGACCAAGCCGATATTTGAGTCGTTGGATAGAGCCAGCTCGTCGACGAGTTGGTTGACGACTTCCTTCACCACTTGAATGCGGGTGAGCTGGCCATTGTTCGCGCGGTTTGTCCTGGCCTCTGTGCTGGTGCACCAGTTGCGGGGTATGCCGTCAGCGGTCCTATCGAGGGGCGTCAGGGAGTTGCAGTTCGTACCAGGGACGCCGCTTTGCATGGAGCCGGAAGTGTCGATTACGAAAAGAATATTGGGGCGTACACGCTGATCCGCTGGCAATTCGCGTGTTGTATAGATCTCGGTGTCATCCGCCATCGCCGTAGTAAGAGATAGAGCCAGATAGGTAAAGGCCGAGGCGCCTACGCTGAGTTGTCGCTTGATGCTCATGGTGGTACCTCGGACTTAATTCAGGAAAAGTTCGGTGACGACCGGTGGCGTGCCGGGCACATAGAACACTGAGCCTTGCCAGTCGATTTTCATGCCCAGTTCAGAAAAGCTGCTGGGTTTGCCTTGAAGGTAAAGGGCGGTCTGACTTGTCACTTGCATCTTCAGCGGCTCGCACCCGGTGCAAGGCGTCGCTAGAAGGAAGCCTGAGACCCCTTCATCGGTCTTATTGGTCAGGTTGAGAATGATGACCGCGCTTTCGATGTACTTTGGCGGTGCTTCTTGAGTTTTATCGGCAAAGGTCGATGTCGCGAAGGTGGCTGCCAATAAGGCAACGGTGCTCAGCGTTCTGTACAGGTTCATATCTGGCCCCGAAGCTTATTTGAGGTTGAAGAAGACCAGGCCCTGGGTCTGGTCGGAAAAGGCGCCGCTGGTACCGATGGCCGCGACGTTTCTCACTTCATACTGGCGGCAGGTGTAGTTACCGAAGGAATAGCCCTGGCCGAAACTGGCGCAATCCAGATCACCCATGCTGCGTAGCTTGGGCGTTTGAGATATCGCGCTCGTCGCGGTCCGCGTCGTCAGGGTCTGCAGTTCACGAAGATTGGGGAAGCGCGCGATGATGGTCGCATTGGACTCGCCATTGGGCGAGCTGGAGGGGCTGGTGACGGCGGTTGCTTCCATTGCGGACATCAAGGGCTGACGATTGGCTACGACGTTGAAACGCAGGAGTTGGGCGCGGATTTCCGTCTGGCTTGCCTGGAAGGCCGTATTGCGGAACTGATTGCTGCTGGCCATGCGTTCATCGTTCGTTGCAAAGCGAACGGCCGTGATTCCGGCAGCGGTCAGTACCACCAGGAACACCAGGGCCACTATGAGGGTGGCGCCGGCCTGGGAGGCGAGCGGGGAGACTGCTTTCATCGTCAGGCCTCAGTAGTTGTTCTTGAACTGGATGGTGGTGGTGAACACTTGCCGCGCCCGCCCATCGTTGAATGAGAGCGGAGCCGCATCCAGCAGGTAGAAGTTGCGCTGCGGCGGTGCCGGGTTCAGGACATCGACCGAATTGGCTAGCAGGGCGATGCGAACGGCGATGACCTTGGTCCAGTTGGTTACGCGGTCCGAGGATACGAATTGATTGACGCTCTTGGAGTCCCCGGCGGTATCCACGCCATACTGCACCTGTAGAGCATCGATGCCGTCGATGAGCCGCTGTTGCGGGCTGAGGACGGCGTTGGTCGTCCTGTTGAACGACTTGCAAGCCAATGAAGGCAGTGGGTTATCGGCGTCTGCGGCGAGAATAAAATAGGTGTTGGTAACCAGGTTGTTATCGGGGACGGTAGCTCCGGTGCAGTCGCGTTTTACCCCTTCGATGATCGGGGGCTCGAACGTGAAACTGACGATGTCCGACGCGCTGGCACTGCCGTTCAGAGCGCAAGGGTTATTGCTGGAGTTACCGACGCCACAGCCCTCCTTCTCGATGGGTAGTGGACGATCCAGCGGGGCGCCCGGAGATAGGTAGCCGCCCAGTCTGGCGCTCTGGCTGATGAATTCCAGTCCGAAGCGGCCATTCTCCTGCAGCTTGGACATGGCGTCGTTGGTGGCGAAGGTCTGCTTGCTGGCAATGAACACTTGGATGACGCCTAGCAGGAGAATCAACCCAAGAGTCAGGCCGATCATTAGTTCGACCAAGCTTAGACCTGCCTGGCACTTGGGTAGGTTGTTGATGCTCTTGTGATTCATCGTTGCACCTGTACGCTTCCGGACAGGTTCTGCCCGCTGGAGTTCTTCTCGGCTTTGCTTTGCCAGTTCGCAGTGATTGTAAGTTGAGTTCCAGATGCAACCACGGTCAGAGGTTGTGTGCCGCTTGCTGCTTGCGCCAAGAAGTCCCGGCTGCCATAGCGGCCCTCACGAGCGGTTGCGTTGGCTGTGTAGGTGCTGTTGCCACTGTAGGGGCACTGGGCTTCCCAGCGGTCGTAGGCGGCCATTTGCGCAGCTGTGCAGTTGGTCGCGTTGACCTTTGCGCCACTGATGGGGTCGTAGTAGTCGGCACAGCGCTGGGCCGGGAGGTTGCTGCAGTTGGGCGCAGAGGTGTAGTTCGTCAGCGCAGCCTCCGGGTTGGAGCGAACGCGTTCCGCAAGCTCCTGTACCACCCAGGTAGCTTGAGTGCGCTGACTGCTGTCTCCGGAGCTTTGCAGCGCATTGAGCTGCAAGGCCGCGAAGCCGAGCAGGCCAACGGCGAAAATCACCAGTGCGATCAACACCTCGATCAGCGAGACGCCCAGTTGCTGGCGTGCGGGATTAGCAATCTGCATCGCGATTGACCTTCTTGATGGAGGCTTTGCCCATGGCGTTCACGTAGACGCAGCGTGCGGTGGCGTCGTCGGCCTTGAGTTTGCTGGAGGTGACCTTGAATGCCTGGGCGCTGATGCCGGACAACAGGGTGCCGTCGCGGCGGAATGTCAGCCGGTTGGTGGCCTGGAGATAGGGTGAGTTGATCTGTACGTCGCTAGGTGATCCCTGGAAGCTGCGGATCACGTCAGAGTCGCTGCAGTTGTTGATCGCGGTCGTGCCGACACACCAGCCGTTGGTCCAGCCGTCTTCGTTGTTCGCTGCTGGCAGGACGACCACATTGGCATTCAGCTTGGTGGCTTCCACGCGAGCGAAAACCAGCGCATTCATCAATTCGCTCGCCTGCCCCCCTACGCGTTGGCGGATGATGAAGCCCGTAAGGTTGGGGAGGGCGATGGCGGCCACTATCCCCAGGATGATGACGGTCACCATCAACTCGATCAAACTGAACCCGCGTGTACGTTCCATGAAAGCTCCCTCTGCTCAGCCTGTAAGCTAACGAGCCGGGGATGCAAGCTCAAACATCCTGGGATGGTCGGCAATGAGTCGGGCACGAGCGGTATTCCTGGCCGACCATTCAGACTATTCTTCTGTCTCTTTAAGAAGTACACGGCCTTGGCGGTTAACGACGATTCGCCTGCTCGTGCCGGATGCGATTGATTTCATGAGAAATGTGCCATTGCTCACGTAGGTCTGTCCCTGGGCATTGAAGTGAAGTGCATGGCCACCGCCCATGCCTCGCCAGGTGAGTTCCAGCCCCTCCGGCAGCTCGAGAATCCGCATGAGGTCCTGCTCGCTACGCAACTCTCGCTTGCCCGCTTCGTCTTCGAAAATGCTCAGGGTGCCGCTCCAGTCCCTGGAGCATTGATTGTCGGCATCCAGTGGGCACAGGGTGGTGCGGATGTTGTGCGCGAAGGCGTGGTGCCGAGCGAACTGGATGGAGTGGGCGAGTTCACTGGCGAAGGAAGACAGCTTGTGCTGGTGGTGCATGCGATTGAGCGTTGGCACGCCGAGGGTGAGCAAGGTGGCTGCGCTGGTCAGGCAGATGAGTTGTTCGAGCAGGCTGAGTCCGTGGTGCTTGCGTACATCCATGTTTTTTACTCTCCATTTCCCTGGAGCTTCTAAGAGGAGGCTGTGGTGTCTGTCCTGATCGTTGGTGGTGGGGCCATAGGGCTGTTGACTGCCCTTGAGCTCGTTGAGCAAGAGCGTGTCGTGCTCATCGAGCGTCAACGGGTTGGAAGGGAGTCGTCCTGGGCGGGTGGTGGAATTGTATCGCCGCTCTATCCGTGGCGTTACAGCGATGCAGTGACGGCTCTGGCTCATTGGTCGCAGGATTTCTACCCGCCCCTTGGTCAGGCATTGCTGCGGCAAACCGGGATCGATCCCGAAGTCCACAGAACCGGTCTGTATTGGCTCGACCTCGACGATGAAGCGCAAGCCCTGGCGTGGGCCGCAGGGCGCAAGCGCCCGATTTCCCGCGTATCTATCGACTTGGTCAAGGCAGCGGTTCCCCCGCTGGCCGCCGGTTATTCAACCGCCATCCACATGGCCGACGTCGCCAACGTCCGCAACCCGCGCCTCACCCGTGCGCTGCGCGAGGCCCTGCTTCAATTGCCCAATGTCACCCTCCGGGAAGATTGCGCCGTGGATGGCTTCATCCAGGAAGGCGGGCGTGTCGTCGGGGTTCGTACCTCGCAGGGAGAGGTGCGTGCGGATCGCGTGGTGCTCTGTGCCGGCGCCTGGAGCGGGGAGTTGCTCGCGACGCTGGGGCTCGACTTGCCCGTGGAGCCGGTGAAGGGACAGATGATCCTGTTCAAATGCGCCGAGGATTTCCTGCCGAGCATGGTGCTGGCCAAGGGGCGCTATGCGATCCCGCGGCGCGACGGCCACATCCTGGTGGGGAGTACCCTGGAGCATGAAGGCTTCGACAAGACGCCGACCGAGGCCGCACTGGAAAGCCTGAGGGTGTCGGCCATCGAGATGCTGCCGGCGCTGGCGGAGGCCGAGGTGGTCGGCCATTGGGCCGGATTGCGGCCGGGGTCTCCCGACGGCATTCCTTTCATCGGGCCTGTGCCCGGTTTCGATGGGCTCTGGCTGAACTGCGGTCATTACCGCAATGGGCTGGTGCTGGCGCCCGCGTCCTGCCGGCTGCTCACCGACCTGATGCTGGGGCGCGAGCCCATCGTCGATCCCGCGCCCTATGCCCCGGGAGCGCGCCTGAAGCCGCTGGCCTGATGCCGCCGGGGATCAGTCGATCCCCAGTTTCTTCAGGCGGTAGCGCATCGAGCGGAAGGTCAGGCCCAGGCGCTGGGCTGCGGCGGTGCGGTTCCAGCGGGTTTCTTCCAGGGCCTGCATGATGAGCTTGCGCTCGATCTCTTCCAGGTAATCCTCGAGGTTGCTGACCTGCGCAAGGTCGGCCTCGCCGCTTTCCGACGGGGAGGGCGCGTCGGCCAGGCGCAGGTCCTCGGGCTGGATCTGGTCGTTGTCGCAGAGCGTGTAGGCCCGCTCGAGCATGTTTTCCAGCTCGCGGACGTTGCCGGGGAAGCGATAGCTCTTGAGCTTTTCCATGGCGTCGCGGGTGATGCTGGCCGCGGCGCTGTCCGCAGCCAGGCGCTTGAGCATCACATCGGCCAGTTGCGGGATGTCCTCGCGGCGCTCGCGCAGCGGGGGGACGCTGAGTTCGATGACGTTCAGGCGGTAGTAGAGGTCCTGGCGGAAGCGTCCGGCCGCCACTTCGGCAGCCAGGTCCTTGTGGGTGGCGCTGAGAATGCGTACGTCCACCACCACTTCCTGCTGGCCACCTATGGTGCGAATGGCCTTTTCCTGGATGGCACGCAGCAGTTTCACCTGCATGGGCAGGGGCAGGTCTGCCACTTCGTCCAGGAACAGGGTGCCGCCATGGGCCGCCTGGAACAGGCCGATCTTGTCTTCGATGGCGCCGGTGAAGCTGCCCTTCTTGTGGCCGAAGAATTCGCTTTCCATCAGTTCCGAGGGGATGGCGCCGCAGTTGACCGGTACGAAGGGGTCTTCGTGGCGCGGGCCCTGCTCGTGGATCATGCGTGCCACCAGTTCCTTGCCGCTGCCGGACTCGCCGCTGATGTAGACGGGGGCCTGGCTGCGCGCGAGCTTCTGGATCTGGTTGCGCAGCGCCTTCATCGGCGGCGAGTCGCCGAGCAGGCGGTTGTCCATCGGCGTGTCGCCGCTGCCGCTGGTGCGCAGGCGCAGGGCCGCAGCGACCAGCTCGCGAAGCCGGCCGAGGTCCACAGGCTTGGTGAGGAAGTCGAAGGCGCCGGCCTTCAGTGCGTTGACGGCGGTGTCCAGGCTGCCGTAGGCGGTGATCATCGCCACCGGGACCTGCGGATGGCGCTGCTGGATGTGCTGCACGAGGTCGAGGCCGGTGCCGTCCGGCAGGCGCATGTCGGTCAGGCACAGGTCGAAGGGTTCGGCGGCGAGGAGTTCACGGGCTTCCTTGACGTTGCGGGCGCTGCGGGTATCCAGCTTCATCCGGCCGAGGGTGATCTCCAGCAGCTCGCGGATATCGGGCTCGTCGTCGACGATGAGTGCTCTCTGTCTGGTCATGGTCAGCTCAATTTGCGCGGGTGGGCAAAGGTAATGCGAAAACAGCTGCCGCCGGTTTCGCGTGGGCGGTAGTCGAGGCGGGCCTGGTTGCTCTCGCACAGCTCGCGCGAGATATACAGGCCGAGCCCGGTACCCTTGCTTTCAGTCGTGTAGAAGGGTTCGAAGATGTGCTGCACCTGCTCGGGCGGCACGCCGGCTCCATCATCCATGATCTCCAGGATGGGCAGGTCGCTTTCCGGATCACGGAATAGGCGAAGCCAGACCTGTCCGACCTTGTTCTTCTGAAAACTGTAGCGCAGACCGTTCTGTACCAGGTTGGTCAGTACCTGGGTCAACTGGTGCGGGTCCATGCGGGTCTGGATCGTTCCGCTGTTGGTCTCGATGTGCAGTGTCTGGCCGGGGCCGGAAGCATTGCGGAACTCGCTGGCGAAGCGGTGCAGCCAGTACTTCAGGTCGAGCAGTTGGGGTTCTGACTGGCGACGGCGTGACAGCTGCAGGACGTTCTCGATCACCAGGTTCATGCGTCGCGACTGGTCCTGGATGATCTGCGCCAGGCGTCGGTCCGGGCCGGTCAGCTCTTCCGACTCCTGCAGAAGCTGCGCGGCATGGCTGATGGCGCCCAGGGGGTTGCGTATCTCATGGGCGATGCCGGCGGTCAGGCGGCCGAGGGAGGCGAGCTTGAGCTGTTGCGCCTGCTGGGCGATCTGCGAGATGTCTTCGAGGAAGATCAGGGTGTCGCGTTGTTCGCCCCGTTGCAGCGGTACGAAGCTGGGTTGCAACACCGGGCCTTCGGGCATGGCCTGCAGGCTCTGCGGGCGCAGGGCGGGGTTGTCCATCCACTGCTGGAGGCGCTTGACCAGTTCCGGGCTCTGCGGGTCGATGATGCGCCCGGCGAGGTCATCGCGGCCCAGCAGGGTCTGGGCGCCCTGGTTGGCCAGGAGCACGCGGTGTTGCGCGTCGAGCACCAGGATGCCGGTGCGCATCCGTTGCAGGATCAGGGCGTTGAGTGCCTCGAGGTTGGCGACGTCGGCGGCGCGCTTTTCCGCCAGGGTCTCGCTCAGTTGCAGGCGTTTGCTGATGCCCTGGACGAAGAGTGCGGCCGCAAAACAGAGGGCGCCGAGCGCACCGGCCTGTACGTACTGGTTGGCGACTTCCGGGCGGCTGAGGCTGAGGTAGAAGGTCAGGTAGATCATGCCGATGGTGGCGACGGCGGCGATCAGCAGGCCGACCCGGCCCCGCAGCAGGATGTTGGCGATGGCCACCGCGACTATCACCAGGTTGCCGATGCCGCTGGGCGTACCGCCGGCCGCGTAGAACAGGCAGGACAACAGGATCACGTCCACGAGTGCCAGGCTGAACACCTGCAGCATGTGCTTCGGATGGCGGACCATCAAGGCGATCAGGATGTTCAGCAGCAGGTAGAACCAGGAGGCGTTGCGGAACAGTTGCGCGCGGGCGAGGTCGAGCAGTTCGCTGTCCAGCTCGCTGGAGATCAGCCCGACCAGCGCGAGGCCGATGATCAGCCGGTAGAGGTTGTAGAGGCGGAAGATGCGCCGCGCCGGCTGCCCGCCCAGGACCGTCGACTCACCGCTCACCGCTGGTGGTGTCCTGTTCCAGGTGGGCGCGGCTGCAGTACCAGCGCTCGCCATTGGCCAGCGCATGGGCCTGCGGCACATGCACGCCGCACTGGCTGCATCGCACCATCGGGCTGGCAGCCTCCTCCGCGGGTTTCTGCGGGCGCGGGGCTGGTGGTGCCTTCATCCGGCGCCAGACCCAGACAGCGGCGAAGATCACAACAATCCAGAACAGCAGGCGGATCATCCCGGCGAGCTCACTTGTCATTGAAAGGAGCGCAGTTTAGCCAAGCCGGTGGTCCGCGCACAGCGGGGAGGCTGCGAGCTGTGCGTCAGGTCCCCTGGCATTGCCCGGAGCGGGAGGGGCGCTTTCGTCGGGACAAAAAAAGAGGCCCGCAGGCCTCTTCTTCGATCACGTTGGGCGTTCTCAGTCGAAAACGCCGAAGGTCATGTAGCTGAACCAGGAGCGGTCGCCGCTGCTGTTGGCTTCCGCTTCGTGCTGCTCTTCCTGCACTTCCTGCTGGTTCTCGGGCTTCAGCTCGTCCGGGATTTCTTCCTGGGCGTCTTCGTACTGCTTGATCACGTCCTGGTTGGCGCGGGTCTCGCCCGGGGGCAGCGGCGGCTCGCTCTCGATCAGGCCGAGGGTCGCCTTGGCCAGCCAGGAGCGGTTGTCGGCCTCTTCCTCGCGCGGCACGAACTGGCCATCGACCAGGTTCGGGTGGTCGGGGTAGTTGAGCTTCAGGGTTTCCAGGCTGGTCGCGGCCAGGTCGTTCAGGTTCAGGCGCTGGTAGGCCTCGACCATCACGGCCAGGCCGTCACCGACGGACGGGGTTTCCTGGAAGTTCTCCACCACGTAGCGACCACGGTTGGCGGCGGCGACGTAGGCCTGGCGGGTCAGGTAGTAGTGGGCGACATGGATTTCATAGGCGGCCAGCAGGTTGCGCAGGTAGATCATGCGCTGCTTGGCATCTGGCGCGTAGCGGCTGTGCGGGTAGCGGGTGGTCAGCTGGGCGAACTCGTTGTAGGAGTCGCGGGCCGCACCCGGGTCGCGCTTGGTCATGTCCAGCGGCAGGAAGCGGGCGAGCAGGCCACGGTCCTGGTCGAAGGAGGCCAGGCCCTTCAGGTAATAGGCGTAGTCGACGTTGGCGTGTTGCGGATGCAGGCGGATGAAACGTTCGGCGGCGGACTTGGCGGCCTCGGGCTCGACGTTCTTGTAGTAGGCGTAGATCAGTTCCAGCTGGGCTTGCTCGGCATAACGACCGAACGGATAGCGGGACTCGAGGGCCTTGAGCTTGGATACGGCGCTGGTATAGCTCTTGTTGTCCAGGTCGGCCTGAGCCTGCTGGTACAGCTCGGACTCGCTCAGGTTCTCGTCCACCACTTCTTTGGAGGAGCAGGCGGCGGTTAGGGCGAGAATGGCGATCAGCAGCAGGTGTTTCACTTGCATAGCGGCTTGCGTCCCTGTGACGGCTGGCTGTCTTGGGCGGAGCCGTCCTGTTATGATGGGCGCCCTGGGCTCCCCCAGGACAAAGACGCCGTATTTAACCACAAGCGCGTGGCCGAAACCAAAGGCTGCGCCCCCGCCGTTTTCGAGCATGTCCCCAATCATCAAGCAGGTTATTCAACTCAGCGCCGAGGTGCCGTCCGAACTGGGCGGGCAACGCCTCGATCAGGTCGCTGCCCAACTCTTCGACGAGCATTCGCGTTCGCGCCTGTCCGCCTGGATCAAGGACGGGCTGCTCACGGTCGACGGCCAGGTGCTGCGCCCGCGCGACACCGTCCATGGCGGTTCCCTGCTGGAGCTCAATGCCGAGCAGGAATCCCAGGGCGAGTGGGTGGCCCAGGACATCGCGCTGAACATCGTCTTCGAAGACGACCAGCTGCTGGTGCTGGACAAGCCTGCTGGTTTGGTTGTCCACCCCGCTGCGGGGCATGCCGATGGCACCTTGCTGAATGCCCTGCTGCACCACGTTCCGGACCTGGCCAACGTGCCGCGTGCCGGCATCGTGCACCGCCTGGACAAGGACACCACCGGCCTGATGGTCGTGGCCAAGACCCTGGAAGCGCACACCAAGCTGGTGGCGCAGCTCCAGGCCCGCACCGTCAGCCGCATCTACGAGGCCATCGTGGTCGGCGTGATCACCGCCGGCGGCAAGGTCGACGCCCCCATCGGTCGCAGCTCGCAGCAGCGCCAGCGCATGGGCGTGGTGGCCGGCGGCAAGCCTGCGGTCAGCCACTATCGCGTGCTGGAGCGGTTCCGCTCGCACACCCATGCCCGGGTCAAGCTGGAGACCGGCCGCACGCACCAGATCCGCGTGCACATGTCCTACGTGAACTTCCCGCTGGTGGGCGACCCTGTCTACGGGGGGCGCTTCCGCATCCCGCCCGCAGCCAGCCCCACGCTGGTCCAGACCCTCAAGGACTTCCCCCGCCAGGCCCTGCACGCCCGCTTCCTCGAACTGGATCATCCGGTGACCGGCGCGCGCATGAAGTGGGAATCGCCGCTGCCCGACGACATGGTCTGGCTGCTGACCCTGTTGCGCCAGGACCACGAGTCCTTCACCTGATGGATGACTGGCTGACGCCCGACTGGCCCGCCCCCGCGCGGGTTCGTGCCCGCGTCACCACTCGTGCCGGCGGGTGCAGCCAGGCACCCTTCGACAGTTTCAATCTCGGCGATCACGTCGACGACGATCCCGCCGCCGTGGCGCACAACCGCGCCCGACTGGTCAGCGCCCTCGGCTGCCAGCCCGCCTGGCTCAGCCAGGTGCACGGCGTGCGCGTGGTCGAGGCCGACCCTTCGCGTGTCGAGGTGGCCGACGCCAGCTGGAGCTCGACGCCCGGCATCGCGAGCCTGGTGATGACCGCCGATTGCCTGCCCGCCCTGTTCTGCGACCGCGCCGGCACCCGTGTCGCCGCCGCCCATGCCGGCTGGCGCGGGCTGGCCAACGGCGTGCTCGAAGCGACCCTCGATGCCCTCGACCGCCCGGCGGAGCAGGTACTGGTCTGGCTTGGCCCGGCCATCGGCGTCGACGCCTTCGAGGTCGGCCCGGAAGTACGCGACACCTTCGTCGCCCAGCATCCACAGGCCGCAGCCGCTTTCCGCCCCAGCCACAATGAAGGCCGGCTGATCGCCGACATCTATGCCCTGGCGCGCATCCGCCTTGCCGCGCGCGGTGTGACCGCCGTCTACGGTGGTGGCCTGTGCACCGTCAGCGACCCGCGTTTCTTCTCCTACCGCCGCGCCTCCCGCACCGGCCGTTTCGCCAGCCTCGTCTGGCTCGCCGACTGATCCCCACCGGCGTTTCTCCCCGCCGCCGGCTGTCGCGGACTGACCCGAGTCAAGGTCCGCTGGCTTGAATCGCCCAGAATCGTCCTTATCTAGACTGCATCTCGGCGGGCTTCTCGTATTCGGGGCCTTCATCGCTCCAGCCCGCTCTTTAAAGGAAGGACTGCCCTCATGCGAATCGACCGTTTGACCAGCAAGCTGCAACTGGCGCTCTCCGACGCCCAGTCACAGGCCGTGGGCCACGACCACCCGGCCATCGAACCTTTTCACCTGATACTCGCCCTGCTCGACCAGCAGGGCGGCTCCATCAAGCCCCTGCTCATGCAGGTGGGCTTCGACATCGCTGCCCTGCGAAGCGCCCTGACCAAGGAGCTGGACGGGTTGCCGAAGATTCAGAACCCCACCGGCGACGTGAACCTGTCCCAGGACCTGGCGCGCCTGCTCAACCAGGCCGACCGCCTGTCCCAGCAGAAAGGCGACCAGTTCATCTCCAGCGAGCTGGTGCTGCTCGCCGCCATGGACGAGAACACCCGGCTCGGCAAGCTGTTGCTCGGCCAGGGCGTGACCCGCAAGGCGCTGGAGAACGCCATCGCCAACCTGCGCGGCGGCCAGGCGGTCAACGACCCCAATGTCGAGGAATCCCGCCAGGCGCTGGACAAGTACACCGTCGACCTGACCAAGCGCGCCGAGGATGGCAAGCTCGATCCGGTGATCGGCCGTGACGACGAGATCCGTCGCACCATCCAGGTCCTGCAGCGCCGCACCAAGAACAACCCCGTGCTGATCGGCGAGCCCGGCGTCGGCAAGACCGCCATCGCCGAGGGCCTGGCCCAGCGCATCGTCAACGGCGAAGTGCCCGATGGTCTCAAGGACAAGCGCCTGCTGTCCCTGGACATGGGCGCGCTGATCGCCGGCGCCAAGTTCCGCGGCGAGTTCGAGGAGCGCCTCAAGGCGGTGCTCAACGAGCTGTCCAAGCAGGAAGGCCGCATCATCCTGTTCATCGACGAGCTGCACACCATGGTCGGCGCCGGCAAGGCCGAGGGCGCGATGGACGCCGGCAACATGCTCAAGCCCGCGCTGTCCCGTGGTGAACTGCACTGCGTCGGTGCCACCACCCTGGACGAATACCGCCAGTACATCGAGAAGGACGCGGCCCTCGAGCGCCGCTTCCAGAAGGTCCTGGTGGACGAGCCCAGCGAGGAGGACACCATCGCCATCCTCCGTGGCCTCAAGGAGCGCTACGAGGTGCACCACGGCGTGACCATTACCGACGGCGCCATCGTCGCCGCCGCCAAGCTGTCGCACCGCTACATCACCGACCGCCAGCTCCCGGACAAGGCCATCGACCTGATCGACGAGGCCGCCAGCCGCATCCGCATGGAGATCGACTCCAAGCCCGAAGCGCTGGACCGCCTGGAGCGCCGCCTGATCCAGCTGAAGATCGAGCAGGAGGCCCTGAAGAAGGAGGACGACGACGCCGCCCTCAAGCGCCTCGAAAAGCTCAAGGACGATATCGCCCGCCTGGAGCGCGAGTACGCCGACCTGGAGGAGATCTGGAAGTCCGAGAAGGCCGAGGTGCAGGGCTCGGCGCAGATCCAGCAGAAGATCGAACAGGCCCGTCTGGACATGGAGGCCGCCCGTCGCAAGGGGGACCTGCAGCGCATGGCCGAATTGCAGTACGGCATCATCCCCGACCTCGAGCGCAGCCTGCAGATGGTCGACCAGCACGGCAAGACCGAGAACCAGTTGCTGCGCAACAAGGTCACCGACGAGGAGATCGCCGAGGTCGTCTCCAAGTGGACCGGCATCCCCGTGTCGAAGATGCTCGAAGGCGAGCGCGAGAAGCTGCTGAAGATGGAATCCGTGCTGCACCAGCGCCTGATCGGCCAGGACGAGGCGGTCGTCGCCGTATCCAATGCCGTGCGCCGCTCGCGTGCGGGGCTGTCCGATCCGAACCGGCCCAGCGGCTCCTTCCTCTTCCTCGGCCCGACCGGCGTCGGCAAGACCGAGCTGTGCAAGGCCCTGGCCGAGTTCCTCTTCGACACCGAGGAAGCGCTGGTGCGCATCGACATGTCCGAGTTCATGGAGAAGCACTCCGTGGCCCGGCTTATCGGCGCGCCGCCCGGCTACGTCGGCTATGAGGAGGGCGGCTACCTGACCGAGGCCGTGCGTCGCAAGCCCTATTCGGTGGTGCTGCTGGACGAAGTGGAGAAGGCCCATCCGGACGTCTTCAACATCCTCCTGCAAGTGTTGGAAGACGGTCGCCTCACCGACAGCCACGGACGTACCGTGGACTTCCGCAATACCGTGGTGGTGATGACCTCCAACCTCGGCTCCGCACAGATCCAGGAACTGGTGGGGGATCGCGAGGCCCAGCGCGCGGCGGTGATGGATGCGGTGAGCAACCACTTCCGTCCCGAGTTCATCAACCGCATCGACGAGGTGGTGGTGTTCGAGCCGCTGGCCCGTGAGCAGATCGCCGGCATCGCCGAGATCCAGCTGCAACGCCTGCGCAAGCGCCTGGCCGAGCGGGAGCTGAACCTGGAACTGTCCAGCGAGGCGATGGACAAGCTGATCGCCGTTGGCTACGACCCGGTCTATGGTGCCCGCCCGCTCAAGCGCGCCATCCAGCGCTGGATCGAGAACCCCCTGGCGCAGCTGATCCTGGCCGGCAGGTTCGCACCGGGCATCGCCATCCACGCCAAGGTGGAGGGCGAGGAGATCGTCTTCGACTGACCCTGGAGCCGGTAAGGAAAAGCCCCGCATCGCGGGGCTTTTTCATGGGAGCGGGAATCAGATGTGCCGCAGCAGAACCTCCAGGGCGGCCGCCTGGTCTTCAGCCAGGTCGATGATGTGGAAGCCGGCCCAGCTGTGCTGCCCATCGGCACCGGGGCGGCTCCACAGGCAGTCGGCGCCCAGGCGCACCTCGGTGACCCCTTCCACCGGCGTGACCGAGACGATGCGGCATTCCCATACCGAGTCGCTGGCCAGCGGCGATTCGCTGAACAGCATGAAACCGTCCGCGGAAAGGTCCACCACCCGGCCCAGGCGCTGGGCGGAATTGAGGTCATAGACCTCCAGCTGGAGCTCCGTGGCGTGGCGGCTGTGATGTCGGCGGTCTTCCATGGGGACTCCTTAGCTCGGCTCGGCACTGCGGCCGGTGAAGCGCTGCAGGACGCGGTAGATGGCGCCCAGCGCACGGTCCACCAGCGGTGCGTTGTGTTCCGGGGCGATGATGCGGGCCAGCCCCTGTTCCATCTCGCTGGCCAGCAGCGTGATGGGCTTGATGGCGACGCGCTGGCCGCTGTGGTCGACGAACATGTAGTTGCGCGTGGTCGGGCTGTACCAGGAGAGCTTGAGCTTGCGCCCCTGGCCCTCCTCGACGAATTCGAACCAGGTGTTGAACTCCAGGCTCTCCAACTCCCTGACCAGCGCCTGCGCGCGCGTCGAAAGACCCGACGGGCGAGCCGGGGCCAGCAGGCCTGCGTCCTCGCCGAGCATCTCGCTGAGCGGGCTCTTGGGCAGGTCCGGGTTGATCTGGGCCGCAAGTTGCGGCTGCTGGCCCTGCACGGCGTGCTGGCAGGCCACCAGGTCCTGCAGCAGGCGGCGGATGCCGTCCTCGTGGTAGCCACCGAGCAGCTCCAGGCCCTTGCGCAGGTCCTCCAGCAGCGCCACGCGCAGGCCCTGCAGGCGGTCGCGGCCCTTGGCATCCAGCGGCGTGCCGCTCCAGGCCAGTTGCTCGGCCACTTCCCGCGAACGCTGCCATTCCGCGCCACGGTCGCCGTGGCGCAGGAGGACGAAGACCAGCACGTCGCTCCAGGTCTGTTCGAGGAAGTTGCGGATGATGCTCGGCGGCTCGCGCCCGGCCAGCACCCGGGCGATGGCGTCGACCGCCTGCTGGCGCGCGCTGAGCAGCTTGTCGCGACCCTTGGCCGCTTCCACCGCGCGGCGCTCGCGCAGCTCCACCTTGTGGCGCAGGGTGGCGACGTATTCGTTGAACTCCTCCAGCAGGCTGTCGAACAGCTGCAGGTCGCCGATGAAGCCGTGGATGATCCGCTCGACCACCCACTGCATCTTCGCCAGCAGCCCGCGCGCCTCGCCTTCGCCGCCATAGAGCACGCCGGCCTGGGCCATGGTGTTGAGCAGGCGTCGGGCGGGGTGGTGGTGCTGGGTGAACAGCGCCTTGTCCTGCAGCGCCACCTTCAGGTAGGGCGTGTGCAGGTGGGAAAGGGCGGTCTTGCAGCTGTCCGGCAGGTTGTCGTCGTCGAGGATGAAGTCGAAGAGCATGCCCACCAGGTCGATGACATCCGCTTCCTGGTCCGAGAGCTTCTGCTGCCCCGGGAGGCTGCTGTGGGTTTCCAGTTGCTGTTGCAGGTCGGCCTTGAGTCCGTCTACCCGCTGCGGCTGCTGCAGGCGCGAGGCGAGTTCGTGGGCCGACTGCTGCTGCAGGCGGTTGAGCGCTTCCAGCAATTCCGCCGCGCTGTAGGTGCGCGTGGCACCCCGTGGCGCGTAACTGGCGATGCTGGGGGTGCCGCCGAGCAGCGGCGTATCGAGGTTGCGCTGGCGGTGCTCCTCCAGCAGTACGGCCAGGCCACTGAACAGGGCGCCCGGGTCCAGGGGGGGCGGTGCACCGAGGTCGGCCGGCGGGGGCGGCAGCGGCGCGGTCGGTGCGCTCTGGCTGTTGCGGGTGGCCGCGCTCTGGCCGTCCACGGGCGCGCCGCGGGTGATGCCCTGGGCGCGTTGGGCGCTGTACTTGAGGTTGGGCAGCACGCCCGCTTCTATGAGGCGCTTGTTGAGCGCGTCATAAAGCGTGTCCAGGCTCTGCATCACATGCTGGTCGAAGAGCATGTAGAGGATGGTCTTGATCCGCAGCGGGAAAGGCGTGGGCTCCAGGGCGTCGCGGAACGCCTGGGCGATCGCCTGCGGGCCGAAGGGGTTGCTGTCCTCGCCGAGCTTCTTGCCGTTGTTGAGCAGGCCCAGGCGCTGGTCGAGGGCGAACAGCGACTGCGCGCAGCGGGCCTTGACCCGGCTGACCATGTTGGTGACCAGCAGGCTTTCTTCGTAGACCTCGTTCTGCACCAGCTCCAGGTGCTCGGCGTCCAGTTCGGCAGCTGCCTCGGGCTTGAAGGTGCCGTCGAGGAACTCGGCGAACCTCTGGGCGATCCGCTGGTGGTAGGCGCGCTCGATCTGCGGCCGCTGCTTGCGCACGTCACGCATGTTGTCGAAGAACAGCGTCTGGACCTGGTTGTTCTCGGCCTTCTCGGCACATTCGAACAGGGTGTCGTCGACCTGGGCGAAAACGCCGGTCAGGTGTTCCGCCAGGCGATTCATCACCAGCTTGCGGCAGCTCTGCACCAGTTCGCCGAAGCGCGGCTGGATGCCACGGCTGGCGAGAGTGGCTGGAGGGCGGGGTGGAGGAGGGGTGTCCTGGGTGCTCATGGACTGTCCTGCCGGGGCCGTTCGGCCGGCGGGTCCTGTAAGTGATCTGGGAAAGGCAGATATAGCAGCCGGCCCGGCAACTGCAAAGCATTGTATAAATTCGCTTTTCAGGGGTTGACAGCTCGTTCTGGAAACGTAAAATGGCGCGCCTCAGATGCAGCGAACCACGGTTTGCAGCGGATGAGATTGGAAAGCTTGAAGTTCCGCGATAGCTCAGTCGGTAGAGCAAATGACTGTTAATCATTGGGTCCCTGGTTCGAGTCCAGGTCGCGGAGCCAACTTCCAAACGGGGTATAGCGCAGTCCGGTAGCGCGCCTGCTTTGGGAGCAGGATGTCGGGAGTTCGAATCTCTCTACCCCGACCACTCCTTACATATGGGTCGTTAGCTCAGTCGGTAGAGCAGTTGGCTTTTAACCAATTGGTCGTAGGTTCGAATCCTACACGACCCACCATATTCAGGAATGCGCGGTAGCCAGCAGGCCACCCGCTTCCACGAGAAGCCCACCCATAGCGGTGGGTTTTTTCGTTTTCGCTCCCCCATTTCTACCTGTGCGCACTGGCTCCAGACCTCATGGGTCCCGAGGTCGTGCGCCTCGCTCGCTACTGCGGCGTGATGTCGCAGTTCCGTGCATTCTTTTTGGGTCTGGTGTTCGACCCCACGGGACTGGCTGCCCGCCCGTCCCGCACTCCGTTTCCCGGTTTTCCGCCCGTCCAGGCCGGGTCTGCGGACGGACCTCCTGCGTCTGCCTGCGCCCCATCCCCCTCCGCGAATACCCCATCGCCCACATGGTCTTTCCTCGCCACTGCCCCTGGGAAAGACTCCGCTCCACGCAAAAGCAGGCGGTTACGAACCGTTCGTCCCCGCCGGCTTTCCGCACGGTTACCCAGACGCACTACCGCGCCGGGTGCACGAGAAGGGTTCCAGCGGGAGAGGACCTCCCGACCCTGGTTGTGCGATGCAGGTGCCTTGCGTCGCGGGTTTCTGGATGCCTCTACATGACCAACCTGAATGGAATGGCTCGCAGCCTGGAGAGAACATGAGCAACGCAAGCGCAGGGGTGAAAGGCAAGGAGGTCCCGGTGATCCGCGAGGACGCCGCCGACCAGGCCTTCGAGACCCCCGAAACGGTATCCAAGCGAACGTCGGTGCGTCTCGCCAACATCAGAAGCAACGGCGAGAACAAGCGCACCGCCAACGACAGCCAGCTGGTCTGGTTCGACAGCGCCCAACTGGCCAAGCGCCGCCCCGACGACGGCATCTTCGTCCGTGTCATCAACTCCCTCTACACCGGCATCGTCCTTTATATGGACAACCTCGCCGAGCTGCTCCCCGCCGTCCCCTCGCGCATGCATGCAGTGCTGCGCCTGCGCAACGCGGCCGAGATCAAGGCCTTCCGCGAAAGCCCGCAGTTCGAGGAATTCAAGAAGGGCGCCGCCGCCCGCAACCGCTCCGTCGCCTACAACGACGCCGACGTCCTGGCCGACCTGGGACGCGACGGCCTGCTCACCTGCTTCACCAGCTACGTCGACGACCGCGACAGCCTGCTGGCCTCCATCGACCAGGGGTTGCGCTTCAACTACCTGTGGATCCTCTTCCGCGACCCGACCAACATCCCCCTGGAGCTGGTCATCGCCTCGCTGCAATCCACCTCCACCGTGCTGATGAAGGAGATCAAGGCGCCGACCGACGTCGACGACGCCATCGTCTCCTACGGGGTGATGGAATACGGCGCCGAAGGGGTGATCTTCTCCCCGCGCGATCACGGCGTGATGAGCGAGTTCCTCGCCCGCATGTCCCAGGCGCAGAGCTACGCCAACCTCGACATCCAGGTCGGCACCGTGATCGAAAGCCGCCCGGTGGGCATGGGCTACCGCGCCTGCATCGACGCCTCCACCCTGTTCGAGCCCGACGAGGGCATGCTGGTCGGCAGCACCTCCCAGGGCGGCGTGCTGTGCTGCCCCGAGGTCTACTTCCTGCCCTACATGGAGCTGCGCCCGTTCCGCGTCAACGCCGGCGCCGTGCACTCCTACGTGTTCAACACCGATAACCGCACCGACTACATGAGCGAGCTGAAGGCCGGCTCGCCGATCATGATCGTCAACTCCAAGGGCCGCGTGCGCCGCGCCGCCGTGGGCCGGATGAAGATCGAGCAGCGCCCGCTGCGCCTGATCGAGGTCGAGTTCCCCGGCAAGGAGCGGGTCAACGTCCTTATGCAGGACGACTGGCACGTGCGCATCTTCTCCGACTCCGCCAAGCCGCTGAACATCTCCGAGCTCAAGCCCGGCGACAAGGTCCTCGGCTACGTCACCGAGCCCGGCCGCCACGTCGGCATCAAGATCAACGAATCCATCATCGAGAAATAGGGGCGCGCCATGAGCTACGTCAGCAGAGTACTGAGGGAGCGGCGCCTGCTGTTCCCGTCCTCGCGGCGCGGATTGATCGTGCCCATCGACCACGGCCTGACCCTCGGGCCCATCGCCGGCATGACCCAGACCGCCGATTTCGAGAAATGGATCGCCAGCGACCACATCAGCGCGGTCATCGGCCACAAGGGCCTGATCGAGCGGCTGATCCTGCGCGACATGCTGCACCCCTCCACCGGGGTGATCCTGCACCTCAACGGCATGGCCAGCATCGCCCCCGAGCCCGACACCAAGATCATGGTGTCGAGCATCGACACGGCGCTGGAACTCGGCGCCGACGCGGTGTCGATCCAGATCAACTTCACCGAGGACAACTTCCAGCACAACGTCGCCCTGCTCGGCGCCATGACCGACGCTGCCCACGGCGCCGGCTTCCCCATCCTCACCATGCTCTACGACAAGGCGCGGGGCCTTTCCGCCGCGGATCGGCAGAAGCGCCTCAGCCACCTGGTGCGGGTGGTGGCCGAGCTCGGATCGGACGCGGTGAAACTGGCCATGCCCGAATCCGCCAGCGACTGCACCGAACTGGTGGAGACCCACTGCCGCGACATCCGCATCTTCTTCGCCGGTGGCGAGCGCACCGAAGACGAACGCCTGCTGGGGCTGACCCGCTCCATCCTCGCCAGCGGCGCCGCCGGCCTGTGCGTCGGGCGCAACGTCTTCCAGCACCCGCGCCCCCTCGAACTGCTGAGGCGCCTGGCGGACTGCATCAAGGGCGAGACGGAATACCTCAGTCGCGCCGTGTGAACGGAACTCAACTCCACGCGACCGCCACAAGCGGTCAACCCAGGGTGACAGGTCAATGGATTACCTCGACGACAACGCGGCGCCCACCGGTGCCCGCAACGAATACGTGCTCTCGCCGCTGTGGAAGGACCTCTTCCCCGAAGGGCTGCTGAGCCGGCTCAACGCCAACCCCTTCCTCGTGGCCTGCCGCAACGGCGCGGTCAGCCTCGACCAGTTGCGCCACTTCCTCATCCAGCACCACTACTACTCGCAGTACTTCACCCGCTACCTCTGCGCGCTGATGGGCAGCATCGCCGACCAGGGCGAGTTCAAGTCGCTGTCCTGCAACCTCACCGAGGAGCTGTCCGGTGGCGACAGCGTCGACATCTCCCACGCCGAGCTGTACCGCCGCTCCATGGACCTGATGTCGGCCCCGCCGCGCAGCCGCCCCCTGCTGCCCGGCACCCGCCAGCTCATCGACGGCATGTTCCGCCACTGCCGCAGCAGCGACCCGATCGACGGCCTGGCTGCCCTGTGCCTCGGTGCCGAAGCCATAGTCCCGCTGATCTACGGGCCGGTGCTCGACGCCCTGCGCAGCCACAACGCCCCGCGTGAGGCCGAGCACTTCTTCGTGCTGCACATCGAGGAGGACGAGGACCACGCCATCGTCATGCGCGAGATCATCGACCGCATGCTCGTCGAGCGCCCCTACCTGCGCGCCCGTGTCGTCGCCATCGGCGAGGAGATGGTGCACCTGCGCATGGCCATGCTCACCGAACTGGCCCAGGGCCCCAGCGCCCAGCCCCTCGGCGCCGCCAGCACCCTGATGAGCGCCGAGGCCCTGCAGACGCTGCGCGCCGATGCCTCCCTCGGCAGCGGCAACTTCCTCGACCGCTGCCTGGCACTGAGCACCACGCCCGACGAGCCCTTCCTGTTCCTCGACAAGCCGCTGACCCTGCTGCGCGGCACACCGATCAGCGCCCTCGCGCTCAACGACCTGCAGCACCACCGCATGGCCCTGGCCGCCTGGTACCTGGAGCAGGGCGTGAAGCCCGGCGACGTCGTCGCGGTCACGGTCGAGGATGGCCTCTCCCCGCTGCTGCACTACCTGGCGCTGACCAGCCTGGGCGCGGCGATCTCGCTGATGAACCCGGCGATGCCAGCGGAGTTCGGCATCGCCTACATGGACGAGAACGGCTTCGAGCGCCTCGTGACCGACACCGCCACCCTGGTCGCCAGCGACTTCGCCCGCCAGTGGCGCGACGCCGGCCGCCCGGTGCTCGACGTCACCCGCGCAGCCCTCGATGCGGCGCCGCGCATGCCCGCCTGGTGGCCGCTGGAGCCGGAGGACTCCACCCTGGTGATGCTCAGCCACACCTCTGGCACCACCGGCCTGCCCAAGGCGGTGCGCTTCGAACACCGGCAGTTCTTCATGGGCAAGCGCGCCCGCATCGGACGCTTCGCCGAGGGCCCGGACGAGCGCTTCCTCAGCGCCCTGCCACAATCCCACTCGGCGGCCATCAGCCACCTGGAAACCGCCATCCTCCACGGCATTCCCACCTTCGTCCTCGGCACCCAGCAGGGCCAGGCGCTGCGCGACGCCATCCAGCGTTTCGCACCCACCACGGTCGCCGCGTTCCCGCGCAGCTACGTGCTGCTGGTCGAGGGCGGCATCGCCCATGACGAGTTCCCCACCGTGCGCCGCTGGTTCGCCATGGGCGATGCCTCGCACCAGAGCCACATCCGCCGGATCCTCGAAGGCGCGCCGCAGTCGCGCTTCATCGACGCCTTCGGCAGCTCAGAACTGGGCATGGCGCTGTTCCGCAGCGAATCGAGCCTCGGTGCCATCGCCGCCCAGCGCTGCATTGGCCGCCCGGTGGACATCGCCGTGGCCAAGGTGCTCGACCCGCTCAGCGGCGACGAGGTGCAGCCGGGCGAGGTCGGCCTGCTCGCCGTGCGCTCGCCCACCGTCACCTCCGGCTACTGGAAGCAGCCGCAGAAGACCGTCGACGCCTGGCGCGGTGGCTACTTCCTCACCGGCGATATCGCGTTCTGCAAGGACGGCGAGTTCTACCAGATCGACCGCGCGGTGGATGTCATCGACTCGCCCGCCGGTGCCCTGCACACCCTCCAGCTGGAAGAAGCGGCGCAGCAGGTGGACGGCGTATGCGACGTCACCGTGGTCGGTGTCGACCCGGCCCGCAGCGGTGGCGTCGGCCTGCTCGCCCTGGTCCTGCCGGAGCGCGGCGCGACCGACGCATCGGCCATCGCCGCCCGGGTGCTGCGCACCCTGCACGAGGCCGCAGCGTCGCGTGGCGCACTGGTGGCGGAAGGCTTCATCGCCGTCGCCGTGGTCAGCGACCTGGCGTTCCTGCCCGTCGGCGCCACCGGCAAGGTGCTCAAGCGCCACCTGCGCAGCGTCGCCCAGGCCCTGCTGGCCGGGGAAGGCGGGCAGCAGGTGCAGCACCTGCTGCGCCCCGCCCATCGCCAGCTCGCCACCGCCGGACACGGGCTCTGAGCTGCAGGCCGGCCACCACACAAGGAATCCCAGCATGACCCAAGCAACCTACGAGACCGGCGCACTGGCGTCGGTCCGCCAGCGCCTCGCCGCCGCCGAAGCCGACGGGCAGACGGAGTACGAATGCATGGGCCGCAGTTTCGCGGTGCATGACGGCGTATTCCCGCCGACCCACTTCCAGTCCACCGGCATCTTCACCCGCCACCTGCCCTACCCCCGGGGCGGGCGCCTGCTGGAGATCGGCTGCGGCGCCGGCGTCACCGCCGTCACCGCCGCCCTTGAAGGCTGCCGCGAAGTGGTGGCCAGCGACATCAGCGAGGCGGCCGTGCGCAACACCCGTGCCAATGCCGCGCGCCATGGCGTGACCGGGAAGATGTCGATCCGCCAGGGCGACCTGTTCGAGGTACTGGAGCCGGGCGAGCGTTTCGACGTCATCTTCTGGAACTCCAACTTCGTCTTCGTCGAGGCCGAACACGTCTTCGACAAGGCCATCATGCTCGCCTTCTGCGACCCGGGTTACGCCGCCCACAAGCGCTTCCTCGACGAGGCCCCCGAGCATCTGGCCGACGGCGGCATGCTGCTCATGGGCTTCAGCAGCCAGGGCGATGGCGGTGCACTGGAGGCGATGCTCGCCGAGCACGGCTACGGCTCGCGCCGGGTCGCCTCGGTGACCGGCCAGGGCGCGGGCGCACCGCGCTACGACATCCTCCAGCTCCTGCCGGGTGCGCACGCACCCGCAGGCGCCTGACCGGCAGCGACGGAGCCTCATCGTGAGCACAGGCCAGAAGACCCAGCACGCCGCCGTGGCCATCGTCGGCGGCGGCCCCGTGGGGATGATGCTCGCGCTGTTCCTGGACCACCACGGCGTGCCCGTGGTGCTGTTCAACAGCGAGCGCAACACCCGCTGGCACCCCAAGGGCAACACCCATAACTCGCGCACCATGGAGCACTACCGGCGCCTGGGCCTGGCGGAGGCCATCCGCCGCCTCGGCCTGCCCGAGGACCACCCGCGCGATGTCGCCTACTTCACCCGCCTCAACGCCTGGGAGCTGGCGCGCCTGGACATGCCCTCCGAGCGCGAGCGCATGGCGGCGGCCCGCGCCGCCGAGGACACCGACCAGGTGCCCGAGCCGCTGCTGCGGGCCAACCAGATGTACGTCGAGCGCTTCCTCCTCGAACACATCCGCACCCGGCCCAACATCCAGCTGCGTTTCGGCTGGCGGGTCAGCGGCTTCGAGCAGGACGCCGACGGCGTGCGCCTGATGGCCGTGGAGAGCGCCAGCGGCGAAGCCCTGGAGCACTGGCGCGCCGACTACCTGGTGGGGTGCGACGGCGGGCAGAGTTTCGTCCGCCGCACCCTCGGCATCGGCTACCTGGGGCCGGACGGCTCCAGCGGCGGCTTCCTCAGCGGGCGCATGTTCTCCAGCCACGTGCGTGTACCTGCGCTGCACCGCGACATCCTCCCCGACCGCAAGGCCTGGATGTACAACGTGGTGGCGCCCGACGCGCGCATGCTGCTGATCAGCCTGGATGGCGAGGACGAGTTCCTGCTCATGACCCAGGCACGCTCCCACGACGAGATGCCCCAGGACGACCGGGTGATCGCCGCCATCCGCCAGGGCGTCGGTGCCGAGGTCGAGGTCGAGGTGCTGGCCCATGCCGTGTGGCATGGCGGCCTGGCCCTGGTGGCCGAGCGCTTCTCCGACCGCCGCGTGTTCCTCGCCGGCGATGCCACGCACCTGTTCTCGCCCACCGGCGGCTTCGGCATGAACACCGGCATCGACGGCGCCGCCAACCTCGCCTGGAAGCTGGCCGCCGCCGTCCAGGGCTGGGCCGGGGAAGGGCTGCTGGCGTCCTACGAGCTGGAGCGGCGCCCGGTCACCCTGCGCAACACCGAAGCCGCGCGCCAGCTCACCCAGCGCGTGGGCAAGGTGGAGGTGCCCGCCGCCGTCGAGGCCCGGGGCACCGAGGGCGACCGGGCGCGCGCGCAGCTCGGCGTGTCGCTGCGCGGTTTCCGGGGGCAGTTCACCTCCATCGGCGTCGAGCTGGGCGCGCGCTACGACGGCTCGCCCATCGTCTGGCAGCAGGGCCAGCCGCCGGCGGACGACCCCCTGCACTACCGGCCCAGCACCGTGCCCGGCGGGCGCCTGCCGCACCTGTGGCTGCCCGCCGGCGACGGCACGCGGCGTTCAGTCTTCGACCTGCTCGGGGCGGGGTTCACCCTGCTCCGGGTCGGGCCCGATGCACCCTCGGTGGAGCGCCTGCGCGAGGCCGCCGCGGCCCGGGGCATCCCGTTGACGGTGGTGGAGCTGCCGGCCAGCGCGCGTGACTGCTACCGGGTCGCCTTGTTGCTGGTGCGCCCTGACCAGCACATCGGCTGGCGTGGCGACGACGTGCCGGAAGACGCCGGCGCGGTACTGGAAAGGCTGGTGGGGCACGGCTGCGCCGTGCACCCGAAGGAAGGCCAGGCGCTGGTTGGCGTCCTGGGTGCGGTTGGCTAGATCAACGACCGGGTCGACGACCCGCAAGGAGGATGTATGAGTTCACTGGAAGCCGGCTTCGAAGTCGGCGCGGTGCTGGAGCAGGACCTGCAATCCGACTACGCCGAGGACGCCGCGGAGAACGCAGCGGCCTTCGCCCTGATCGAGGACGACCCCGATCCGCAGGTGGTCAACGGTGAGCCGGAGGGTGCCTCGATCCGCTTCGTCAAGACCGGCGAGACCACCCGTGGCCGCTACCTGATGGCCAAGGTGGAGATCCCCCCGGGCTCGGGCCCGCCGCTGCACGTGCACACCCGCACGGACGAGTGGTTCTACGCCCCCGACGGCGGCGTGGTGATGCTCATGGGCACGCGCACCTACACCGACATGGACAACCCGCCGGACGTCTCCGGGCGCGACACCATCCGCATGATCCCCATGAAGAAGGGCGCCATGGTCTTCGGCCGGCGCAACCACATCCACGGCTTCCTCAACATCTCCGACAAGACCGTGATGATGTGGCTGGTGTGGACCCCCGACACCCCCGAAGTGACCTTGAAGGACTACTTCGAATCCATCGCCCGGCCGATCCTCCCGGGCGTCCGAGGCGCGCGCAACAACCCGATCGTGCAGCTCAAGGCGGTCAGCGAGGCGCGCGACTACGGAATGATGTTCAGCACCGATTTCTGGCAATACGCCGAGAAGGTGGAGGAGGGCGAGGCGCCCTTCGGCAAGAACCTGGACGGCCTGATCAGGCTGTTCGAATCCGCCAAGCAGGCGTGAAGACGCGACAACCCAACAAGGAACGAGGTGACACATGAGTATTCTGGCGAACAAGACCGCGATCGTGACCGGGGCCAGCTCCGGCATCGGCTTCGAGGCCGCGAAGCTCTTCGCGAAGGAGGGCGCCAAGGTGGTGGCCGTGGCACGCCGGGGCGAGGCCCTGGAGCGGCTGGTGGACGAGATCACCGCCGCCGGCGGCGTGGCCGTGGCCCTGGCCGGCGACGTCAAGGACGAGCGCTGCGTGCGTGAAGCCGTGGCCCTGGCGGTGAGCCGCTTCGGCGGCCTCGACATCGCCTTCAACAACGCCGGCTCCATGGGCGCGCTGGGTGCGGTGACCGATATCAGCGTCGAGGGCTGGCACGACACGATCGACACCAACCTGACCAGCGCCTTCCTCTGCGCGCGCCACCAGATCCCCGAGCTGCTCAAGCGCCCCGGCGGCTCGCTGATCTTCACCTCCTCCTTCGTCGGCCACAGCGTCGGCTTCCCCGGCATGGCCGCCTATGCGGCGAGCAAGGCCGGCCTGGTCGGGCTGACCCGCACCCTGGCGGCCGAATACGGCGCCCAGGGCCTGCGCGTCAACGTGCTGCTGCCGGGCGGCACCGACACCGAGATGGGCCGCGCCGCCGCCTCCACCGCGGAGCAGAAGGCCTTCGTCGAGAGCATCCACGCGCTCAAGCGCATGGCGCGCCCGGAGGAGATCGCCCAGTCGGCGCTGTACCTGGCCTCCGATGCCTCAAGCTTCGTCACCGGTACGACCCTGTTCGTGGAAGGCGGCGTGACCATCACCCGCACGTGAATCGGCGGGGGCCTCGCGCCCCCGCTCCAGGAAGCCGACCCGTTCAGGAACGAACATGAAGAACCGCAACCCTTTCCCGTCGCTCGATCCGCTCGTTGAAGGCGCAGCCGGCTTCGGCGCCTCCGGCCGACGCGATTTCCTCTCCCGCCTGCTGGCCCTGGGGGCTGGCGCCGGTGCCGCGAGCCTGGGCCTGCTGCCCGCCGCCACGCTGGCCGGCGAGCCGGGTGGCCGCCCGTCCCACCGCCAGGACTACGACTACGTGATCGTCGGTGCCGGCTCCTCCGGTTGCCTGCTGGCCGACCGCCTGTCCGCCACCGGCGCCTCGGTGCTGCTGATCGAGGCCGGGAGCCACCGCATCGACCAGCCGAAGATCCGCGAAGTGGCGCTGTGGCTGCAGAACATCGGCAGCGACACCGACTGGGCCCGGCAGAGCACGCCGCAGGCGCAGCTCGACAGCCGCCAGCAGGCGCTGGCCGCCGGCAAGGTGGTGGGTGGCTCCGGCAGCATCAACGCGATGATCTGGCTGCGCGGCGACCCCCGCGACCTGGCCCAGTGGCAGCGCCACGTCGGCGGCCCCTGGAGCGTCGAGGCGCTGCACCGCGCCTACGACGACATGGCGCGCCCGGTCGGCAGCCCCGGCCAGGGCCCCTCGCGCATCCGCGTCGGCCGCTACGCCGACCCGCACCCGCTCACCGCCGCCTACCTCGGCGCCAGTGCCGATACCGGCCTGCGCACCATCGAGCTGAACGCCGGCCGCCCGCTCAACGGCGCCGGGGTCACCGAGGTCAACGCCACCGCCGACGGCTACCGCGTCGGTCCGGCCCAGGCCTTCCTGGTGCCGGCCCTGGCGCGGCGCAACCTCAGCGTGCTGTCCGACGCGCTGATCACCAACCTGATCATCCAGGGCAACCGCTGCCAGGGTGTGCGCGTGCTGGTGGACAACGCCCTGGTGCAGATCCGTGCCAGCCGCGAGACCATCCTCTGCGCCGGCACCTGCGAGTCGCCCAAGCTGCTGATGCTCTCCGGCATCGGCCCGCTGGACGAGCTGCGCGCCCAGGGCATCCCGGTGCGCCAGCACCTGCCGGCGGTGGGGCGCAACCTGCAGGACCACCTGCTGCTGAGCCTGCAGTACCGCTCCCGGGTGTTCGTGCCGCCGCAGCTGTCCAACGGCGTGTCGACCATGTCGTACTACAGCAATGGCCCGGCGCACCTCGCCCCGGACGTTCAGGTGGCCGGCATGCAGTACCCCTTCGGCCCGCTGCAGGCGCCGGCCGGCGGCTCCTACACCCTGATCCCCTTCCTCGCCAAGCCGCGCAGCCGTGGCTGCGCGCGCCTGGCCGGCACGGACCCGCGCCAGAGCATGCTGCTGGACCCGGGCTACCTCGGCGAGCGCATCGACCGCGACAACATGGTCTTCGCCCTCGAGCGCGGCCTGGCCCTGGGCGCGAGCCGGGCGCTGGCCGGGTTCAACGGCGGCCTCTACCCGGCGGACCCACTGCGCACCTACGCCGAGAAGCTCGCCTTCATCGCCCGCAACGCCGGCCCCGGCCTGCACTACACCGGCACCTGCTCCGCCGGCCGCGACCCGGCCAGCAGCGTGGTGGATTCGCGCTTCAGGGTCTGGGGCGTGGACGGGCTGCGGGTGGTGGACGCCTCGGTGATCCCCGAGATGCCGGCGGTGAACATCCACGCCTCGGTGCTCAGCGTCGCCCAGCTCGCCGCGCGGGTGCTGGTGGAGGAGCGCCGCTCGCACCATCACCCCGCAATGGCCTGAGCCGCTGCCCGCGCCTGACCGGCGCGGGCCTTTTCCCAACGAATCCGAGGCACCGCCATGAAGACCCTGCTGGCCGAGAAGGCCGAGTTGATCGACCAGAGCGTCGACGCCATGAAGACCCACCTGGTGGCGACGGAGCGGCCATTGCGCGAGAAGGTCGCGCTGACCTGCCGCATCCTCTTCACCCACGGGCATGATTCCGGCCTCGCCGGGCAGATCACCGCGCGCACCGAGACCCCGGGCCGCTACCTGACCCAGCGCCTGGGGCTGGGCTTCGACGAGATCACCCCGGCCAACCTGCTGGAGGTGGACGAGGACCTGGTGGTGATGGCCGGCGACGGCATGGCCAACCCGGCCAATCGCTTCCATTCCTGGATCTACCGCGCGCGAGCCGACGTCAACTGCATCGTCCACACCCACCCCATGCACGCCAGCGCGCTGTCGCTGCTGGAACGCCCGCTGAAGGTGGCGCACATGGACAGCTGCATGCTCTACGACGAAGTGTCCTTCCTCGCGCGCTGGCCGGGCGTGCCGGTGGGCAACGAGGAGGGCGAGCTGATCGCCTCGGTGCTGGAGCACCGGCGTGCCGCGCTGCTCGCCCACCATGGCCTGGTGATCGCCGCGCGCAGCGTCGAGGAAGCCTGCGTGCTCGCCGTGCAGGTGGAGCGCACGGCGCGCATGCAGCTGCTGGCCGAGGCGGCGGGGGAGATCCGCGACATCGACCCGGCGCTGGCCCGCGAGGCCCACGACTGGATCCTCCAGCCCACGCGCAGCCGCGCCACCTTCGACTATTTCGCCCGCCGCGCCCTGCGCGAGCTGCCGTTCTGACCCATCACCCTTTCCTGCGAGGTATCGCCATGCAGCACTCCCTGCTTTCCAAGAACGCCCTGGTCACCGGCGCCTCCCGTGGCATCGGCAAGGCCACGGCCCTGGCCCTCGGCGCCGCCGGCGCCTATGTGCTGGTGCACTGCAACCGTGGCCTCGACGAGGCCCACGGCGTGGTCACCGAGATCCGCGACCGGGGTGGCCGCGCCGACGTGCTGGTGGCCGACCTCGCCAGCGCCGAAGGGCCGCGCATCCTCGCCGCCGAAGTGGGCGAGCGCGTGCGTCGCCTGGATGTGCTGGTGGCCAGCGCCGGCATCGCCCAGACGGCGAAGCTGGAGGACACGCGCATCGAGGACTTCGATCGCCTGTTCGCGGTCAACGTGCGTGCGCCGTTCTTCCTGGTCCAGCAACTGCTGCCGTTGCTGGGCGAGGGCAGCAGCCTGGTGATGATCTCGTCCCTGGGCGCGCGTTCGGCGGTCGGCGATATCCCCGCCTACGCCGCCACCAAGGGCGCGCTGGACACCCTGGTGCTGCACTTCGCCCAGGCGCTCGGCGGGCGTGGCATCCGCGTCAACGGCCTGGCCCCGGGGGTGGTGGACACCGAGATGTCCAGCTTCGTGCGCAGCGACGAGGGGCGCGACTTCGTGCTCGGCATCCAGGCGCTGCAGCGCGTGGCGCAGCCGGAGGACATCGCCGATGCGGCGCTGTTCCTGGCCTCCGACGCCTCGCGCTGGATCACCGGGGACATCCTCAGCGTCGACGGCGGCACCAAGCTGTAACCACGGGCCGCCAGGGGTAGACACCATGAACATGAAGACCGAACTGCCTGCCGGCGCGCCTGCGGCCCACGCCGGTGCGTCGAGGAACCTCGAACTCGACCGGCTGCGTGCCATCGCCGTGCTGCTGACCTTCTACGTCCACCTGTACCAGGTGTTCTACCCCTGGACCTTCACCATGCATTACCCCAAGCCCGAGTCGGTGCTCGACCTGTTCGGCAACGCCTGGGCGGGGGTCGATCTGTTCTTCGTGATCTCCGGCTACATCATTTCGCGCACCCTGCTGGAGCAACTGGACGGGTTGCGCAGCGGCGTGCAGCGGGCGGCCTGCATCAAGGCCTTCTACGTGCGCCGGGTGTTTCGCATCCTGCCGGTGGCCTGGGTGGTGGTGGCGCTGGTGATGGCCTGCAGCCTGTTCCTCAACCAGGGGCAGTACTTCGCCTCGCCGGTGTACAACGCCCAGGCGGCGCTGGGCATCTTCACCTACACCTTCAACTTCTGGCTGCCGGACAACAAGATCGCCGAAGGCGTGCCGCTGGCGCCCTACTGGAGCCTGTCGGTGGAGGAGCAGTTCTACCTGTTCTACCCACTGTTCCTGCTGGTGCTCAAGAGCACCCGGGCGCGGGTGATGGCACTGGTGGGCGGGCTGCTGCTGGTGAGCCTGGTGCTGCGGCCTTTCAGCCTCTCCGACCCGATGAAGGTGTTCTTCTTCACCCAGACCCGCTGCGACGGCTTGCTCTATGGCTGCCTGCTGTACCTGGCCACCACCCAGAGCTGGTTCGAGGCGATCCGCGTGCGCGCCGGCCAGTACCGCTACGCCGGGGCTTGGGTGGTGGTGCTGCTGGCGCTGGTGCTGGGCAGCGTCACCGCCATCGGTTTCGGCAACACGCTGGC
Organism: Pseudomonas sp. USHLN015; assembly: GCF_037153275.1. Taxonomy (NCBI): domain Bacteria; kingdom Pseudomonadati; phylum Pseudomonadota; class Gammaproteobacteria; order Pseudomonadales; family Pseudomonadaceae; genus Pseudomonas; species Pseudomonas sp. USHLN015. The sequence goes on from NZ_JBBCKP010000003.1 coordinate 409,166, forward strand.
GATCCCGGTGGTCTGCGCCTTGTCGCTGGTGCTGGTGTTCATGGCGGCCTGCGAGGGCAACCTGATCGTCTTCCCCCAGCCGCTGCAGTGGGCGCTGGACTACCTCGGCAAGCGCTCCTACACGCTGTACCTGGTGCACATCCCGATGTTCTACCTGACCCTGGAGCTGATGTTCCGCTACACCCGCAGCGAGGGCATCGCCATCACCGATGCGCTGTGGCCGCAGTACACGGTGCTGATGCTGGTGCTGGTGTTCGGCGCCACCGAACTGATCCACCGCACGGTGGAGAAGCCGATGATCGCCTTCGGCAAGCGCATCGCCGGGCGCGCGCGCGTGCCAGCCGAGGCCGCCCCGCAAGCCCTGGCGCCCACGCCGGCCCCTTAGGTGCCGGTGCGGCGTCGGGTTGGGTAGCGTGGATGACGCTTCCTCCATCCACCGTGCGGGGGCGGGTTTCGATGCAACGCTTCGGGCATGACGGCGTGCCCTGTTCGACCCCGCCTGGTGGAGGTGAAGAGCGACCTCCACCCTACACAGCGGTCACCTCCACGCGGGGCTCGGAGGACCTTTGTGGGGGCGACTTCAGTCGCCCAGCGGCGTGCAGCGCCGCCGTTCTTGTGGGAGCGAGTTCATTCGCGATCAAGCTTCACCTGAACATCCAGTTCCCCCGCCTTCCACATCCTGTACCGCTCCGGCATGCACACGGCGCAGGGCCGGTAGCCGGCGGCGAGCGCCGTGGCCTCGTCGAGGAAGAACACCCGCTGCGCCTGGTAGCCGCCACGGGCGAGGGCCTGCAGGGCGCTGCGGCAGTCGAGGCGGCCGTAGAGCTTGTTGCGGCGGTGGCCGCCGAGGGTGCCGGGGCGGTCGCTGGGGCAGGGGCGGCCGTCGGCGCCGAGCAGGGTCCAGGTCTTCGCCGGCATGGCTCAGCGCCCGGCCGGGAAGCCCAGCTCCAGGCTCAGGCGCTGGCCGCTGCGCACACGGCTGGTGCCGTGCTTGAGGCCGGCGCCGTAGCGTTGGCCGAGGCTGTTGCGCACCGGGCGGCGACCGTCGCTGAACAGCACGGCATCGCCCTGGCGCAGGGGCAGCACGGTGGCGCGCGATTGCATGCGCGGGCGCTGCTCGGTGACGACGAATTCGCCGCCGGTGAAGTCGCTCCGGGGGCAGGCCAGGAGAATGGCCAGGCGCAGGGGCAGGGCAGCGGTGCCGTCGCCTTGTCGCAACGCCAGGTACTCGCCCGTGCCGAGATGGCAGAGCCGTGCATCGATGGCGCCGGCCGGCCCGGTCGGGTAGCGCCCGGGCTCGTCCAGTTCCTCGCTCCAGCGATTGGCCAGTCGGGCCAGCGTGGAGTAGAGCCCGTCGCCGAGTTCGCCGAGTTCGCCGGGCAGGGCCCCGGCCGTGGCGAGCCACTCGCCGCAGCCGGGTTCGAGGGGGGCGAGGCGGGTGCCCATGCCCTTCGCCTGCTGGCGCCACTGCTGCACCGTGCCCGCATCCAGCAGGCCGGGCAGCAGGGCGTAGCCGTCTTCATCCAGGCAGCGGATCAGCGACGGCCAGTCCAGGCTCATGGCTGCGCCACGGCCTGCTTGGCACGGGGCGGCACGCTGGGGGCGGCTGCCGGCTTGGCTTCGCGTTGCAACAGCTCGCGCTTGCGCTCGATGCCCCAGCGGTAGCCGGAGAGGTCGCCGTTGCGTCGCACCACGCGGTGGCAGGGGATGGCCACGGCGATGTGGTTGGCACCGCAGGCCTGGGCCACCGCGCGTACCGCCTTGGGCGCACCGATGCGTTCGGCGATGTCGGTGTAGCTGACGGTGGTGCCTGGCGGGATGTCCCGCAGGGCCTGCCACACCCGCTCCTGGAAGGCGGTGCCGCGGACGTCCAGGGGCAGGTTGAGGCCGAGCGAAGGCGCTTCGATGAAGCCGACGACCTGGGCCACCAGGCGCTCGAAGTCCGCGTCGCCGCCGACCAGCTGGGCCTTGGGGAACTGGTCCTGCAGGTCGCGTACCAAGGCGTCGGGGTCGTCGCCCAGGAGGATGGCGCAGACCCCGCGCTGGCTCTGCGCAACGAGGATGGCGCCCAGCGAGCACTGGGCCACGGCGAAGTGGATCGAGGCGCCGGCGCCGCCATCGCGGTATTCGCTGGCGCGCATGCCGAGCAACTGGTCGGAGGTTTCGTAGAAGCGGCTGTTGGAGTTGAAGCCGGCGCCGTAGATGGCGTCGGTCACCGAGGTGCCGACATCGCTGAGCTCGCGGCGCAGGCGGCGGGCGCGGTAGGCCGAGACGTAGGCCTTCGGGGTCAGCCCGGTCTCGGTCTTGAACACCCGGTGGAAGTGCGAGGGGCTCATGCCCGAGCGCGCCGCCAACTGGTTGAGGTTGAGCGGCGAGTCGGCTGCCTCGATGGTGCGGCAGGCCTCGGCGATCAGCGCGGCGCGGCGGGCGGCAGTGCTGGTGCGGTCTCCCGCCAGGCTGCGGCTGGCACGATAGCCGGCGGCTTCGGCGGCGGCCGGGGTGTCGAAGAACTCGACGTTCTTGCGGTTGGGCAGACGGGTCGAGGAGCTGGGGCGGCAGTAGACGCCGGTGGTCTTCACCGCGTAGACGAACTGGTCGTCGGCGGCGCTGTCGCGGGCCCTGACGGCTGCCCAGCGTTGATCGTCCGTGATGTAGAGAGCGGTTTCTTGCAGGTTCCTGCTCATGGTGGTTATCCAGAAAGACCGTTGACTATTGCAGGTTAAAACCGAACCCGAACGCAAGAACTCCGGTTCTTGCGTTCGAATTCTCCGTGGCGCCGCCTGGGCGTTCCGATGCGGGCGCGGGGGCACCGGGATCAGGAAGGATGGACGCCTTCCGCCTCCCGTGCCGGGCGTTGCGTCAGAACAGCGCGGCGGTTCGCGGCTCGGCCACGACGGGGCGCAGGGCCTTCTCGTGCTCCAGCAGCCAGCGCTTGCGCTCCAGGCCCCAGGCGTAGCCGCGCAGCTCGCCGTTGGCGGCGATCACGCGGTGGCAGGGGATGACGATGGCGATGGGGTTGGCGGCGTTGGCCACGCCTATGTCGATGGCGGCACGTGGGTCCTCCAGGCCCAGGTCGCGGGCCAGTTGGCCATAGCTGCGGGTGGCGCCGGCGGGAATCTGCCGCAGCGCCGCCCAGACCTGGAGTTGGAAGGGCGTGCCGTTGGGCTCCACGACCAATTCGTCGAGCGCATCGCAATCGCCTTCGAAATAGCGGCGCAGGGCGGTGGCTATCGCCTTGGGCGCCGGGATCTCGGGGAGGTCCTTGGCGCTCGGGCGATCCTTCAAGGAGCGCGTGAGCTGGCGCTTGTAGTCGCCGAAGCCCAGGGCGCGGATGCGTTGCTGTTCGTCGGTCACCAGCAGCAGTTCGCGCAGGGGCGAACTCAGGCGGCTCATCATCAATGTCATGGCAATCTCCTTATCGCAGTCGAGTGACGTTGTGGGGACGGAGCAGGAAGATTTCCCCGCTGTCCAGGTGCAGCTCGGTTCGGCCCGAATCATCCGTGTGCCAGCGGGCCTGCCTGGCATCCACCAGTGCCTGGAAGGCACTGATCACCCGCAGGCGCGCGGCCGGGTCGTCCTCGCTCGGGCCGGTGGCTGCCGTGCCGGGCTCGAGGAGGGCGGCAGGGCCGATGTCCTGTAGGCGAATGGGCATGTTCAGCCCGCCTGCCGGGAGGCGGGGAGGAGGGGGGCGTTCATCCGCTGCCCTCAACTGGCGTCATGGAAGATCAGCCCCAGGGTGCGGCGCTCGCCGCTCCTGATCAGGCTGACGCCGTGGCGCATCGCCGCGCGGCGGAAGCCGCCGCGCTTGCCGGGCACCGGGCGCAGGTCCACCGGGAAGAGCACGGCATCGCCCTTGCCCAGGGGCACGACCTCCGCCCGCTGCTGGCCGGCGATGTTCTCGGTGAGGACGAACTCGCCGCCGCTGAAGTCTTGCTCGGGTGCCGACAGCAGGATCGCCAGCTGCAGCGGGAAGACGTGCTCGCCATAGAGGTCCTGGTGCAGGCGGTTGTAGCAGCCCGGCCCGTACTGCAGCAGCAGGGGCGTGGGGCGGCGCTGGCCGGCCCGGTGGCAGCGGGCGAGGAAGGCGTCGAGGCGCTCGGGGTAGCGTGCGTCGAGGCCCAGGTGCTGGTTCCAGCGATTGGCGATGGCCGCCAGCGGCGGGTAGAGGCGGTGGCGCAGGCGCCCGAGCAGCGCGGGCAACGGGTAGGCGAAGTACTTGTACTCGCCGCGGCCGAAGCCCTGGCGCTCCATGACGATGCGCGAGCGGAATCCTGTGTCCTGGCTGTAGAGCGAGGCGAGTCGGGCGCAGGCGGCATCGTCCAGCAGGTGCGGTATCAGGGCGCTGCCATTGGCGTCCAGCTCGGCCTCGAGGGCCGGCCAGTCGAGCTGTCCGATGCGCTCCAGCGTTGGATCGGGCACGGCCCGTTCGAGGGTGGCGGGCGGGTTCATGGCGTGGAGAAGTCCCCGGCGCTGAAGGACAGGCCCACGCGCGCCAGGCGCGAGACGGGGGCGATCGGGTGGATTTCGGAGAACAGGCAGGTTTCCGCTTCTTCCTGCTGGTTGCACACCTGCTCGATGCGCTCGAGAAAGCGCGAGAGGTGCGGTGATGGCTCGCTGTCCGGGCGCAGCAGGTAGGTGGTCAGCACCGAGTCGGGCACGGACAGGGCGCGGGTGACGATCTCGCTGCCGGGCAGGTAGCTCTGCTCGGTGCCGCAGATCAGGGCGACGCCGTAGCCGGCCGAGACCAGGGCCTGCATGGTCTCGCGGGAGATGTACTGCTCGACGATGTTCAGCGAGGCTTCTTCGGCTTCGCTCAGGTTGGCCTTGAGCATGCGGCTGATCTGCTGGTGCTGGCCCTCGTGCACCTCGGGGTGGCTGAGGATCAGCGGGTGGCGCGCCAGTTCCTTGAGCGGGATCTTGCGATGCGACAGCAGCGGGTGGCGGGCGGGCAGGGCGGCGACCAGCGGATCGCTCCAGATCGGCCGGATGCAGAGGCCGTCGACGGCGTTGTCGGTTCGCGCGAAGCCGACGTCGTAGCTGTGGTCGAGCATGCCCTTGACCTGCTGGGCGTGGCTCACTTCGAACAGGCGAATCTCCGTCTCCGGCTCTTCCTGCCGGCAGCGCGCCAGCAGGTCGGCGAGCTTCTGCGGGGCGATGCCGTCGGAGACCGCGACCCGCAGCGTGCCGCGAAAGCCCATGGCGACGCCGCGCATGTCCATCCGCGCCTGCTCCAGGGCGGCGAAGATGCGCTTGGTGTTCTCCAGGAAGACGGTGCCCGCCCAGGTCAGCTGCACGCCCCGCGGGTTGCGCTCGAAGAGCAGGGTGTTGAGGTCCGACTCGAGTTCCTTGATGGCCCGGGACAGGGGCGATTGCTCGATGTGCAGGCGCGCGGCGGCGCGGGTGAAATTCAGCTCCTCGGCCACCGCGAGGAAATAGCGAAGATGACGTAGTTCCATATGTGACTCTCTCCTGTCTGTCATCGACCCTGGTTCCGGGCCGTGCCCGGGTTGCTGCGTTCCTCCAGCCCTTACTGCGTAGTGGTCCTGGTGCGCGAGTGGCCCGGGGAGCGCCGATTCGATGGCGCAAACGCCCTGGCCAGACGCGTTGCGGGGCTCAATATCGGCGTGAAGAGAGCGTCCCGCACTCCGTTTCTTGCGGTCGAATCTGCAGGATGGAAGAGGGCGACGGACGGCTGTGGCGCACAGCGGTGCGCGAGGGGGACGAGCGGCGGGGAGGCCGGCATCGCGGGGATGCCGGCCGGTGGATCAGTGGAGCTTGAGGCGGGGGTCGGTGCTGCGGCCGATGCGGTCGCTGAGCATCAGCAGCAGGGTGCGGAAACTGCCGTAGAGCGCCATCTGGTGCATGCGGTAGAGCGAGATGTAGAACATGCGCGCCAGCCATCCTTCGAGCTTGACGCTGCCCATCAGGTTGCCCATGAGGTTGCCGACGGCGCTGAAGCTGGAGAGCGAGATCAGCGAGCCGTAGTCCTTGTAGCGGTACTCGGGCAGCTCCTGCTGGCCGGCGATGCGCAGCTTCAGTGACTTCACCAGCAGGGAGGCCTGCTGGTGGGCGGCCTGGGCACGGGGCGGGACGTTGCGGTCGCTGCCGTCGCCCAGGGGGCAGGCGGCGCAGTCGCCGAAGGCGAAGATGTTCTCGTCGCGGGTGGTCTGCAGGCTGGGCTTGACCACGAGCTGGTTGATGCGGTTGCTCTCCAGGCCGTCGAGCTCCTTGAGGAACGCGGGCGCGCGGATGCCGGCGGCCCAGACCTTGAGGCTGGCGGGGATCTCCTCGCCCTGGGCGGTGCGCAGGCCTTCGGCGGTGACTTCGCTGACCGCGGCGCCGGTCATCACGGTGACGCCCAGTCGCTCCAGGGTCTTGTGCACCGGCGCGCTGATGCGCTCGGGCAGCGCCGGCAGCACGCGCGGGCCGGCCTCGATCAGGGTGATGCGCATGTTCTCCGGCTGGATGCTGTCCAGGCCGTAGGCGGCCAGCTCGCGGGCGGCGTGGTGCAGCTCGGCGGCCAGCTCGACGCCCGTGGCGCCGGCGCCGACGATGGCGACGCTGATCTGGTCGCTGTTGCCTTCACGGGCGTGGGCGCGCAGGTAGTGGCTGAGCAATTGGCGGTGGAAGCGCTCGGCCTGCTCGCGGGTGTCGAGGAAGATGCAGTGACGCGACGCGCCTTCGGTGCCGAAGTCGTTGGTGGTGCTGCCGACGGCGATCACCAGGGTGTCGTAGGCCACTTCACGGGCGGGTACCAGTTCGCGGCCGTCCTCGTCGAGGGTGGCGGCCAGCTGGATGGCCTTGCGCTCACGGTCCAGCCCGCTCATGCGGCCGAGCTGGAACTCGAAGTGGTTCCACTTGCCCTGGGCGACGTAGTTCAGCTCGTTCTCCGTGGAGTTCAAGGAGCCGGCGGCCACTTCGTGCAGCAGGGGTTTCCAGATGTGCGTCAGGTTGGCGTCGGCCAGGATGACCTTGGCCTGGCCTTTTCTGCCCAGGGTTCTACCCAGACGGGTGGCGAGCTCCAGGCCGCCGGCGCCGCCGCCGACGATCACGATACGATGGGACATGGGGATATCTCACAAGGCTATAGGAATTCTTATGTGTCGCGCCGGGCGAGCGCAGGAGGCGGCTCATAGCACCAGTCGCGCGAGTAGGCGGCTCAGCAGGCCCAGGCCGATCACCATCACCAGCAGGATCGCCAGCAGGCGCCAGGGCTTGAACGGCTCGCGTTCCACCTGGTGCTGGGGGAGATTCAGGTACTGGTCGACCTTCTGCTGGTCTTCGGGTGTCAGGCGGCTGGTCATGGGAAGCCTCGACGGGGGAATGGGCTCATTCTAGCTGCGTGTTTCGACAGGGCTCAATCGACGGCGCGAATAATTCGACTGCTGCGTCACAGGCCGATCCCGGCATCGAATATCACTGTTCGACCCAGGTTGGCGCGCAGAAATTCCGGGGCATCCGGATGGGCGAAGAGCACGCGGGCATAAGTGGAGCCGACGATGGAGAGCGAGCGCCAGCCCTGGCGGAGGAATTCCGTGGGCGGCGGGAAGGGGCTGTTGAAATCGGGCACCGAGCGCTTGAGGTTGACGAAGGCGACCAGGTCCAGCTCGCCCGGGTCGAGGCCGCGCTCGGTGTAGTTGTGGGCCTTCTTGCGCAGCGTCGGGGCGAGTCGGCCCTGCAGCTCGGCGGTGGCGATGCGCTTGGGCCGGGCTTCGCGGCGCACCAGTTGGGCGAGGGAGAAGGCGCTGCGCCGGCGCTCCAGCTCGGCACGCCATTCATCGTTCAGCCGACGGCCCTCGTCGAGGACGAAGAACACCTCGAAGGCGGCGTCGCGGAACAGCACGTCCGGCGGCTCGCTGCCGGTGCCGAAGTCCTCCAGCCGATGGGGCACGTTGAGGGCCTGCAGCAGGCGCTGGCAGACCCAGCGCTCGCGTTCCCACTTGCGGGCGTTGGAGAGGAAGTCGTTGGCCTGTTCCGCCTGGCGGGTCAGCAGGCGCAGGTAGTCGGATTCGTCCATGAGCGGAGCTTAGCCTCGCCGCGCCTCGCTGTGGTAGCCCGACGCGGCATACGGGCACGGGCCGTGCGGCGGGCCTTGGTATAGACTCGGGAGCCTGTTCTGGAGCCTGCCATGCAACCGCGCACCGTCACCCCCGCCGACCATTCCCGATTGCTGGCCCTCTGGAGCCGGACGCCGGGTATCCGCCTGCGTCCGGAGGACGAGTACGCGCCGTTCTGTGGCTATCTCGCGCGAAACCCGGGGTTGAGCCTGCTGGTGGAGGCCGGCGACGAGGTGGTCGCCTGCCTGATGGCGGGGCACGATGGCCGCCGCGGCTACCTGCAGCACCTGGTGGTCGAGGAGGCCTTTCGCGGGCGCGGGTTGGCGCGGCGGATGCTCGAGGAGGTGCTGGCGCGGCTGGCCGAGCAGGGCATCGGCAAGTCCCATGTCTTCGTCTTGCGCGATGCGCCGCAGGCGCTGGCCTTCTGGCAGGCGCAGGAAGGCTGGGGCGAGCGTGGGGATATCCAGGTTTTTTCCACAAGGGGAGCGAGTGAATGAGAGCGGTTTTCGTGGTGGTGCTGATGGCGTGGATGGGGCTTGCCCAGGCGCAGGAAGAGGGTTCACGGCTCGCGCCCTGGACGCTGCTGGACCAGTACGACCAGCCTTACACCCTCGACGACGGGCTGCGGCTGTTGCTGGTGGCCCGCGACATGGACGGCGCGAAGCTGGTCAAGGCGGCGTTGGAGGGGCAGCCCAAGGGCTACCTGGAGGCACGCAAGGCGGTGTTCCTCGCCGATGTGAGCCGCATGCCGGCGGTGATCGCCAAGCTCTTCGCGGTGCCGGCGATGCGTGACTACAACTACCGGGTGATGCTGGACCGTGAGTCCCGCGTGGCGCCCCGTTATCCGGCCGAGGCGGGCAGCGTGCTGCTGTTGCGCCTGGAAGATGGCGTAGTGCGTGAAAACCTGACCTTCACCGATGCCGCGGCGCTGCGTGCCGTTCTCGAGTCCTCCGCAGAGTGATCGCGTCCCAGCTGCTCTCCACCACCAGCCTGGGCCTGGGCTGGGCGATCTACCTGCCGGCCATCGCCTGGGCGGTCTGGCGGGCTCCGTGGGTCGAGCTGTTCAGCGATACGCGGCGGCAGCACCTGCTGTTCGGCACGGTGCTGGCGTTGTTCCTGCTGTGGATGGTGCGGCGGGATTTCGATTCGGGCGTGTCCTACCACTTCATCGGCATGACGGCGGTTACGCTGCTGCTGGACTGGCCGCTGGCGGTGCTGGGCGGCGTTGTGGCGCAGCTCGCCTTGCTGGCGCTGGGGCGCCAGGACTTCGCCGCGCTCGGCATCAACGGTGCGCTGCTGGTGCTGCTGCCGGTGCTGGTGACCGAGTGCTGCGCCATCTGGGTGGAGCGCTTCCAGCCGCGCAACCTGTTCGTCTACATCTTCTGCTGCGGCTTCTTCCCCGCCGCACTGGCGGCGCTGCTGTGCACGCTGGTGGGGTTGGGCGTGCTCTGGCTGGATGGCATCTTCCCGATGCCGCCTTGGCTGGAGGACTTCGTCGGCTACCTCTGGCTTGTGATGTTCCCCGAGGCCTTCATCAACGGCACGGCGGTGACGGCGCTGGTGGTGTTCTATCCGGACTGGCTGGAGACCTTCAACCGCTCGCGCTACCTGCAGGCGCCCTGGAAGGACGACGAGCCGAAGTGATGGCCGGGAATTCACCAGGGGCATGACGCCTGGCGGCTTGATCCCGATCAATTATCCACAGCCCTCCGCACGCCGATCATGGCGCCTTCACAGACGAGGAGCGGGAGATGGCCATGCACAAATGGGCGCGCGAGATGCTGGATCGGGAGCTGGCGGTGGCCGGCGCGGCGGGGATGGACGAGGCGTTGGCGCTGCGAGCGCTGCTCAGCGAAGTGGTGGAGCGCAGCAAGGCGGTGCGGCCGATCGAGGACCTGGCCCAGGAGCTGTGTTTCCTGGCCGACAACCTCGATGACGACCGCGACTACGCCTTCATGCGCCCGTGAGGCTCAGTGACCGCGCTCGGGCAGGTCGCTGGAGAAGAGATCGTCTTCCTGGATGTCGCCGGGGATCGCATGTTCCTCGGCGGCCCAGGCGCCCAGGTCGATCAGCTTGCAGCGCTCGGAGCAGAAGGGGCGGCTGGGGCTCTGCGGGCCCCACTCGACGGGGGCGCCACAGGTGGGGCATTCGACGGTCATGGGTTGGCTCATGCTTGGCCTCCGCGCAGGGTCAGGTAGAAGGCGTGCAGGCGTTCGACTTCGCGCTGCAGCCATTTCAGGTCACGGTCGTTGACTAGGACGTCATCCGCCGCTTCCAGGCGTTTTTCGCGGCTGGCCTGGGCCTTGAGGATGGCGCCGACCTGTTCTTCGGACACCTGGTCCCGGGCCATGGTGCGCTGGATCTGCACCGCTTCCGGTGCGTCGACCACCAGCACGCGCTGGGTCATGCGGTGCTGGCCGGACTCGATCAGCAACGGCGAGACGAGGATGGCGTAGGGCGACTGGGCGCTGGCGAGGTCGCGGACGATCTCCTCGCCTATCAGTGGGTGCAACAGGTTTTCCAGCCAGCGGCGTTCTTCCGGGTGTTCGAAGATGCGCTGGCGCATCGCTGCGCGATCGAGCTGGCCATCGGCCTGGAGAACGTCGCTACCGAAGTGCTCGGCGATCTGCGTGAGGGCGGGGCGGCCCGGCTCGACCACCCAACGCGCCGCATGGTCGGCGTCCACCAAATGCACGCCGAGGTTGCCGAAATGGGAGGCGACAGCACTCTTGCCGCTGCCGATGCCGCCCGTAAGGCCAAGGATCCAGGGTTTGTTCATCAGAAACCGGCGAAGTGGAGATAGGTCCCGGTTATTTGATCACCCCAGAGCAATGCAATCCAGCCGGCAATGGCCAGGTAGGGGCCGAAGGGGATGGGCGTGCTGCTGTCCGCGTCGCGCAGCTTGAGGATGATGATCCCCAGGATCGCCCCCACCAGGGACGACAGCAGGATGGTCAGCGGCAGCACCTGCCAGCCACCCCAGGCGCCGATCATCGCCAGCAGCTTGAAGTCGCCGTAGCCCATGCCTTCCTTGCCGGTCACCAGCTTGAACACCCAGTACACCGACCACAGGCTGAGATAGCCGCCCACCGCACCCCAGAGCGCATCGCTGGGCGTGGCGAACATGCCCTGGTTGTTGAGGATCAGCCCGAGCCATAGCAGCGGCAGCACCAGGGAGTCCGGCAGCAACTGGTGGTCGACGTCGATCATGCTCATCGCCAGCAGGCCCCAGGTCAGCACCAGGAAAGCCCCGGCCTGCCAGGTGAAGCCGAAATGCCAGGCGACATAGGCCGACAACAGGCCGCACGCCAGCTCTACTAGCGGGTAGCGTTTCTTGATCGGCGCCTTGCACGAGGAGCACTTGCCACCCAGGGCCAGCCAGCTGACCACCGGGATGTTCTCCCAGGCCTGGATCTCATGCTGGCAATGCGGGCAGCGCGAGTTCGGCAGGATCAGGTTGAAGGTCTCGCCCTGGGGCTCCGCCGGAAGCTCCAACGCCTCCCGTGCTTGCGCCTTCCAGTCACGGAACATCATCACCGGCAGGCGGTAGATGACGACGTTGAGGAAACTGCCGACGAGAAGGCCGAGGAGGAAGATGCAGAAAACAAAGGCCGGCAAGTTGCCGGCCAGGAAGTCGATGACGGTCACTTATCCCACTACCGAGCCGAGCTGGAAGATAGGCAGGTACATCGCGATGATCAGGCCGCCGACCAGTACGCCGAGAACGGCCATGATCATGGGCTCCATCAGGGTGGTCAGGTTATCGACGGCATTGTCGACTTCTTCTTCATAGAACGAAGCGACCTTGTCCAACATGCTGTCGAGCGCGCCTGACTCTTCACCAATGGCTGTCATCTGGATCGCCATAGAAGGGAATACGCCCGTGGTGCGCATGGAGAAGTTCAACTGCATGCCGGTGGAAACGTCCTGTTTGATCTTGCCGACTGCATTCTTGAATACGACGTTACCGGTGGCGCCGGATACGGAGTCGAGCGCATCCACCAAAGGAACACCTGCCGCGAAAGTCGTTGAAAGCGTGCGTGCATAGCGTGCGACTGATGACTTGTAGACGATGTCGCCGACAATTGGCATCTTGAGGACACCTCTATCTACGGCATCACGGAACTTCTGTGAGCGTTTGTAGAACTGGCCAATGCCGAATATGGTCCCGAACGTCGCAATCAGTATGACGAACCACCAAGTCTGAAGGGCTTCAGAGAGGTTCACCACCATTTGGGTGAAGGCCGGCAGTTCTGCGCCAAAGCCTTTGAAAACGTCCTTGAACTGCGGCACTACCTTGATCAGCAAGATGGCTGAAACGATGACCGCAACGACCAAGACCGCGATCGGGTAGGTCATGGCTTTCTTGATCTTGGCTTTTAGCTGTTCGGTCTTTTCTTTATAGGTCGCGACTCGATCCAGAAGTGTTTCCAGTGCACCGGATTGCTCACCGGAATCCACCAGGTTGCAATAAAGCTCATCGAAATACATCGGTTTCTTTCGCAGGGAGTTGGCGAAGCTGTTACCCGCAGCGACTTCTTGCTTCACCTCGTCCACCAGCTTGCGCATGTTCGGGTTTTCGAAGCCTTCACCGATGATGTCGAAGCTTTGCAGGAGCGGAACGCCGGCCTTCATCATCGTGGCCATCTGCCGGGTGAACAGGGCGATATCCAACGGCTTGATCTTCTTGCCAGCGCTGAAAAGGGATGCCGCCTTTTTTCGTACTTTGAGCGGGTTGATACCCTGCTTGCGGAGCTGTGCTTTCACCAGCGCCGGGTTTATGCCGCTGATTTCACCAGTGACCTTGGTACCTTTCTTGTCGGTGCCTTCCCATTTGAAGACACTCGATTTTTGTGCTTTTTCCGCCATGGATTAGTCCTTGGTCACGCGGTTGACTTCCTCGAGGCTGGTTACGCCTTGCATGGCTTTCAGCAGGCCCGAGTTGCGCAGATCGTTGAAGCCATCTTTACGCATCTGCGCGGCGATATCGATGGAGTTACCTTCCTCCATGATAATGCGCTGCAAGGCCGGCGTGTTTTTAACCACTTCATAAATACCGACCCTACCTTTGTAGCCGCCTTTGCAATTTTCGCAGCCGGCCGGGCCGAAGATCTTGAAGGTGCCGATTTTTTCCTCGGGGAAGCCTTCTTTGAGCAAGGTTTCGTGTGGGACTTCAACCTCTTTTTTGCAACTGCTGCATAGTTTACGGGCGAGACGCTGGGCGATGATCAGGTTGACCGATGTGGCAATGTTAAAGGCCGGTACGCCCATATTACGTAAGCGCGTAAGGGTTTCCGCAGCGCTATTGGTATGCAGTGTGGACATCACCATGTGACCGGTCTGTGCCGCCTTGATGGCGATTTCGGCAGTTTCCAAGTCACGAATTTCGCCGACCATGATCACGTCCGGGTCTTGGCGCAGGAAAGCCCGGAGGGCTTGGGCGAAATCCATACCCTGACGTGGGTTGACGTTGACCTGGTTGATACCTTCCAGGTTAATTTCCACAGGATCTTCAGCTGTGGAGATATTGATATCGACGGTGTTGAGAATATTGAGGCCGGTGTAGAGCGAAACCGTCTTGCCCGAACCCGTAGGACCAGTCACCAGAATCATGCCCTGGGGCTGTTTCAGGGCGTTCAGATAGAGTTCTTTTTGCACTTCCTCATAACCAAGGGCATCGATACCCATCTGGGCGCTGGATGGATCAAGAATCCGCATCACGATCTTTTCGCCCCAGAGAGTGGGCAGCGTGTTGACGCGGAAGTCGATGGCCTTGGTTTTGGAAATTTTCATCTTGATCCGGCCGTCCTGGGGCTTGCGACGTTCGGAAATATCCAAGGCTGCCATGACCTTCAGGCGCGCGGAAATGCGGCTGGCCAGTTGGATCGGTGGGCGTGCCACTTCATGAAGGATGCCATCGGTCCGCAGCCTTACGCGGTACGAGCGCTCGTAGGGTTCGAAGTGCAAGTCGGAGGAGCCGCCCTTGATGGCGTCCAGCAGCATTTTATTGACGAAGCGTACGACGGGAGCGTCATCGGCGCTCTCACCTGCACCGCTGTCTTGTCTATCGTCGTCGACCGCCTCTATATCAACGCCGTCCAGATCGACGTCACCGAGGTCCTCCATGCCAGAGCTGGCACTATCGAAGAATTTCTCGATGGCATCGCCCAGCTTGTCATCCTCGACCAGAATCGCCTCTGTAGTGAGGCCTGTGCTGAACTGGATATCAGTCACGGCCTGGTGATTGGTAGGGTCTGAAACTCCAACGAATAGCTTGTTACCTCTACGCCAGAGCGGTATCACTCGATGCTGGCGGAGCAGCTTTTCACTTACCAGGTCTTTTGGCTGCCCCTCCTTGTCTATGGCGCTGAGGTCGAAGAAGGCGACGCCAAACTGCTCTGCTGACAGCTCTGCAATGGCTCTGCTTTTAACCAGCTTGTTCTGGACCACATAGGTAACCAGCGAAAGCCTGTTCCGCTGTGCTTGTTGCTGAGCGTTCTGCGCACTCTTCTCATCCAGTAGTTCAGCGAGGACCAACTGGCGTGCAAGACCTGAGAGGGTAGGCGAGTCATTCATGGCAGTTCGCTTTGTAATCGTGTCGGGAGCCCATAGCGTAGGCAACACTAGTAGGGAATAGCTAGTAGATAAAAAAAGAAGGCGCCGAGGCGCCTTCTTTCCAAATGTGTACTTTAGATTACGGGGTGTCGGCCGAGCAGTTGCGCGGGCGCAGTTCGGTGGCAAGGCCAGCGCTGCTGGTGCAGGTCCAAACACCACTAGCAGTGCGGGTCAGGCGGAGCGCCTGGTTGGAGGTGCGGGGGCCGGAAACGCCGCCAGTGCCAAAGTTGAACTGCAGAGAACCAGCACCGTTAGCGGCGAAGCTGGCGGGGAAGCTGATGGAGCCCAGGGGGCTTGCAGTAGCGGAGCTGCCCAGCATGGCGAGGGTGAAGTCAGTGGTAGAGGCACCACGGGCATAGGCATCTTCAACTGCAGTCTTGAGCGGAGCAAGAGCGGCCAGGCCACTGGCTGCTTCAGAGCGCGCAATGTAGTTCTGGTAGGCCGGAATGGCGATGGCAGCGAGGATGCCGATGATCGCAACAACGATCATCAGTTCGATCAGGGTGAAGCCTTTCTGTGCTTTCATTCGTGGATCTCCAAATGTGGTGTTTACGGCTGCACTCGCAGCTGACATTCTTCTAAGCAATTCCCTTGCCAGATTGCTAGGACTGCATTTTTTGCAGGTGCTGGCATGCTGGCCCAGCTGCCGTACTGACAAAAAATGTCAATGAGTCCCTAAGAATGCACCTGAACTCAAGCGCTCGCCCAATCTTTGCACTAGCGGTGGTTGCCGTTGGCCTGGCTTTCTGTATACCTCTACACCTCTACCCCTTCCCCAATTATATTGAGGAGCTATTGGTCACCTTGGGTGTATTCGCCTGTTCGGCATGGTTAATGTGGCGAAGGGTAAATCTGAAGTTTTCCGTATGGTCCGGCCTTTGGCTTCTTTTAGGGGTGATGTTTATTGCTTCGGCCCTGACACAAAGTGCCTCATTCGCTGCTTTTAAACTGTTCTATATTCTTTTCTGGTTCGTTGGGACCTTGGCG
Source organism: Pseudomonas sp. USHLN015 (assembly GCF_037153275.1). Classification (NCBI taxonomy): domain Bacteria; kingdom Pseudomonadati; phylum Pseudomonadota; class Gammaproteobacteria; order Pseudomonadales; family Pseudomonadaceae; genus Pseudomonas; species Pseudomonas sp. USHLN015. The sequence goes on from NZ_JBBCKP010000003.1 coordinate 424,825, forward strand.
CTACTGATCGGTGAGCAGGTGGACTGGGACGATCATGGTGTTTCCGACGTCTTGGCAATGGTGCTGCTTTATTCGGCCCTGGTGTGTGCGGTGGTTGGGTTGCTGCGTCACTTCGATCTGCTCTGGCAAGATGTTACGGTTTTTATTCCCATGTACCGATCCGAGCGGATGATGGGGCTTATCGGGCATAGCAATTACTTTGCTTTTGTATGCCTTGTCGGTGTCTTGTCGGCTGCCTGGTTGTTTCAGCGTGGCAAGCTGGGGAGGTTTGGGGTTATATCATCCGTCGCAATTTTTATAGTTTGTATTGTCTTGACATGGACTCGCTCGGTAGTCGTTGCCTGGTTTGTACTGGCTCTGCTTTTGTCGCTGCAGTTCAGGCGACTCAATGCCAGTCGGTTCTTGCTTGTGGTTTTGCTTGGCTTGGCAGCATTGGTTCTACTGCAGCCTTTTGGTAGCTTGCTGAGTCAGTTGTTGGGTGGTGGAGCGGCAAATGTTGTCGTTGATGAGAGGCTGGCGGCATTTGGTGGCAAGGGAGGGGACAGTTCTGGGCGCCTCAGGGAATGGGCTATCGCCTGGCAGGTGTTCTGCGATCATCCATTTTGGGGGGTGGGTATTGGTAATTATGGGGAGGCAGCTTTTGCGAAGCACATCGAATTAGGTGTTCTCTCTCCGGCTGGCTTCTTTACACACTCCCATAATTTATTACTGCAGTTTCTTGCTGAGTTGGGTGTATTTGGCGGGCTGTGGCTTTTGCTTGTCTTCGCATTGGGTGTGCGGGGGTGGTGGCGTGCGGCTGCGGATATGCGGCGTGTGCTTCCAGCATCGATACTGTTGATTTTTAGTGTGTATAGTTTTTTTGAGTTTCCTTACTGGCTCATGCATTTCTTCGTCTTGAATTTACTTGTTTTGGGGGCGTTGGGTGGGGAAAGAGTTCATGTGGATTTGACGTTGGGGAAGGTGTTCTCGGCCATTCTAGTTTTCGTGTTTTGTGCAACATCCATCGTATATGCGCCTCTTGTTGAACGGTTTTACTGGTCTTTGAACCAATACTTGGTTCGGGCACCCACTGATCCAAGTCAGTATGTCTTTGTCGATTCGCTCATTAGGGATCCTCTGATGGAGCCTTATGGCTATTTGGTTTATATCGCCAATTTCGAGGTTTCTCCCAAAACGGCTCAGCAGGAATTACCCGTGCTTGAGAAACTCCGGCGCCACTTCCCGTTTGACAGTGTTCTGGCGCGGCTTGCGGTTTTGCAGTTCGCAACTGGACGTACGGCCGAGAGTTTCAAGACTATTGAGGATATGCGGATCTACTATGGCGATGAGACTGTGAGGAATTTCTTGTCACAGCTTGAAGAGGTTGAGCGCGCATTCCCTGATGTTGATTTCTCCGCTCTATCCAATGCAATGGAGCAGTGATTGCCTTCCACGAGGTGGAGTGCTAATTTTCGCCCCGCCGCCGGTGTAGCTCAGTAGGTAGAGCAGCGCACTCGTAACGCGAAGGTCGCAGGTTCGATTCCTGTCTCCGGCACCAGCTCAGACAAAAAGCCCCGCTTCGGCGGGGCTTTTTGTTGGGCGCTATATAAAGGAAAGGGTCAGATGCTAAGGCGCATCGACAGGTCCACCGCCCTGACGTCCTTGGTCAGGGTGCCGATGGAGATGTAGTCGACGCCGGTCTCGGCAATGGTGCGCAGGGTGGTGTCGTTGATGCCGCCGGAGGCTTCGAGCTTGGCGCGGCCGGCGGTGAGGGTGACGGCAGTGCGCATGTCGTCGAGGCTGAGTTCGTCGAGCATGACGATGTCGGCGCCGGCGGCCAGGGCCTGGTTCAGTTCGTCGAGGCTTTCCACTTCGATCTCCACCGGCTTGCCGGGGGCGATGCGGTGGGCGGCGGTGATGGCTTCGGCGATGCCGCCGCAGGCGGCGATGTGGTTTTCCTTGATGAGGAAGGCGTCGTACAGGCCGATGCGGTGGTTATGGCCGCCGCCGCAGGTGACGGCGTACTTCTGCGCCAGGCGCAGGCCGGGGAGGGTCTTGCGAGTGTCCAGCAGCTTCACCTGGGTGCCTTGCACCAGTTCCACGTAGTGGGCGACGCGGGTGGCGACGCCGGAGAGGCACTGGAGGAAGTTCAGCGCGCTGCGCTCGCCGCTGAGCAGGGCGCGGGCGGGGCCTTCGAGGTGGAACAGCGGCTGGTTCGGCTGCACCTTGTCGCCATCGGCCACCTGCCAGTGCACCGCCACCCGTGGGTCGATCTGACGGAACACCGCATCGACCCACGCGGTCCCAGCAATGACCGCCGCTTCGCGGGTGATGATGGTGGCGTGGGCCAGGCGCTCCTCGGGGATCAGTTGGGCGGTGATGTCGCCGCTGCCGACGTCCTCGGTCAGGGCGCGGCGCACGTTGGCTTCGATTTCCGCGTTCAGGTCGGCGAGTTTGAGGTTGGGCATGGGATGCTCCGCTGCAGAATGGCGCGATTATAGAGGCAGGCGACCGCTGGTACAGCGTTGGTGGCAACTGTCGTGGGCTTTCTGCTAGATATTCAGGGGATGGGTAGGTCTGACAGAGGCCGGCCTACAAAGGGCAGGGACATCTGTGACGTATTTCATGTCTGGAGGAAATCTCCCCTTGGTTGCGACGTGAGTATCCCTATAATGATTCTGACTTTCTCTATTTGACGCCAGAAGCTTGACGTTAGGGATAACTCCCCGTTTATAGCTGTGCAACCAGCGAAGCCCACTAGTTCGGGCGCTGGTTGCGGGAGATTCGCTATGCAGACCGACGCGAACGTGGTGCCCCTGAACAAGGGCGCCTCCGAGCTATCGCCAACTTCGCCGGTAGGAAGGCTGCCCGTGGCACTTATCCAGGTGCGCGACAAGGCTGCACAACAGCTGAAGCAAGCGCTGCAGGCGCTGTTCGACAACGCGGACGACACCCTCTTCCAGATGGCCGACCGTGCGACCAGTAACGCCGAGCAGAACGCCTTCTTCGAGGCGATGCGCGACTTGCGCCTGAAGCGCAAGAGCATCGAGCGCGGCTTCCTGCAGAAAGTGTTCGAGACCTTCTCCAACCTCAACCAGTACGAGATCGGCAAGCCGCCGGTGCTGGATGCGGTGTCTTTCGAAAGCCTGAGCCTGGTGCAGAACGACGAGCTGGAAGAGTCCGTCGCCCTCGACGCCATGGTCGCCAAGGTAATGAGCCGTGACGGCATCGCCCTGGGCCACCTGACCACCCGCCTCAACACCCTGGTCACCAAGAAGATCGAGGACAAGAGCAACCCGCTCGGCCCGCGCGCACTGTGCGAAGCCTTCCTCGATGCCTGCCGCAGCCTGGGTGTGGAGATCAAGGTCAAGCTGATCATCTTCAAGCTGTTCGAGAAGTACGTCCTCAGCGACCTCGACCAGCTCTACGCCGAATCCAACCAGGCGCTGATCACCGCCGGTGTGCTTCCCGAGCTCAAGTCCGCGCCGCCGGCCCGTCGTCCCCAGGGGCGCACCCCGGGTGCCGCCCGCTCCGCCCAGGCCGCCGAAGGTGGCCAGGTTGCCGGTGAAGGCGCCTATATGGACGAAGGCGTGCAGGAAGTCTTCGGTGCCCTTCAGGAGCTGCTGTCCCAGGTCCGCGGTTCCGGCACTGGCGCCGGGATCGGCATGGGCCGTCGGGAGGTACCGGCCGATGCGGTGCCCATCACCAGCAACGACCTGATGCGCCTGCTCTCGCACCTGCAGCAGCACCTGCCTGCGCAGAACGCAAGTGATGTCGACCTGCGCTTCCAGCTCGACAACCTGCTCACCCGCGCCAGCGCCAAGAGTGGCAAGTCCCGTGTCGTGGGCCAGGTGGACGACGACGTCATCAACCTGGTGTCGATGCTCTTCGAGTTCATCCTCGATGACCGCTCCCTGCCGGATTCGCTCAAGGCCCTGATCGGCCGCCTGCAGATTCCGATGCTCAAGGTCGCGGTGCTGGACAAGACCTTCTTCAGCCGCGGCAGCCACCCGGCGCGCCGGCTGCTCAACGAGATCGCCTCGGCCGCCATGGGCTGGAGCGAGCAGGACGACGTCCAGCGCGATGCCCTGTACCAGCGCATCGAGCAGGTCGTGCTGCGCCTGCTGAACGATTTCGTCGATGACCCGACCATCTTCTCCGACCTGCTTTCCGATTTTCTCGCCTACACCGGTGACGAACGCCGTCGCAGCGATCTGCTGGAACAGCGCACCCGTGATGCCGAGGAAGGTCGCGCCAAGGCCGAGTTGGCACGCCAGCAGGTCGAGCAGGCCCTGAACGATCGCCTCTTGGGCCGCACCCTGCCCGAAGTGGTGGTGCGCCTGCTGCAGGAAGCCTGGAGCAAGGTCATGCTGCTGACCTGCCTCAAGCACGGCGTCGGCTCCGAGGAATGGCAGGCCACCCTGTCGACCATGGACGACCTGATCTGGAGCGTGGAGTCCCACGAAGCGCCCGAGGCGCGCATGCGCTTGCTGGAGCTGGTCCCCGGCCTGCTCAAGGCGCTGCGCGAGGGGCTGACCAGCGCCGCCTTCGACCCGTTCTCCACCAGCGAATTCTTCAGCCAGCTGGAAACCCTGCACGTGCAGGCCTTCCAGCGCTTCAAGCGCGTCGAACCCGAGCCGGTACCGGCTCCGGTGGTGGACGCCGAGGAAGGCCAGGAGCCGGGCGCCATCGCGGAAATCGAGATGCCCCTGCTCGACCTGCCCGCCGACCTGGAGGTGGGCATGCCCGCCGAAGCGCCGGCGATGGTCGAGGTGGTCGAGGAGATCGTCCTGCTCGCGCCGGGCGAGACCCGTGCGCCCGAGCCCGAAGCCGCCCTGCCGGATGACGACGAGGCCCTGGCCCAGGTCGACAACCTGCGTGTCGGCAGTTGGGTCGAGTTCCAGGAAGACGAGGAGCACAAGGTGCGCTGCAAGCTGGCGGCGATCATCAAGCCCACCGGCAAGTACATCTTCGTCAACCGCACCGGCATGAAGGTGCTGGAGAAGACCCGCATGGGGCTGGCCGTCGAGTTCCGTCGCCAGGCCATCCGCCTGCTGGACGACGCCCTGCTGTTCGATCGCGCGCTGGAGTCGGTCATCGGCAACCTGCGTCGACTCAAGGGCGCCTGAGCCCTCGCTCCACCCACGACGCCCGGCTTGCCGGGCGTCGTCGTTTCAGGGCCTTGGCCCTGGGCTTCGCCTGCTCTAGAGTGTCCGCCAACCAAGGAGCCCACCATGCAGCCGGACCCCGCGACAGGTTGGTGCCAAGGCGCCCGCCACTGTCCCTCGCCGAACTTCAATGCCCGCCCGGAGGGGGAGATCTCCCTCTTGGTCATCCACAACATCAGCCTGCCGCCCGGCCAGTTCGGCACCGGCAAGGTCCAGCAGTTCTTCCAGAACCGGCTGGACGCCGCCGAGCATCCCTATTTCGCCGACATCGCCGCCATGCAGGTGTCGGCGCACTTCCTCATCGAGCGCGACGGCGCCGTCACGCAGTTCGTCTCCTGCCTGGAGCGTGCCTGGCACGCCGGCAAATCCTTCTTCGAGGGCCGTGAGAACTGCAACGACTTTTCACTCGGCATCGAGCTGGAGGGCACCGACGACCAGCCCTATTCCGAGGCCCAGTACACCGTGCTCGGCCAGCTCGCGCGCGGCCTGCTGCGCGCCTATCCCGGCATCACCCCGGAACGTGTCCGGGGGCACAGCGACATCGCTCCCGGGCGCAAGACCGATCCCGGGCCCGCATTCGATTGGGCGCGCTTTCGCGCCAGCCTGCACGACAAGGAGGTAGACGCATGAGTTTCCTGGTTCTCCTGCTGGTGCTCTGGGTGGAGAAGTTCTCCAGCCTGCGCCAGCGCATCCAGCAGGACGGGCCCTGGCTGCGCCAGCTGGCCCGCCTTTCCGGCAACCCGCGCCTGGCCGGCCGCCCCTGGGCGATCCTCGGCCTGCTGGTGGTGCTGCCGTTGGTGGTCCTGGCCCTCCTGCTGATGGCCCTGCAACCGCTCGCCTACGGTTGGCTGGCTTTGCCCTTGCACCTGCTGGTGGTGATCTACGCCCTCGGGCGCGGCGACGTCCAGGCGGACCTCGGCTCCTTCCGCGATGCCTGGCGCCGGGGTGACGTCCAGGGCGCCTACCACGTCGCCGAGCGTGACCTGGGCCTCGAGGTGGAGGAGGGCGATGACCTGCTGCTGCGGGTCCAGGGGCATCTCGTCTGGCAGGCCTACCAGAGCTTCTTCGCGGTGATCTTCTGGTACTTCCTGCTGGGCCCGGTCGCGGCCCTGGCCTATCGCCTGCTGGCCCTGGCCGCCGAGCACGCCGAGGAGCCCGCCCTGCGCGAGCGCGCCGCGCAGATGCGCCATGCCTTCGATTGGGTGCCGGTGCGGGTGCTGGCCGCGAGCTTCTCGCTGGTGGGCAATTTCGTCGCGGTCAGCCGCGTGCTGCTGCATGAGTTGCTGAACTGGGACATCGCCGCCGAGCGCTTCGTGGTCATCGCCGGGCGCGCCGCCGGAGAGCTGCCGGACGACACGGCCGGCGAGGCGGGCGTGGCCAGCCTGGATGCGCTCTGGCACCTGCTGGTCCGGGCCGCGGTGCTCTGGTACGCCGGCTTCGCCCTCTGGACCCTGCTGTTCTGACCGTGCGGCCGGCGGCGCTATGCCGTCGGTCCGGCCCGCGCCAGCCGGGTCGCGCTTCGAGACTTCTTAACCTTAAGTTACAGAACGTTCCGCCGATATCAGGTACACAGTTCCTGCACCTTGCCGGGTATTTCGTGACATGCATCACGTTTATTGCTCGGCATCGTTAGTCCTTATCTGTCACCCACAGGTCGGACGATCTGGGACGGCCGCACTGCCAGATGCGATCCTTGGCCGCCCCCGAGGCGACCCATAAGAATAATTAGGAAACAGGAGACGTCTTGTGAAGACCGTGTTGTATCCGGCCATCGCGCTGATGAATCGCCTCAGCTTCGGCATGAAATTCAGTCTGATCAGCGTGTTGTTCTTCCTGCCGATGCTGGTCACCAACTTCTACCTGGTGCGCGAGTCCTACCAGGAATTCGTCAGCACCCGTTCCGAGCTGGAAAGCCTGGACCTGCTGGGCGCCAGCCAGGGCATCCGGCGCAACCTGGAAAACCTCAACGACCTGGTGCTGATCAATTCGCTGATCGGCCAGTCCGGGCAGGCCGGCGATCTCGATACGCGCATCGGCAAGCTGGAGAAGGACCTGGCCGACGCCCTCGAGAAACTCGCACCCGTGACCACCGATCCGGAACAGGTCGCCGAGTTCAACAACAAGCGCGAAGAGATGCTCAAGGGCCTGCAGGCGGCCGGGAAAGAGACGTCCCTGCAGAGCAAGAGCGCCATGATCGAGAAGCAGCTGGGCAACGCCCAGGTGTTCATCAAGCTGGTCGCCAGCCAGGCCGGCCTCAGCCAGGACAGCCAGCGCGACGTACGCCAGGTCGCCGAGCTGGTCACCGGCGTCACCTCGAGCGTCACTGCCGCCATCAGCAAGGGGCGGGCCATCGGTGCCTACTCCCTGGGCCAGGGGTTCCTCAATTCCGCCGCCAGCACCAAGCTGGACGACCTGTTGCTGGAGCTGGAGAAGATCGGTTCCGAATACGGGCTGAAGATCCAGGACGCGCTCAACGGCAACCCCCGGGCCCAGGCTGCACTGGGCGAGCTCGCTACCGCCAGCCGTGAAACCCTCAAGCAGAGCGCTACGCTGTTCGAGGACCAGGTGATCATGGCCGACACCCTCGACACCCCCTGGGCGCAGTTCTACGACCAGGTCACCGCGCAGATGGACAAGACCTACCAGCTCAACGACGCCGCCCTCGGCCTGCTCAAGACCGAGCTGGAAAAGCGCCTCGGCGAGAAGCGCGCCCAGACCGTGCTGCTGGTGGTCGCCCTGGTGGTGGTGTTCCTCGCCATCGTCTACCTCTACAGCGGTTTCTACGTCTCCACCCGTACCACCCTCAAGAGCCTCGGCCGGGTCATGGACCAGGTCGCCGCCGGCGACATGACGGTCAACTTCCGCGCCCAGAGCCGCGACGAGCTGGGCGAGCTGGGCCAGGTTTTCAACGGCACGGTGGCGAAGATCCACGACCTGATCGAGCTGGTCGGCCAGACCGTCGTCGAGGTCGAGCGCCAGGCGGGACGCGTGCAGGACGTCTCGGAGGAGAGCAACCAGGCCGTCGCCGGCCAGCGCAGCCAGATCGAGCAGGTGGCAACGGCGATGAACGAGATGTCCGCCACCGCCCAGGAGGTCGCCCGCAGCGCCGCGGCCGCGGTGAACAGCGCGCACAGCGTGAACGAGGAGACCGTCAGTGGCCGCGCCCTGGTGGAGTCCCAGCTGGGCAGCATCGAGCGCCTGGCCCAGGAGATCGAGCAGTCGGTGAACGTGATCAACCAGCTTGCCTCCGACAGTGCGTCCATCAGCCGTGTGCTGGAGGTGATCAAGGGCATCGCCGAGCAGACCAACCTGCTGGCGCTCAACGCCGCCATCGAGGCCGCCCGTGCCGGTGAGCAGGGTCGCGGCTTCGCCGTGGTGGCCGACGAGGTCCGTACCCTGGCCAAGCGCACCCAGCAGTCCACCGAAGAGATCGAGCAGATGATCGCCAAGCTCCAGGGCGGCGTCGGCGCGGCGGTCAAGGCGATGAACACCAGCCACCAGATGGCCGATGGCACCGTCAACCAGTCCGGCCGCGTGCAGCAGGCGCTGGAGAACATCCTGGGGGCGGTGGGCATGATCGTCGACCAGAACCAGCAGATCGCCGCCGCTGCCGAGCAGCAGACCGCCGTGGCCCACGACATCGACCAGAACATCGTCGAGATCAACAGCGCTGGCGAGCGCACCGCCCAGGGCGCCAGCCAGACCGAGCAGGCCAGCCGCCAGCTTTCCGAGCAGGTTGCGCAGCTCAAGCAACTGATCGGCGCGTTCCGCGTCTGATCCTTCCCCTCAGTGGCCCCCGCGTTCGCGGGGGTGACGAGGCGGGTGGAGCTTCACCACACACCGCCATCCCCACGAACCCTGCTGTGGATAAGTCCGTGGCGTACCTGTCGCGAATAAATTGGCTCTGTCTGCGTTAGCTGTAGTGAGCTTGATGCGAAGCCTCAAGACCGGTGCTTTCCGAGCATTTATGACTCCCTGCCACGCCCACCGCGTGGGTTTCGCTTCGCTCTACGCCACCCTACGGAAGCCACTCCGCCCCCCAAAGCGTGATGCGCACATCGATGAAGATTCCGGCGAAGACGTTGGAGCAGCAGAAGCGCCCCTCCAGGAGGCCGAACGCAATCGTTGCGTCGGGGGACGAGCGGCATGGATGCCCCGAGAGGCGCGCCAGGCCATGGTTGGCCCATCGCGCCGGCCCCCAGACGCCACTTGTGGCGAACGCACTTCAGTGCGGCCCGAAGGGCGAGCGTAGCGAGTAACGACGATGGAGTGAGGGAACCCCGGCGAAGCCGGGGCCGGATGATGGGGCAAGCCTCTTTGGTTTCTTTTTTGTGGGCGGCATCCCGACGACTGAAGAAAGAGACTCGCCCGGGTGGGCGAAACCAGAAGCACCAGCAAAGCTCGGCAATCAGCTGGGCTCGAAACCTTCTAGCAACACTTAACGCAGACAGAGCCAATGAGTTCGCTTCTACGCAGGCTGCGGCATTCGGCCTAGCCGGCTTCAGCCCGGGAGAGGCTCCCAGCCGAACAGCTCGCAGGCGTTGCGGCTGCTGGCGGCGGCGAGCGCGTCCGGGGATATGCCCAGCAGCTCGGCGAGATTGGCGCAGATATCCGGCAGGTACTCGGGGCTGTTGCGTTGCTGCGGGTGCATGGATGGCGCCATGTCCGGGGCATCGGTCTCCAGCACGATGGCCTCCAGCGGCAACTGCGGCACCACCTTGCGCAAGCGGTTGGCCTGGGGCCAGGTGGGGGCGCCACCGAGGCCCAGGCGGAAGCCCAGCTTCAGGTACTCGCGCGCTTCCTCGACGCTGCCGGCGAAGGCGTGGACGATGCCGGCCCGCTGCAGGCGGAAGCGCTTGAGGGTGGCGATCACCGCCGCGTGGCTCCTGCGCACGTGCAGCAGCACCGGCAGCTGTGCGTCGGCCGCGATGGCGAGCTGCGCCTCGAACAGCGCCTGCTGGGCGTCGCGATCGAGGTCTTCGAGGTAGTAGTCCAGGCCGATCTCGCCCACCGCGCAGAGCTTGGGGTGCCCGGCGTGAGCCAGGAGCATCGTGCGCAGCTCATCCAGGTGGGCCGGCTGGTGTTCGCCCAGGTAGATGGGGTGCAGGCCGAAGGCGACGTGGAGGTCGTCCTGGGTGTCGGCCAGCTCCCAGATACGCTGCCAATTGCCCCGCGTGACGCCCATCAGCACCTGGCGCTTCACGCCCAGCGCACGGGCGCGGTCGAGCACCTCGGCGCGGTCGGCGTCGAACTCGGGAAAGTCCAGGTGGGTATGGGTGTCGATCAGCATCGGGGCGGCGGTCGCATCAGGGGATGGGGTTCAGCCTAGCCCAGAGGCGCCGCCGGCAAGCGGCGCCTCGATCGGCGCGCGCGGTCAGTGGTGTTCGCGGGTGGCGCGGAACTTGATGTCCGGCCAGCGCTCTTCCATCAGGGCCAGGTTGACGCGGGTCGGGGCCAGGTAGGTGAGGTGGCCGCCGCCGTCCACGGAGAGGTTCTCCATGGCCTTGTCCTTGAACTCCTTGAGCTTCTTCTCGTCCTTGCACTCGATCCAGCGTGCCGACCACACGTTGATCGCCTCGTAGGCGCACTCGACCTTGTACTCCTCCTTCAGGCGGCTGGCGACGACGTCGAACTGCAGCACGCCGACCGCGCCGAGGATGATGTCGTTGTTGCGCTCGGGGAAGAACACCTGGGTGGCGCCTTCCTCGGCCAGTTCCTGCAGGCCCTGGCGCAGCTGCTTGGACTTCAGCGGGTCCTTCAGGCGCACGCGGCGGAACAGCTCGGGGGCGAAGTGCGGAATGCCGGTGAACCCCAGCGCCTCGCCTTCGGTGAAGGTGTCGCCGATCTGGATGGTGCCGTGGTTGTGCAGGCCGATGATGTCGCCGGCGAAGGCCTCATCGAGCTGCTCGCGCTCGCTGGAGAAGAAGGTCAGCGCGTCGGCGATCTTCACGTCCTTGCCCAGGCGCACGTGGCGCATCTTCATGCCCTTCTCGTACTTGCCCGAGCAGATGCGCATGAAGGCGATGCGGTCGCGGTGCTTGGGGTCCATGTTCGCCTGGATCTTGAACACGAAGCCGGAGAATTTCTCCTCGGTCGGCTCCACCACGCGCTCGTGGGCGGCGCGCGAAAGCGGGCGCGGGGCCCAGTCGACCACGGCGTCGAGCACCTGGTCGACGCCGAAGTTGCCCAGCGCGGTGCCGAAGAACACCGGGGTCATGCGGCCCTGGTGGAATTCCTCTTCATCGAACTCGTGGCAGGCACCCTGTACCAGCTCGAGTTGCTCGACGAAGTCGTCATAGAGATCGCCCAGGTGCGCGCGGGCCTCGTCCGAGTCGAGCTTCTCGATCACCTTGATCTCGGTGCGCTCGTGGCCGTGGCCCGGGGTGTAGACGATGATCTTGTCGGCGGCCAGGTGGTAGACGCCCTTGAAGTCCTTGTAGCAGCCGATCGGCCAGGTGATGGGCGCGGCCTTGATCTTCAGCACAGCCTCGATCTCGTCGAGCAGCTCGATGGGATCGCGGATGTCGCGGTCCAGCTTGTTGATGAAGCTGACGATGGGCGTGTCGCGCAGGCGGCACACGTCCATCAGGGCGATGGTGCGCGGCTCCACGCCCTTGCCGCCGTCGAGGACCATCAGCGCCGAGTCCACCGCGGTCAGGGTGCGGTAGGTGTCTTCGGAGAAGTCTTCGTGGCCGGGGGTGTCGAGCAGGTTGATCATGTGCTCGCGGTAGGGGAACTGCATCACCGAGGTGGTGATGGAGATGCCGCGCTGCTTCTCCATCTCCATCCAGTCGGAGGTCGCGTGGCGGTCGGACTTGCGCGACTTCACCGTACCGGCGACCGCGATCGCCTTGCCCATCAGCAGGAGCTTCTCGGTGATGGTGGTCTTACCGGCGTCGGGGTGGGAAATGATGGCGAAGGTGCGGCGTTTGGCGACTTCGGCGGCCTGGATGGTCATGGATATGTGCCTGGCTGGAAACGGTTGCGGGCCATGCGCGGCCCGAAAAGCGCGGAATTATAGCGGGAAACGCCCGGTGGATCAGTCCGCATGTCGCAGGCGGCGCGCCCGGCCTTTTCGGCACCCCTCGGGGCGATGCGCCTGAACCCTCGCGGGCATCATCGGTCTGTCAGAAAAGAGGGCGATGATCGCCTGACCCGAGCACGCCCCGATGCGCTGCGAAGGCCGCCGGCAGCGGTTTTGTGCAGCATTCCATGACGGTTTGTTTTGAATGCCGAACAGTCAACAGGTAACGCGACAAAGGGATGCGATAAAGCGGCATTTTTTGATTGATCTGCGCTTCCCATGGTCCTAAAGTTCGCGCCCGAACGTCCATGCTGGAAACGATCCATCCGGCTCAAGTACTGACGACGAGAGGTTGGCAGCCGCAAGGCTGTAGATCCTCGGCGACATGCCTTGGGAAGTAGGCGAACCAAAGTGGGGAAACGGATTAGACGTTCAGGCTTTTCGCACCAAGCCCATCCCTTGCAACTTTTGTGGTTTTTGCCCAATGGAGCCCAGTATGTCGATCAAGGTCGAAGACTATTTCGCACCCGCCACTTTCCAGCGCATGAAGGCATTCGCCGATCAGCACGACACCCCCTTCGTGGTCATCGACAAGCAGACCATCGCCGATGCCTATGACCAACTGGTCGGCTGCTTCCCCTTCGCCAAGATCTACTACGCGGTCAAGGCCAACCCGGCCACCGAGATCACCGAGCTGCTGCGCGACAAGGGCTCCAACTTCGACATTGCCTCCATCTACGAGCTGGACAAGGTGATGAAGACCGGCGTCGGCCCGGAGCGCATCAGCTACGGCAACACCATCAAGAAAGCCAAGGACATCCGCTATTTCTACGAGAAGGGCGTGCGCCTGTTCGCCACCGACTCCGAGGCGGACCTGCGCAACATCGCCAAGGCCGCGCCGGGTTCGAAGATCTACGTGCGCATCCTCACCGAGGGTTCCACCTCCGCCGACTGGCCCCTGTCGCGCAAGTTCGGCTGCAACCCCGACATGGCCCTGGACCTGCTGATCCTCGCCAAGCAGCTGGGCCTGGAGCCCTACGGCCTGTCCTTCCACGTGGGCAGCCAGCAGCGCGACATCGACGTGTGGGACGCCGCCATCGCCAAGGTCAAGGTGATCTTCGAGCGCCTCAAGGAAGAAGACGGCATCACCCTGAAGATGATCAACATGGGCGGCGGCTTCCCGGCCAACTACATCCAGCGCACCAACGCCCTGGAGACCTACGCCGAGGAGATCACCCGCTTCCTCAAGGAAGACTTCGGCGACGAGCTGCCGGAAATCATCCTCGAGCCGGGCCGCTCGCTGATCGCCAACGCCGGCATCCTGGTCAGCGAAGTGGTGCTGGTGGCACGCAAGTCGCGCACCGCCGTGGAGCGCTGGGTCTACACCGACGTGGGCAAGTTCTCCGGTCTGATCGAAACCATGGACGAGTCCATCAAGTTCCCCATCTGGACCGAGAAGAAGGGCGAGATGGAAGAAGTGGTCATCGCCGGCCCGACCTGCGACAGCGCCGACATCATGTACGAGAACTACAAGTACGGCCTGCCCTTGAACCTGGCCAGCGGCGACCGCCTCTACTGGCTCTCCACCGGTGCCTACACCACCAGCTACAGCGCGGTGGAATTCAACGGCTTCCCGCCGCTGAAGGCCTTCTACCTGTAAGCGCCGCCCCGAAGGAAAGCCTGCCTCCGGCAGGCTTTTTTTTGCCCGCGTGGCGCCTGGCCGGCATCGGGTGCCGTGGCGTGCGTGCCGTCGCGGCATGGGCGGGCTGCCGGGCGAAGGTAAATAGAAGGTAAAAACGCGTCGAACACTCTGTTTATGAAATTTATTCTCAAATAGAATCGCATCCCATATGAGAATCCTTGGCCTCCGTCCGACCGGCTGATGGCGGCTGCCCGTTTTCCACAAGGGGTCACCGTGTTCAAGAAAGTCCTGTTCCAGCTGCACTGGCTCCTCGGCATCAGTGCCGGCCTGGTGTTGTCCCTCATGGGCGTCACCGGCGCCGCCTACAGCTTCCAGGACGAAATCCTCGAATGGCTCAATGCCGACACCCTGCGTCTGGAGGTCAGCGCCGACGGCGTGCTGCCGCCCGCCGAACTGGTACGCCGGATCGAAGCCAGCGCGGGCGAGCAGGTCTCCGGCCTCTGGGTGGAAACCCAGTCCGGCGGGCCGGCCCGGGTGTTCTTCATGCCGCCGCCCGGTGAACGCCGTGGCCCTATGCGCTGGTTCGACCCCTACAACGGCAAGCTGCTCGATGACCCGGTCGGCCAGCCGTTCTTCGGCCTGATGCTGCAACTGCACCGCTTCCTCGCCATGGGCGAGACCGGCAAGCAGATCACCGCTGCCAGCACCCTGGCGCTGATCTTCTTCTGCCTCTCCGGCCTTTATCTGCGCTGGCCGCGCCAGGCCGGCAGCTGGCGTGCCTGGCTGACCCTGGACTGGGCGCGCAAGGGCCGCAGCTTCAACTGGGACCTGCACGCCGTGGCCGGCACCTGGTGCCTGGCGCTCTACCTCCTGGCGGCGCTGACCGGCCTGTTCTGGTCCTACGAGTGGTACCGCGCCGGGCTGCAGCGCCTGCTGGCCGATGCGCCCGTCGAGCAGCAGGCCAAGCCCGGCGAGCGCCGTGGCGAGGGCCGTGGCGAGCGCCGCGAAGGGGGCCGCCCGGGGATGCCGCAAGCACCTTCCGGCCCACCGCTGGTGGTGGACTACGATGCCGTCTGGGCCAGCATCCGCGAGGCCGCCGGCCCCGGCCTCAGCGCCTACAACCTGCGCCTGCCGCCGGTGGGCGGCCAGCCCGCCACGGTGTTCTACCTGCTCAAGGACGCCAGCCACCCGCGCGCGCTCAACCAGATCACCCTCGACCCGGCCACCGGCAAGGTCGCCCGCGTCGAGCGCTACGCCGAGAAGAGCTTCAAGGCGCAACTGCTCACCAGCATCTACGCCCTGCACGTGGGCGAGTACTTCGGCTTGCCCGGGCGCATCCTGATGATGCTGGCGAGCCTCGCCATGCCGCTGTTCTTCATCACCGGCTGGCTGCTCTACCTCGACCGTCGGCGCAAGAAGCGCGCGATCAGGGCCGCACGCGGCGGCCTCGGCCAGGGCGGTGAAGGCGAGCCTTGGCTGATCGGCTTCGCCAGCCAGAGCGGTTTCGCCGAGCAGCTCGCCTGGCAGAGCGCCGGCCAGTTGCAGGCCGCCGGCTTCCCGGTGCGCGTGCAGCAACTGGGCGAGCTGGATGCCGGGCAACTGGCCGAGGCGCGCAATGCCCTGTTCGTGGTCAGCACCTTCGGCGACGGCGAGGCCCCCGATACCGCTCGCGGTTTCGAACGCAAGGTGCTGGGCCAGGCCTCGCAACTGGCCGAGCTGCGCTTTGCCGTGCTCGCCCTGGGCGATCGCCAGTACCAGCACTTCTGCGGCTTCGCCCAGCGCTTGCAGGCCTGGCTCCAGGGCCAGGGCGCGAGCCCGCTGTTCGATACGGTGGAAGTGGACAACGGCGACCGCGATGCGCTGCAGGACTGGCAGCAACGCCTGGCCACGCTGGCCGGCTCCAGCGTGGTGCCGGTGTGGACCGAGCAGCCTTTCGAAACCTGGACCCTGGACGCGCGCGAGCACCTCAACCCCGGCAGCCAGGGCGAGTCCACCTGGCTGCTGCGCCTGGGCGCCCCGGCGGGCAGCCAGATCCGCTGGCAGGCTGGCGACCTGGTGGAGATCCTTCCGCGCCAGGCCGACTCGCGCATCCAGTGCTGGCTCGACCAGCACGGCCTGGACGGTGATGCCCCGGTGACCGTGGACGGCACCGCCCAGTCCCTGCGCCAGGCCCTGGGCGCGCGCCTGCTGCCGGACTCCTTCGAGCACCTGGTGGGCCTGCACCCGCAGGCGCTGCTGGATGCGCTGATCGTGCTCTCGGTGCGCCAGTACTCCATCGCCTCCCTGGAGAGCGACGGTGCCCTGGAGCTGATCGTGCGCCAGGAGCAGCATGCCGATGGCACCCTGGGCATCGCCTCCGGCTGGCTCACCCATCACCTGCCGATCGGCGCCAGCCTGCCGCTGCGCCTGCGTCGCAACGCCCGCTTCCACCGCCTGGAGGGCGAGCGACCGGCCATCTTCATCGGCAACGGCACCGGCCTCGCCGGCCTGCGGGCGCTGCTCAAGGCCAACATCGCCGCCGGCAACGGCCGCAACTGGCTGCTGTTCGGCGAGCGCAACCAGGCCCACGACTACTACTGCCGCGACGAGATCGAAGGCTGGCTGGCCAGCGGTGAGCTGGAACGGCTCGACCTGGCCTTCTCCCGCGACCAGGCGCACAAGGTCTATGTGCAGGACCGCCTGCGCGAGGCCGGTGCCGAAGTCCGTGCCTGGGTCGAGGCGGGCGCGGTGTTCTATATCTGCGGCAGCCTGCAGGGCATGGCCGACGGCGTCGATCGCGTCCTGCGCGAGCTCTTGGGTGACGAGGGCCTGGACCGCCTCGCCGCCGAAGGGCGCTACCGCCGCGACGTGTACTGATCGGTTCATGGGCCGTGCTTCAGACCCGGGTGTGCTTCCCGGGCTGAAGCCCGGGCTACGGACTGAAGCCTCGGCACCGGGGCGGCACGTCCTTGTCCCATTCCTCATCCCCGTGAACGCGGGGACCCACTGCACCTCAACCCCATCTCGCGCAGCCCGCCCGCTGTCGCCATAATCAGGCGATGAAAAATCGAATCCTGCTGAACTGCGACATGGGTGAAAGCTTCGGCGCCTGGACCCTGGGCGACGACGAGCACGCCATGCCCCTGGTGGACCAGGCCAACCTGGCCTGCGGTTTCCACGCCTCCGATCCCATGACCATGCTGCGCACCGTCGAGCTGGCCGTGGACCACGACGTGACCATCGGCGCCCATCCGGCCTACCCGGACCTGGTCGGTTTCGGCCGCCGGCGCATGGAGCTGCCGCCCGACGAGGTGCGTGCCCTGGTGCTCTACCAGATCGGCGCGCTGGATGCGTTCTGCCGCGCCTCCGGCACCCAGGTCGCCTACGTCAAGCCCCACGGCGCGCTGTACAACGACCTGGTGCGCAACGACGCCCTGCTGGAAGCCGTGCTCGACGCCTGCGCCAGCTACCGCAAGGGCCTGCCGCTGATGGTGCTGGCCCTGGCCGACAATCGACGCGAGCTGCGGCTGGCCGACGCCGCCGACGTGCCGCTGATGTTCGAGGCCTTCGCCGATCGCGCCTACCTGTCCGATGGCCAGCTGGCGCCGCGCCGGCTGGAGGGTGCCGTGCACCATGACCCCGAGCGCATCATCGCCCAGGCGGTGGCCATCGCCCGGGGCGAGGCTTTCGCCGACATCGACGGCAAGCCCCTGCAACTGGTGGCCGACAGCCTCTGCGTGCACGGCGACAACCCCGAATCCCTGGCGGTGCTGCGACGCCTTCGAGCCCATCTGGACGCCTTGTGATCCGCATCGAGCCGGTCGGCGCCGAGGCGCTGCTGCTGGTGCTGGCCGACGAGCCGGATGCGCGCCTGCCGCTTCGCATCGCGCAGCTCGCCGAATCCATCCGCCAGCGCCTCGGCTCCCAGCTCCGCGACCTGGTGCCGGGCTGGACCACCCTGCTGCTGCACTACGACCTGCTGCGCACCGATCCCGCGCAACTGGCCGCCGACCTGGAACCGCTGCTGCAGCAATGGCAACCGGATGCGGTGCCCGTGCGGGACGGGCGCATGCACGAAATGCCCGTCTGGTATGGCGGCGAGGACCTGGCCTCGGTGGCGCGTGCCTGCGGGCTGAGCACCGCCGAGGTGATCGAGTTGCACAGCGCCACGCTGTACCGCGTCGGCGCCATCGGCTTCGCCCCGGGGTTCGCCTACCTGGGCGAGCTCGATACGCGCCTTGCCCTGCCGCGTCGCAGCAGCCCGCGCACGCGGGTGCCGGCGGGCAGCCTGGCCATCGCCGAGCGGCAGACGGCGATTTATCCACAGGCCTCCCCCGGCGGCTGGCACCTGCTGGGCCTCTGCCCCCGACCGCTGTTCGATCCGGCGAGCGAGCCCCCGTGCCCGCTCGCGCTGGGGGACTCTGTGCGCTTCGTGCCCATCGACGAACCCACCTATCGCCGCGAGCGGGGCGAGCCATGAACGGCCTGCGCCTGCTGAAGGCCGGGCCGCTGAGCCTGCTGCAGGACGGCGGCCGGCAGGGCTGGCAACACCTGGGCGTGTCGCCGGCCGGGCCGATGGATCGCCACGCCGCCGCCTGGGCCAACCGCTTGCTGGGCAACGCGGCGGGCACGCTGCTGATCGAGATCGCCCTGGGCGGCGTCGAACTGGAGAGCCTCGGCGACACCTGGGTGGCACTGTGCGGCGCGGACCTGCCGATCACCCTGGATGGCGAGGTGCGGCCCAACTGGTCACGCTTCGCGCTGCGCGCCGGGCAGCGGTTGAAGCTGGGGTTCGCCCGCAGCGGCCAGCGGGCCTACCTCGCCATCGCCGGTGGCTTCCGTGTCGAGCCGGTGCTGGGCAGCGTCGCCTGCCAGGTGCGTGAAGGCCTCGGCGGGCTGGATGGGCGGGGCGCGAAGCTGGCCGATGGCGACCTGCTGCCGGGCGGGGGTGGCCGCTTCGAGCGTGGCGCCAGCGTGCCCTGGCCCTGGCAGCCGGACTACCGCGCCGAGCGGCCGCTGCGGGTGATGCTCGGCGGCGATGCCGCGCAGTTCGACCCCGGTCAGGTTCGCGCCTTCCTCGAGCGGCCCTGGCAGCTCAGCCCGCAGTCGGATCGCATGGGTGCGCGCCTGCAGGGCGAGGCGATCCACCCGCCGAAACGCCAGTGGTCCCTGGGCGTCGTGCGCGGCACCCTGCAGGTCCCGCCCGACGGCCAGCCGATCATTCTCCAGGCCGACCACCAGACCATGGGCGGCTACCCCATCCTCGGCTGGCTGCACCCACGGGACTGCGACCGCCTGGCCCAATGCGCGGCGCGCCAGACGCTGCGTTTCCAGGCTGTGGATATCTCGGCGGTACAGCCCGAGGTGCGCGCGTTCCGCCGCTTCTTCGGAGCGGGTTCGTAGGGCGTCGGGTTTCACTCGACCTGCACGCTGGGTGAAACCCGCTTGCGCCCCGGGCGTCATTGCCGCGGACGGGGCATCCACTGGATGAGATCACTTCGGCAGGTGGTTCAGGGGCAGCGGCCCGGGCGCCTTGACCGTCTGGATGGCGAAGTTGCTGCGGATGTCGCTGACGCCGGGCAGCGTGATCAGGTGCTGGGTGAGGAACAGCTCGTAGGCGCGCAGGTCGGGCACCACCACCTGGAGCAGGAAGTCCGCCTCGCCGGACACCAGGTGCACCGAGATCACCTCGGGCAGCAGCACCACCGCTTCACGGAAGGCATCGGCGCGGTCGGGGCTGTGGCGCTCGACCTTGATGCCGACGAACACCGTCAGGCCCAACCCCACTTCGTAGCGATCCAGGTCGGCCTGGTAGCCGCGTATCACTCCGGCTTCCTCCAGCAGGCGCACCCGGCGCAAGCAGGGCGAGGGCGACAGGCCGATCTCCTCGGCCAGTTGCACGTTGCTCAGGCGGCCATCGCGCTGGAGGGCGGCGAGGATCTTGTGGTCGAAAGCGTCCAGCTTGAGATTTGGCATAAATGGATGGTCGCTCTGTGGATAAGTGTTGGTTCGTGCCAAACAGCATCCACTTCGTGGCGGAATACGCAAGCACCTGCCCTGGCCTTCGGGCATAGAATTTTCCTCTCGCAGACGTGGAGGAGAAGGTGATGGCGGACATCGGCGTATTCCTGATGGCATTGGCGGTGGCCTACCTCCTGCCGGGGCCGGACATGATCCTGCTGCTGCAGACCGGTGCCCGCCAGGGCCGCGCCCTGGCGCTGGCCACGACGCTGGGACTGGCGGTGGCGCGTGCCTGCCATGTGGCGCTGGCGGGGCTGGGCCTGGCGGTGCTGTTCCGCACCGCGCCCTGGACCTTCGACCTGGTGCGCCTGGCTGGCGCGGCGTACCTGCTGTGGATCGGCGTGCGCATCTTGCAGACGCCGGCCTCGCAGCTGGTGGCTGGCAGCGGCGGGGAGGGGGTTGCCCTGGGCGGCGCCTGGTGGCCGGCGATCCGCCGTGGGCTGTTGACCAACCTGCTCAACCCCAAGGCGCTGCTGTTCTGTTCGGTGCTGCTGCCGCAATTCGTCGACCCGGGAGCGGGGCCGCTGTTCACCCAGTTCGCCCTGCTGGGCGCGGTGCTGGTGGGCGTGGGCCTGGCCTTCGACGCCTGCTATGCGCTGGCCGGCGCCGGCATCGGGCGTTGGCTGGGGCAACGGCCGCTGGCCCAGCGCATCCAGCAGTGGTTGTTCGGCGGCGTGCTGGTGGGCTTCGGGGTGAGGTTGGCGCTGTTGCGGGAGATGTAGGGCAGAGGGAGAGAAGGGCAGCCCTGCGGGCTGCATGGCGACTGAAGTCGCCCCTATGGGAGGAAACGAACCCCATCGTGGCGATGGGGTTCGCGGGCGTTTACGGGGCGATGGTCTCGGCGTGGTGGCAGGCCACCTGGCGGGCGTCCAGCGGGCGCAGCTCGGGGACTTCCACCTTGCAGCGCTCGGTGGCGTAGGGGCAGCGCTTGTGGAAGGCGCAGCCGCTGGGCGGGTCGAGCGGGTTGGGCAGTTCGCCGACGATCTTGATCTTGGGCTTGGCCGGGTCGGGGTGGATGGTCGGCGTGGCCGAGAGCAGCGCCTGGGTGTAAGGGTGCAGCGGGCGGCTGTAGATCAGCTCCGCCGGGCCGATCTCCGCCGGGCGGCCGAGGTACATCACCAGCACATCGTCCGCCACGTGCTGCACCACCGAGAGGTTGTGGGAAATGAACACGTAGCCGGTGTTGAAGCGCTCCTGCAGGTCCATGAACAGGTTGAGCACCTGGGCCTGGATGGAGACGTCCAGCGCCGAGGTGGGTTCGTCCGCCACCAGTACCTTGGGGTTGAGCATCATGGCGCGGGCCAGGGCGATGCGCTGGCGCTGGCCGCCGGAGAACATGTGCGGGTAGCGCTGGTAGTGCTCGGGGCGCAGGCCCACCTGCTGCATCATCGCCTGCACCTGCTCGCGGCGTTCGGCGCGGGACAGCTGGGTGTTGATCAGCAGCGGCTCGGCCAACTGGTCGCCGATCTTCTGCCGTGGGTTGAGCGATGCGTAGGGGTTCTGGAACACCATCTGCACGTCACGGCGCATCTGCCGGCGCTGGGCGCCGTTGGCGCGGGTGACTTCCTGCCCGGCGATCTGCAGGGAGCCGGAGCTGGGGATCTCGATCAGGGTCAGGGCGCGGGCCAGGGTGGATTTGCCGCAGCCGGACTCGCCGACCACGGCGAGGGTCTTGCCGGCCTGCAGTTCGAAGGACACGCCGTTGAGGGCGCGCACCGTGGCACTGCCCTTGAACAGGCCGCGGGAGATGTCGTAGTGACGGGTCAGGTCACGGGCGGTCAGGACGGCGCTCATCAGGCCACCTCGTCGAGATTCAGGGGGAAGAAGCAGCGCACCGCGCCGTGGTCGTGCGGGTCCAGGGCGGGGCGGCGTTCGCGGCAGCTGGCCTGGGCGTAGGGGCAGCGTGGCGACAGCAGGCAGCCATGGGGCCGGTCGTAGCGGCCGGGGACGATGCCGGGCAGGGTGGCCAGGCGGCGCTGGCCCTGGCTGTGCTCGGGAATCGCCTTGAGCAGCGCTTCGGTGTAGGGGTGGGTGGGCGCGTCGAACAGGCGCGGCACCTCGCCGATCTCCACCGCCTGCCCGGCGTACATCACGCAGACGCGGTCGGCGGTCTCGGCGACCACCGCCAGGTCGTGGGTGATCAGCACCAGGGCCATGTCGTGGTCGCGCTGCAGGTCCAGCAGCAGGTCCATGATCTGCGCCTGGATGGTGACGTCGAGGGCGGTGGTGGGTTCGTCGGCGATCAGCAGCTTGGGTTCGGCGGCGATGGCCATGGCGATGGCCACGCGCTGGCTCATGCCCCCCGACAGCTGGTGCGGGTAGGCGTCGAGGCGGCTGGCGGCGCCGGGGATCTCCACCCGTTCGAGCAGTTCGAGCGCACGCTGGCGGGCGGCCCGGCCCTTGAGGCCGAGGTGCTGGCGCAGCACTTCCTCGATCTGGAAGCCCACGGTGTAGCTGGGGTTGAGGGCGGTCATGGGGTCCTGGAAGACCATGGCCAGGTCCTTGCCGACGATGTGCCGGCGCTGCTTGCCCTTCAGGCGCAGCATGTCGGTGCCGTCGAACTGCATGCTGTCGGCGGTGACCCTGCCGGGGGCGTCGATCAGGCCCATCAGCGCCATCATGGTCACCGACTTGCCGGAGCCGGACTCGCCGACGATGGCCAGCACCTCGCCCTTGTTCACGGAAAGGTCGAGGCCGTCGACCACCGGTACCGCGTTGGCGTCGCCGAAGCGCACGCCGAGGTTCTTGATATCCAGAAGGCTCATGGTGGGCTCCTCAGACGGCATTCTTGAGTTTCGGGTCCAGCGCGTCGCGCAGGCCGTCGCCCATCAGGTTGATCGCCAGCACGCTGAGCAGGATGGTCAGGCCGGGCAGCGAGACCACCCACCAGGCGCGCTCGATGTAGTCGCGGGCGGAGGCCAGCATGGTTCCCCATTCCGGTGTCGGCGGTTGCACGCCGAGGCCGAGGAAGCCGAGGGCCGCGGCATCGAGGATGGCGGAGGAGAAGCTCAGGGTCGCCTGGACGATCAGCGGCGCCATGCAGTTGGGCAGCACGGTGATGAACATCAGGCGGAAGATGCCCGCACCGGCGAGGCGCGAGGCGGTCACGTAGTCGCGGTTGCGCTCGACCATCACCGCGGCGCGGGTCAGGCGCACGTAGGAGGGCAGCGAGACGATGGCGATGGCGATCACGGTGTTGATCAGCCCTGGGCCGAGGATGGCGACGATGGCCACCGCCAGCAGCAGCGAGGGCAGCGCCAGCATGATGTCCATCAGGCGCATGATCAGCATGCCCAGCAGCGGGGCGAAGCCGGCGATCAGGCCGAGGAGGATGCCGGGCAGCAGCGACATCACCACCGAGGCGAGGCCGATCAGCAGCGACAGGCGGGCGCCGTGGATCAGGCGCGAGAGCAGGTCGCGCCCCAGCTCGTCGGTGCCGAGCACGAACTGCCATTGGCCGCCTTCGAGCCAGGCCGGCGGGGTGAGCAGGGCGTCGCGGAACTGCTCGCTGGGGTCATAGGGCGCGATCCAGGGCGCGAACAGCGCGCAGATCACGATGAGGATCATGAAGGCGAGGCCGCCGACGGCGCCCTTGTTGTGGGAGAAGGCCCGCCAGAATTCCTTCATCGGCGAGGGGTAGAGGATGGCCGGTTCGACCGTGTTCTGAGCGATGGTCATGTCGGGTCCTCAGCGCTGGTGGCGGATGCGTGGGTTGGCGAAGCCGTAGAGCACGTCCACGACGAAGTTCACCAGGATCACCAGGCAGGCGATCAGCAGGATGCCGTTCTGCACCACCGGGTAGTCGCGGGCGCCGATCGACTCGATCAGCCATTTGCCGATGCCCGGCCAGGAGAAGATGGTTTCGGTGAGCACGGCACCGGCCAGCAGCGTGCCGACCTGCAGGCCGAACACGGTGAGCACCGGGATCAGCGCGTTGCGCAGGCCGTGGACGAACACCACGCGGGCCGGCGACAGGCCCTTGGCGCGGGCGGTGCGCACGTAGTCCTCGCGCAGCACTTCGAGCATGGCCGAGCGGGTCATGCGGGCGATCACCGCCAGCGGGATGGTGCCCAGCACGATGGCTGGCAGGATCAGGTGGCGCAGGGCGTCGAGGAAGGCGCCTTCCTCGTCGGAGAGCAGGGTGTCGATGAGCATGAAGCCGGTGACCGGCTCGATGTCGTAGAGCAGGTCGATGCGCCCGGAGACCGGCGTCCAGCCCAGCCAGACCGAGAAGAACATGATCAGCAGCAGGCCCCACCAGAAGATCGGCATGGAGTAGCCCGCGAGCGAGATGCCCATCACCCCGTGGTCGAACAGCGAGCCGCGCTTGAGCGCGGCGATCACCCCGGCCAGCAGGCCCAGGGTGCCGGCGAACAGCAGGGCGGCCAGGGCCAGTTCCAGGGTCGCGGGGAACAGCGTGAGGAACTCGTGCCAGACGCTTTCGCGGGTGCGCAGGGATTCGCCCAGGTCGCCCTTGGCGAGCTTGCCGATGTAGTCCAGGTACTGCTCGCGCAGGGGCTTGTCGAGGCCGAGGCGGGTCATCGCCTGGGCATGCATTTCGGGGTCGACCCGGCGTTCGCCCATCATCACCTCGACCGGGTCGCCGGGTATCAGGCGGATCAGCGCGAAGGTGAGCAGGGTGATGCCGAAGAAGGTGGGGATCAGAAGCCCCAGTCGGCGGGCGATGAAACTGAGCATCTCGGGGGTTGACTCCTCAGGTATCACGCCCGCTTCCGTGGGTAACGGTGGGCGGGCGCTGTTCTTGTTGTCGGGCGTCTCGCGGCGATGGGTTGGACCGCCGCGAGACCGCCGTTACTTCACCCGGGTGGTGGCGAAGTTGTTGTTGGACAGAGGGCTGATCACGTAGCCCTCGATATTGCTCCGGCGCACATTGAACAGCTTAGGGTGTGCCAGGGGAATCCATGGGGATTCACGGTGGAAAACCTCCAGGGCCTGTTCATAGAGCTTCGCCCGTTCCGCCGGCTCGCTGACTGTGCGGGCCTTCTGCATCAGCGTTTCGAACGCCTGGTCGCACCAGCGCGCCTGGTTTTCCCCCGACTTGGCTGCCGCGCACGACAGGTTGGGGCTGAGGAAGTTGTCCGGGTCGCCGTTGTCGCCGGCCCAGCCCAGCAGCACCATGTCGTGCTCGCCGCCCTTGGAGCGCTTGAGCAGCTCGCCCCATTCCAGCGAACGGATGGTCATCTGGATGCCGGCCTTGGCCAGATCCGCTTGCATCATCTGTGCCGCCAGCGCGGGGTTGGGGATGGTAGGCGAGGTGCCGTTGCGGATGAAGAGGGTGATCTTCAGGTCCTTCACCCCGGCTTCGGCGAGCAGCGCGCGGGCCTTCTCCGGGTCGTGCGGCCAATCCTCGATCGCGTGGTTGTAGCCCAGCAGGGTCGGCGGGAAGGGGTTGACCGCCACGCTGGCGTTACCCTCGCCGAACACCGCGCGGATCATCGCCTGCTTGTCGATGGCGAGGTTGATGGCCTGGCGCACGCGGGTGTCGTCCAGCGGCTTGTGCTGGGTGTTGATGGCCACGTAGGTGGTCAGCAGGGCGTCGATCTCGTCCACCGCCAGGCGGCTGTCCGTGCGTACGCCGGCGACGTCCTCGGGTTTCGGATAGAGCGCCACCTGGCACTCGCCGGCCCGCGCCTTCTGCAGGCGCACGTTGGGGTCGAGGGTGATGGCGAACACCAGGTTGTCGATCTCGGGCTTGCCGCGGAAGTAGTCCGGGTTGGCCTTGTAGCGCACCTGGGCGTCCTTGGCGTAACGGCTGAAGACGAAGGGGCCGGTGCCGATCGGCAGCTGGTTGAGCTGGTTGGTCTTGCCGGCGGCCAGCAACTGGTCGCCGTACTCGGCCGAGTAGATGGAGGCGAAGGGCATGGCCATGTCCGCCAGGAAGGGCGCCTCCGGGTGGGTGAGGGTGAAGCGCACGGTGAGCGCGTCGACCTTCTCCACGGACTTGATCAGCTCACGCATGCCCATGGCGTCGAAGTAGGCGTAGCCGCGCTGCGCCGACTCGTGCCAGGGGTGCTTGGGGTCGAGGGCGCGCTGGAAGGTCCAGACCACGTCGTCGGCATTGAAGGGCCGGCTCGGGGTGAACCAGTCGGTGGCGTGGAACTTCACGTCCGGGCGCAGGCGGAAGGTGTAGACCAGGCCGTCGTCGCTGATCTCCCAGCTGGTGGCCAGGCCCGGGACCAGCTCGGTGGTGCCGGGCTTGAAGGCGAGCAGGCGGTTGAACACGGTCTCGGCGGTGGCGTCGGCGGTCACCGCGCCGGTGTACTGCACGATATCGAAGCCCTCGGGCGCGGCTTCGGTGCACACCACGAGGTTCTGGGCCTGGGCGCTGGCGGCGAGGGCGGCCAGCAGGGGCAGGTAACGCATCTTCATGTCGAATCCTCCAGGCGCCGGCGCGGGGCCGGCGCCGCATCCGTGTCAGAGCAGGTCGAAGGGGAAGGTGCTGACGATACGCAGCTCGTTCACGCTGCCGTCGATCTGCTGCTTGCTCGCCTTGTGGGACATGTAGGTGACCTTGAAGGTGCTGTCCTTGATGCTCCCGCTCTGCACCTTGTAGGCCGCCATCAGGCCGTATTCACGGTGGTGCTCGTCGTCCATCGCGCGCACTTCGGCGTAGTTGCCGAAGGCGCCGTTGCGGTCGCCGTCGTAGTGGGTGCCGTCGATGTCCCAGCCCTTGGCGTACCAGGCGGTGGTGGAGAGGCCGGGGACGCCGAAGTAGCTCCAGTCGGTCTCGTAGCGGATCTGCGCGGACTTCTCGTTCGGGCTGTTGTAGTCCGACAGCAGGGAGTTGGCCAGGTAGATGGCGGCCGTCTCGTGGATGTAGTCGAAGTACTCGTTGCCGTCGACCTGCTGCCAGGCCAGGGTCAGCGCGTGGGCCTGGTGGGCCAGGGTGAAGGCCAGGCTGAAGGTGTCGTTGTCGATGTAGCCGGCCTTGCGGTCGCCGGTGTCGCGGGTGCGGTAGCCGTTGAAGGCGGTGCGCAGCGACAGGGTCTCGCGGTCGCCCAGGTCGTGGGCCACGCTCAGGTAGTACTGGTCCCAGACATCCTCGAAGCGGCCGGCGTAGACGGCGACCTCGAGGTTATCCAGCGGCTTGTAGTTGCCGCCGAGGTAATGCATGTGGTCGCCCGTGACCTCGCGGGTGCCATATTCGGTGGTGAAGGCTTCGTCACCGGCGCCGGTACGCGGGCTCGCGCGGCGGAAGCTGCCGGCCTGCAGGGCGAGGCCATCGAATTCCTCGCTGGTCACCGCGTAGCCGGTGAAGCTGGAAGGCAGGGCGCGGTTGTCGATGTAGCTGAGCACCGGGGTGTCCACCAGGAAGCGGCCGGCCTTGAACTCGGTATTGGAGGCGCGCAGGCGCACGTTGGCGACGCCGAGCTTGGACCACTCCTCCTGGCCGTGGCCGTTGCTGTCGGCCAGGGTGCGGTTGCCGCCACCGCCGATGCGGCCCTTGCCGCGTTCCAGGTTGATGGCATTGAAGGCGGCGACGTCCAGGCCGAAGCCGATGGTGCCTTCGGTGTAGCCGGAGCTGTATTTCAGCTGGGTGCCCTGCACCCAGGCGCGGCGGCTGTGGGTGCGCTGCGGGCCGTCATCCTTGGGGATGGTGAAGCCGAAGCCGTCCTTCATCTGCTCGCGGGCGGCGAAGTTGCGGGTGGTCAGGGTCAGGCTCTGGCCTTCGAGGAAGCCGGTGGCGCCGGCCTGGCCCTTCACCGGTTTCTCCACCGACGGGATGTTCTGCACCTGGGCGGCGTAGCTGGGGTTCTCGGGCACCGGCGGGACCTTTTCCTCTTCGGCGGCGAAGAGGTGCGCGCTGGCAGCCATCAGCGCCAGTCCCAGGGTTGCTCGTTGGAAGGGGGTGGATTTCATCACGTGTGCTCCTTTTTTGTTATCGCTTCTTCATCGAAACAAGGAACGCTCATGCGGACTGCCGCCGACGCCGGGCAAGCCGGTGCCGACGCGCGCAAGCGCTGCATCCTTGCGAACTCGTTGGGGCAGGTATGAAAGGGGCCTCCTCCGATCTGGCGTCGGATGGAGATGGGTTCACGGGGTGGCCCGGAAGGGGCCGCGAAAGCCGGCGGGCGTGGGGCCCGCCGGGCTCGTCAGGTACGGCTAGGGCGCATTGGCCACGCCGTAGAAGGAGTTGGTGGAGAAGGGGCTGATCTTGAAGCCCTGCACGCTCTTGCTCATGGGCTGGTAGACGGTGGAATGGGCGATCGGGGTGATCGGCACTTCACGTCGCAGCAGTTGCTGGGCCTGCTTGTACAGCTCGGTGCGCTGGGCCTGGTCGGTGACGTTCTTGGCCTGCTTGACCAGCTTGTCGTAGTCCTGGTCGCACCACTTGGAGAAGTTGTTGCCGTTGATCGAGTCGCAACCGTAGAGGGTGCCGAGCCAGTTGTCCGGGTCCCCGTTGTCGCCGGTCCAGCCGATCAGCATGGCGTCGTGCTCGCCGGCGTGGGCACGCTTGATGTACTCGCCCCATTCGTAGCTGACGATGCGCGCTTTGATGCCGACCTTGGCCCAGTCGGCCTGGAGCATCTCGGCCATCAGCCGCGCGTTGGGGTTGTAGGGGCGCTGCACGGGCATGGCCCAGAGGGTGATCTCGGTGCCTTCCTTGACGCCGGCGGCCTTGAGCAGCTCGCGGGCCTTCTCGGGGTTGTACTCGCTGCCCTTGATGGTCTCGTCGTAGGACCACTGGGTCGGCGGCATGGCGTTGACCGCGAGCTGGCCGGCGCCCTGGTAGACGGCGTCGATGATGGCGGGCTTGTTCACCGCCATGTCCAGCGCCTGGCGCACCTCCACCTTGTCGAAGGGGGCGTGGGTGACGTTGTAGGCGATGTAGCCGAGGTTGAAGCCGGGGTTCGACGGCACCTGCAGCTTGGCGTTCTGCTTCAGCGACTCGAGGTCGGCGGGGCGCGGGTTGAGGGTGATCTGGCACTCGTCGGCCTTGAGCTTCTGCGCGCGGACGGAGGCGTCGGTGTTGATGGAGAAGATCAGGTTGTCGATCTTGACCTCGTCCGGCTGCCAGTAGTCCTTGTTGCCGGCGAAGCGGATCTGCGCGTCCTTCTGGTAGCGCTTGAACACGAAGGGGCCGGTGCCGATGGGCTTCTGGTTCAGCTCGGCGGCCTTGCCGGCCTTGAGCAGCTGGTCGGCGTATTCGGCCGAATGCACCACGGCGAAGGGCATCGCCAGGTTCTGGATGAAGGCCGCGTCCACGGTGTTGAGGGTGAAGCGCACGGTGTGCGCGTCGACCTTCTCGACCTTGGCGATGTTCTTGTCCAGGCCCATGTCGGTGAAGTAGGGGAACTCGCTGGGGTACGCCTTACGGAACGGGTGCTCCTTGTCGATCATGCGCTGGAAAGTGAAGAGCACGTCGTCGGCGTCGAATTCGCGGGTGGGCTTGAAGTAGTCGGTGGTGTGGAACTTCACGCCCTGGCGCAGGTGGAAGGTGTAGCTCAGGTTGTCCGGGGAGATGTCCCACTTCTCGGCGAGGGCGGGGACGGCCTGGGTGCTGCCACGTTCGAACTGCACCAGGCGGTTGAACAGGGTTTCGGAAGCCGCGTCGAAATCGGTGCCGGTGGTGTACTGGCCGGGGTCGAAGCCCGCCGGGCTGCCCTCTGAGCAGAACACCAGGTTGCTGGCGGCGGAAACGAATGGGGAACCGAGAAGCAGGCCTGCGGCGAGCAGGGCCTGGATGGGGGTGTTCTTGCGCATGCAAACCTCAATTTGTTCTTTTTCTGAGGGCGTCACGTGCGTTGCGGCCTTTTGGACCGAGCACATGGATCGGTACACCCCGCTGCATTCCGGTTCCCTGGTCGGGTGCGCCGGCCCTTTGCAGCGGTAAGCGGCGTTGCCATGGGTCCATCCCCGGCAATCAGCCGAGGCCGAAATTAAGTCATGCTGAAATTCCGGTCAATAGAAATTAAGCGCGACTAACATTGGTGCGTCGCGGGACTGCGCATTCACGCTGGAGAGGGGGCGGGACAGGGCCTCAGGAGGCGCTGTGATCGTCGAACAGCGGCATGGTGGTGATGGTCAGGACCTCGGCCATCTCGCTGCCGGCATTGGCCAGGCAATGGGTCTTGCCTGCATCGAAGTGCACCGAATCGCCGGCGCTCAGGGGATATTGCCGACCCTCGATCGTGTAGATGATCTGCCCGGAAAGCACGTAGGCGAACTCCGAGCCCTCGTGGGCGATGAGTTCCGACTGGTAGCCCACCGGCATGTTCATCTTCACCGCGTTGAGCAGGTTGCCGGGGAACGAGGTGGACAGGCGCTCGTAGGCCAGCGGCTGGCCCTCGATGGTGTAGCGCACGCGCTCGCCCTGGTGCGAATCGGGTTGCGGCTGCGGCGGCTGGTCGAACAGGACGTTGAGCGGGACGTTGAGGGATTTGGCGATGTTCGCCAGCGAGGAGATCGACACGCCGGTGAGATTGCGCTCCGCCTGGGAGAGGAAGCTGGCGGTGAGGCCGGACTCGCTCGCGACTTCGCTCAGGGTCTTCTTGGCGGCGCGTCTGTAACGGCGCAAACGTTCTCCGATGCGATCTACGGACATGGCGAGGGCTCTTGTTGGAAGGCGGCCAGTATAACGGGACGGGGCCCGCGTGAAAGCGTCGCTGGCTGCGGGCTGATTTTAAGTGGGACTGAAAATTTGCTTTGACCTCTATTTAAGTCTCACTTAAATTTCGCCGCAATTGTCGGACAATGAAGAGGTTCCAGTGATGACCAGGGGTGTAGGCGGCAGTACGCCGGAGCAGGCGCTCGCCGGATTGCGTGACATGACCGCCGGCAGCGGCCCCATCGGGCTGGCTGAATACAGGGCCCGGATTGATCGCGCCCAGGCCTTCATGCAGGAAGAGGGCATCGCCGCCCTGTACCTCAACGCAGGCAGCAATCTGCGCTATTTCACCGGCGTGCAGTGGCACCCAAGCGAACGCCTGGTGGGCGCGCTGCTGCCCGCCAGCGGCGAACTGCAATACATCGCCCCGGCGTTCGAGGAAGGCACGGTGCGCGACTTCCAGGTTGTCCCGGGCACGATCCGCACCTGGCAGGAACACGAGAACCCCTATCGCCTGCTGCTGGACATGCTCGCCGGTCTGAGCCTGGCGACCGATGCCCGGGTGGCGCTGTGCCCGAGCCTGCCGTTCTTCATGTTCGACGGCATCCGCCGCGAGGGCAGCGGCTACGACTTCATCGACGGCGCCCGGGTGACCGGCCACTGCCGCCAGCGCAAGTCCGCCGCCGAGATCGCCCTGATGAAACGGGCCAAGGACATGACCCTGGAAGTGCACAAGGCCGCCGCCAGCATCCTGCGCGCCGGCATCAGCACCACCGAGGTCGAGGAGTTCATCCACCAGGCGCACCGTCGCGTCGGTGCCACGGGTTCCTACTTCTGCATCGTGCTGTTCGGCCCCGCCAGCGCCTTCCCTCACGGCGTGCGCGAGCCGCAGGTGCTCAAGGACGGCGACATGGTGCTGGTCGACACCGGCTGCAAGCTCCACGGCTACATCTCCGACATCACCCGCAGCTACGTCTTCGGCACCCCGAGCGAACGCCAGCGCACCTTCTGGAACTTCGAAAAGGCCGCGCAGCTGAAGGCCTTCGAAGCCGCCCGCCTCGGGGCCTCCTGTGAATCGGTGGACGCCGCCGCCCGCCGCTCCCTGGAAGCCAACGGCCTGGGCCCGGACTACCAGCTCCCCGGCCTGCCGCACCGCACCGGCCACGGCATCGGCCTGGACATCCACGAAGGCCCCTACCTGGTACGCGGCGACGCCACGCCGCTGGAGCCGGGGATGTGCTTCTCCAACGAACCGATGATCTGCGTGCCCGGTGAATTCGGCATCCGCCTGGAAGACCACTTCTACATGGCCGAAGACGGCCCACGCTGGTTCACCCAGCCGAGCCACTCCATTGACGACCCGTTTGGGTTGGGGTGAGCCAATCAAGAAGCCTGCCCGGTAGGGCAGGCTTCTGTTCTTCTCGCTATTGGTTGTTTGGTGGTCAGGGTATTGGCTACTTACCTGGCAACTGCGCCAGCTCTGCCAGTTTGCAGAAGTCTTCATAGTTGTTGCGCGACAGATGGACCATCGCGTCCATCAAGGCCCCTTCCCGGTATCGGCTGAGGTAGGAGTAGTCGGCGCCATCGCGCAAGGCTGCGAAATCCAGGAGCAACTCCGCCATCACCTGGGTGGTGTGCAGTCGCGTGTCGAGGTGGTCGACCAACTGCTGGATGCGTTGCTCTTTGTAATCGATCAGAGGGGCGCTATTCATGCCGAGGCCTCCTTTGTGGATACGTGGAGGGGGTGAGCAAGAGGTACATAAGCTTCGTGCATGGTGGTTCTCCGTTATGGGGTCAGGAGCTGGCACCAATTCGCTGTCAATCGAAGGGTGGCAGACCGCGCGGGGTTGACAGACCGGCTAACGGGAACCGGCAGACCGCGAAGGTCTCCCCGCGCGATCTGCCATAGAGCAGAGCAGCTATGAAAGCTGCATGCGTGCCGATGCCTGCAAAAAACATTCGCTGTTTCTCGCATGCACGTCGTGGCGCATTCGCGCCCGTTAGTTTCGGGCTGTCAAACCCGGCCACGGGATTGACCGTGGCCGGGGCAGGATAGGGAGGAGGGGGCGGGAGGGCAAGGGGAGATAGTCGGTATCTATTCAATTGGACTACGCGCGGCCATTTCTTCTCATGAAGCAAACGGCACTGAGCTTTTAGCTGTTGAGAGAGGCTAGCAATTCTTGAATTTTCATGTCGTCTTCAAAGTTTGTGTACATGTGCATGACTCCTTTTGCTTCGGATTTCAGGCCTAATTCGAGTCTCGCATTTATTCCTCCAATTATGGAGTTCAACAATATTTTTCGTGATTTCTTGGCAGCGTCATCAAAGAAAGTGATGGAATTTTGCGTATTGTCTTCTACGGCGTAGCAAAAATACCCAAGTTCCATGAGCGTTTCAGGGTTTTCTGGATCAAGTGCTAGGGCCGAAAATAGAGCTTCTTTTGCATCATCTAAAGTATAGCCTTGTGAGTCCTCTGCTAGCTGTATTGCTGTTGATTTCATTATTAGTAAGCTAGGGGTGAGCTGCTCGTTTTTTAGTTTTTTGTATTCCTCAATGACTAGGTTGAATGACTTCTCTTTCATTAGTCTGGAGATTTTTTTAAAGGCGTCGGAAGGGTCATAATTTGTCATGAAGTCGCTCCTGCTGCTCAATTAGCTTTTTCATTTTCTTCGCCTTGTTCGCGATTTCTCCACTGCCCTTTGCCAATTTGCATATCTCGGCATAAGAGTGGCCCTCAAGCTCGCTTGCGTATGATGCTGATTGCCTTGTTTTGCCTCTAATCAAGTCTCTTGCTGGAGTTAGTGCTCGTCTGATTATCGCATTTTGGGCGGGGCTGGCTGTTGCCTCCATTATTGTTTGCAGCTCTGCCACATCACCGCGACTGATGGCCTGCGTAATTGCTTTGTCGACTGTAGTTTGCTGAAGGCCAAACTCATCAATAAAGATCAAGGGGTTGGCATTGACATACCCATAAGTATTCAACCCACCCTTCAACCCAATCGGATCACTCTCTACGTACCGACCCGTCTCCGGATCATAATCCCTGAAGTAGTTGTAGTAGAGCGCACTGTGCGCATCGGCGACTTGGCCCGGAAAGCGCAGGATCACATCGATATTGCCGTCATATGTGCGGTAACGCCACTATCTCGATCAACTGGCAAGAATCACGTGAGCGACTTGCATGGTCTTGGTCAGTGCTTCTAGCTAATTATCCTCGAGGAAAGGGCGGCAGACCGCGAAAGCCATCGCGTGCCATCTGCCTTAGAACAGGGTTGTTCTGAACGCTGCACTTGGACCGAGACATTGAAAAATGTTGTTTCTAACCCTGCCTCTGCAGCGTATCTCCATTCGTTAGCTACGACATATTAATACCGGTCACGGAGTTGGTCGTGGCCGGAGTATATATGTCGAGAGCACGATTGCAGTTATTGATATTGCACTCTGTTTTTTATGGATTGGCTCAAGGACTTGAGTTCTCTGAACTCTTCTCTAGCCAGTCTTTCTTGAGCGCTAGACAGTAATTTTTCATATCGATCTAGATCGGTTTTAGATGGGGTTTTCTGATTTGATATGAATTTTGAGTACTCGCTCAGTACCGGGTAAGGATGCTCTGTGGTGGAGGATTTTTTCACTAGTTCAAATAGTGTCTCGTTTAGCGAATTTAATTGATATTTTTCTGCTATATGAATGGTTGCGATGGTTGCTGTGGGATCGCCACTCTCCGCGGATTTCAACGCGCTAGTAAGCCCGTAGTCAATTTCATTGTCATTCTCTAGGAGCTGAAGGAATATTTTATTTAACTCTATATTTCCTTGAAGAGATGCGCGTCTAGCAACTAATTTTGCTTCTTGCTTCCGATTACATTCAAGCAAAAGTACTACGGTATTAATGTCGTTGCCCTTGGTGGAAGCAGGGCAGCTTGGTGCATATGCTTGGGTGGCTTGGGTGGCTTGGGTGGCTTGGGTGGCTTGGTTTTGGCTGGTGCACGATGCCAAGATTAGTGTTATAGGGATTGTAAAGATTTTAATGTTCATTTGAAGTCCCTTCATGCTACAGGCTGAGAGTAATCTGGTTTGGCAGGGTTTGAAGACGGAATGGAGCGGTAAGGGGGGTAGCCATTAAGTTGTTGTGCCGTTTGGTTTGTGTTTTTCATTCACCAAACTTTCTCTGTAGGTCCGCTCGTATTGTACTGGATATAATGCGAGCAATTTAGTATGGGGCATTCTTTCAGCGGTATTGCAGCTTGTCATTTGGCGTGGAAGCGCTACGCCTTTGGGCGCAGCGCAGTTGCATCGCAGAGTAATGGGGCCCCAATGGTTAGTTCCAGATAATAATTTGACCGTTAGGTAGAACTAACTCAATGGCTTCAGGCCCTATCCAGGATTGGCTGTCTAGATGTATTTCTATGGACGCCCCGCTTTGGAATTCTATGCTGATTTTCTCTTCGTTTTCTGCGACTGATTTAATCTTGTCACCAATTATCTGTTTTGGGTGGGCTGATAGAAACTGGTGTTTGTTGAATACGGATAGTTTGGACGTGTCATTGAATGTAATTCCAGTGACTTCATTGTCGGTGTATGCATCCGCTACAATTTTATCCACTAGCGCTGTTAAGTAGGATTTCATCGGTACTCCTAGTCGATTGGGTAGTGGCCGGCAGTATTGGGTAAGGTTTTCCCCGTTGTAGGGTCAACTCCTTGTGGGCGCGGGCTAGAGGAGTTTGTATATCGTATGTACCCGTCTGGGTAACCAGGGCTATTACCCTTGGGTTGAGTGGCATTCATTATTCTCATGGTGGTTACCTGTCTGTTGTTTCCACCACTTCCTCCGATAAAGGCTGATCCAGTAATGTTTCCGCTTTGGTTGATTACTGGTCGAGGACCTACTGCGCCTTGTGGTACTGGATACGCTGTCCCACCTGGAGTGACAATATAGTTTGGAGAGTAGGAGCCATAATTTCCTGATGAGGCTCCAACGCCGCAGTAACCGGCATTCCTTGCGTTGCTCAGATACTGCTGCAGGTTCTGTATGTCACTTTGGTTGTATCGAGAGTTTCCCGATCTTACAGTCTGGTATTGGAAGGATGGGTCGTATCTCCGGATCTGAGAGCTTAATGAGTTAACCTGGAGATTAACCAGAGCTTGACCGGGTGGTGGTGCCATGGAGCCGCGACGACTCGGGCGTATTCCACGACGACCTTCAGAGTCTATTAGGCTCAGAGGGTCACCATTTACATATAGATATGTATTTAATCCGCCATTAAGCCCAATCGGATCACTCTCCACATACCGCCCAGTCTCCGGATCGTAGTCCCTGAAGTAGTTGTAGTAGAGCGCACTGTGCGCATCGGCGACTTGGCCGGGGAAGCGCAGGATCACATCGATATTGC
Source organism: Pseudomonas sp. USHLN015 (assembly GCF_037153275.1). Taxonomy (NCBI): domain Bacteria; kingdom Pseudomonadati; phylum Pseudomonadota; class Gammaproteobacteria; order Pseudomonadales; family Pseudomonadaceae; genus Pseudomonas; species Pseudomonas sp. USHLN015. Next base: position 460,597 of record NZ_JBBCKP010000003.1, read on the forward strand.
CGCCATAGGTGTTGGGCTGCCCTACACCAAAGGCATCGCTTTGCCAGCTCCACACCAGGTTGCCGCCCTGGTTGGTGGCCAGGCGCGGGGTGTTGAGGTGGTCGCTGTGCAGGTAGGTGAGGGTGGTGCTGGCGATGGTGGTACCGGCGGCGTCGTAGTTCAGGTCGATCTGGGCGATGGGCAGGCTGTCGAGCCACACGTAGTAGCTGGCTTTGCTCTTCTTGCCGCTGCTGGTGTAGCGCACCTGCCCGAGCACCTGGCCGTCGGGGCCGTAGAGGTAGGTGTAGGGCGTGTGGGCGCTGCCTTGCTGCACATCTTTGAGCACGCGCTGGCCGAGGGCGTTGTAGGCGTAGGTGGCGATGGGCGTGCCGGCTTCGTCGGTGACGGCGTTGAGGCGGCCCTGGTCGTCGTAGGTGTAGCGGCGGCTCTGACTGTAGCGGGTGTAGTTGCCGGCGGCATCGGATTCGACGGCGTAGCTGGTGCTGCGCTGGGCGAGGCGGTTGCTGTCGGGGGCGTAGTGCAGGGTCTGCTTGGCGGTCTGCGCTTCGGTGCCGTTGCTGGTGGCGTAGGTGGTGCGCGAGCTGCGGTTGCCGGTGGCGTCGTAGGCGTAGGCCTTGCGGCTGGCGGCGGCCTTTTCCTCAGTCAGGCGATCGAGGGCGTCGTACTGGTAGTCGAGGCTGCCGAACAGGCTGTGGGCGTGGGCGGTGATGTTGCCGTTGGCGTCGTGGCTGTAGCTGCTCTGCCAGTTGCCGACCTGCTGGGCGATGAGCTGGTAGTCCTGGTCGTAGGTGCGGCTGAGAACGATGCCGTTGTTCCAGGTGAGGCTCTTGAGCGGCCCGAAGGGGGCGTAGCCGATGTTGCTGGCGAGGCTGGTGGGGGGTGCGCTGCCCACCGCGAAACCGACCTGGCTGACCTGGCCGGCGGCGTTGCGGCTGTAGTGGATGCTGAAGCCGGCCGGGTAGTCGATGCGGATGAGGTTGTTGGCGGCGTCGTAGGCGTAGCCGAGGGTGTCGTACTGGTCGACACCGAGCACAGCGACGGAGCGCAGCTGCTCGATGAGGTTGCCGCGCTCGTCGTACTTGTAGCCGAGCACGCCGCTGGCGTCCTGCACCGCAGTGAGGCGGCCCACCCCTTTGTTGCCGTTGGCGGTCATGTCGTAGTGGTACTGGACGTTGAGCGCGGGGGTGGCGGGGTACTGGCGGCCGGTGAGGCGGTCGAGGGCATCGTAGCTGTAGGTGGTGACGATGCCGCGGGCATCGGTCTTGCGGATGACGTTGCCGGCGGCGTCGTGCGCGTAGGTGGTGGTGCCGGTGTCGGGGCTGATGAGTTGGGTGAGGTTGCCGAGGCCATCGTATTCGTAGCGGGTGGTAACGCCGCGCGGGTCGACGACCTGGGTGAGGTTGTCCTGGGCGTCGTAGCCGAGGCGGGTGACCTTGCTCAGCGGGTCGGTGCTGGAGACCAGGCGGTCGAGGGCGTCATAGGCCTTTGTGTGGCTGAACTGGCGCGGGTTGGTGTCGGTAGTGGGGTTGTCGTTGAGGTCGTACTGCTGGCTGTGGGTCTGGCCGCCGGCGCCGACCGAGCGCAGCAGGCGGCCGAGCTCGTCGTACACCCACTGTTGTTGCTGGGTGAGGTTGTTGGAGGCGTCCTTGATGCGCTGGGCGGTGCGGTTGCCCATGGCGTCGAGGTCGAACTCGACCTGCTCGCCGAGGTTGTTGGTGATCTTGGTCAGGCGCCGGGCATCGTCCCAGGTGTAGGCGAGCCAGCTGCCGTCACCGCGGGTGACCTTGGTGATCTGCCCGATGGCGTCGTGCTCGAAGGCGGTGGTGCCGCCGCCGACGCTGACCGAGGCGAGCCAGCCCTGCGGGGTGTAGGTGAGGGCGGTGGTGACGCCGTTAGGGTCGATGACGGTTTGCGGGTTGCCGTAGCTGTCGAAGCTGGACAGCTGGGTGATGTGGCCGAGGGCGTTGGTGACGGTGGTGAGGTGGCCCTGTGCGTCGTAGGCGTAGCGGGTGATGTCCTGGACATCGGTGCGCGGGCCATCGGCGGTTTCGATCTGGCCGCTGGCGGTGTAGGTGTAGCTCCAGTTGCGCGGGGCGGCCTGGAGGCTGGCGGCGGCGAGGGTGCCGGCCAGGGCGAGCGTGAGGACGCTCAAGCGGTGGTGCAGGGGGGTCATGGGCAAGTCCTTGTGCAGATCAGCGCGGGCTGACGCTCTGGCTGAGTTGGCGTCCTTGGTCGTCGTAGCTATAGGTGGTGATGCGGTCGGGTTCGGTCACGGTGGCCGGCAGGAACAGGGTCGGGTGCCAGGTGGTGGTGATGGTGCGGGCCTGGGGCGTGCCGTAGGCTTCGGTGCGGGACACTTCGAGGCCACGCTCGTTGTAGTCGAAGGTGGTGACGTTGCCCTTGTTGTCGGTACGGGTCTTCACCAGGCCACGGTCGTCGTAGGTGAAGGTGGAATTGCTGTTGGGGCAGTTGGCCGATGGCTCGCCTTCGATGGCGGTGATGCGGCGGATGCCCAGGATGGTCTGGAAGCGGTAGGTGGTGCGCTTGCCGAGGGCGTTGGTAACAGTGGAAGAGCCGTCGGCGTTGTAGCTCACCAGGGTGCGTTCAGCGCCGCCAGCGTGCTCGCTGGAGATAGCGCGGCCCTGGTCGTCATAGGCCCAGGTGGCGTAGCGGATACCGCGCTCGTCGGTGATGCCGGTGAGTAGCTTTGTATTGCGATGGTCTTCGTAATGATATCTGCGTATTTTTTCTAATCCATCGTTATTCCAAGTTGCTTTGTTCAATTGTCCATTGATGTCGTAATCGAGAGTGATTTTTATGTGGCCAGATATAATCTCAGTTGGTTGTGTGGCGTGATCGTCGGTGCTGTGCTTGCTGCTGAATTGCAATTGATTGCTTTGATTGTCTGTGGCTGTGGTATAGAGCTGCTCATACGTGAGGGTCACCTCTGCTCCAGTTGTGTCTAGTTGGTGTGTTAGACGGCCTGACGTGTCAAAGGTGAATTGCTTATTGTGTGGGTCGATATATAGCCATTCATTGTCGGTTCGGGTTAGTGAGCCCCGTTCCGACTGCTCAGGGGTGGCTATGGTCCCGCTCAATGTGAAGTGAGATTTTTTGCCGTCGGCTTTGGTTAAAATAATAGTGCTGTTCTGAAAGGTTAGCTTTGTGGAGTAGTTGTGTCTCCAGATGCCATCCACGCTGTTGTAGGTTCGATAAAAAACTGGTTGAGCAGCTGCGGTTGGCTGATGATCGATTTCGGTCTGGTAAGTATTGCCCAGGGCAAAATTTATCGAGACTGTATCAGTAGTGCAGATATTTGTGCTGTATTCAGGGGCTCCCAAGTCTTTTGAGGGGAGCACTGTATTGCTTGGGTTTACGCACCCACCTATTGCCTCGTCATAGATTTTGGGTGCCGTGCAGCCATTGCCGTCACGCCAAACGCGGGCATAAGAGAAAAACATTGGAGGAGTGAATACCAACGAGTAACACATTGCGATGGACTCCGACTCAAGACCAAAGCTATGGAATTTATGATAGACGTTGCCATCTTCATAATATTTACATGCCTCGGAGGCCGACGGAAACGAAGGGCTCGGGTATTGATAGAGTTTCCAGTGATAGTCTGCAGCAAGTGTGTTGCTAGATTGAATGCCTAGGGGTATTACTATGGTTGGAATCAATCTGGCAATAAAACGAGACTTTAGGACTGTTATTTTGTCTAGGGACTGCTGCCGTTGAGTGAGTGCGGTGGAAGAACGTTGTTCTTTTTCGTTATTTGTTCCTAATGCGCCGCCACGTGGTAGTCGGGGCCCTTGCGCTTTAATCCTTGTCCAGAACACTGCTTGCTCCTTAAGCATTTCAAATGGTGCGGACCATAGCGTGCAGGCACAAAGAAATGAAGACCTGAGTGTTCCTTAAGTGGCTGTCCAGGGGATTTGCTAGCGGGAATTTTGAAAGCCTACACATAACAATATGCAGTGTTCAGCTTCGTCGGAACTCGAAGGTAGTGCTGCCTCTGTGTGAGGAGCTGGACGCAGCTCTTCCTAACCTTCCAGCCCTATGGGTATTGGGGTTGCCAGATGTCACGGCTTCGCCTTCAACCGCGTCGTCGCGAAGTTGTTCGACCCCAACGGACTCATGCGGAAGCCTTCCACCTCGGGGGTGAGGACGTTGAATAGCTTGGGGTGGGCGAGGGGGATCCAGGGGGCTTGTTCGTGGAAGATCGCCAGGGCCTGGCGGTAGAGCTGGGCGCGTGTCTCCCGGTCGTTTTCCGCGCGGGCCTGGCGGATCAGTTCGTCGAACTTTCCATCGCACCAGCCGGCCTGGTTCTCGCCTGATTGTGCGGCGGCGCAGGAGAGGTTGGGGGTGAGGAAGTTGTCCGGGTCGCCGTTGTCGCCCACCCAGCCCATGAACACAAGGTCGTGCTCGCCGTTCTTGGCGCGCTTGATCAGCTCGCCCCATTCGAAGACGCGGATGTCCGCCTGGATGCCGATGGCGGCCAGGTCGGCCTGGAGCATCTGCGCGCCGATGCCGGGGTTGGGGTTGGTGGGGCCGCCACCGGGGCGGGTCCAGATCGACAGCTTGAGCCCGCTTGCGTGCCCGGCCTCGGCCAGCAGCTGGCGGGCGCGCTCGGGGTCGTGGGGCCAGGGATCGAGGTCGCTGTTGTAGCCCAGCAGGGTGGCGGGGTAGGGGTTGACCGCGGCGCTGGCCGCGCCTTCGCCGTACTGGGCGCGGATGTAGGATTTCCTGTCGAAGGCGAGGTTGATCGCCTGGCGCACGCGCACGTCGTCCAGCGGCGGGTGGCGGGTGTTGAGGGCGACGTAGGCGACCATCAGCGCATCCTGTTCCACCAGCTTCATGCCGGGCGCGCCGCGCAGGGCGGGCACGTCGGTGGGCTTGGGGTAGAGGGCCACCTGGCAGGCGCCGGCGCGCAGTTGCTGGATGCGCACGTTGGGGTCGGGGGTGATGGCCAGCAGCAGGCGGTCGCTGGGCGGCTTGCCGTTCCAGTAGTCGGGGTTGGCGAGGAAGCGCACCTGGGCGTCCTTGGCGTAGCGCTGGAAGACGAAGGGGCCGGTGCCCACCGGCTGGCTGTTGAGCGCGTCGGGCGTGCCGGCGGCCAGCAGCTTGGCGGCGTATTCGGCGGAGTAGATGGAGGTGAAGCCCATGGCCAGGTCGGCGAGGAAGGGCGCCTCGGGGTGGCGCAGGACGAAGCGCACGCGGTGCTCGTCGAGCTTCTCGATGCGCTCGATCAACTGGGCGAAGGCCATGGATTCGGCGTAGGGGAAGCCCCGTGGCGAGAGTTCGTGCCAGGGATGCTTGGGGTCGAGCTGGCGCTGGAAGCTCCAGAGCACGTCGTCGGCGTTGAACTCGCGGCCGGGGGTGAACCAGGGCGTGGTGTGGAACTTCACGCCGCGGCGCAGCTGGAAGTCGTAGGTGAGGCCGTCCGGGCTGATGTCCCAGCGTTCGGCGAGGCCCGGTTGCAGGCGGGTGCTGCCGGGGGCGAACTGCACCAGGCGGTCGAAGATCGTCTCGGCGGCGGCATCGCCCGTGGTGGCGGCGGTGAACTGGACGATGTCGAAGCCTTCGGGGCTGGCTTCGGTGCAGACCACCAGGGAGCTGGCGGCGTTGCAGGCAAGCGGCAGGAGCAGGGCGAGGGACGACAGGCATCGGCGCATGGTGCTTCCCTTCGGGGTGGAGGGGCGGGGCCGGGCGGCCCCGCCGATACGGCTTACTTCTCGACGCTCACGCCATAGAAGGAGTTGAGGCCGAAGGGGCTGATGCGGAAGTCCTTCACCGTCTTGCTCATGGGCTGGTTGACGGTGGAGTGGGCGATCGGGGTGATCGGCACTTCACGCTTGAGGATCTGCTGGGCCTCTTTATAGAGGGCGGTGCGCTTGTCCTTGTCGGTGACCGCCTTGCCCTCCTTGATCAGCTTGTCGTAGTCCTTGTCGCACCAGCGCGAGTAGTTGTTGCCGCCGATGGCATCGCAGCCGTAGAGCACGCCGAGCCAGTTGTCCGGGTCACCGTTGTCGCCGGTCCAGCCGATCAGCAGGGCGTCGTGCTCGCCGGCCTTGGCGCGCTTGTTGTACTCGCCCCATTCGTAGGAAACGATCTTGGCCTTGATGCCGATCTTGGCCCAGTCGGCCTGGAGCATCTCGGCCATCAGCTTGGCGTTGGGGTTGTAGGGGCGCTGCACGGGCATGGCCCAGAGGGTGATCTCGGTGCCTTCGGCGACGCCGGCGGCCTTGAGCAGGGCCTTGGCCTTCTCGGGGTCGTAGGCGGGGTCCTTGATGCTGTCGTCGTAGGACCACTGGGTCGGCGGCATGCCGTTGGTGGCGAGCTGGCCGGAACCCTGGTAGACGGCCTTGATGATGGCCGGCTTGTTCACCGCCATGTCCAGCGCCTGGCGCACTTCGAGCTTGTCGAAGGGCTTGTGCTCGATGTTGTAGGCGATGTAGCCGACGTTGAAGCCGGCCTGCTGCGGGACGTCGAGCTTGGGGTCCTTGCGCATGGCGTCGAGGTCGGCCGGGCGCGGGTAGGCGGTGATCTGGCATTCGCCGGCCTTGAGCTTCTGGTAGCGCACCGAGGCGTCGGAGTTGATGGCGAAGATCAGGTTGTCGATCTTCACGTCCTCGGGCTTCCAGTAGTCCTTGTTGCCCTTGTAGCGGATCTGCGCGTCCTTCTGGTAGCGGCTGAAGACGAAGGGGCCGGTGCCGATGGGCTTCTGGTTGAGGTCGGCGGCCTTGCCGGCCTTGAGCAGCTGGTCGGCGTATTCGGCCGAGTGGATGGAGGCGAAGCTCATGGCCATGTTCTGGATGAAGGCCGCGTCCACGGTGTTGAGGGTGAAGCGCACGGTGTGCGCGTCGAGCTTCTCCAGCTTGGCGATGTTGGCGTCCATGCCCATGTCGGTGAAGTAGGGGAACTCGGTGGGGTACGCCTTGCGGAAGGGGTGGTCCTTGTCGAGCATGCGCTGGAAGGTGAAGAGCACGTCGTCGGCGTTGAATTCGCGGGTCGGCTTGAAGTAGTCGGTGCTGTGGAACTTCACGCCCGGGCGCAGGTGGAAGGTGTAGGTCAGGCCGTCGTCGGAGATGTCCCACTTCTCCGCCAGGCCGGGTTCGACCGCTGTGCCGCCGCGCTCGAACTGGGTGAGGCGGTTGAAGACCGCTTCGGCCCCCGCGTCGAAGTCGGTGCCGGTGGTGTACTGGCCGGGGTCGAAGCCAGCGGGGCTGCCTTCGGAACAGAAGACCAGGTTGCTGGCGGCGCTGGCGAGCGGTGCGGCGGCGATCAGGCCGGCGGCGAGCAGCGCTTGGATGACGGCGTTTTTACGCATTTTGACCTCATGTCTTGTTGTGGTTGTCATCGTGAGGGGCCCCTTCGTGAGGGACCTTGCAAGAACCTATGCACGGCACATGCCTGAGGCAAGCCGAGGGCAGGGGAGAGTGTAGAAGCTGTGACGAAGGTGTAAGGCGGTGTCGCAAATATGCAAATGAGGGGGCGCGGTAATGAAAGGGAGCCGCGCCGTTGCAGCGCGGCTCCCGCCCGGAATCAGGGCATCTGCACCTCGATGACGCCGTCGGCGTTGACGGTCACCCGGCTGGTGCCGGCCTCGACCTCCGGTGCCGGGGCGCTGTCGTACATCGACGACTTGGCGGCCATGGCGCGCATCATCACCGGCTGCGGCTGGAAGCCGGCGCTGTTGAGGTTGAGGCTGACCAGCTTGTAGCCGCTGCCGCCGAGGGCTTCCGTGGCCAGCTGGGCGCGGGCCTTGAAGGCGTCCACGGCCTGCTTGATCAGCGCGTCCTCGTTCTTCTTGCGGGTCGGGTCGGCGATGCTGAAGTCCATGCCGCCCATCTTCAGGGTGCCCATCAGGTCGGCGCTGAGCTGGGACAGGGTGGCGAAGTCGGGGCTTTCCAGGCGCAGTTCGGCACGCTCGCGCCAGCCGGTGATCTTCTGGCCCTTGTCGTCGTAGACCGGGTAGCTGTTGCGGCTGCCCAGGCTCACCGATACCCCCTTGGTGCCCCGCGCCTTTTCCACCGCGGCGTTGATGGTGCGGGTGATTTCGGCGGCGAGCTTGGCCGGGTCGGCGCTCTGGGATTCGCTGTAGAGGGTCACGTGCATCAGGTCGTGGGCCACTTCCTGGCTGACCTCGGCGCGCAGCGCCACCTGGTTGTAGCGGGCTTCCTCGGCCTGGGCGGAGAGGCTGCCGAAGGTCGCGGCGCAGAGGGTGATGGCAGCGGCGAGGCGGGTGATGGCTTGCATAACGGCTCCTTGTGAGAGGCAGTGGGGTGCACGGATTGTGCAGCAGTCACGGGGTTAGACGCAGGTCCGCTGCGATCGGGGTTAAGACCCGGAACATTTTTTTGCGTTCCGGGCAGGGCCAGTGGAACGGGGCCCCGTCGTCGGCCGACGGAAGGCATGCGACGATGCGGCGAGTTGACGCATATCAGCGGAGCGCGTGACGCCTTGGTTATACTCCGCCGACGCCTTGGAGTGCCCATGCTCGAACCCTTGCCCCTCTTGTCCGCCAGCCGGCAGAACCTGCTGCGCCTGACCTTCATCCGCATCCTCGTGCTGGCCGCCCAGGCCGGTTCGGTGGGGCTCGCCTACAAGGCACAGCTGCTGCAGCTGCCCTGGCTGGAGCTGTCGGTCACCCTCGGTGTATCGGTCATCCTGTGCCTGAGCACCGCCCTGCGCCTGCGCGGGCCCTGGCCGGTCACCGAGCTGGAGTACTCGGTGCAGCTGGCCTGCGACCTGGTCATCCACAGTGTGCTGCTCTATTACTCGGGCGGCTCGACCAACCCCTTCGTTTCCTACTACCTGGTGCCGCTGACCATCGCCGCCGCCACCTTGCCCTGGCTCTACACCCTGGTGCTGGCGGGCATGGCCCTGGCCGCCTACACCCTGCTGCTGGTGTGGTTCCACCCGCTGGAGATGCCGGTGGCCCAGCGCGAGACCCTGCTGATCTACGGCATGTGGCTGAGCTTCGCCCTGGCTGCCGCGCTGATCACCTTCTTCGCCGCGCGGATGACCGAGGAGCTGCGTCGGCAGGACCAGCTGCAGTCCGTGCGCCGGGAAGAGGGCATGCGCGACCAGCAGCTGCTGGCCGTGGCCACCCAGGCCGCCGGTGCCGCCCACGAGCTGGGCACGCCGCTCGCGACCATGAGCGTGCTGCTCAAGGAGCTGCGCCAGGAATACGGCGACAAGCCGTCCCTGCAGGATGACCTGGCCCTGCTGCAGGAGCAGGTGCGCCTGTGCAAGGACACCCTGCAGCAACTGGTGCGCGCCGCCGAGGCGGATCGACGCCAGGCGGTGGTGGAGCAATCGGTGGTGGAGTGGATGGAGGTCACCCTCAACCGCTGGCACCTGATGCGCCCCGAGGCCACCTATCGCTACCAGTGCCTGGGCATCGGCCAGCCGCCCCGGCTCATGCCGCCGGCCGACCTGACCCAGGCCCTGCTGAACCTGTTGAACAATGCCGCCGACGCCTGCCCGGACAAGCTCGACATCCGTATCAACTGGGACCACCAGTGGATGGTGCTGAGCATCCGCGACCATGGCGCCGGCGTGCCCCTGGCCATCGCCGAACAGCTCGGCCGGCCCTTCTTCACCACCAAGGGCAAGGGCTTCGGCCTCGGCCTGTTCCTCAGCCAGGCCAGCGTCACCCGTGCCGGCGGAACCGTGAAGCTGTACAACCATGAAGATGGCGGTACCCTCACCGAGTTGCGCCTGCCCCGTGGTTACGGCGTTGTCTGAGCTTGAATCCGCGAGGAGTCCAAATGAGCGATGAACCCCTGATCGAAGGCGAAGAACAGCCCCACCTGCTGCTGGTGGACGACGACGCCACCTTCACCCGTGTCATGGCCCGTGCCATGAGTCGCCGTGGCCTGCGGGTCTCGGTCGCCGGCTCGGCCGAGGAAGGCCTGGTCCTGGCCAGGGACGACCTGCCCGACTACGCCGTGCTCGACCTGAAGATGGAGGGCGACTCCGGCCTGGTGCTGCTGCCCAAGCTGCTGGAGCTGGACCCGGAGATGCGCGTGGTGATCCTCACCGGCTATTCGAGCATCGCCACCGCCGTGGAAGCCATCAAGCGCGGCGCCACCAACTACCTGTGCAAGCCGGCCGATGCCGACGACGTGCTGACCGCGCTGCTGTCCCAGCATGCCGACCTGGACACCCTGGTGCCGGAAAACCCGATGTCGGTGGACCGCCTGCAGTGGGAGCACATCCAGCGTGTGCTGGCCGAGCACGACGGCAACATCTCCGCCACCGCCCGTGCCCTGGGCATGCACCGCCGCACCTTGCAGCGCAAGCTGCAGAAGCGCCCGGTGCGTCGCTGACGCCGATGGCGCCGAAAAAAACCTCGGCGCCTTGTCGGGTGTGTGTAGGGTGGGCTTCAGCCCACCGCTTTTCCTTTGCTCGCTAAATCATCGATGCCGGAGCCCCAGGCACACCCCTGTGCCGACCCTGGCCCCGCCTGGTGGAGGTAAGAAGCGACCTCCACCCTACGCAGCGATCATGCCCGTATGCGGGCTCGGCTGGTCTTTGTTGGAGCGAATTCATTCGCGATCGGGCCTTCCCCTGACGCCAAGGGCTGGCTCTTCTCTGCCCTGAAAGCTTCACGAAAGCCACTTCCCGCCCCGACTTGGCTATCCTTAGCCGCCTAACTATCCCCCGCGCCAGGCCCCTCCATGTTCGCCGTCGTCCAGCAAATCATCGGCATCACCGCGCCGGTCTTTTCCATGCTTTTCCTCGGTGTGCTGCTGCGGCGCCTGCGCTGGATCGACGCCCCCTTCATCGACACCGCCTCCTCGCTGGTCTTCCGCGGCACCATGCCGACCATGCTGTTCCTCGCCATCGTCCAGGCCGACCTGCGCACCGCGTTGCAGCCGCGGCTGATCGGCTACTTCATCCTGGCCACGCTGGTGTGCTTCGGCCTGGCCTGGCTCTGGGCGACCTGGCGGGTGCCGAAGGCTGACCGCGGCGTCTATACCCAGGGTGCCTTCCGTGGCAACAACGGCATCATCGGCCTGGCCCTGGCCACCAGCATGTACGGCGACTACGGGCTCTCGGTGGGCGGGGTGCTCGGGGGCGTGGTGATCCTCTGCTACAACACCCTGTCCTCGGTGGTGCTGGCCCTCTACGCGCCCAACGCCAAGACCGACCCCTGGAGCCTGTTCAAGAGCATCCTCGGCAATCCGCTGATCATCGGCGTACTGGCGGCCATCCCGGTGGCCTCCCTGCAACTGCCGTTGCCGGCCTGGATGGTCACATCCGGCGAGTACTTCGCGCAGATGACCCTGCCCCTGGCGCTGATCTGCATCGGCGGCACCCTGTCCCTGGCCTCCCTGCGCGCGAGCGGGCCGATGGCGATGAGCGCCAGCCTGATGAAGATGGTCTGGCTGCCCCTGGTGGCCACGGTCGGCGCCTGGGCCTGCGGCTTCCGCAATGCCGAGCTGGCGATCCTCTTCCTCTATTTCGCCAGCCCCACGGCGGCGGCCAGTTTCGTCATGGCGCGCGCGGTGAACGGCAACCACGAGCTGGCGGCGGCGATCATCGTCATCACCACCCTCGCGGCGGTGCTCACCACCAACGTCGGCCTGCTGACGTTGCAACTGATGGGGCTGATCTAGCTTTCCGGGGCGAGATGTTTCAAATTGTGAGGGACTTCCGACTCCTCGACGCCCCGGATTGCGCGCTCCCCCATGAGGCTCTAGCATCAGCGCCTTTGCGCCATTAAAGGATTAAACATGCGCGCCCCCCTCCTGCTCTGCCTGACGTTCCTGGCCTCCATGGCCCAGGCCGCCGAACCGGCCGCGACGCTGGAGGGGCCGACCGCCGGCTGGCGCTACGCCGGGCTGCTGGACCGCAGCGAGAACCCCGCCGTCGCCTACCCCACGCCGCCCATCGACCGAGGCGGCCAGCGCAACCGCACCCTGATCGAAGGCCGCCTGGCCAACCTCGGCCACGTACGCCAGCCGCATCGCCTGGTGGTCAATGGCAACCCGCTGCCGCTCTACACCGACGACCAGGGCCGCTTCGTCCGCCCCTATGCCTTCGGCGCCGGCTCCAACGGCGTCGAGCTGGTGTCCGGCGACGGCAAGTCGGTCAAGCGCGTGCAGTTCTACGAGGCCAACTCCCATCGGACGCCCGCCCGCCTGCGCGTCGTGCTCGGCTGGGACGACCCCAAGGCCGAGCTCGACCTGCACATCGTCACCCCCGACGGCCAGCACGCCTTCTGGGCGGATCCGGTGATGAGCAACGGCGGCGGCCTGGACACCGACAGCGTCGATGGCCCGGGGCCGGAGATGTTCACCATGACCGCGCCGCTGCACGGCACCTACCTGGTGTACGTCAACTACTGGGGCAACCTGGGCGCAGGCGGCTACAACTTCGACGCCGGCAGCAACCAGAACGAGGTGATCACCTCGCAGATCAGCCTGGTGTTCAACGAGAACACCGTGAATGAGAAACGCGAGACCTTCCTCGTCCCGCTGCGTGCCATCGGCGAGCTGCTGCTCGTCAAATCCTTCAATTTCTGATGTCCCGACGCTTGGATGAACTGGGGTTATTCGACATGAGCCAGACCACCACACCCGAACCGGCCCGCCGCCCGGCCCTGGCACGCCACCCGCGCGCCCTTGCCGCCGGCCTGCTGCTGCCGCTGGCCGCCTTCGGCCTGCTGGGCGGGTGCTCCAAGGAACCGCCGCGCGAGCTGGCCGAGAAGAGCGCCCTGGGCCTCGACCTGAAGCGCCCCGATGCGCTGATCGAGAGCGTCTCGCTGAGCCGCCTGCCCAAGGACATCCTCGCCGTGCCGCTGCTGCGCGACACCCTCACCGAGGACTTCGTCTTCTATTACCAGGACAACGCCGACCGCCTCGGCCTGTCCGGCAGCCTGCGGCGGATCATCTACGAGCGTGACCTCAAGCTGCAGGACACGCTGCTGGACGAGTTGCTCGACCAGCCCGCCGAAGTCGCCCTGTGGCGCGGCGCCGATGGCAAGCTCAAGCATGTGCTGCTGACCATCGAGCGCGGTGGCCTGGCGCGGGTGCTGGAGCCCCTGGCCCACGTCGCCCTCGACGACAGCCAGCTGAGCCAGGCCGGCGAGCTGCGCGTGGACGGCGACTCCGTACCGCTCTACCGCCTGAGCTACCTGGGCGACCGCTCCGTGCTGCTGGCCAGCCACGGCGACAAGCTGCTGGTGCTGTCCAGCCCCGGCATGCTGATGGATGAAGCCGGCCAACTGGCCAAGGACGCCACCGAGTCGGTGGAATCCCTGCTGGAAGGCGAGAACCCCTTCCCCGAGCGCTTCGGCCTGGATGCCCGCGGCACCGAGCAGCAGCGCATCGCCCTGGGCGGCGAGTACGTCGCCTTCGGCTATCAGCGCTTCTTCCCGTCCTTCGCCGGGCTGCGCTTCGAGATGGACGACAAGGGCTGGCACAGCTACGTCGCCCTCAACGACGTCGACGACCAGCCGGCCTTCGACTTCGCCCCCATCTGGAAGGCCATGCCCATGGGCGCCAGTGCCTGCGTGGCGCTGCCGGTGGCACCGGGCGTACCCGGCAAGCTGCTGGACCGCGTCGGTGCCGGCAAGGAGGTCGCCGCCGAGCTGGAGAAGCGCCTGAACGGATCGGCCGGCCTCTGCTGGTACGCCGAATCGCGCCTGCACTCGCCGCTGCTGGTCACCCAGCTGGGCGAGAAGGTGACGCCTGAGCTCGATACCGCCATCGAGGGCCTGTTCGGCTCGGTGATCGGCGCCTACGAGCCCTATGTCGAGGGTGGCCGCTTCCCGGTGGACGACCAGACCCAGGGCGAGACCCGTCGCTGGACCCGCGATGTCGGCTCCAACTTCGGCCAGTACCCGGCCAGCGAGAACGCCAACCCGGACGCCCTGGGCTCCAGCGGCTTCTTCCGCGTGAGCCTGGCGCGCCATGGCGACACCCTGCTGTTCTCCCTCGACGACAAGCTGGTGACCAAGGGCCTGGATACCCTCGACAAGCGCTTCCCGCCGCTGGCCGAGACCCTGCCCAAGGACGCCCTGGTGCCGGCCTTCATGGCCCCCGACGGCCTGTCGAAGCTGCTCGAGCGCGAGACCCTCGACAGCCTGCCGAGCAACTACGAGCCGGTGTTCCGCAACGCCGCCGAAACCCACCTGCTGCCCAAGCTGCGGGCCCTCGGTGGCCATGGCAAGTACGCCCTGGCGCTGCCTGCGGGCACCAAGACCGGTTCCGACTGGCAATGGCTGCCGCTGGAGTGGCGCCCGCTGTGACCCGTGCACTGGCTCGCCTGCCGCTGGGCCTTGCCGCGCTGTTGATGGCGTGGAGCCTGGCCGTGCGCGCCGAGGACGTCCCCGCACTGGACGCCGAGCAGTCCCAGGTGTTCCGCGCCTGGTTCGTGCGCATCGCCCAGGAGCAGCTGCGCCAGGGGCCGAGCCCGCGCTGGCACCAGCAGGACTGTGCCGGCCTGGTGCGCTTCGCCGCCAACGAGGCGCTCAAGCCCCACGACGGCAAGTGGCTGCGCGCCAACGGCCTGTCCAACCGCTACCTGCCGCCGGAGCTGGACCTGACCGACGGCCAGCGCCGCCTGGCGCAGACCTGGCAACAGGGCGGCGGAAAGGTCGGGCCCTATGTGAATGCCATCAAGCTGATCCAGTACAACAGCCGGTTCGCCGGCCGTGACCTCAACCAGGCGCGGCCCGGCGACCTGATCTTCTTCGACCAGGGCGACGAGCAGCACCTGATGATCTGGATGGGGCGCGACATCGCGTACCACACCGGAACCACCACGCCGACCGATAACGGCATGCGCTCCGTGAGCCTGCAACAACTCATGACATGGAAGGACACCCGATGGATCCCCGACGAATCCAACCCCAACTTTATCGGCATCTATCGGCTGCACTTCCTCTCCCGATGACTGCCGCCCGCCTGCTGCGCCGCGCCGCCACCCTGTCGGCGACGGCCCTGCTCGCCCTGGCGTTGCCCTTCGGCAGCAGCCAGGCCGATGACGAAGTGCCCTCCAGCGGCTACACGCCGCTCTCGGGGGAATCCTTCTTCCTCCTGGCCGACAGCAGCTTCGCCGCCGACGAGGTCGCCAAGGTGCGCCTCGAGGCACCGGGCCGCGACTACCGCCGCTACCGCATGGAAGGCTACGGCGGCGTCGACGTGCGGGTGTACCGCATCGACAACCCGCTGGACTTCCTCAAGCGCCAGAAGAACCTGCACCGGGTGGTCGCCGAGGGCGACTTCAAGGGCGAGGGCCTGTCCAACACCCTCGGCTACCTGTGGGACAACTGGTACCGCAAGTCGCGGCGGGTGATGCAGCGCGCCTTCTCCTACGAGTCGCGCAAGCAGGTCACCGAGGAAGCGCCCGAGCTGAAGATGGGCGACGCCATCCGCCAGCCCACCGAATTCACCCCGCAGGTGCAGTACGCGCCCATGAAGGGCCTGCCCCTGGTCGAGCAGTTCCGCTACCCGCTGTGGGAAGCCAAGCCCATCGAGCCGCCGAAGGGCGTCGAGCTGGCCGGCTCCTCGAGCCAGTTCACCAACGTCCAGCCGGGCAACGTCTACATCCCGCTGGGCAAGCTCAAGCCGGGCCTGTACCTGGCCGAGGCCATCGTCGGCAAGTACCGCGCCACCACCGTGGTGTTCGTCTCCAACACCGTCGCCGTGAGCAAGATCGCCGGCGGCGAGCTGCTGGTATGGACGGCGCACAAGCACCAGGGCACCCCGGTCGCCGGGGCCAAGGTGCTGTGGACCGACGGCCTGGGCGTGATGACCAGCGGCAGCACCGACGCCGAGGGCCTGCTGCGCCTCGGCCATGCCAGCCCGGAACGTTCCTACCTGCTGGGCGAGGATGCCGAGGGCGGCGTGTTCGTCTCCGAGAACTTCTATTACGACAGCGAGATCTACGACACCAAGCTCTACGCCTTTACCGACCGGCCGCTGTACCGCCCGGGGGACTGGGTGGAGGTGAAGATCGTCGGCCGCGAGTTCAAGAACGCCCGTGATTCGGTGGCGCCAAGCGCCGCACCGATCAAGCTCGCGGTGCTCGATGCCAACGGCACCCAGCTGCAGACCCTCGACCTGAACCTGGACTCCAGGTCCGGCACCGCCAGCCGCTTCCAGCTGCCGCAGAACGCCGTGGCCGGCGGCTACGAGCTGCGCTTCACCTATCGCGAGCAGATCTACAGCAGCGCCTTCCGCGTCGCCGAGTACATCAAGCCGCACTTCGAGGTGTCGCTGGACCTGGCCAAGCCCGATTTCCGCACCGGCGAGCCGGTCAAGGGCGCCCTGGTGCTGCTCTACCCGGATGGCAAGCCGGTGGCCAACGCCAAACTGCAACTGAGCCTGCGCGCCCAGCAGCTGTCGATGATCGACAACGAACTGCAGTACCTCGGCCAGTTCCCCATCGAGCTGAGCACCAGCGAACTGACCACCGACGCCAAGGGCCGTGCCGAGATCGACCTGCCGGCGGCCGAGAAGCCCAGCCGCTACCTGCTCACCGTGTTCGCCAGCGATGGCGCCGCGTACCGGGTCAAGACCAGCAAGGAAATCCTCATCGAGCGTGGCGCCGCCCGCTACGCCCTGACCGCCCCGCAGCGCTTCAGCAGCGCCGGCGAGTCGGTGCGCTTCACCTACCGCAGCGAGCGCCCGACCGAGCTCAAGCCCGCGCGCTACGACTGGGTACTCCTGGAGGACCAGAGCAGCCACAGCGGCAGCCTGGGTGAAGGGGATGAAGGTTTCGACCTCAAGTTCGAGCGCCCCGGCACCTACAGCATCACCCTCAAGGACGAGCACGGGCTGATCCTCGGCGCCACCGGCCACTCGGTGAGCGGCGATGGCGTCAAGGCCGTGGCCGGCACCATCGAGATCGTGCTGGACAAGGCCGAGTACCAGGCCGGTGACGAGGCCCTGGCCCTGATCACCTTCCCGGAGCCGGTGAGCGATGCGCTGCTGACCCTGGAGCGCGACAAGGTCGAGGCCACCGCGCTGCTGTCCAAGGGCGGCGACTGGCTGAAGATCGAGCGCCTGTCCGATACCCAGTACCGCGCGCGCATCCCGGTGGGCGAGACCTTCTCGCCGAACATCACCTTCTCTGCGCTCTACACCCGTGGCGGCGACTACAGCTTCCAGAACGCCGGCATCAAGGTGGCGACGCCGCAGATCGACATCCAGATCGTCGCCGACAAGGAAACCGCCCGCCCCGGCGACCTGGTCACCGTCGAGCTGACCACCCGCTACGCCGGCAAGCCGACCGCCTCGCGCCTCACCGTCAGCGTGGTGGACGAGATGATCTACGCGCTGCAGCCGGAGATCGCCCCGGGCATCGACCAGTTCTTCTACCACCCGCGCCGCAACAACGTGCGCACCAGCGCCAGCCTGTCCTTCATCGCCTACGACCTGGCCCTGCCCGGCACGCCGAGCGCCCCGGGCCGCGCCAACCGCAGCGACCGTGGCGTGAAGGTGCTGGAGCGCCCGCGCCGCGAGGAAGTCGACACCGCCGCCTGGCAGCCCGACCTCGTCACCGATGCCGACGGCAAGGCGCGCTTCAGCTTCCGCATGCCCGACTCGCTGACCCGCTGGCGCATCACCGCCCGCGCCGTCAACGCCGACGGCCAGGTCGGCCAGAAGCGCCAGTTCGTGCGTTCCGAGAAGCCGCTGTACCTGAAATGGAGCGGCCCGGCCACCTACCGTGGCGGTGACAAGCCGGCCCTCGGCCTGTTCGCCTTCAACCAGGGGGAAACCGGTGCCAAGGCCGAACTGGTGACCCGCTACAACGGCCAGGAACAGCGCACTCCGGTGGAACTGGCCAAGGGCATCAACTACCTGCCGCTGGCCGAGACCGCCCTGGTGAATGGCGACTTCCACGCCGAGCTGGTTCAGGACGGCCAGGTCGTCGACGCCCTCGACGTCGCCCTGCACCTGGCCGCCAGCGGCTGGCAGAGCGCCCAGGCGAAGACCGTCGTCGCCTACGCCGGCAAGACCGAACTGGGCCTGCCGGCCGACGCCAGCGCCATCCGCCTGCGCCTCGACGACAGCGGCCGCTCCCTGTTCAAGGGCGCGCTCGATGACCTGCTCGGCTACCCCTACGGCGGCGTCGAGCAGACCGCCAGTCGCCTGCTGCCGCTGGCCCTGGCCTACCCGACCCTGGCCCAGGGCGAGCCGCGCGTGCGCGACCGCCTGCGCCTGATCATGCAGAACAGCCGCCTGCGCCTGGTGCAGATGGCCGGCCCCGAGGCGTCCTTCACCTGGTGGGGTGACGAGGCGGATGCCGATGCCTTCCTCACCGCCTATGCCTACTACGCCGACTGGTACGCCAGCCGCGCGCTGGAGGTGCAGCTGCCGGCGGAGCACTGGCAGCGCGTGCTGGACGTCTATGCCGCCCAGGCGCCGACCACGCCGCTGCTGCAGCGTGCGCTGATCCTCGGCTTCGCCCGCGAGATGCAGCTGCCGGTCAACACCCTGATGGAAGGCCTGATGGCCGACCTGGCGGCCGCCGGGGAGGGCAGCGACCAGGCCCTGTCGGACGACGGCAGCCAGAGCCTGGTCATGGCCGCGCCGGATTCGGCCCTGGGCCTCGCCACCGCGCGGGTGCTCACCCTCGGCCTGGCGCGCCAGGTGCAGGCCAAGGTGCCGGACGCACTGGCCGCCCAGGCCGCCGCCGCCCGCGAGCGCCTGGCCGCCAGCCAGCAACCCTTCACCGAGGCCGTCGGCCTGTACGTCAACGGTGCCGATCGCCAACGCGCCGCCGCGCTGCTCAAGCGCCTGGCGCCTGGCCAGGCCACCCTGGAACGCGCCCTGGCGCTGACCTGGCTGCAACGTTCCCTCGGCCAGGACGACGAAGCGATCGCGCTCAAGCCCCAGGGCGACTGGCGCGCGGCCGAAGGCACCAGCGGCGAAGGCTACTGGCTGTGGCAAGGCCAGGGCGTGCCCGTTGAACTGGAACTGCCGGCCGACCTGCCGCACCCGGTGGACGTGCGCCTGGACTTCAACAGCGCCCAGGCCACCCCGGCGAAGCTGGACGTGGAAATCTCCCGCAGCCTGATGCGCCTGGTGCCCGGCGAGGAGCCCTTCAGCTTCACCGCCGAGGAGGTGAAGCCGGAGGACATCTCCAGCGACGACCTCTACCTGGACACCATCGTGCTCACCAGCAAGGGCGAGCGCGCGCTGCGCTACGGCATGCTGGAAGTGCCGCTGCCGCCGGGCGCCGATGTCGAGCGCACCACCTGGGGCATCAAGATCTCCGGCCTGGGTGGCGAGGAAGCCGAGACCCTGGAGCGTGCACGCAACGAGCCGGGCCAACTGCTCTACGCGGTGCCGGTGGACAGCCTGCAGGGTAGCGTGGTGCTGCAGCACCTGGTGCGCTTCTCGCAGAAAGGCTCCTTCGAGTTGCCGCCGGCCCGCTACCAGCGCCTCTACGCTCCCCAGGAGCAGGCGCTGGAGAGCGAACCGGCGCTCGGACGGATCAAGGTTGACTAGGACGCGACACCTGGCCGGGGCCCTGCTGATGCTGGCGGCCCCGCTGCTGCACGCCGGCGAGGCGCCTTTGAGCCTCGCCTGGCGCGGGCCCCAGGGCAACGAGCTGCTGCAGCTGGACCGCAGCCGGGTGCTCACGCGCGGGGCCCTGCCCGCCGAGCGCCAGACGCCCCTGGGCAGCCTGTGGAAACTGTTCGTCTACGCCTACCTCGTGGATAACGCGCGTCCCGACCCCGGCTACCAGTGCAAGGGCCAGGACCGCGACGAGGTCTATTGCTGCAACCCCGGCGAGCGCATCGACCGGGACCAGGCGCTGGTGAAGTCCTGCGGCCTGTATTTCTCCTCCCCCGACCTGCACCTCGATCCCGCCGACTGGTCGCGCTACTGGCGCGAGCGCCAGGGCGCCGGCTGGTTGCAGCGACTGGACCAGTTGCAGCCGCAGGCGCGGGTGCCGGTGAGCGAGCTGCTGGACGAACTGGCGCACCTGCCGGCCCAGGCCCAGGCACGCCAGGTGCTGCTCGACGTGCCCCTGGCCGCGCCCGATTCCGCCGCGCTGGGTGCCCTTGGCGGGCGCCTGCGCGCCAAGACCTGGAGCTGGCTCGCCGATGGCGATGCCCAGGCGCGCCAGGGTGGTTTCGCCGGCTGGCTGGCCGACGGCACGCCGATCTGGGCCGGTGGCCCGGGGACCAGCCAGCGCGTGCTCAAGGACTACGCCGAGGTGCTCGGGCAGACGCTGCCCACGACCTGGCCGGCGGAAACCGGTGCCTGCGTCGAGGTCGGCCTGTTTACCCGCTACCCGGTGCGCCAGGTGCGCCACGAAGCTCAAGCGGCCGCCGTGGCACCGGGCATGCTCCGCGGGCGCTACGAGGTGGAGTTCGCCAACGGCAACCGCCTGCCCATCGAGAGCGATGGCGAGCTGTTCCTCGAGCGCCAGGGCGATGTCCTGCAGCTCACCGCCCATCTGCAGCGCGAGGACTACGTCGCCCGCGTGCTGCAACGCGAGGCCTCGGCGCAGCCGGCGGAAGCGGCCAAGGCCCTGGCCGTGGCCATCCGCAGCTACCTGCAGCAGAACGCGGGTCGTCGCGGCGATTGCCTGACCATCGACGACAGCAGCGCCAGCCAGCGCGTCGCACCGCGCCCGGCCACGGCCGAGGCCCGCGCCATCGTCGCCTGGACCGCCGACCTGGTGCTGGCCGGCAGCCCGGTCACCTACCACAGCGACAAGCCGGGCCCGGATCGCCTGGCCTGGCAGCAGGCGGTGCAGCAGGCCGGCGAAGGCCTGCGCTATGACGCCATCCTGGCCCGCGCCTTCCCCCGTGCCAGCCTCAGCCGCTGGGACAAGCCTGTGGCCGCCTGCCAGGCGCTGCCCAACGCCGAGGAGTGGCTGCGCACGCAGCGTCGCGGCTGGCGCGCCACCCTGGACGGCGAGCCCGGCTACGACGAGATCCAGCAGTTCGCCGTGTGCCGCCTGGCCTCCGGCAAGCCCCATGTCGACCGCGAGCGGCGGCGCATCTTCGTGCGCGGCCTGTTCTCCCTGCAGGACCGCCTCGACCTGACCCACGAATACCTGCACCTGGCCTTCGAGGCCCACCCCAATGGCCAGGACGAAGACTATGTCGAACGCCTCGCCCGCCACCTGTTACTGGAATGACCCCATGCGCCTGCGCCCCGGATACCTCGCCCCCCTGCTTCTCAGCCTGATCCCCCTGGCCGCCAGTGCCGAGGTGCGCATCGACACGCCTCGCGGCGGCTGGCGCGAGGGCAGCGGCGACGGCGCGCACTTCATGCAGCAGGTCAACTACCCCGCGTCCTCGGTGAACGTCGCCGAGGACCAGGCCGATACCGCTCGGATCAAGGGCGCCATCAGCGGCCTGTCGAAGGCGCCGCAAGGCCCGGGCCGGCTGGTGGTCAACGGCATCGACATGCCGCTGAAGATCAACGAGGACGGCGGCTTCGACCGCCCCTTCGTGTTCCCGGCCGGCAGCAACAGCGTCGAGGTGCAGAGCCCCGACGGCCAGCAGAAGCGCCGCGTGCAGTTCTACAGCCTCGGCCGCGGCGGGGTATCGGCACGCCTGCGCGTGGTGCTGTCCTGGGACAGCGACAACACCGACCTCGACCTGCACCTGGTGACCCCGGACGGCGGCCATGTCTGGTACGGCGAGCGCTCCCTGCCCAACGGCGCGGCGCTGGACGTGGACGTGACCACCGGCTACGGCCCGGAGATGATCGCCACCCCGACCCCGCTCAAGGGCCAGTACCTGGTCTACGTGAACTACTACGGCGGCGGCTACCGCAGCGACGAGGACGGCAGCAGCTCGCCGGGGCAGGCGCTGACCATCGGCCAGATCACCGTGATCAGCGAAGAGGGCACGCCCAACGAGAAGCAGCAGAGCTTCCTCGTGCCCATGCGCCAGCCGGGGGAGCTGACCCTGGTGAAGAGCTTCAGCTATCCCTGATCGGTAGGTGTTTGGTGGCGCTGTGCGCCGCTGGGCGACTGAAGTCGCCCCTACACATGCCGCATCGCTCGGACATGATCGTTGCGTAGGGTGGAGGTCGCTTTTTACCTCCACCAGGCGGAGGCGGGTATGGCGCGTAGCTCGCGGAACGCCGCCCGAGTTGGCCCTCTTCGCGAATGAATTCGCTCCCACTGTCCCGCGCAGCGACGTCGAGCCGCGCATCGTTGGGTCTCGCTGCGCTCGGCGCCAACCTATAGGCGCTAAATCAGGCCTTCTGGTCGGCCTGCCAGGCGTCGATGACTTCCTGGGCGGCGCGGAAGGCGTCGATGGCGGCGGGGACGCCGGCATAGACGGCGCAGTGCAGCAGCGCTTCGCGGATCTCTTCCACGGTGCAGCCGTTGTTCAGCGCGCCGCGCACGTGGCCCTTGAGCTCCTGGGGGCATTTCAGGGCGGTGAGGGCGGCGAGGGTGATCAGGCTGCGGGTGCGGCGGTCCAGCCCTTCACGGTTCCAGACGCCGCCCCAGGCGTGTTCGTTGACGAAGTCCTGCAGCGGCTGGGTGAATTCGGTGGCATTGCCCAGGGCGCGGTCGACGAAGGTGTCGCCCATGACTTCGCGGCGGACCTGGACGCCGGGTTTGCGTGCTTCGCTCATAGCGGTTTCCTGCTTGGGTTCATCTGAGGCTTTCGACGCGCACCGGCACCACGCCCGAGCGGATCATGCCCAGCGCTTCGGCGGCCTTCTTCGAGACATCGATGATCCGCGTGCGGGCATAGGGGCCGCGATCGTTGATACGGACCACCACGCTGCGGTCGTTGTCGAGGTTGGTGACCTTGACCCGGGTGCCGAAGGGCAGGGTGCGGTGGGCGGCGGTCAGGGCGTTCTGGTCGAAGCGTTCGCCGCTGGCGGTCTTCTGGCCATGGTGGCGCGCGCCGTAGAAGGAGGCGCGGCCCTCGGCGCGGTAGTCGCCCGGGGTTTCGCTGTCGCGTTCGAAGGGAAGGTAGGAGCAGCCGGTCAACAGGCCGGAGAAAGCGAGAAGGCAGAACAGTCGCTGCATGGCGTCACCTGATGGAGGCGAATCGGTCCTTTTGCCCTGCCATTACCCAGTGGGCCCGCATGTGCGGGGCCCACTGGGCTAGCGGGCTCAGGCTTCGAGCTTCTTCTTCAGCAGTTCGTTCACTTGGGCCGGGTTGGCCTTGCCCTTGGCCGCCTTCATGGCCTGGCCGACGAAGAAGCCGAACATCTTGCCGCGCTTGGCTTCATCGCTGGCGCGGTACTGCTCGACCTGTTCGGCGTTGGCGGCGAGCACCTCGTCGAGCAGCTTCTCGACGGCGCCGCTGTCGGTGTTCTGCACCAGGTCGCGGGCCTTGATGATCTCGTCGGGCGAACCTTCGCCTTCGGCCAGGGCGGCGAACACGGTCTTCGCGGCCTTGCCGTTGATCGTGCCGTCCTTCAGGCGCAGGATCATGACGCCCAGGTGCTCGGCGGAAACCGGCGATTGCTCGATCTCCAGGCCATCCTTGTTGAGCAGGCTGGAGAGCTCGCCCATCACCCAGTTGGCGGCCAGCTTGGCGTCGCCGCAGGTGCGCTGCACGGCCTCGAAGTAGTCGGCCATCTCGCGGCTGGCGGAGAGCACGCTGGCGTCGTAGGCGGAGAGGCCGAACTGGCTCTCGAAGCGCTCGCGCTTCTGCACCGGCAACTCCGGCAACTGGGCGCGGACTTCGTCGAGGAAGCTCTTCTCGATCACCACCGGCAGCAGGTCGGGGCAGGGGAAGTAGCGGTAGTCGTTGGCCTCTTCCTTGCTGCGCATGGAGCGGGTTTCGTTGGCGGCCACGTCGTAGAGCACGGTTTCCTGGACGATCTTGCGGCCCGATTCCAGCTCGTCGATCTGCCAGGCGATCTCGGTGTTGATGGCGCGCTCGATGAACTTGAACGAGTTGACGTTCTTGATCTCGCGGCGGGTGCCGAACTCGGCCTGGCCCTTGGGGCGGACCGAGACGTTGCAGTCGCAGCGCAGCGAGCCTTCGGCCATGTTGCCGTCGCAGATGCCGAGGTAGCGCACCAGGGCGTGGATCGCCTTGGCGTAGGCGACGGCTTCCTTGGCGCTGCGCATCTCCGGCTCGGAGACGATCTCCAGCAGCGGGGTGCCGGCACGGTTGAGGTCGATGCCGGTCATGCCGTGGAAGTCTTCGTGCAGGCTCTTGCCGGCGTCCTCTTCCAGGTGCGCGCGGGTGATGCCGATGCGGCGGGTGGTGCCGTCTTCCAGGGTGATGTCCAGGTGGCCCTTGCCGACGATGGGCAGGTCCATCTGGCTGGTCTGGTAGCCCTTGGGCAGGTCCGGGTAGAAGTAGTTCTTGCGGGCGAAGACGTTGCGTTCGCCGATCTCGGCGTCTATCGCCAGGCCGAACTTCACGGCCATGCGCACGGCCTCGGCGTTGAGCACCGGCAGTACGCCGGGCATGCCCAGGTCAACCAGGCTGGCCTGGGTGTTGGGCTCGGCGCCGAAGGTGGTGGCGCTGGCGGAGAAGATCTTCGATTGGGTGCTGAGCTGTGCGTGGATTTCCAGCCCGATCACGGTTTCCCATTGCATGTGTGTCGTCCTCAGAATCCGGCCGGGGCCTGTTTGTGCCAGTCGGTGACCTGCTGGTACTGGTGGGCCACGTTGAGCAGGCGTCCTTCCTGGAAGTAGGGCGCGAGCAGCTGCACGCCCACCGGCAGGCCGTCGACGAAGCCGGCGGGCATGGACAGCCCCGGCAGGCCGGCGAGGTTGGCGGTGATGGTGTAGATGTCCTCGAGGTACTGGGCGACCGGGTCGTTGTTCTTCTCGCCCAGCTTCCAGGCCGGGTTCGGCGTGGTCGGGCCGAGGATCAGGTCGACGCCCTCGAAGGCCTGGACGAAGTCGTTCTTGATCAGGCGGCGGATCTTCTGCGCCTTCAGGTAGTAGGCGTCGTAGTAGCCGGCGGAGAGCGCGTAGGTGCCGACCATGATGCGGCGCTTCACTTCACTGCCGAAGCCTTCGGCGCGGGAGCGCTTGTACAGGTCGGTCAGGTCCCTGGGGTCTTCGCAGCGGTAGCCGAAGCGCACGCCGTCGAAGCGCGAGAGGTTGGAGCTGGCCTCGGCCGGGGCGATCACGTAGTAGGCGGGGATGGCGTGCTGCATGTTGGGCAGCGAGACATCCTTGACGGTGGCGCCAAGCTTCTTCAGCTCCTCGACCACGGCCATGACGGCTGCGCCGATGCGGGCGTCGAGGCCGGCACCGAAGTATTCCTTCGGCAGGCCGATGCGCAGGCCGGCCAGGGGCTGGGCGAGGGCGGCGAGGTAGTCGTCCACCGGGGCGTCGACGCTGGTGCTGTCCTTCGGGTCGAAGCCGGCCATGGCGCCCAGGAGCAGGGCGCAGTCCTCGGCGGTGCGGGCCAGCGGGCCGCCCTGGTCGAGGCTGGAGGCGTAGGCGACCATGCCCCAGCGCGAGACGCGGCCGTAGGTGGGCTTGATGCCGGTGAGGTTGGTGAAGGCGGCGGGCTGGCGGATCGAGCCGCCGGTGTCGGTGCCGGTGGCGCCGGGCACCAGGCGCGCGGCGACGGCGGCGGCGGAGCCGCCCGAGGAGCCACCGGGGACGCGGTCGAGCGCCCAGGGGTTCTTCACGGCGCCGTAGTGGCTGGATTCGTTGGAGGAGCCCATGGCGAACTCGTCCATGTTCAGCTTGCCGAGGCTGACGGTGCCGGCGGCCTTGAGCTTCTCGACCACGGTGGCGTCATAGGGCGCGGTGAAGTTGTCGAGCATCTTCGAGCCGCAGCTGGTGCGCACGCCCTGGGTGCAGAACAGGTCCTTGTGGGCGATGGGCGCACCGAGCAGGGCACCGTTCTCGCCGGCGGCACGACGGGCGTCGGAGGCGCGGGCCTGTTCCAGGGCCTGGTCGGCGGTGACGGTGACGAAGCTGTTGAGTTGCGGGTCGAGGGCCTGGATGCGCGCCAGCAGGGCGCCGCTCAGTTCCTCGGAGGAAAATTCCTTGGCGGCCAGCGCGCGGGCGATCTCGGCCAGGGTCAATTGATGCATGCTGTAACCCTTTTCCTTAGTCGATGACTTTAGGCACGAGGTAGAGGCCGTTCTCGACGGCCGGCGCGATGGCCTGGTAGGCGTCGCGGTGGTTCTCCTCGGTCACTTCGTCAGCGCGCAGGCGCTGGGTGGCTTCGAGGGGGTGGGCCAACGGCTCGATGCCGTCGGTATCCACGGCCTGCATCGCGTCGATCAGGCCGAGGATGTTGTTGAGGGTCTCGGTGGTACGCGGGATATCGCCGTCGTTCAGGCCCAGGCGGGCGAGATGGGCGATCTTTTCCACGTCGGAGCGTTCAAGCGCCATCGGGTTCTCCAGCTGAGGTGCGGTCAGCGCGGTGCTCGGGACCGTGCGGGAAGGGCGCCGGGAACGGCACCGCGAACGGGCGGTCAAAGGCCGCGATGATGGGCCTAGAGGCCCGGAAAAACCGGCAATTTAACATATCGGCGCCTTGCCCAAAATCCCTGTCGTTGTTAGAGTTTGCCGCACTTTTTTACCCACGCGTTGCCTAGGGTCCCTCTCCCATGTTCAAGAAACTGCGTGGCATGTTTTCCAGCGATCTGTCGATCGACCTGGGCACTGCCAATACCCTGATTTATGTGCGCGAACGCGGCATCGTCCTGAACGAGCCGTCCGTGGTCGCCATCCGTAACCACGGCAACCAGAAAAGCGTCGTGGCTGTTGGGACCGAGGCCAAGCGCATGCTCGGTCGTACCCCCGGCAACATTTCCGCCATCCGCCCGATGAAGGACGGTGTGATCGCCGACTTCAGCGTCTGCGAGAAGATGCTGCAGTACTTCATCAACAAGGTGCACGAGAATAGCTTCCTGCAGCCCAGTCCCCGTGTGCTGATCTGCGTTCCCTGCAAGTCCACCCAGGTCGAGCGTCGCGCCATCCGCGAATCCGCCCTGGGCGCCGGCGCCCGTGAAGTCTTCCTGATCGAAGAACCCATGGCCGCGGCCATCGGTGCCGGCCTGCCGGTCGAAGAGGCCCGTGGCTCCATGGTCGTCGACATCGGCGGCGGCACCACCGAGATCGCCCTGATCTCCCTCAACGGCGTGGTCTACGCCGAATCCGTACGCGTGGGCGGCGACCGTTTCGACGAGTCCATCGTCACCTACGTGCGCCGCAACTACGGCAGCCTGATCGGCGAATCCACCGCCGAGCGCATCAAGCAGGAAATCGGCACCGCCTTCCCGGGTGGCGAGGTCCGCGAGATCGATGTTCGTGGCCGCAACCTGGCCGAAGGCGTACCGCGCAGCTTCACCCTGAACTCCAACGAGGTTCTGGAAGCGCTGCAGGAATCCCTGGCGACCATCGTCCAGGCGGTCAAGAGCGCCCTGGAGCAGTCTCCGCCGGAGCTGGCTTCCGACATCGCCGAGCGTGGCCTGGTGCTGACCGGCGGTGGCGCGCTGCTGCGCGATCTCGACAAGCTCCTGTCCCAGGAAACCGGCCTGCCGGTGATCGTCGCCGAGGACCCGCTGACCTGCGTGGCCCGTGGCGGTGGTCGTGCCCTGGAAATGATGGATCGTCACGCAATGGACCTGCTCTCCACCGAATAAGGTCGGAGAGCCATTGCACCAGAGGAGCGGGTCATAAAACCGCTATTCGCCAAGGGACCTTCGCTCGGCGTGCGCCTGTTGGTGTTCGCCGTGCTTTCTGCCGCCTTGATGGTGGTGGATGCCCGCTTCGACACCCTGAAACCGGCACGCAGCCAGATGGGCCTCGTGCTGACGCCCTTCTATTGGCTGGCCGATCTGCCGGTGCGCCTCTGGGATGGCGTCAGCGACCAGTTCACCAGCCGCAGCACCCTGATCGCCGAGAACGAGAAACTCAAGGCCGAAGGCCTGCTGATGCAGCGTCGCCTGCAGAAGCTGGCGGCCCTGACCGAGCAGAACGTGCGCCTGCGCGAGCTGCTCAACTCCTCCGCCCTGGTGGACGACAAGGTGCTGGTGGGCGAACTGATTGGCGTCGACCCGAACCCCTTCACCCACCGCATCCTGGTGGACAAGGGCGAGAAGGACGGCGTCTTCCTCGGCCAGCCGGTGCTCGACGCCCGCGGCCTGATGGGCCAGGTGGTGGAGGTCATGCCCTACACCGCCCGCGTCCTGCTGCTCACCGACACCACCCATAGCATTCCCGTGCAGGTCAACCGCAACGGCCTGCGCGCCATCGCCAGCGGCACCGGCAACCCGGAGCGCCTGGAACTGCGCCATGTGGCCGATACCGCGGACATCAAGGAAGGTGACCTGCTGGTGAGCTCCGGCCTCGGCCAGCGCTTCCCCGCCGGCTATCCGGTGGCGACGGTCAAGGAAGTCATCCACGACTCCGGCCAGCCCTTCGCCATCGTCCGCGCCGTACCCACCGCCGCGCTGAACCGCAGCCGCTACCTGCTCCTGGTGTTCACCGATACACGCAGCCCCGAACAGCGTGCCAACGACTCGGCCGAAGCCCAGGAAGCGGCCGATCGCGAGGCCGCCGGCCGGCCCGCTGCGGGTACCCCGGGTTCGGCCGCGCCTGCCGCCACGCAGGCGGCACCTGCATCTCAAGCACCAACACCTGCCGGCGCGGCTTCCTCGACACCGGCCACGCCGTCCGCCAACCGGGAGAACCGCTGATGGTCAGCGCCCGCTCGAACAATGGCTGGGTGATCTGGTTCAGCCTGGTACTGGCGCTGCTGCTCAGCGTCGCGCCCATGCCGACCTTCATGGAAGTCGGGCGGCCGCTGTGGCCCGCGCTTCTGCTCACCTACTGGACCCTGGCCCTGCCGCACCGCGTGGGCATGACAACCGCCTGGCTGGTGGGGATCGCCGAAGACGTGCTCTACGGCACCCTGCTGGGGCAGAACGCGTTGATCCTGGCGCTGATCACCTTCCTCGTACTGGCCCTGCACCAGCGCTTGCGCATGTTCCCCATGTGGCAGCAGAGTCTGGTACTCATGGTGGTCTTCGGCCTGGCCCAGCTGGTGCAGCTGTGGCTCAACGCCCTGACCGGCAACCGTCCGCCGACCCTGTTGTTCCTCTTGCCCGCTCTGGTCAGTGCCTTGCTCTGGCCCTGGGTTTTCGCCGCCCTGCGCGGCTTGAGCCGCCGCCTCAACGTCAACTGACCGGGCCGCGGCCATGCCGCGTGCCTTCTCGACATGGAGAAGTCCCAGCATGGCCACGCTCCACCTGGCATCCGGCTCGCCCCGCCGCCGCGAACTGCTCGCCCAGATCGGCGTTCCCTTCCAGGTTCTTTCCGCTGCCATCGATGAGTCCGTACGCCCCGGCGAGACGGCCGAGCGCTATGTCGAGCGCCTGGCCCGTGAAAAGGCCGCCGCCGGCCTGGCTGCGCTCGGTGATGCCGCAGCCGGCACCTGTGTGCTGGGGGCCGACACCTCGGTGGTGCTCGATGGCCGTATCCTCGGCAAACCCCTGGATCGCGACGACGGCCTGGCCATGCTGGCGGACCTCTCCGGGCGCGAGCACGAGGTGCTGACCGCCGTGGCGGTGGCCGAATCCGGCCTTTGCCTCTCGCGCCTGGTGACCAGCCGGGTACGCTTCCGCGTCATCCCCCAGGCGGAGCGCGAGGCCTACTGGGCTACCGGTGAGCC
Organism: Pseudomonas sp. USHLN015; assembly: GCF_037153275.1. Taxonomy (NCBI): domain Bacteria; kingdom Pseudomonadati; phylum Pseudomonadota; class Gammaproteobacteria; order Pseudomonadales; family Pseudomonadaceae; genus Pseudomonas; species Pseudomonas sp. USHLN015. The sequence continues at coordinate 490,169 of NZ_JBBCKP010000003.1, forward strand.
GCTGGACAAGGCGGGCGGCTACGCAATCCAGGGGCTCGGTGCGGTGTTCGTCGAGAACATCCAGGGGAGTTATTCCGCCGTTGTGGGTCTACCGTTGCTGGAAACGGCGGACTTGCTGGGCGAATTCGGCATTTCTGTTTGGCAGCGGGTCGGGTAGGTTCTCAGCATGAGCGAAGAGATTCTGATCAATATCACGCCGATGGAGTCGCGCGTGGCGGTGGTGGAGAACGGTGTGCTGCAGGAGGTGCATGTCGAGCGCACCCAGCGCCGCGGCATCGTCGGCAACATCTACAAGGGCAAGGTGGTGCGGGTACTGCCGGGCATGCAGGCGGCCTTCGTCGACATCGGCCTCGACCGCGCGGCCTTCATCCACGCCTCGGAGATTTCCAACCGAGAAGGCAGTGCGGTGGAGAACATCACCGCCCTGGTCCACGAGGGCCAGGCCCTGGTGGTGCAGGTGACCAAGGACCCCATCGGCAGCAAGGGCGCACGCCTGACCACGCAGCTGTCCATCCCCTCGCGCTACCTGGTGTACATGCCGCGTACGGCCCATGTCGGCATCTCGCTGAAGATCGAGGACGAGTCCGAGCGCGAACGCCTCAAGCAGGTGGTCGCCGATTGCGTCGCTGCCGAAGGCATCGAGGAAACCGGTGGCTTCATCCTGCGTACCGCTGCCGACGGCGCGCGGGCCGAGGAAATCCTCGTCGACATCCGCTACCTGCGCCGCCTGTGGGAGCAGATTTCCTCGCAGATGCAGAGCGCCCCGGCGCCTTCGGTCATATACGAGGACCTGAGCCTGGCCCTGCGCACCCTGCGCGACCTGGTGAACCCGCGGATCGAGAAGATCCGCATCGACTCCCGCGAGACCTTCCAGAAGGTCACCCAGTTCGTCGACGAGCTGATGCCCGAGATCGCCGACCGCCTGGAGCACTACCCCGGCGAGCGCCCGATCTTCGATCTCTACGGCGTCGAGGACGAGATCCAGAAGGCCCTGGAGCGCAAGGTGCTGCTGAAGTCCGGCGGCTACCTGATCATCGACCCCACCGAGGCGATGACCACCATCGACGTGAACACCGGCGCCTTCGTGGGCCATCGCACGCTCGAAGAGACCATCTTCAAGACCAACCTCGAGGCGGCCACCGCGATCGCCCGCCAGCTGCGCCTGCGCAATCTGGGCGGCATCATCATCATCGACTTCATCGACATGGAGGACGAGGAGCACCAGCGCCAGGTCCTGCGGACGCTGGAGAAGCAACTGGAGCGGGACCACGCCAAGACCAATATCATCGGCATCACCGAGCTCGGCCTGGTGCAGATGACCCGCAAGCGCACCCGTGAAAGCCTGATGCAGAACCTCTGCGAACCCTGCCCGAGCTGCCAGGGACGCGGCATGCTGAAGACCGCCGAGACCATCTGCTACGAGATCTTCCGCGAGATCCTCCGCGAGGCCCGCGCCTACCAGGCCGAGGGCTACCTGGTGCTGGCGAACCAGAAGGTGGTGGACCGCCTGCTGGACGAGGAGTCGGGCAACGTCGCCGATCTCGAGGCCTTCATCGGTCGCACCATCAAGTTCCAGGTCGAGAGCATGTATTCCCAGGAACAATACGATGTCGTGCTGCTCTGAGGGCTTGAACTGATATGGCGCGCAAGGGCCTGTCCCTCGTCACCCTCCTGCGTACCCTGCTGGCGCTCTGCGCGCTGGGCCTGGTGCTCGCCGCCCTCTATGTGAGCCTCGGCCGGCAACTGGTGCCGCTGGTGGCCGAGTACCGGGGCGAAGTCCAGGAGAAGGCCCGGCAGGCCCTTGGCGAACCCCTGCTGATCGGCAGCCTCGAAGGTCGCTGGCAGGGCATGGGGCCGGTGCTGGTCGCCCATGACGTCACGCTCGGGGAAGGTGACGAAGTCCTGCGCCTGGACCAGGTGCGCGTGGTGCCCGACCTGCTCGGCAGCCTGCTGGCGCGCACCGCGCGCATCGCCAGCCTCGAGGTCGAGGGTCTGCAGTTGCAGGTGCAACAGGACGAAGCCGGCAAGTGGACCCTGGCCGGCATGCCCGCCCGGGACGACCAGGCCCCGTTCGATGCGCGCAAGCTGCTCGATGGCTTCAAGCACGTCCAGCGCCTGTCCCTGCTCAACAGCCAGGTCACCCTGGAGCCCTGGAAGCAGAAGCCGGTCACCTTCACCTATGTACAGACGACCCTCAGCGGCAGCGCTGCCCGGCAGCGCCTGGACGGCCGCCTGACGCTGCCGGACGGCCAGCCGCTGAGCCTGCGCCTGCGCACCCGCATCGACCCAGACGCGCTGCTGGGCAGCGAGGCCGAGATCTACCTCAGCCTGCCCCAGAGCGACTGGGCACGCTGGTTGCCCAGGAGCCTGACCCGCGACTGGCGTGTCGAGCAGCTCAAGGGCGGTGGCGAACTCTGGGTCGACTGGAAGCGCGGCGCCCTGCAAGGCGCGGTGGCCCGGCTGCATGTCGGCGAACTGCGCGGCAGCTACGCGCAACGCAAGCCCGTGGCCGTTCAGGACCTGGCGGTGGACGCCTATTTCAACCGCAGCGACAAGGGCATGAGCCTGCTGCTGGATTCCCTGGCGGTGAGCGTCGGCGAGCAGCGTTACAGCAACGCCCACATCCGCCTGGAGCAGGTGCAGGACAACGGGCAGGGCGAAGCCGAGTGGAAGCTAGCCGCCGACCGCCTCGACCTCGATCCCCTGGTGCCGCTGGTGGAGGGCCTGGTGCCGCTGCCGGACCTGGCCGCGGAACTGGTCAGCGGGCTCAAGCCCCGTGGTGCGCTGCGCAATCTGCAGGCGGTCTACCGGCCCCAGGTGGAGGGTGCCCGGCGCATCGGCTTCAGCACCAACCTGGAGCGCATCACCTTCAATGCCGTGCATGGCGCGCCGGCGGCCGAGAACGTCAGTGGCAGCATCACCGGCGACCTGGCCGGCGGCGAGCTGCGGATGGATTCCGATGATTTCGCCCTGCACCTCGATCACCTGTTCCCCAAGCCCTGGCGCTACCGCGAGGCGCACGCGCGCCTGACCTGGAAGCTGGATGACCAGGCGTTCACCCTGATCAGCCCCTACCTCCAGGTGGTCGGCGATGAAGGCAAGGTCGCAGGCGACTTCCTCATCCGCCTGCTGCGCGACCCGGCCCAGGAGGACTACATGGACCTGCGTGTCGGCTTGCACGACGGCGATGCGCGCTACACCGAGAAATACCTGCCGACCCTCTCCAGCGGCCTCAGCCCGGCCCTGGCCGAGTGGCTGAAGACCGCTATCAAGGGCGGCTCGGTCGACGAGGGGTTCTTCCAGTACCAGGGCTCGCTGCAGCACGACTCGGTGCCGGAATCGCGATCCATCAGCCTGTTCTTCAAGGTCCACGATGCCGAGCTCGCCTACCAGCCAGGCTGGCCGGCGCTGCGCGAGGCCCGTGGCGATGTGTTCATCGAGGACAGCGGCGTGCGGGTGCGGGTGCCCAGTGCGCGCATTCTCGACAGCCGCATCAGCGATGCGCGTGCCGATGTGCCCCACGTCGAGCATGGCCAGGTGCCGCGCCTGCGGGTCCGGGCCAAGCTGGACAGCAGCTTCGGCGATGGCCTGAAGATCATGCAGGAAGCGCCGACGCCAGCCGCCGAGGTGATGGCCGGTTGGCAGGGCGATGGCACCCTGGACGGCAGCCTGGACCTGGACATCCCGCTGGAGAAGGCCGGTGGCGAGCCCCGGGTGATCGTCGAGCTGGCGACCCGTGAATCGCGCTTGAAGTTCGCCAAGCCGAGCCTCGAACTCACCGACCTCGCCGGCGCCTTCCGCTTCGATACCGCCAGCGGTCTCAGCTCGCCGCAGATACGCGGCAAGGCCTTCGGTCGCGAAGTCACCGCCAAGGCGGTCGCCGAAGGGCGCAATGGCAAGGGCCGCACGCGCATCCAGGCCAGCGGCCGTGCCGCGATCAAGGATGTCTCGGCCTGGCTGGGCGTGACCCGGCCCCTGCCGGTCGCCGGCGATGTTCCCTACCAGCTCGACCTGTTGCTGGATGGCAAGGACAGCCAGTTGCGCATCGCCTCCAGCCTAAAGGGCGTATCCGTCGACCTGCCGGCGCCTTTCGGCAAGGCTGCCGACGAAGTACGTGACAGCCAGTGGCGCATGACCCTGGACGGCCCGGAGCGACGCTACTGGTTCGACTATGGCGGTCGGGCCAACCTCGCGGTTGCCGCGCCGGCGACGGACTTGGCCCAGGCGCGCGGCGAACTGCTGCTGGGCTCGGGCAGCGCGAGCATGCCGTCGAACCGCGGCATCCGGGTGCGCGGCACCCTGGACGAGCTGGACCTCGCGGCCTGGCAGGCGGTGCGGGATCGCTACGCCGCCAAGGACGCAGGTGATGCCGTCGGCCTGTTGCAGGGGGCCGACCTGCGCATCGGCCACTTCAGCGGCATGGGCATGAGCCTGGAGGACTTCCGCATCGGCCTGGCGCGGGGCGATGCGCTGTGGAAGGTCGATCTGGACAGCGACCTGCTGCAGGGCAGCGTCAACCTGCCCGATGCCAAGGGGGCGCCCATCGTCGTCGACATGGCCCGCGTGCGCCTGCCCAAGCCGCCGGAGAACGACGAGGCGGCGGAGGCCAGCCCCGACCCGCTCAAGGACATCGACCCCCATTCCGTTCCGGCGCTCGATGTACGCATCGCCCAGGTGCAGTTCGGCGACGAACCGCTGGGGGCCTGGTCGCTCAAGGCCCGGCCGACGGCCCAGGGCACCCTGTTCAGCGATCTCGACCTCAACCTCAAGGGCCTCAAGATCACCGGCTCCACCGGCTGGGAGGGCAACGCCGGGGCGAGCTCCAGCTGGTACAAGGGGCGCCTGGAGGGCAAGAACCTGGCCGATGTGCTGCTGGCCTGGAACTACGCGCCCACCGCCACCAGCGAGCGCTTCCGCCTGGACGCCGATGGCCGCTGGCCCGGCTCGCCGGCCTGGGTCAGCCTCAAGCGGTTCTCCGGCACCCTCGATGCCAGCCTGCGCAAGGGGCAGTTCGTCGAGGTCGAGGGCAGCGCCCAGGCGCTGCGTGTGTTCGGCCTGCTGAATTTCAATTCCATCGGCCGCCGCCTGCGCCTGGACTTCTCCGACCTGCTCGGCAAGGGCCTGGCCTATGACCGGGTCAAGGGCCTGCTGGTGGGCAGCGAGGGCGTCTTCGTCACCCGCCAGCCCATCGTCCTCGAAGGGCCTTCCAGCGGGGTCGAGCTCAAGGGCACCCTGGACATGGCCCACGACACCATCGACGCCAAGCTGCTGGTGACCCTGCCGGTGACCAACAACCTGCCGCTGGCCGCGCTGATCGTCGGCGCCCCGGCCATCGGCGGTGCGCTGTTCGTCGTGGACAAGCTGCTGGGCGACAAGGTCGCGCGCTTCGCCAGCGTGCAGTACGAGGTGAAGGGGCCGCTCAAGGAGCCGAAGATCAGCTTCGACAAGCCGTTCGAGAAGCCCAATTGATTCCGTCGGCCCTGCGCTGGAGTAGCATGCGGCGATATCCACTGTGGAGAACGCCATGAGTTTCGCGGTGATCCAGATGGTCAGCCAGGACGATGTCCTGGCCAATCTTGCAGCCGCTCGTCGCCTGCTCGAGTCTGCCGCCGGGAACGGTGCCCGCCTCGCCGTGCTGCCCGAGAACTTCGTCGCCATGGGCCGCCGCGACTACGGTGCGATCGGCCGCGCCGAGGCGCATGGCGAAGGGCCGATCCTGCCCTGGTTGAAACGGACGGCCCGCGACCTCAGGTTATGGGTGGTCGCCGGGACCCTGCCGTTGCCGCCGGACGATGCTCCGGACGCCAAGCCCAACGCCTGTTCGCTGCTGGTGGACGACCAGGGCGAGCGGGTCGCGCGCTACGACAAGATCCACCTGTTCGATGTCGACGTGGCCGATGCCCGAGGCCGCTACCGCGAGTCGGACGACTACGCCTTCGGTGATCGCGTGGTGGTCGCCGACACCCCCGTGGGGCGGCTGGGCCTGACGGTCTGCTACGACCTGCGCTTCCCCGAGCTGTACGGGGCGCTGCGCGAGGCCGGGGCCGAGCTGATCACCGCGCCGTCGGCCTTCACGGCGGTGACCGGCGCGGCGCACTGGCAGGTGCTGGTGAGGGCCCGCGCCATCGAGACGCAGTGCTATGTGCTGGCGGCGGGGCAGGGTGGCGTTCATCCGGGGCCACGCGAGACCTTCGGGCATTCGTCTATCGTCGACCCATGGGGTCGCGTGCTGGCCGAGCAGGCCAGCGGCGAAGCGGTGCTGATGGCCAACCGTGATGCGGAGGAACAGCTGGCGGTGCGCCAGCGCATGCCGGTGACGGCACACAGAAGATTCTTGACGCCGGCCGCACCTGCGCCTGCGAGAACGGAGAAGTTATGAGCCAATTGTTGTTATCCGTCAGTGACCAGCTGCTGGCACCCGGCGGCCTCACCATCGAGCAGCTGCCGGGCGTGCTGGGCGAGCTCGCAGGCCCGGGCATCGACGCTGCCGACCTGTACTTCCATGGCCAGGTCTCCGAGTCCTGGGTGCTGGAGGACGGCATCGTCAAGGACGGCAGCTTCCATCTCGACCAGGGCGTGGGCGTGCGCGCGCAGTCCGGCGAGAAGACCGGCTTCGCCTACAGCAACGCCATCACCGCCGACGCCCTGGGCCAGGCGGCCCGCGCCGCACGCTCCATCGCCCGCGCCGGGCAGCAGGGCCGCGTGCAGGCCTTCGCCAGCCCCGACGTGGCGCGGCTCTACGCGCCCGACAGCCCGCTGGACGTGATCGACCGGGCGGAGAAGGTCGAGCTGCTCAAGCGCATCGACGTCGCTACCCGGGCGCTGGACCCGCGCATCAAGCAGGTCACCGTCAGCCTGGCGGGTGTCTGGGAGCACATCCTGGTCGCCGCCAGCGATGGCAGCCTGGGTGCCGACGTGCGCCCGCTGGTGCGCTTCAACGTCAGCGTCATCGTCGAGCAGAACGGTCGTCGCGAGCGTGGCGGCCACGGCGGTGGCGGGCGTACCGACTACCGCTATTTCCTCCAGGAGGACCGCGCCATGGGCTACGCCCGCGAGGCGCTGCGCCAGGCACTGGTCAACCTCGAAGCCATCCCGGCGCCGGCTGGAACCCTGCCGGTGGTGATGGGGGCGGGCTGGTCCGGCGTGCTGCTTCACGAAGCGGTGGGCCACGGCCTGGAGGGCGATTTCAACCGCAAGGGCAGCTCGGCCTACAGCGGGCGGATCGGCGAGAAGGTCGCCTCCAGCCTTTGCACCATCGTCGACGACGGCACCCTGGCGGGTCGTCGTGGCTCGCTGAGCCTGGACGACGAAGGCACGCCGACCCAATGCACCACGCTGATCGAGAACGGCGTGCTCAAGGGCTACATGCAGGACAAGCTCAATGCCCGCCTGATGGGCGTGGCGCCCACCGGCAACGGCCGTCGCGAGTCCTATGCGCACCTGCCGATGCCGCGCATGACCAACACCTACATGCTGGCGGGGGAGAGCGACCCCGAGGAGATCATCGCGTCGGTGGAGCGCGGCATCTATTGCGCCAACCTGGGCGGCGGCCAGGTGGACATCACCAGCGGCAAGTTCGTGTTCTCCACCAGCGAGGCCTACCTGATCGAGAACGGCAAGATCACTGCGCCGGTCAAGGGCGCGACCCTGATCGGCAACGGCCCCGAGGCGATGAGCCGGGTTTCCATGGTCGGCAACGACCTGGCGCTGGACAGCGGCGTGGGTACCTGCGGCAAGGACGGGCAATCGGTGCCCGTGGGTGTGGGTCAGCCGACGCTGAAGATCGATGCGATCACGGTGGGGGGGACGGGAGCCTGAGGAGGGGCGTTGGGCGCTCGAAGCCGTGTGGCTTCCGGCTTCGAGCTACCAGCGGCCTTTAACGCAGCCCGCGCTGGGTTTCGTCCAGATCGCGGATGTATTTGAAGACCTTGCGCGCGGCGGCCGGCGGTTTGTTACGGGCCGCTTCGTGCTGGGCATGACGGATCAGGCTGCGCAGGTGCTGGCGGTCGGTTTCCGGGTATTCGACGACGAAGGATTCCAGGGTGTCGTCGTCACCGCCGATGAGGCGATCGCGCCAGCGCTCCAGGTTGTGGAAGCGCTCGTTGTACTGGCGGGTGGAGGCGTCGAGTTGGTCGACGAGGGTGACGATGGCCTCGATGTCCTGCTCGCGCATGAGCTTGCCGATGTATTGCAGGTGGCGTTTGCGTGCGATGTGGGCCTTGTGCTTCGGCGCGTCCAGCAGGGCCTTCTGCAACGCATCGGTCAGCGGCAGCTTGGCGAGAACATCGGGTTTGAGCGTGGTCAGACGTTCACCAAGGTCCTGCAGGGCGTGCAGCTCTTTCTTGACCTGGGTTTTGCTCTTCTCTCCGGAGAAGTCGTCGTCGAGGTATTCAGACATGGGGGCGATCCAGTGGGAAACGCCGCCATGATAACCAGTCGGACGGGGATTGTCCGGCCCGGCTGGCGCCGCAATGATGCGGTCCGTGGGGCGGTGCGCCGGGTGCGCCCGCCCCGTCGAAAGGTTTTGTGAACTGGAGTGGCTATGAGTGAAGTAGAAGTGGTCGGCCCGCAGGCCTTGCCCGAGTTGCAGGCACGGGTCGAGCGCATCCTCGCCGAAGCCGGTCGCCAGGGTGCGACGGCCTGCGAGGTCGCGGTTTCGGTGGAGCAGGGATTGTCGACCACGGTGCGCCAGCGCGAGGTGGAGACCGTCGAGTTCAACCGCGACCAGGGCTTCGGCATCACCCTGTACGTGGGGCAGCGCAAGGGCTCGGCCAGTACCTCGGCCACCGGCGACGACGCCATCCGCGAGACGGTGGCGGCTGCGCTGGCCATTGCCAGGCACGCGTCCGAGGACGAGTGCGCCGGCCTCGCCGATCGCGGCCTGATGGCCCGCGACCTGCCGGACCTGGACCTCTACCACCCCTGGGCCATCACCCCCGAGCAGGCGGTGGAGCAGGCGCTGGTGTGCGAGGCGGCAGCCTTCGATGCCGACCCCCGCATCAGCAATGCCGATGGCACCACCCTCAGCACCCACCAGGGCTGCCGCGTCTACGGCAACAGCCACGGCTTCATCGGCGGCTATGCCAGCAGCCGGCACAGCCTGAGCTGCGTGATGATCGCCGGTGGCGAAGGGCAGATGCAGCGCGACTACTGGTATGACGTGAACCGTATCGGCACCCAGCTGACCGATGCGCAGGTCATTGGTCGTCGTGCGGCCGAGCGCACCGTCAACCGCCTGGGCGCCCGCCCGGTGCCGACATGCGAGGTGCCGGTGCTGTTCGCGGCCGAGTTGGCCACCGGGCTGTTCAGCAGCTTCCTGTCGGCGATCTCCGGCGGCAATCTCTACCGCAAGTCATCCTTCCTCGAGGACGCCCTGGGGCAACGCCTGTTCCCCGAGTGGCTGAGCATCGACGAACGCCCGCTGATACCGCGCGCCATGGCCAGCGCCTCCTTCGACAACGACGGGCTGGCGACCTACGCCAAGCCGTTCGTGGAGAAGGGCGAACTGGTCTCCTACATCCTCGGCACCTATTCCGGCCGCAAGCTGGGCCTGCCCAGCACCGCGAACGCCGGAGGCGTGCACAACCTCTTCGTCACCCACGGGCAGGAGGACCAGAAGGCGCTGCTGCGCCGCATGGACCGCGGGCTGCTGGTGACCGAGCTGATGGGGCACGGCCTGAACATGGTCACCGGCGACTACTCCCGTGGCGCGGCCGGCTACTGGGTGGAGAACGGCGAGATCCAGTTCCCGGTCCAGGAAGTCACCATCGCCGGCAACATGAAGGACATGTTCCGGCAGATCCTGGCGGTGGGTAGCGATCTCGAAGTGCGCGGCAATATCCGCACCGGCTCGGTGCTGATCGAGCGCATGACGGTGGCGGGCAGCTGATCGCCCAGCCATCGTCATGAAGAACGCGTCCTGGTGGCGCGTTTTTTTATGGGTGATTTTCCCGCACCGATGGTTCCCTGACACCCGACGACACGACTTTCATGCGCCCCGGAGATTGGCGCTGTTGGGTGTTTTTGCAGCCTATCTGCCAGCCGTTACCTCGTAGGTTGCGTCCGCTGACGTGAGGCTGGGCCGCCTCCGACGCACTTTCACTTTGCAACTGTCGATAATGTTTATTATTCTCAAATACGAATATTTGCTATTTGAGGATTCGCAGTGCGGCCCCGTCTCGACGAACCCCAGGCATGCTCCGATTGGCGCTGGCTCGGCCAGCGCATCCGCTGTGCCCTGGCACCGGACGACCCGCGCCAGTTGATGCGTTTCCTCGACGATGGCCACGAGCTGGTGGTGCATCACGGCCTGCCGGCCTGGCGCATCTTCGAAGGCAGTTTCCAGCTGCTGCTGGACAGCGCGACCGACCGCGCCCTGCCCTGGCATTGGCGCTGCCTGTGCCTCGACCACGCCTATCTACCCCTGCAAGCCCTGCGTCCGCTGGCCCGCGACCCGTCGCGTCGCCAGCGCCTGCTCGGCCTGCAGCGGCGCCTGGCGACCCTTCGCCTGGCGCCATCCTTGAGCTTCATCGAACCGGAAGAAGGACATACAGCGTGACTGACACCCGAATCGAACGCGACAGCATGGGCGAGCTGGCGGTCCCCGCCAAGGCGCTCTACGGGGCCCAGACCCAACGGGCGGTGAACAACTTCCCGGTTTCCGGACAGCGCATGCCGGCAGCCTTCATCCGCGCGTTGATCCTCGCCAAGGCGGCTGCTGCGCGGGCCAACGTCGACCTGGAGCAGATTGGCCCGGCGATGGGCGATGCCATCGTCGGCGCCTGCCAGGAGTTGCTGGCCGGTGATTTCATGGCGCACTTCCCGGTGGATGTGTTCCAGACCGGCTCGGGCACCAGTACCAACATGAACGCCAACGAGGTGATCGCCACCCTGGCCAGCCGCCTGCTGGCGGAGCAGGTCAGCCCCAACGACCACGTCAACTGCGGGCAGAGCAGCAACGACATCATCCCGTCGAGCATCCACGCCAGCGCGGCCATCGAGTTGAGCGAGCGCCTGCTGCCCGCCCTCGGTCACCTGCTCAAGGTGCTCTGCGAGAAGTCCCTTGATGTTCGCCCCTACGTGAAGACCGGCCGCACCCACCTGATGGACGCCATGCCGGTGCGCATGAGCCAGGTGCTCGATGGCTGGGCCCAGCAGGTGCAAAGCAACATCGAGCACCTGCGTGCGCTGATGCCGAGCCTGCAGCAACTGGCACAGGGTGGTACCGCCGTCGGCACCGGGATCAATGCGCACCCGCGCTTCGCCGAGCGCTTCTGTTCCGAGCTGAACCTGCTGACCGGCCTGCAATTCACCCCGGGCAGCAACTTCTTCGCCCTGATCGGCTCCCAGGACACCGCGGTGGCCCTGTCCGGCCAGTTGAAGACCGTGGCGGTGACGCTGATGAAGATCGCCAACGACCTGCGCTGGATGAACTCCGGTCCGCTGGCGGGCCTGGCCGAGATCGAGCTGGAGGCGTTGCAGCCGGGCTCCTCGATCATGCCGGGCAAGGTCAACCCGGTGATCCCCGAAGCCACGGCCATGGTCGCCGCCCAGGTGATCGGCAATGACGCGGCGATCACGGTCGCCGGGCAGTCGGGCAACTTCGAGCTGAACGTGATGCTGCCGGTCATCGCTCACAACCTGCTGAACAGCATCCAGCTGCTGTCGAGCAGCAGCCGGTTGCTGGCCGACCGCGCGGTGGCGAGCTTCCGCGTCAATCAGCCGAAGCTGGACGAGGCGCTGTCGCGCAACCCGATCCTGGTCACTGCGCTCAACCCGATCATCGGCTACCTCAAGGCCGCCGAGATCGCCAAGCAGGCGTACCGCGAGGGCAGGGCGGTGATCGACGTGGCCCAGGAGAACACCGACCTCGGCCGTGCCGAACTGGAAAAGCTGCTCGACCCGGAGAAGCTCACCGAGGGCGGCCTCTAGCCGCGACCCGGGTGCCGCGCAGGCGGCGCCCTTCGCCCACCCGGAGGTGGCCGATGGAGTACTGGAAACGAACCATCGAGGCAGGCAACCACTGCTTCCGTGCCGGTGAATGGATCGAGGCGCGCGAGCGCTACCTGCAGGCCCTGGCCCAGGCGCAGATGCTCCTCGAGCGCTGGCCCGACCCGGACCAGGCGGTGGCGGCGTTCGTGGTCTCGCACCACAACCTGGCCGACCTGCACCTGATGCTCGGGCAGCCGGAGGAGACCGCCGAGAACCTCTGCGCCTGCCACGAGCGCCTGTTGCAGGTGCTGCGCGATCCAGGCCTGCCCGAGACATTGCGCGACGTCGCCTTGCGCCACAGCCGCTGCACCTACGGCAGCCTGTTGCAGTTCATCCAGGAGCACGGCGCCTATCCCCGCACCGATCGCCTGCTCGGCATCGCCCCTGGGCACTCGTCGCGGGAGACGCCGCACCTTGCCCGCAGCCGCTACTACCACTGAATGAGGACCCGACCATGACCTACAGCCTGCCCACGCTGCCCTACGCCTACGACGCCCTGGAGCCGCACATCGACGCGCAGACCATGGAGATCCATCACGGCAAGCACCACCAGGCCTATATCAACAACCTCAACGCCGCGCTGGAGGGCAACCCCCTCGGGCAACTGCCGGTGGAGTCGCTGCTGCGGCGCCTGGCCGAGGTGCCCGAGCCGCTGCGCGCTGCGGTGATCAACAACGGCGGCGGCCATGCCAACCATTCGTTGTTCTGGACCGTGATGTCACCCAGTGGCGGCGGCCAGCCCCACGGCACGGTACGGACGGCCATCGAGGCCGAGCTGGGCGGGTTCGTCGCCTTCAAGGAAGCCTTCACCAAGGCGGCGCTGACGCGTTTCGGCAGTGGCTGGGCCTGGCTCAGCGTGACGCCGGACAAGCGCCTGGTGGTGGAGAGCAGTGGCAACCAGGACAGCCCGCTGATGAAGGGGCACGTACCGATCCTCGGGCTGGACGTCTGGGAGCACGCCTATTACCTGCGCTACCAGAACCGACGCCCCGAATACATCGGTGCGTTCTACAACGTCATCGACTGGGCCGAAGTCGATCGTCGATACCGTGAGGCGATGGCCTGATGCCCGAACCCGACATGCACGGCCTGGGCGTCGAAGGGCACCTGCACACGCCCGCCCGGGGCGCCATGCTGCCCCTGCTGCCGAGCGGGCTTTCCCTGCGCCAGGTCCTGGGGCTCTGTGTGATGCTCGCCGGTTGCGTGCTGCTGTCCTGGCAGGCGGTGCTGGAGGCCGAGCGTGCGCTGGAGCCCCATCTTTGGCATGCCCTGAAGTCGGGCGCGCTGTGTGCGTTGGGCACCGCTGTCGGGACCTTGCCGGTGCTGTTCATGCGCAGCATCTCGGCGCGTACCTCCGACGCCCTGCTGGGTTTCGGTGCCGGCGTGATGCTGGCGGCGACGGTGTTCTCGTTGCTGATCCCAGGCCTCGAGGCTGCCGGGCAACTGGGCTTCTCCCGCTGGTCGGCGGGGTTCCTGATGAGCCTCGGCCTGTTGCTGGGAGCCAGCGCATTGTTCGGCCTTGGCAGACTGTTGCCGGAGCGGCCGCTGGAGGTCGACACGCGAACCGATCGCCTGGTGCTGGCGCCGCGCATCCTGTTATTCGTCATCGCCATCGTCCTGCACAACATCCCCGAGGGCATGGCCGTGGGGGTGGCCGCGGGCGCCGGGCTGGCGGGTGCGGACAGCCTGGCATTGGGCATCGCGCTGCAGGACCTGCCGGAGGGGCTGATCATTTCCCTGGTATTGGCGGGGGCGGGTATGTCACGGGGCAGGGCGATGCTGATCGGCGCGGCATCCGGGTTGGTCGAGCCGCTGTTCGCGTTGCTTTGCGCCTGGCTGGTGCAGGTGTCGGTGTTGCTGTTGCCCTGGGGCCTGGCCTTGGCGGCTGGAGCGATGCTGTTCGCGGTGACCCACGAAATCATTCCGGAGTGCCACCGCAAGGGACATGAGACCGCAGCGAGCCTGGGGCTGGCGGCGGGCTTCTGTCTGATGATGATGCTGGATACGGCGTTGGCCTGATCGGCCGATGCTTCACGCGGCGACGCAGGGAGGCGTCGCGCGGCGGTGTGTCCGCTTGCTCTGCGTGCCTGGCGCCGCTGGGGCGAGGCCTGTCTTCACTCGCCTTCGTCGAAGCGATTGTTGATCAGTTCGATCAACGCGTTGAGCGCATCGTCGTCCTGCTCGCCTTCGGTGTGCACGTGGATGGAGGTGCCCTTGCCTGCGGCGAGCATCATCACGGCCATGATGCTCTTGCCGTCCACCAGGCTTTCCGGGTTGCGACCGACGCGGATTTGGCAGGGATAGCGGCCGGCGACGCCGACGAACTTGGCGGCGGCACGGGCATGCAGCCCCAGTTTGTTGATGATGGTGATTTCGCAGGCTGGCATCGCGGCGGGGATCCTTTAACTGAGGTCGCGGTGGCGAACCTGGACGTTCTTCAGGTTGGGTTTGAGTGCCTGCCCGAGGCGTTCGGCCAGGTACACGGAGCGGTGGTGGCCGCCGGTGCAGCCGATGGCGACGGTGACATAGGCGCGGTTGCTGGCGGCGAAGCGCGGCAGCCATTTGTTCAGGTAGCCGAGGATGTCCTGGTACATCTCCTCGACATCCGGCTGGGCGGCCAGGTATTCGGCGACGACGGCATCCTGGCCGGAGTGGTCGCGCAGCTCGGGCTTCCAGTAGGGGTTGGGCAGGCAGCGCACGTCGAACACCAGGTCGGCGTCGACCGGCATGCCGCGTTTGAAACCGAAGGATTCGACGAGGAAGGCGGTTCCCGGTTCGGGCTTGTTCAGCAGGCGCAGCTTGATGCTGTCGCGCAGCTGGTAGAGGTTGAGGTGGGTGGTGTCGATCTTCAGATCGGCCAGGTCCGAAATGGGCGCGAGCAGCTTCGACTCGTCGAGGATGGCCTCGGCCAGGGAGCGGTCCTCGTTGGTCAGCGGGTGTCGCCGGCGGGTTTCGGAGAAGCGCTTGAGCAGGGTCTCGTCATCCGCGTCCAGGTACAGCACGTCGCACTGGATGTGGCGGGCGCGGGCCTCTTCGAGCAATTCGGGGAAGCGCTTGAGCTGGCTGGGCAGGTTGCGCGCGTCGATGGAAACGGCGACCTGCGGATGCAGCAGCTCGGTCTGCAACAGCGCGCGTTCGGCCAGCTCGGGGAGGAGGCCGGCGGGCAGGTTGTCGATGCAGTAGAAGCCGTTGTCCTCGAGGACGTCGAGGGCGGTGCTCTTGCCTGAGCCTGAACGGCCGCTGACGATGATCAGGCGCATGGCAAGGTCCTAGCGTCCGTTCTGGACGTCCACTACCACCTGATACAGGCTGTCGCTGCTCTGCGCCACGCGCAGGCGGTCGCGCACTTCGGTGCGGTCCAGCATGCTGGCGATCTGGCGGAGCAATTCCAGGTGCTCGTCGGTGGCGGCTTCGGGGACCAGCAGTACGAACAGCAGGTCCACCGGGGCGCCGTCGATGGCGTCGAAGTCGACGGGGGCCTCCAGGCGCAGCACGGCGCTGATGGGCGCGGCGCAGCCGGGAAGCCGGCAATGGGGGATGGCGATACCGTTGCCGAAACCTGTCGAGCCGAGTTTCTCCCGGGCGATCAGGCTTTCGAAGATATCTTGCGAGTCGAGGTCGGGAAGTTCGCGAGCAACCAGGTTGGCGATCTGTTCCAGGACACGTTTTTTGCTGCCGCCCGGCACGTTCACGAGGGAACGGCCGGGGGTCAGGATTTGCTCAAGTCGGATCATAGGAAGGGGAATGTCAGCGGGCGGTTGCGCCCTGCTGGCGGTTCAGCTGCTTTTCCTTGTGTTTGATCAGTTGGCGGTCGAGTTTGTCCGTAAGCAGGTCGATGGCCGCATACATGTCTTCATGCTCCGCATTGGCCACGACCTCACCACCGGCGATGTGCAGGGTGGCTTCGATCTTCTGCTTCAGTTTCTCCACCTGCATGATCACCTGCACATTGGTGATCTTGTCGAAGTGGCGCTCCAGTCTGTCGAACTTCTCGACGACATAGTCGCGCAGGGCGTCGGTCACATCCAGTTGATGTCCACTGATGTTGACTTGCATACCGCTTTCTCCTTATTGCCCGTGTGTAAGAGACAGGCTAACGGGCCTGCCACCGGAACACTTTGGCGTGGATCAATCCGCGTCACATCAGCCGCTTGCGTTCGCTGGAAGGCGCTATCCCGAGGGATTCCCGGTACTTGGCGACTGTGCGGCGGGCCACTTGGATACCCTGTGCTTCCAGTAAACCAGCGATCTTGCTGTCGCTCAACGGCTTTTTGGCATTTTCCGCAGCGACCAGTTTCTTGATGATCGCGCGGATGGCGGTGGACGAGCATTCACCGCCTTCGGAGGTGCTGACGTGGCTGGAGAAGAAGTATTTCAGCTCGTATATGCCACGGGGGGTGTGCATGAATTTCTGGGTGGTGACGCGCGAAATGGTCGACTCGTGCATGCCCACCGCTTCGGCGATGTCATGCAGTACCAGGGGCTTCATCGCCTCGTCGCCGTACTCGAGGAAACCGCGCTGGTGCTCGACGATCTGGGTCGCCACCTTCATCAGGGTCTCGTTGCGGCTTTGCAGGCTCTTGATGAACCAGCGTGCTTCCTGCAACTGGTTGCGCATGAAAGTGTTGTCGGCACTCGAGTCTGCCCGGCGGACGAAGCCGGCGTAGTGCGGGTTCACGCGCAGGCGAGGGACGGCTTCCTGGTTCAGCTCCACCAGCCAGCGTTCGTTGTGCTTGCGCACGATGACATCCGGCACGACGTATTCGGGTTCGCTGGCCTCGATCTGCGAGCCGGGACGCGGATTGAGGCCCTGGATCAGCTCGATCACCTGGCGCAGCTCGTCTTCCTTGAGCTTCATGCGGCGCATCAGCTGGCTGTAGTCGCGACTGCCCAGGAGGTCGAGATAGTCGCCCGCCAGGCGCTGCGCTTCGCTCAGCCAGGGAGTCTTGGGCGGCAACTGGCGCAGTTGCAGGAGCAGGCATTCGCGCAGGTCGCGAGCGCCCACACCCGCCGGCTCGAACTGCTGGATACGACGCAGGACAACCTCGACTTCGTCGAGCTCGACCTCGAGTTCGGGGTCGAAGGCTTCCACGACTTCCTCGAGGGTTTCCTCCAGGTAGCCGTCATTGTTGATGCAGTCGATGAGGGTGACGCCGATCAGGCGATCGGTATCGGACATGGGCGCCAGGTTGAGCTGCCACAGCAGGTGGCTCTGCAGGCTCTCGCCGACCGAGGTGCGGGAGGTGAAATCCCACTCGTCGTCGTCGGAGCTGGGCAGGCTGCTGGCGCTGGTCTGGTAGACATCTTCCCAGGCGGTGTCGACGGGCAGCTCGCTGGGGATGCGCTCGTGCCACTCCCCGTCTTCGAGGCTCTCGTTCTCGGAAGTGGGGGCGCTGGATTCCTGGAAGCTGGATTCCTGGCTGGCGGAGTTGGGCTGCTGCTCGCTTTCGGCCATGGGGTCGGAGTTGTCGAAGTCCTCTCCTTCCTCCTGGCGTTCAAGCATGGGATTGGACTCCAGCGCCTCCTGGATTTCCTGCTGCAGATCCAGGGTGGACAGTTGGAGTAGGCGGATGGCCTGTTGCAGCTGCGGAGTCATCGTCAGCTGCTGGCCCATCTTCAGGACTAGCGATGGTTTCATGGCAGGGGGCTTAGCACCTTATTCGCCGGCGCGCATGCGCCATCCACTACAGGGCGCCGAGGCGCCACCAGGAAGCAAATTATATGCCTGACCTTGAATGATTTTTCTACTGCTCGCAACTTCTGCGTGCAGGGCTGGCCTTCAGAGGCGGAATTCGTGCCCCAGGTAGACTTCCTTGACCAACTGGTTGGCCAGGATCTCTTCCGCACTGCCTTCGGCGATGAGTTGGCCGTCATTCACGATGTAGGCGGTTTCGCAGATATCCAGGGTCTCGCGGACGTTGTGGTCGGTGATCAGCACGCCGATCCCCTTCGCCTTGAGGTGGTGGATGATCTGCTTGATGTCGCCCACGGAGATGGGGTCGACACCGGCAAAGGGTTCGTCGAGCAGGATGAACTTGGGGGCGGTGGCCAGGGCGCGGGCGATCTCGACGCGGCGGCGCTCACCACCGGACAGGCTCATGCCGATGCTGTCGCGGATGTGGCTGATGTGGAATTCCTGGAGCAGGCTCTCCAGCTCGCGATGGCGGCCGGCGCGGTCGAGTTCCTTGCGGGTCTCGAGGATGGCCATGATGTTGTCGGCCACGCTGAGCTTGCGGAAGATCGAGGCTTCCTGAGGCAGGTAGCCGATGCCGGCGCGGGCGCGGCCGTGCATGGGCTGGTGGGTGACGTCCTGCTGATCGATCAGTACGCGGCCCTGGTCGGCCTTCACCAGGCCCACGATCATGTAGAAACAGGTGGTCTTGCCGGCGCCGTTGGGGCCGAGCAGGCCGACGATCTGGCCGCTGTCGATGGACAGGCTGACATCACGTACCACCTGGCGGCTCTTGTAGCTCTTCGCCAGGTGCTGGGCTTTGAGGGTCGCCATTACTGTGCTTGTCCCGCTTGCTGCTCTTTCTTCTTCGGCTGGATGACCATGTCGATGCGCGGGCGCGGGGTGCCGACATTGGTGCCGGTGGCGCGACCCGCGTTGACGATCTGGCGCTGGGTGTCGTAGACGATCTTCTCGCCTTCGAAGGTGTTGCCTTCCTGGATCACCTTGGCCTGGTCGATCAGCACGATGCGCTCGTTGGCGGCGAAGTACTGGATGGTCATGCCGTAGGCTTTGACGATCTGCTTGTCCACCGCAGGCTTCTGCTCGTAGTAGGCAGGTTTGCCGACCGAGGTGAAGACCTCCAGTTCGCCCTGGGCGTTCTGGGTGATGGTCACGGTGTCGCCGGTGATCTTCAGGGTGCCCTGGGTGATCACGACATCACCGCGATAGACCGCCACGCCTTGCTTGTCGTCGAGTTCGGCGCTGTCGGCCTGGACCCGGATCGGCTGATCACGGTCGCTGGGCAGCGCCCAGGCGCTGGCACTTCCGAGTGCGGCACCCAGGCTGAGCAGTAGGGGGAGGGTTTTAACGAACCTCATGCTGGCCTCTTACGTTGGACTGCAGGATCATCCTGCTGTCATTCAAGTACGCTTTCATTCCTTGTGCCGTGGTAACCCCGTTGGCGGCGTCGATTCTAACGGCTTGCTGGGTTTCCGCATATTGCTTGTCCGGGAACACGGTCAGGCGGCTGGTGGTGAGAATGGTCGGCCGGCCCTTGGCATCGGTGCGCGCCACGCGGACCTTGTCGATCAGTTCCACTTGCTCGCCTTCGGGGCCGACCTCGCCGTGCTCGCTCTGCACGTGCCAGGGGAATTCGGTGCCGCGGTAGAGCTGCAGGTCCGGATTGGTCAGCAGCGTCACGTCGCTGGCCTTGACGTGTTCCAGCTTGGCGGCGGTCATCTCGTAGTGACGTTTGCCGTCTTCCTGGTACTGCACGCTGGAGGCATTGACCACGTAGAAGTCGATGGCGTTCTCGTCCGCCTGTGCGCTGGCCTGGCGCTCCATGAAGCTTTCCGGGCGGATGTTCCAGTAGCCCAGCGCGATCAGCAGGGCGGCGACCGGGATCAGGATCAGGGCGAGGCGGAAGTTCTTCGACATGTTCCGGACCTAGAGGTAGGCGGCCTGTGCAGCGTCGAGGCTGCCCTGGGCGCGCATGATCAGTTCGCAGAATTCGCGTGCGGCGCCTTCGCCACCGCGTGCCCGGGTGGTGCCGTGGGCGTGCTGGCGGACGAAGCCATCGGCGCTGGCGACGGCCATGCCCAGGCCGACGCGGCGGATAACCGGCAGGTCGGGCAGATCATCGCCGAGGTAGGCGACCTGCTGGTAGTCCAGGCCCAGCTCCGCGAGCAGTTCGTCGAGCACCACCATCTTGTCCTCGCGGCCTTGGTAGAGGTGCTGGATGCCGAGGTTGCGGGCGCGGCGCTCGACCACCGGGGTGCTGCGGCCGGAGATGATCGCGGTGCGTACGCCGGAGTTGATCAGCATCTTGATGCCGTGGCCATCCAGGGTATTGAAGGTCTTGAATTCGCTGCCGTCGACCAGGAAGTAGAGCTTGCCGTCGGTGAGTACGCCATCGACGTCGAAGACCGCCAGGCGGATGCCCTTGGCGCGTTGCAGCAGGTCGTCGCTCATTCAGATCACCCCGGCGCGGGTCAGGTCGTGGATGTGCAGGGCGCCGATGGGGGTGTCGTTGTCGTCCACCACCACCAGTACGTTGATCTTGTGGTCGTCCATGATCTTCAGGGCTTCGGCGGCGAGCATCTCGGCCCGCACGGTCTTGCCGTGTGCCGTCATCACGTCGTCGATGCTGGCCTGGCGCACGTCCACGCCCTTGTCCAGGGTGCGGCGCAGGTCGCCGTCGGTGAAGATCCCGGCCAGCCTGCCGTCGGTTTCCAGCACGGCGGTCATGCCCAGGCCCTTGCGGGTCATTTCCAGCAGCGCATCGCGCAGCGAGGTGCCGCGCTCGACGCGGGGCAGGCTGTCGCCGCCGTGCATGATGCTCTCGACCTTCAGCAGCAGGCGGCGGCCCAGGGCGCCACCGGGATGGGAGAAGGCGAAGTCCTCGGCGGTGAACCCACGGGCCTCCAGCAGGGCGATGGCCAGGGCGTCGCCCAGTACCAGCGATGCGGTGGTGGAGGAGGTCGGGGCCAGGTTCAGCGGGCAGGCTTCGTGCTCGACGCGGGCGTCGAGATTGGCTTCGGCGGCCTTGGCCAGCGGAGACTGCGGGTTGCCGGTCATGCTGATGAGGGTGATGCCGAGGCGCTTGATCAGGGGCAGCAGGGTGACGATCTCGGCGGTGGAGCCCGAGTTCGACAGGGCCAGCACCACATCGTCCGGGGTGATCATGCCCATGTCGCCGTGGCTGGCCTCGGCGGGGTGGACGAAGAAGGCGGGTGTGCCGGTGCTGGCCAGGGTCGCGGCGACCTTCTTGCCGATGTGGCCGGACTTGCCCATGCCCACCACCACCACGCGGCCCTTGCAGGCGAGGATCAGCTCGCAGGCACGGACGAAGTCGGCGTCGATCCTGCCGAGCAGGGTGTCGATGGCTTCACGTTCCAGGCGGATGGTGCGGTGTGCGGATTGGATCAGATCGCTGGACTGGCTCATGTCGAGAGTGCAGTTGCCGAGGAAAAGGCGGGGATTATACCGGCAAAGAGTCGTTCGCTCACCCTTCATTGCATGCCCCGGTGGAGAAACCTGTCTCAGGCCTGAACAATGGGGCGCTGCGGCCTTGGGTGGCATTGTGCTGCGATGCTATAGTTCGCCGCCTGTTCGGCCACCCCTCAGGCATCGTGTCCCGGCTGCCGGAGGCGACGTCTTCAGCAGGGATGGCCGCATCGCAAGGAGTACAGATGAGCGCTGATAACGCTTACGCCGTCGAGTTGAAGGGCGTCACCTTCAATCGCGGCACACGCAGTATTTTCCAGAACGTCGATATCCGTATCCCGCGTGGCAAGGTCACCGGGATCATGGGGCCGTCCGGCTGTGGCAAGACCACCCTGCTGCGCCTCATCGCCGCGCAGCTCAAGCCAGCGGCTGGAGAGGTCTGGGTCAACGGTCAGAACCTGCCGACGCTGTCCCGGGC
Source organism: Pseudomonas sp. USHLN015 (assembly GCF_037153275.1). Lineage (NCBI taxonomy): Bacteria > Pseudomonadati > Pseudomonadota > Gammaproteobacteria > Pseudomonadales > Pseudomonadaceae > Pseudomonas > Pseudomonas sp. USHLN015. The sequence continues at coordinate 511,756 of NZ_JBBCKP010000003.1, forward strand.
CGACCTGTTCGACATGCGCAAGCAGTTCGGCGTGCTGTTCCAGAGCGGTGCGCTGTTCACCGATCTCGATGTGTTCGAGAACGTCGCCTTCCCGCTTCGGGTGCATACCAAGCTGCCCGAGGAAATGATTCGTGACATTGTCCTGATGAAGCTGCAGGCGGTCGGCCTGCGCGGCGCCATCGACCTGATGCCCGACGAACTCTCCGGTGGCATGAAGCGCCGTGTGGCCCTGGCCCGCGCCATCGCACTTGACCCACAGATCCTCATGTACGACGAGCCTTTCGTCGGTCAGGACCCCATCGCCATGGGCGTACTGGTGCGGCTCATCCGCCTCCTCAACGATGCCCTGGGCATCACCAGCATCGTGGTCTCCCATGACCTGGCGGAAACCGCCAGCATCGCCGACTACATCTATGTGGTGGGGGATGCCCAGGTGCTGGGGCAGGGGACCCCCGCCGAGCTCATGGAGTCGGATAACCCGAGGATCCGCCAGTTCATGAAAGGCATCCCCGACGGGCCGGTGCCCTTTCACTTCCCGGCACCCGATTACCGCAACGATTTGCTGGGAGAGCGTTGATGCGCAAGAAGTCTCCGCTCGAGCGCATCCGCCTGCTCGGGCGTGCCGGCCTGGACGTCGTCGAGGCGCTGGGCCGTTCCACCCTGTTCCTGCTGCGTGCGCTGTTCGGCCGTACCGGCACCGGCGCGGGTTTCCAGCTGCTGGTCAAGCAACTGTATTTCGTCGGCGTGCTGTCGCTGCCGATCATCGTCGTGTCCGGTGTCTTCATCGGCATGGTGCTGGCCTTGCAGGGCTACAACATCCTGGTGGAGTACGGCTCCGAGCAGGCGGTCGGCCAGATGGTCGCGCTGACCTTGCTGCGTGAGCTGGGACCCGTGGTCACCGCGCTGCTGTTCGCCGGGCGTGCCGGTTCCGCGCTGGCGGCCGAGATCGGCAACATGAAGTCCACCGAGCAGCTCTCCAGCCTGGAGATGATCGGCGTCGACCCGCTCAAGTACATCATCGCCCCGCGGCTCTGGGCCGGCTTCATCTCCATGCCGTTGCTGGCGATGATCTTCAGCGTGGTGGGAATCTGGGGCGGTGCGATGGTCGCCGTCGATTGGCTGGGGGTCTACGATGGCTCCTTCTGGGCCAACATGCAGAACAGTGTCGAATTCACCGAAGATGTGCTGAATGGCGTGCTGAAAAGCGTGGTCTTCGCCTTCGTGGTGACCTGGATCGCCGTGTTCCAGGGTTATGACTGCGAGCCGACCTCCGAAGGGATCAGCCGCGCAACGACTAAAACCGTGGTCTATGCCTCGCTGGCCGTGCTGGGGCTCGACTTCATCCTGACCGCCTTGATGTTTGGAGATTTCTGATGCAAATCCGCACCCTGGAAATTGGTGTCGGCCTGTTCCTCCTGGCCGGGTTGCTCGCCCTGCTGCTCCTGGCGTTGCGCGTGAGCGGCCTGTCGGTCGGTGGCGCCAGCGAAACCTATAAGGTCTATGCGCATTTCGACAATATCGCCGGTTTGACTGTCAGAGCAAAAGTGACCATGGCCGGTGTGACCATCGGCAAGGTCACCGCCATCGATCTGGACCGCGAAAGCTACACCGGCAGGGTCACCATGGAACTGGAGAAGCGCGTCGACAACCTGCCGACCGATTCCACCGCTTCCATCCTCACTGCCGGCCTGCTGGGCGAGAAGTACATCGGCATCAGCGTCGGTGGCGACGACCAGTTGCTGAAGGACGGCGGCACCATCCGCGACACCCAGTCCGCGCTGGTGCTGGAAGACCTGATCGGCAAGTTCCTGCTCAACACGGTGAATAAGGAAAGCAAGTGAGGACCTTCGACATGATCAAAGCAATGCGTAACGGCCTGCTGGTTCTGCTCGCCGCGCTGCCCCTGCTGGCCAACGCGGCGCCGAGCGCGCGCGATGTGGTGCAGCAGACCACCGACAAGCTGCTCAGCGACCTCAAGGCCAACAAGCAGCAGTACCGCAGCAACCCGGGCGCCTTCTACGATGCGCTGAACAATATCCTCGGTCCGGTGGTGGATGCCGATGGCATCTCCCGCAGCATCATGACGGTCAAATACTCGCGCAAGGCGACCCCGGAGCAGATGACCCGCTTCCAGGAGAACTTCAAGCGCAGCCTGATGCAGTTCTACGGCAACGCCCTCCTGGAGTACGACAACCAGGACATCCGCGTGCTGCCCGCCAAGCAGGAAGATCCCGAGCGCACCAGCGTCGGCATGGAAGTGAAGGACAGCAAGGGCACGGTCTATCCGGTGTCCTACACCATGGTCAACCTCGATGGCCAGTGGATGCTGCGCAACGTGATCATCAACGGCATCAACATCGGCAAGCTGTTCCGCGACCAGTTCGCCGACACCATGCAGAAGAACGGCAACGACCTGGACAAGACCATCGACGGCTGGGCCGAGGTGGTGGCCAAGGCCAAGCAGACCGAGGAAGGCCAGAAGGCCGCCGGTCATGAGTGACGCAACCCTCAGCGCCGGCACTGGCGGGGAGTTGAAGCTCTCCGGCGTGCTGGACTTCCGTAGCGGCCCCGAATTGCGCGAGACCGGCGCTCGGCTGATCCGCGAGCACGGCCTGAGCGACCTGGTGCTGGACTGCTCTGGCGTCGAGAAGTCCAGCAGCGTCGGCCTGTCGCTGCTGCTGGCCTTCATGCGGGATGCACGCAAGGCCGGCAAGACGCTGAGCATCCGCGCCTTGCCCGAGGACATGCGGCAGATCGCCGGCGTCTCCGGGCTCGACGAGCTGCTGCCGCTGGAAGTGTGAAAGACGTCGAAAGCCCTCCGTCAGACCTTGCTCGCGCGGGGTTCGCAGGCGGAGGGCTTTTTTGTATCATGGCCGACCCGCGCGCGTAGGGCGCCGATTGAGGTTGAGCATGCAGGCCGTAGAAGTGAAAAGCCTCCTGGAGGCGAAGCTGCCCGGAACCGAGGTGGTAGTTGAAGGGGAAGGCTGCAACTTCCAGTTGAATCTGATCAGCGACGAGCTGGCCGGCATGAGCCCGGTCAAGCGCCAGCAGCAGGTTTATGCCCATCTGAACGCCTGGATCGCCGATGGCAGCATCCACGCGGTCACCATGAAATTCTTCAGCCTCGCTGGCTGGGCCGAGCGTTCCTGAGCCTACGGGCGACGAGATTCCAAATGGACAAACTGATTATTACCGGCGGCCAACGCCTCGATGGCGAAATCCGTATTTCGGGCGCCAAGAACTCGGCCCTGCCGATCCTCGCGGCCACCCTGCTGGCCGATACCCCGGTCACCGTGTGCAACCTGCCGCACCTGCACGACATCACCACCATGATCGAACTCTTCGGTCGCATGGGCGTGCAGCCGGTGATCGACGAGAAGCTCAGCGTCGAAGTCGACGCCAGCACCATCAAGACCCTGGTCGCGCCCTACGAGCTGGTGAAGACCATGCGCGCCTCGATCCTGGTGCTCGGCCCGATGGTCGCGCGCTTCGGTGAAGCCGAAGTGGCGCTGCCCGGCGGCTGCGCCATCGGTTCCCGCCCGGTCGACCTGCACATCCGCGGCCTCGAGGCCATGGGCGCGCTGATCGACGTCGACGGCGGCTACATCAAGGCCCGCGCACCGGCCGGTGGCCTGCGTGGCGCGCACTTCTTCTTCGATACCGTCAGCGTGACCGGTACCGAGAACATCATGATGGCCGCCACCCTGGCCAACGGCCGTACCGTGCTGGAAAACGCCGCTCGCGAGCCGGAAGTGGTCGACCTGGCCAACTGCCTGATCGCCATGGGCGCGCAGATCCAGGGCGCCGGTACCGACACCATCATCATCGACGGCGTGAAGCGCCTCGGCGGCGCGCGCTACAGCGTGATGCCCGACCGCATCGAGACCGGCACCTACCTGGTGGCCGCCGCTTCCACCGGTGGCCGCGTCAAGCTCAAGGACACCGATCCGACCATCCTCGAATCCGTGCTGCTGAAGCTGGAAGAGGCCGGGGCCCACATCAGCACCGGCAACAACTGGATCGAGCTGGACATGAAGGGCAACCGCCCCAAAGCGGTCAATGTGCGCACCGCGCCGTACCCGGCGTTCCCCACCGACATGCAGGCCCAGTTCATTTCCATGAACGCCGTGGCCGAAGGCACTGGCGCGGTCATCGAGACCGTGTTCGAAAACCGCTTCATGCACGTCTATGAGATGAACCGCATGGGTGCGCAGATCCTGGTCGAGGGCAACACCGCCATCGTCACCGGCGTTCCGCAGCTCAAGGGCGCTCCTGTCATGGCCACCGACCTGCGGGCGTCCGCCAGCCTGGTCATCGCCGGCCTGGTCGCCGAGGGCGACACCCTGATCGACCGCATCTACCACATCGACCGTGGTTACGAGTGCATCGAGGAAAAACTGCAGCTGCTCGGCGCCAAGATCCGCCGCGTGCCGGGTTAGGTGACGCTCGGGCCGACCGCTGCCGGTCGGCCCGCATGCTCCCTCAAGGGCCCGCAGAGGGCCGAAGCCAAGGACATCCAGTTCCATGCTCACCATCGCGTTATCCAAGGGCCGCATCCTCGACGACACCCTGCCGCTGCTGGCGGAAGCGGGCATCGTCCCCACCGAGAACCCGGACAAGAGCCGCAAGCTGATCATCCCCACCACCCAGGATGACGTGCGCCTACTGATCGTCCGTGCCACCGACGTGCCGACCTATGTCGAGCATGGCGCGGCGGACCTCGGCGTGGCCGGCAAGGATGTGCTGATGGAGTACGGCGGCCAGGGCCTTTACGAGCCCCTGGACCTGCGCATCGCCCGTTGCAAGCTGATGACCGCCGGCGCGGTCGGCGTGCCCGAACCCAAGGGGCGCCTGCGCGTGGCCACCAAGTTCGTCAACGTCGCCAAGCGCTACTACGCCGAACAGGGTCGCCAGGTCGAAGTGATCAAGCTCTACGGCTCCATGGAGCTGGCCCCGCTGGTCGGCCTGGCCGACAAGATCATCGACGTGGTCGACACCGGCAACACCCTGCGCGCCAATGGCCTGGAACCCCAGGAACTGATCGCCACCATCAGCTCCCGCCTGGTGGTCAACAAGGCCTCGATGAAGATGCAGCACGCCCGTATCCAGGCGCTGATCGACACCCTGCGCCAGGCGGTCGAGTCGCGACACCACGACTGACACCCGTGCGGCCCCGGCCGCACCCGCCTATCCGTGTCATAGCCAATAATCTCGGGTGCCCGCACGGTGGGCTTGCTACTCTAGCGGCGCCCGAGCATTTGCCAATAATGAGGCCCGCTATGACCGTTCAAACCGCTGTTCGCCGACTCAATGCCGCTGATCCGGACTTCGCCCGTCATCTGGATCATCTGCTGAGCTGGGAAAGCGTATCCGACGAGTCGGTCAACCAGCGCGTCCTCGACATCATCAAGGCCGTGCGCAAGCGCGGCGATGCCGCCCTGGTCGAGTTCACCCAGCGTTTCGATGGCCTGGCCGTCGACTCCATGGCCGACCTGATCCTGCCGCGCGAGCGCCTGGAACTGGCCCTGACCCGCATCACCGCCGAGCAGCGCCAGGCCCTGGAGACCGCCGCCGAGCGCGTGCGCCTCTACCACGAGAAACAGAAACAGGATTCCTGGACCTACACCGAGGCCGATGGCACCGTGCTGGGCCAGCAGGTCACCCCGCTGGACCGTGCCGGCCTCTACGTGCCGGGCGGCAAGGCGTCCTACCCGTCGTCCGTGCTGATGAACGCCATCCCCGCGAAGGTCGCAGGCGTCGCCGAAGTGGTGATGGTGGTGCCGACCCCGCGTGGCGAGATCAACGAGATCGTCCTCGCCGCCGCCTGCGTGGCCGGCGTCGATCGCGTCTTCACCATCGGCGGCGCCCAGGCCGTGGCCGCGCTGGCCTATGGCACCGAGAGCGTGCCCCAGGTGGACAAGATCGTCGGCCCCGGCAACATCTATGTCGCCACCGCCAAGCGCCACGTCTTCGGCCAGGTGGGCATCGACATGATCGCCGGTCCCTCGGAGATCCTCGTCGTCTGCGACGGCCAGACCGACCCGGACTGGATCGCCATGGACCTGTTTTCCCAGGCCGAGCACGACGAAGACGCCCAGTCCATCCTGGTCAGCCCCGATGCCGAGTTCCTCGACAAGGTGGCCGCCAGCATCGCAAAACTGCTGCCGACCATGGAACGTGCCGAGATCATCCGCACCTCCCTCACCGGCCGTGGCGCGCTGATCCAGGTCGCCGACATGCAACAGGCGATCACCGTCGCCAACCGCATCGCTCCCGAGCACCTTGAGCTGTCGGTTGCCGACCCGCAGGCCTGGCTGCCGCAGATCCGCCATGCCGGCGCCATCTTCATGGGCCGCTACACCGCCGAGGCGCTGGGCGACTACTGCGCCGGCCCGAACCACGTGCTGCCCACCTCCGGCACCGCGCGCTTCTCCTCGCCGCTGGGCGTGTATGACTTCCAGAAGCGCTCGTCGATCATCTTCTGCTCTGCAGACGGTGCCTCCGAGCTGGGCAAGACCGCGTCCGTGCTGGCCCGTGGCGAGTCGCTGACCGCCCACGCCCGCAGCGCCGAATACCGGATCAAGGGAGAATGACGATGAGCAAATTCTGGAGTCCCTTCGTCAAGGAGCTGGTGCCCTACGTTCCGGGCGAGCAGCCGAAGATCGCCAACCTGGTGAAGCTGAACACCAACGAGAACCCCTACGGTCCGTCGCCGAAGGCCATCGCCGCCATGCAGGCGGAACTGGGTGACAGCCTGCGCCTGTACCCGGACCCGAACAGCGACCGCCTCAAGCAGGCGGTGGCCGAGCACTACGGCGTGACGACCGCCCAGGTGTTCGTCGGCAACGGCTCGGACGAGGTGCTGGCGCACATCTTCCACGGCCTGTTCCAGCACGGCCGCCCGCTGCTGTTCCCGGACGTGACCTACAGCTTCTACCCGGTCTATTGCGGCCTCTACGGCATCCCCTTCGAGGCGCTGCCGCTGGACGAGCAGTTCCAGATCCGCGTCGAGGACTACGCGCGCCCCAATGCCGGCATCATCTTCCCCAACCCGAACGCCCCCACCGGCTGCCTGCTGGCGCTGGAGGCCGTGGAGAAGCTGCTGCAGGGCAGCCCGGATTCGGTGGTGGTGGTCGACGAGGCCTACATCGACTTCGGCGGCCAGAGTGCCATCGCCCTGGTGGATCGCTACCCGAACCTGCTGGTCACCCAGACCCTGTCCAAGTCCCGTTCCCTGGCTGGCCTGCGCGTGGGCCTGGCGGTGGGGCACCCGGACCTGATCGAGGCCCTGGAGCGCATCAAGAACAGCTTCAACTCCTACCCGCTGGATCGCATGGCCATCGCCGGCGCCACCGTCGCCTTCGAAGACAGGCCCTACTTCGAGCACACCTGCCGCAAGGTCATCGACAGCCGCGAGTGGGTGGTGAGCGAGTTGGCCAAGCGTGGTTTCGAGGTGCTGCCTTCTGCGGCCAACTTCGTCTTCGCCCGCCACCCGGACAAGGACGCGGCGGGCATCGCCGCCGGCCTGCGCGAGAAGGGCGTGATCGTGCGTCACTTCAAGCAGGCGCGCATCGCCCAGTTCCTGCGCATCACCATCGGCACGCCGGAGCAGAACCAGGCATTGCTGGACGCGCTCGACGCCGGTTGATTACGGCGCTGTGAACAAGAAAGCCGAGACGGGACACCGCCTCGGCTTTTTTCATGGGCGGGTGCGGCCGTCACTCGTGATGCGCTTCGCCGACGAAGGTCAGCGAGGTGAAGAAGCCGTGCTCCTCCGCCTCCGGGTCCTTGTCGCTCTTCATCGTGGCCTGGGCGGCGATCACGTTGAGGCCGGCGTTGCGCACCAGTACCTTGGCCTTGCCCTGGGCATCGGTGGTGGCGCTGACGGTGTGCGGATCGCTGCGGTAGTCGCCGAACAGCTCGATGCCCGCCGCTGGCTTGCCGTCCATCAGTACCTGCACGGGCAGCGGTTTGCCCGGGCCGACGGCAAGCGGGTCGACCTGCGGCACGATGACCAGTCGCAGGCGCTCCAGCGTCGGCAGCTTCGCGCCTTCACGGTAGATCGCCAGGCTGTACTTCCAGGTGTGGATGGAGGCGACGGCGTCTTTCACCTGGTCGCGGCCCTTGTTGATCCACTGCTTGTAGGCGGTCTGCGACCAGGCGCCGTTGTCCAGCGCCACGGTGAGGCTGGCAGGCGGTGTCAGCGGTTGCAGGCGGGCGTGGTCGTCCAGGCGCTGGATGGTGACGGGAATCATCTTGCCGGCCGCGTCATAGGCCCAGGCGCCGCTGACCTTTTCGGCCTTGAAGGCGTCGTCCTCGGCGCCGTGCCCGTAGATCACTTCGATGTTGCCGCGCCGCTGTTCGGTCCAGAGGCCGTGGGCCTGTGCCTGGCCGGCGAGCAGGGCACCGAGGGCGGCAGTGAGCAGCAGTTTGCTGTGGAGTCGCATGGGGGAGTCCTTGTCAGAGGTTGAGGGTAAGGCTGAGGGTCAGGTTGCGCGGGTCGCCGGGCAGTACCCAGACGCTGTTGTAGGAGCGCTCGTAGTACTTGCGATCGAAGACGTTGTTGAGGTTCAGGCCGATGCTGAGGTCATCGCTGGCCTTGTAGTGGGCGAGCAGGTCGAGGGTGCTGTAGGCGGGCAGTTTGAACTGGCTGCCGGCCTGGCCGGAGCGATCGCCGACATGATTGGCGGCCGCGCCGACATCCGCGCCGCGCAGCCAGCCGTCCTGGAACTCGTAGACGCCCATCAGGCTGCCACTGTGCCTGGCGATACCGAGCAGGCGGCTGCCTTTGGGGAGGGTGTTGTCCTCGGTCACCTCGGCATCGATATAGGCGTAGGCGCCGATCAGGCGGACGGCGTCGGTGAGCTGGCCGGCGACCTGCATGTCCAGGCCCTGGCTGCGTGCCTTGCCGGCGGCGATGTTCTGGCCCGGGTCGCTGGGGTCGGCGGTCAGCACGTTCTCCTTCTCGATATGGAAGAGCGCGATCGTGGCGCCAAGGCGGCTCTCGAGCAGGTCCAGCTTGACCCCGCTCTCATAGCCGACGCCTTTCTCCGGCTTGAACACCGTGCCCTGGCTGCTGATGGCGTTGGGCTTGACCGAGGTGGAGGCGTTGGCGAACACGCCGACTTCCGGGGTGAGCTGGTAGAGCAACCCGAGACGCGGGGTGACGACATCCTTGTGCTGGGCGTTGCGGATGCGCGTGGAGCGATCCAGCGCCGCCTGCCCGAAGCGTTCGAGGCGCACGCCGGCCAGCCCGCGCAACCGATCGGTGATGGCGATCTGGTCCTGCAGGTTCAGAGAATGGCTTTCCACCCGCTCGAAGAAGTCGTTCTTGCGGGTGAGCGCGGGCTTGGGCTGGCCGTAGATGGGGTTGTGGATATCCACGCCGTAGCTGAACAGGGTGTCGCTCTGGGGGTACTTCTGGCTGTTGCGGTAGTTCTCGTACTCGAGCCCGATCAGGGTCTGGTGCTGCCAGGTGCCGGTGGCGAAGCTGCCGTGCAGCTCGGCCTGGGTGATGCTGGTGTTCCACTCGAAATCGCGCTGGCGGTAGAAGCGGCTGGCGAGGTCGCCGGACAGGCGCGAAGTCTCCGAGGAGTCTCCGGCGAGGTGGCCTTGGGCGTAGTGGTTGGCCAGGCGCAGCTTCCAGTCGTCGTTCAGGTAGTGCTCGAGGCTGACCTGCAGCATCTGGTTGCGGTTGCGGATCTCGCCGTCGTTGGGCTCGCCGAGGAAGGTGGAGCGCTTGACCGTGCCGAGCTGGTTGCCAGGGGCGGGGATGCCGCGATCGAACACCGATTCATGGCGCACGAACTCGCTCTCGATCAGCAGGCGCGTGTCCGGGCTCAGCTGCCAGCTCAGGGATGGGCTGATCACCAGGCGCTCGCTGCCGACGTGGTCGCGGAAGCTCTGGTTGTCATCCACCGCGAGGTTGATGCGCGACAACAGGGTGCCGGCGTCATCCAGCGGCGTGTTGACGTCGAGGCTGCTGCGGTAGCGATCCCAACTGCCTGCGCTGGCTTGGAAGCGGGCGAAGGCTTCCTCCTCGGGCTTCTTGGTGACGATGTTGACCAGGCCACCCGGGTCGCCACGCCCATAGAGGCTCGCCGCCGGGCCCTTGAGCACCTCGATGCGCTCGATGCCGCTGGCGTCCGGCGAGCTGTAGCTTCCGCGGTTGATGGCGAAGCCGTTCTTGTACAGCTCGCCGGTGGTGAAGCCGCGCACGCTGTAGTTGAGGAAGGTCAGGCCGCCGAAGTTGTTCTGCCGGGAGACGCCGCTGGCGAAATCCAGCGCGCGGTCGATGCGGGTGGTGCCGAGATCGTCCAGCACCTGGGCGGGGACGACGGCGACGGATTGGGGGACGTCGCGCAGGTCGGTGTCGGTTCGTGTGGCGCTCGCCGAGCGGGTGGCGCGATAGCCGGTGACGGGGCCGTCGGCGCGTTCGTGGCGTGATTCGATGGTGATTTCTTCGAGTTCAAGCGGGGTGGCATGGGCGCTGCCGCTGGCCAGGCCAAGGGCCAGTCCGGCGACCGAGGCGATGCTGCGTGACTTCATTGTCGGTGGGTCTCAGGGCGTTAAATATGTAATAACATAACATTTTATTTTTTCATCTTTCATCTGCTGCGTTCGAGGGAGAGGGCGTTGGGGGGCAGAAACAAGAACGGCGCCATCAGGCGCCGTTCGGGTCAGTCGTTGTCCGCAGGTGCGGTCTGTTGCGGGGGCCTAAGGCCAACCTCGGCGGAAAGCTCGATGATCTTGCCGTTGCGCATCACCTCGACACTGACCTTTTCGCCCGGCTTGGTACGCGCCACCTGGTTCATGGAGCGGCGACCGTCGCCGGCGGGCTCGCCGTCGATGCTGAGGATGATGTCGCCCGGCTGCAGGTTGGCGCGCTGCGCGGGGGTGTCGCGGTAGATGCCGGCGATGACGATGCCCGGGCGGCCTTCGAGACCGAAGGATTCGGCCAGTTCGGGCGTCAAGGGCTGCACTTCGATGCCGAGCCAGCCCCGGATCACCTGGCCGTGCTCGATGATGGCCTTCATCACGTCGAGGGCGAGCTTGGCGGGGATGGCGAAGCCGATGCCCTGGGAGCCGCCGGACTTGGAGAAGATCGCGGTGTTGATGCCGATCAGGTTGCCGCCGGCATCCACCAGCGCGCCGCCGGAGTTGCCCGGGTTGATGGCGGCGTCGGTCTGGATGAAGTCCTCGTAGGTATTGAGGCCGAGCTGGTTGCGGCCGGTGGCGCTGATGATGCCCATGGTCACGGTCTGGCCAAAGCCGAAGGGGTTGCCGATGGCCAGGGCGACGTCGCCGATGCGGATGTTGTCGGAGCGCCCGAGGGTGATGGCGGGCAGGTTGTCGAGGTCGATCTTGAGCACCGCGAGGTCGGTCTCGGGGTCGCTGCCCACCAGGCGGGCGAGGGTCTCGCGGCCGTCCTTGAGGGCGACCACGATCTGGTCGGCACCGGCGGTGACGTGGTTGTTGGTCAGCAGGTAGCCCTCGGGACTCATGATCACCGCCGAGCCCAGGCTGGATTCCATGCGCCGCTGGCGGGGCAGGTTGTCACCGAAGAAGCGGCGGAACTGCGGGTCCTCGAACAGCGGATGGGCCGGCTTGCTCACCACCTTGGTGGTGTAGAGGTTGACCACGGCGGGGGAGGCGCTGTTGACCGCCTCCGCGTAGGACTCCGGCCCCTGGCGCGAGAAACTGTACTTGGGCGCTTCCTGCAGGTGCACCTGTTGGCGGGGCAGGCCCACCAGCTCGGGGTATTGCTGGATGATCAGCAGTGCTACGAGTACGCCGACAAGCAGGGGCCAGCCGAAGAAACGCAGGGCCTTGAGCATCGAGGGGAATCCTGAGGGTTGCGAGGGGCGAGGGTGCCCCTTAAGGTGGCGCCATTATACGGGGCGGCCGCCAATAAAATAGCCGCTCGCAACAGCTTGTGAGGAGAGGCAGATGGCCATTGCACTGACCACCCTGGTGGAGGAAGCGGAGCGTTTTCTCGGGGCTTCGCGGATCTCGGACTACTGCCCAAACGGCCTCCAGGTCGAGGGGCGGCCGCAGGTTCGACGCATCGTCAGCGGGGTGACCGCGAGCCAGGCATTGCTGGATGCGGCGGTGGAAGCCGAGGCCGATGTGGTGCTGGTGCACCATGGCTATTTCTGGAAGGGGGAGAACCCCTGCGTAGTCGGCATCAAGCAGCGGCGCCTGAAGACCCTTCTGGCCAACGACATCAGCCTGCTGGCCTACCACCTGCCGTTGGACGTGCACCCGGAAGTGGGCAACAACGTGCAGCTCGCCCGCCAGCTGGACATCGTCGTCGAAGGTCCGCTGGAGTCGGACAACCCTCGCACCGTCGGCCTCGTCGGCTCCCTGGCCGAGCCCCTCACCGCACGCGACTTCGCCCGCCGCGTGCAGGATGTGCTCGGTCGCGAACCGCTGCTGGTGGAGGGCCCGGAGATGATCCGCCGCATCGGCTGGTGCACCGGCGGCGGCCAGGGCTACATCGACACGGCCATCGCCGCCGGCGTCGATCTCTACCTGACCGGCGAGGCTTCGGAGCAGACCTTCCACAGTGCGCGGGAAAACGGCATCAGCTTCATCGCCGCCGGCCACCACGCCACCGAGCGCTATGGCGTGCAGGCGCTGGGGGACTACCTGGCGCGGCGTTTCGCCATCGAACACCTGTTCATCGATTGCCCCAATCCCATCTAGAAAGCCGCCCCGGAACGCCCATTCCGGCAGGTATAAAGCTAGATCGTTTCGTTCTAAGCGGGCCCCTGAATAGAAGAAGGCGCTGTGCTAGAGTGCGCCCTCGTCCACGGCCCGCAGGCCGTCGTATCAGATAAGAAATCCGTGAGTAGCCATGCTCGACAAACTGACGCACCTGAAACAGCTGGAGGCGGAAAGTATCCACATCATTCGTGAGGTGGCCGCCGAATTCGATAACCCGGTGATGCTGTACTCCATCGGCAAGGACTCCGCCGTCATGCTGCACCTGGCGCGCAAGGCCTTCTTCCCGGGCAAGCTGCCGTTCCCGGTGATGCACGTCGATACCCAGTGGAAGTTCCAGGAGATGTACCGGTTCCGCGACAAGATGGTCGCCGACCTGGGCCTCGAGCTGATCACCCACGTGAACCCCGAGGGCAAGGCACAGGGCATCAACCCCTTCACCCACGGCAGTGCCAAACACACCGACATCATGAAGACCGAGGGCCTCAAGCAGGCCCTGGACAAGTACGGCTTCGATGCGGCCTTCGGTGGCGCCCGCCGCGACGAGGAGAAATCCCGCGCCAAGGAGCGCGTGTACTCCTTCCGCGACAGCAAGCACCGCTGGGACCCGAAGAACCAGCGCCCCGAGCTGTGGAGCGTCTACAACGGCAAGGTCAAGAAGGGCGAGTCGATCCGCGTGTTCCCGCTCTCCAACTGGACCGAGCTGGACATCTGGCAATACATCTACCTGGAGCAGATCCCGATCGTGCCGCTGTACTTCGCCGCCGAGCGCGAAGTCATCGAGAAGAACGGCACGCTGATCATGATCGACGACGACCGCATCCTCGAGCACCTCTCGGACGAAGAGAAGGCACGCATCGAGAAGCGCATGGTGCGTTTCCGCACCCTGGGCTGCTACCCGCTGACCGGTGCGGTCGAGTCGGAGGCCACCAGCCTCACCGACATCATCCAGGAAATGCTCCTGACCCGGACTTCCGAACGCCAGGGCCGCGTCATCGACCATGACGGCGCCGGTTCGATGGAAGAGAAAAAGCGGCAGGGGTATTTCTAGAAAGCGGTTGCAAGCAGCAAGCGACAAGCTTCAAGCAGGGAAGATTGGAGTTCGAATGGATTTCGAGCGACTCGATGTCTGGCGAAGATCCAAGCAGCTCACGGTAAGCATCTACAGGGCGTTCGCGGAGTGCCGCGATGCCGGGTTCAAGGATCAGGTAACCCGTTCGGCGCTGTCCGTACCCAGCAATATCGCCGAGGGTATGGAACGCGGAAGCGCCAAGGAGAAATGCCGGTATCTGTGGATAGCCAAGGCATCCTGCGGTGAGCTGCGAACCCAGCTGATGATCGGAGCTGAAATCGGGTACATAGCGGAATCGCTTGCCGCTGATTGGGTAGTCGAAACCCGCGAGCTGTCGAGAATGCTCACGGGGTTGATCAACAAAATTTCTGTCTAGCTGGACGCCGACGAGCTTGCCGCTTGAGGCTTGCAGCTTGGAGCTTGAGTGAAATGAGCCATCAATCCGATCTGATCAGCCAGGACATCCTCGCGTACCTGGCCCAGCACGAGCGCAAGGAACTCCTGCGCTTCCTCACCTGCGGCAACGTCGACGACGGCAAGAGCACCCTGATCGGGCGCCTGCTGCACGACTCCAAGATGATCTACGAAGACCATCTGGAAGCCATCACCCGCGATTCCAAGAAGGTCGGCACCACGGGTGACGAAGTGGACCTGGCGCTGCTGGTGGATGGCCTGCAGGCCGAGCGCGAGCAGGGCATCACCATCGATGTCGCCTACCGCTACTTCTCCACCGCCAAGCGCAAGTTCATCATCGCCGACACCCCCGGCCATGAGCAGTACACGCGCAACATGGCCACCGGCGCGTCCACCTGCGACCTGGCGATCATCCTGGTCGATGCCCGCTACGGCGTGCAGACCCAGACCCGCCGCCACAGCTATATCGCGTCCTTGCTGGGCATCAAGCACATCGTCGTCGCCATCAACAAGATGGACCTGAAGGATTTCGATCAGGGCGTGTTCGAGTCGATCAAGGCCGACTACCTGCAGTTCGCCGAGCGCATCAAGCTCAACCCGACCTCCATCCACTTCGTGCCGATGTCGGCGCTGAAGGGCGACAACGTGGTGAACAAGAGCGAGCGTTCGCCCTGGTACACCGGCCAGTCGCTGATGGAAATCCTCGAGACCGTCGAGGTTTCCGGTGATCGCAACTTCGACGACATGCGCTTCCCGGTGCAGTACGTCAACCGCCCCAACCTGAACTTCCGCGGCTTCGCCGGCACCCTGGCCAGCGGCATCGTGCACAAGGGCGACGAGGTCGTCGTGCTGCCCTCGGGCAAGGGCAGCAAGATCAAGTCCATCGTCACCTTCGAAGGCGAGCTGGAGCAGGCCGGCCCCGGCCAGGCCATCACGCTGACCCTGGAAGACGAGATCGACGTATCCCGTGGCGACATGCTGGTGCATGCCGACAACCGTCCGCAGGTCACCGACGGCTTCGAGGCCATGTTGGTGTGGATGTCCGAGGAACCGATGCTCCCGGGCAAGAAATACGACATCAAGCGCGCCACCAGCTATGTGCCGGGCTCCATCGCCAGCATCACCCACAAGGTGGACGTGAACACCCTGGAAGAGGGGGCCGCCAGTGACCTGCAACTGAACGAGATCGCCAAGGTCAAGGTCAGCCTGGATGCGCCCATCGCCCTCGACGGCTATGAGCGCAATCGCACCACCGGCGCTTTCATCGTCATCGACCGCCTCACCAACGGCACCGTCGGCGCCGGCATGATCATCGCCGCGCCGGTTGCTGCCGGTGGCCAGGGCATTCATGGCGAGTCTGCCCACGTTTCCACCGAGGAGCGTGCCGCGCGCTTCGGCCAGAAACCGGCCACCGTGCTGTTCAGCGGCCTCTCCGGCGCCGGCAAGAGCACCCTGGCCTATGCCGTCGAGCGCAAGCTGTTCGACATGGGCCGCGCGGTCTACGTCCTCGATGGCCAGAACCTGCGTCACGACCTGAACAAGGGCCTGCCGCAGGATCGCGCCGGGCGCACCGAGAATTGGCGCCGTGCCGCCCATGTGGCGCGCCAGTTCAACGAAGCCGGCCTGCTGACCCTGGCCGCCTTCGTCGCGCCGGACGCCGAGGGACGTGAACAGGCCAAGGTGCTGATCGGCAGCGATCGCCTGATCACCGTATACGTCCAGGCCTCCCCGCAGGTCTGCCGCGAGCGTGACCCGCAAGGGCTCTACGCGGCCGACCAGGACAACATCCCGGGCGAGTCCTTCCCCTACGACGTGCCGCTGAATGCCGACCTGGTGATCGATACCCAGAGCCAGTCGGTGGAAGAGGGCGTCAAGGCGGTACTCGACCTGCTGCGCAGTCGCGGCGCGATCTGATCGCACCGCAATGAGAAAGCCCCGCTGATGCGGGGCTTTTTCTTTGCGCCATCCAGGGCCGCAATTTCCGCCCAGGTGGCTCGGATGTGCCCGGACTTCAGTCCGGGGAAACGGGCTGGTGCTGAAATGAAGAAGCCCCGCCGGGGCGGGGCTTCTTTCGACGCATCCAGGGATCAGTACTTGCCCTTGAGGCCGAAGTTCTCATCCAGGGTGCCCGGGCCATCCGGCGACTTGGGCGCGTAGTCCTTGGGCGCCTCGTGGCTGCGCGGCGGGGTCAGGCGTTCGCGCGGGCCGGGGGCGTCGTCCGTGTGCAGGGCGGCGAGCAGGCGCTGGCGGGTCAGTTCGTCCAGGGCCAGGCGGCTGGCGCCATCGGACAGGTGTTCCTGCACTTCCTGGTAGCTCTGGGTGAGTTTCTTCACCAGGCTGGCGGTGGTGTTGAAGTGGGTGACCACTTCACTCTGATAGGTATCGAAGCGTGCCTGCAGGTCATCCAGTTGCCGCTGCGTGCGGTTCGGCGCGGTGCCGGGCAGCAGTCGGGCGACCAGAAAACCGATGCCGATACCGGCGAGCAGAGCGAGTGCTGGCAACAACCAGGCCGTGAGCGACTGTTCCACGAGTCCTTCCTCTATAAGCAGCTTTGCATTACGTTAACGGCTCGAATCCGCGCTGTATACCGCGACGCAAGCCCTGTGGTGCTTAACCAAGACGAGTCGACCCGGTCCGGGGTCACGGAGTTCCCGTTGTCCAATCGTGAAAATCCCATTCTGCTCCAGGGGCCAAGTGGCCAGCTGGAAGCGCTTCATCTCGACCTGCCCGATGCCAAGGGGCTGGCGCTGATCTGCCACCCGAACCCGATCCAGGGCGGGACCATGCTCAACAAGGTCGTCTCCACCCTGCAGCGCACCGCCCGCGATGCCGGCTACAGCACCCTGCGCTTCAATTACCGCGGCGTCGGCGCCAGCGCCGGCAGCCATGACATGAACACCGGTGAGGTGGATGACGCCGAAGCGGCCGCCCACTGGTTCCGCGCCCAGCGTCCGGAACTGGCGCTGACGCTGTTCGGTTTTTCCTTCGGCGGTTTCGTCGCGGCGAGCCTGGCCGGCCGCCTGGAACGGCAGGGCATCGACGTGCCCCGGTTGTTCATGGTGGCGCCAGCGGTGAAGCGCCTGACCGTCGAGACGCCGCTGCCCGCGCATGGCGAGCTGACGGTGATCCAGCCGGACACCGACGAGGTCGTCGAGCCGCAGGCGGTGTATGACTGGTCTGCATCCCTGCAACGCTCCCATGAGCTGCTGAAAGTGGCAGAATGCGGGCACTTCTTTCATGGCAAGCTGACCGATCTGAAGGATCTGGTCCTGCCGCGCCTCTGACCCCGACAGCCGTCCGACAAGCGATCCCCCATGACCACTCGTATCCTCACCGGCATCACCACCACCGGTACCCCGCACCTCGGCAACTACGCCGGCGCCATCCGTCCTGCCATCGTCGCCAGCCGTGATGCCGACGTCGATTCCTTCTACTTCCTGGCCGACTACCACGCGCTGATCAAGTGCGACGACCCGGCGCGTATCCAGCGCTCGCGCCTGGAGATCGCCGCCACCTGGCTGGCCTGCGGCCTGGACACCGACAAGGCGACCTTCTACCGCCAGTCGGACATTCCCGAGATCCCCGAGCTCACCTGGCTGCTCACCTGCGTCGCGGCCAAGGGCCTGCTCAACCGCGCACACGCCTACAAGGCGTCGGTGGACAAGAACGTGGAGAACGGCGAGGACCCGGATGCCGGTGTCACCATGGGCCTGTACAGCTACCCGGTGCTGATGGCGGCGGACATCCTCATGTTCAACGCCCACAAGGTGCCGGTCGGCCGTGACCAGATCCAGCACGTGGAAATGGCCCGCGACATCGGCCAGCGCTTCAACCACCTGTTCGGCGCCGGGCGCGAGCTCTTCACCCTGCCGGAGGCGGTGATCGAGGAAGAGGTGGCGACCCTGCCGGGCCTGGACGGTCGCAAGATGTCCAAGAGCTACGACAACACCATCCCGCTGTTCGGCAGCGCCAAGCAGCTGAAGGACGCCATCGCCCGCATCGTCACCGACTCGCGCGCCCCCGGCGAGCCAAAGGACCCGGACAGCTCCCACCTGTACACCCTCTACCAGGCCTTCTCCACGCCGGCCCAGCTGGCGGCCTTCCGTGCCGAGCTGCTCGATGGCCTGGCCTGGGGCGAAGCCAAGCAGCGTCTGTTCCAGCTGCTGGACAACGAGCTGGGTGAAGCCCGCGAGCGTTATCACGCGCTTATCGAGCGCCCGGCCGATCTGGAAGACATCCTCCTTGCCGGTGCAGCCAAGGCCCGCAAGACCGCGACGCCCTTCCTCAACGAGCTGCGCGAGGCGGTCGGTTTGCGCTCCTTCCGCAGCAACGTGCAGAGCGCCGATGCCGGCAAGAAGAAAGCGGCCAAGAGTGCGCGCTTCGTGAGCTTCCGCGAAGACGACGGCAGCTTCCGCTTCCGCCTGCTGGCTGCCGATGGCGAGCAGTTGCTGCTGTCCCGGACCTTCGCCGATGGCAAGTCCTCGGGCCTGGTGACCAAGCGCCTGCAGGACGGCAGCGTCCTGGATATCCGCGCCGAAGGCTCCAGCTACGGCCTGTGGCTCGATGGCGAGGTTGTGGGGCAGGGCGGCGAGTTCGCTGATTCCGATGCCCGTGACGCCGCCGTGCAGCGTTTGCGTGAGGCCCTTGCTCCCCAGGAGTAAGGCGCTTTCTTACGGCCGGCGTAGCTGGCCGATTGCCAAGAAACGGGGCCGTCGCTAAAGTGACGACCCCGTTTTTCGTTGCCTTGCTACCGATCATGACCCCCCTCGAGCGTTACCAGGCCGATCTCAAGCGGCCGGACTTCTTCCACGACGCCGCGCAGGAAACTGCCGTCCGCCATCTGCAGCGCCTGTACGACGACCTGATCGCCGACAGCCAGAGCAAGCCCGGCCTGTTTGGCAGCCTGTTCGCCAAGAAGCGCCAGGGGCCGGTCAAGGGCCTGTACTTCTGGGGCGGCGTAGGGCGCGGCAAGACCTACCTGGTCGACACCTTCTTCGATGCCCTGCCGTTCAAGGAGAAGATGCGCACCCACTTCCACCGCTTCATGAAGCGCGTGCACGAAGAGATGCGTACTCTCAAGGGCGAGAAGAACCCGCTGACCATCATCGGCAAGCGCTTCGCCGACGAGGCCCGGGTGATCTGCTTCGACGAGTTCTTCGTCTCCGACATCACCGACGCGATGATCCTCGCCACCTTGCTGGATGAGCTGTTCAAGAACGGCGTGAGCCTGGTGGCGACCTCCAACATCGTCCCGGATGGCCTGTACAAGGACGGCCTGCAGCGCGCTCGCTTCCTGCCGGCCATCGCCTTGCTCAAGCAGCACACCGACATCGTCAACGTCGACAGTGGCGTGGACTACCGGTTGCGCGCCCTCGAGCAGGCCGAACTGTTCCACTGGCCTCTGGGCGACGAGGCCGAGGCCAGCCTGAAGAAGAGCTTTAGGAGCCTGCTGCCCGACTGCACCCAGGCCCAGGAGAACGAGGCGCTGATGATCGAGAACCGCGAGATCCGTGCGATCCGCGTGTGCGAGGACGTCGCCTGGTTCGAGTTCCGCGAGCTTTGCGATGGCCCGCGCAGCCAGAACGACTACATCGAGCTGGGCAAGATCTTCCACGCGGTGATCCTGGCCAACGTCGAGCAGATGGGCGTGGCCAAGGACGACATGGCGAGGCGCTTCATCAACCTGGTGGATGAATTCTACGACCGCAACGTCAAGCTCATCATCTCCGCCGAAGTGGAGCTGAAGGACCTGTACACCGGTGGTCGCCTGACCTTCGAGTTCCAGCGCACCCTCAGCCGATTGCTGGAGATGCAGTCCCACGAATTCCTCTCGCGGCCGCATAAGCCTTGAGGGCATAAGCGGCAAGCCGCAAGTTTCAAGCCTCAAGAAAAAGTGCGGACCGATTCAACCGGTCCGCACCCTGTCTTGCAGCTTGCAGCTTGCAGCTTGCTGCTTTAGCGCTGCGCCACTTCCTTCTCAAACTGCTTCAGCAGTTGCTGTGCATGGGCCACTTCCAGGGCTTCCATGGCGTTGATCGGCTTGATCGCCACGGCTTTCTTCAGGTGCTCCATGACCTTCTGCTCTTCGTCGTCGCCGTAGACGTAGACGAGTGCATTGGCGTACTCGTAGTGGCCGATCGGCAGGTCATCCCTGGCGCTGAAGGAGCGGGTGAAGTACTGCTCCATCTTGTCCGAGCTGACCCCATAGGTCATTTTCCCGACCAGTTTGCCGACCTTGCGGATCACGCCGGCTTCGTAGCCGCCGTAGAGCGCGAGGGCGAAGGGCTGGCGCGGCTGCTTCTGCAGCAGGGCGTCCAGTTCCTCGGGGATCTGGCTGGTGTAGCCGCGCTTGAGTACCACCGGTACCGACAGCTCTTCACCCAGGCGGGCCTTGGCGTAGACGCGGCCGAACTGGGCCACGGTATCGGCCTGTACCAGTTCGCCGGCCTCGTCGGTGTACTTGATCACTTCCTCCAGCAGGCGGTGCTTCTCCTCCTGGTTGGGGGCGAGGAACATCGCGTAGATCACCTGCGCGAACATCGCCGGTACCTGGCCGCCGACGCCCAGCGCCAGGCCCTGCTTCTTGGCTTCGGCGAAATCGCCCTTGAACATCAGGCGCCACACATCCTGCAGCCTGGCGGCATAGGCCTCGGCTTCCTCGGGCTTGCCGGTGAAGCCGGTGTTGCCGGTCACGGTCATTTCCAGCGCCTTGGGGTTCTGGGTGGCCATGGTCACCACCCAGTCGGCATCCGGGAAGGGGTAGTCAGGGCCGAAGCCACGGGTCAGCTGGGGCCAGGCCTGGCGCAGCTTGTCGCCGGAGTAGTCGTAGGCGGCCTGGTCGTAGGGGAAGGGTTTCCAGTCGTCTGCGACGGCTGTGAAGCTGGCGGCAGCCAGCAGGGCAAGCAGGTAACGGCGCATGGTTGAGTACCTTTTATTGTTGTTCTTCATCCGCCGTACCGCTGACGGAAAAGGTTCGGACACCCCTCTGGGGACCATGCCCGGATCATAATTCGCTGCCGCCACCGGCCAACCCATCCTTGGGATGGCCGCCTCAGTCGCCCTTGTGCTGGAACTGCCTGCGGTACTGGTTGGGGGAGAGATTGGTGTGCTGGCGAAACAGTCGGGCGAAGAAGCTGGCGTCGTCGTAACCCACTTCGTAGCTGATGGTCTTGATGCTCTTGCGGGTCGCCGAAAGGAGGCCCTTGGCTGTTTCGATGCGTAACCGTTGCAGGTAGTGCAGGGGTTTGTCGCCGGTGGCGGCCTGGAAGCGCCGCATGAAGTTGCGGATGCTCATGCCGTGGTCGCGGGCGACGTCCTCGAAGCGGAACTTGTCGGCGAAGTGCTCCTCGAGCCAGTGCTGGATCTGCAGGATGGTCACGTCCTGGTGCAGCTTCTGCCCGCCGAAGCCGATGCGCCCGGGGGCGTAGCTGCGCTGCACTTCGTAGAGGATGTCGCGGGAGACGGCCTGGGCGATGCTGGCGCCGCAGAAGCGTTCGATCAGGTAGATGTACAGGTCGCAGGCGGAGGTGACGCCGCCGGCGCAGTAGAGGTTGTCGGCATCCGACAGGTGCTTTTCCTGGTTGAGCAGCACCTTGGGGAAGCGTTCGCCGAACTCGCGGAAGAAGCGCCAGTAGGTGGTCGCTTCCTTGCCATCGAGCAGCCCGGCCTGGGCCATCCAGAACACGCCGGTGGCCTCGCCGCAGATGGAACTGCCGGCGGCATGGCGCTCGCGCAGCCATTGCAGGACCTGCGGGTGGCGCTCGCAGAGGGCGTCGAAGTCGTCCCAGAAGGCTGGAAGGATGATGATGTCGGCCTCGTCCAGCGCACCGTCGACCGGCATGATCACGTCGCTGAAGCTGCGCACGGGCAGGCCGTCCGGGCTGACCAGGTGGATCTCGAACGCGGGCTTGAGGCCGAGGCCCTGGAGCTTGCTGTAGCGGAGGCTGGCCATGTGGAAGAAATCCTTGGCCTGCATCAGGGTGGAAGCGAAGACACCTTCGGTGGCGAGGATGCTCA
Source organism: Pseudomonas sp. USHLN015 (assembly GCF_037153275.1). Lineage (NCBI taxonomy): Bacteria > Pseudomonadati > Pseudomonadota > Gammaproteobacteria > Pseudomonadales > Pseudomonadaceae > Pseudomonas > Pseudomonas sp. USHLN015. The sequence continues at coordinate 533,984 of NZ_JBBCKP010000003.1, forward strand.
CCCGCCTTAGGATGGGGGACTGCTGGTTGGTCATGGTCTTGTTCTTATAAGGGGAAAGCGGTCATTAGCCGGCTGGATCGTCTTATTTTTTGTCGCAACTGTCCAGTGTGCGTCTGGTGCGACTGTCCTACAGTCTCTGGCCTTCCAACTTCGAACCCAGACGCATCCGCCAAGGTGACCGCATGATCCCCAGAACCCTGTTCAGCTCCGATCACGAACTCTTCCGCGACAGCGTGCGCAAGTTCCTCGAACAGGAGGCGGTGCCCTTCCATCACCAGTGGGAGAAGGACGGTTACATCGACCGCGCGTTGTGGAACAAGGCGGGGGAGGCCGGGATGCTCTGCTCGCACATCCCCGAGGAGTACGGCGGCATGGGCGCCGACTTCCTCTACAGCACGGTGGTGATCGAGGAGATCGGTCGCTTGGGTCTGACCGGTATCGGCTTCTCGCTGCATTCGGACATCGTCGCACCCTATGTCCTCCACTACGGCTCCGAGGCGCTGAAGCAGAAGTACCTGCCGCGCATGGTGACCGGCGAGCTGGTCACCGCCATCGCCATGACCGAGCCTGGCGCGGGCTCGGACCTGCAGGGCGTGAAGACAACTGCGGTGCTGGACGGCGACGAATACGTGATCAACGGCTCCAAGACCTTCATCACCAATGGCTACCTGGCCGACCTGGTGATCGTGGTCGCCAAGACCGATCCCAAGGCCGGCGCGAAGGGCACCAGCCTGTTCCTGGTTGAGGCGGGCACGCCGGGCTTCTCCAAGGGCAAGCGCCTGGAGAAGGTGGGCATGAAGGCCCAGGACACTTCCGAGCTGTTCTTCCAGGACGTGCGCGTACCCAAGGAGAACCTGCTGGGCCAGGCCGGCATGGGCTTCGCCTACCTGATGCAGGAACTGCCCCAGGAGCGCCTGACCGTCGGTATCGGCGCGCTGGCCTCGGCCGAGGCGGCGCTGAAGTGGACCCTCGACTACACCCGCGATCGCAAGGCCTTCGGCAAGGCCATCGCCGAGTTCCAGAACACCCGCTTCAAGCTCGCGGAGATGGCGACCGAGATCCAGGTAGGCCGCGTGTTCGTCGACCGCTGCCTGGAGCTGCACCTGCAGCGCAAGCTGGATGTGCCCACTGCGGCGATGCTCAAGTACTGGGGCACCGACCTGCAATGCAAGGTGCTGGACGAATGCGTCCAGCTGCACGGCGGTTACGGCTTCATGTGGGAGTACCCAGTGGCGCGCGCCTGGGCCGATGCCCGTGTGCAGCGCATCTATGCGGGCACCAACGAGATCATGAAAGAGATCATCGCGCGCTCGCTGTAAGTCCCCTGGTCCGCCGCCGGGCTACGCGGCGGACCCTTCCTGCGGGCTCCGGGTCTACCTTATGTCGTTCTTTCGGAGCCTGCCCATGAGTTCTTCCCCCTTCGATGACTGGGACGGCAGCGTCCGCCACGCCAAGCGCCTGCAGGGCGATCTGGCAGCGCGGGTGCTGCTGGTCGACGATTTCTCGCCGCTGAAGGTGGTGGCGGGCTTCGATGTCGGCTTCGAGGAGGGTGGCCAGATCACCCGGGCCGCCGCCGTGTTGCTGGATGCCGATGGCTACCGCCTGCTGGGCCAGGTGGTGGCGCGGGTGCCGACGTCCATGCCCTACGTGCCGGGGCTGTTGTCCTTCCGTGAGCTGCCTGCTCTGCTGGAGGCGCTGGCCGGGCTGCCGCAGCGGCCGGACCTGGTGTTCTGCGACGGGCAGGGCATCGCCCATCCGCGCCGACTCGGCATCGCTTCGCACCTGGGCGTGGTCACCGGGCTGCCGACCATCGGGGTCGCGAAGAAGGTGCTGGTGGGGCATCACGAGGAGCCGGGACTCATGCGTGGCGATCATGTGCCGCTGGAGCACGACGGCGAGCAGATCGGCTGGATGCTGCGCAGTCGCGATCGGGTCGCGCCGCTGGTGGTTTCGCCGGGGCATCGTGTATCCATGCGCAGCGCACTGGAGCTGGTGCTGCGCAGTTGCTGCGGCTATCGGCTGCCTGAGCCGACCCGGCTGGCGGATCGGCTGGCCTCCCGGCGGGGCGACATGCCGATTGCACGGGATGTCGCGCCGGGTCTGTTCGACTAGGTCAGGGGGCGGGGTTGGGCTGGCTCCGATGGATCTCGGCGATGCCTTCAAGTACCGCACCTGGCAGCGTCAGCTGGCTGCTGGCGAGGTTGCTCTCCAGTTGCTCCAGGGTGGTGGCGCCAATGATGTTGCTGGTGACGAAAGGCTGCGCGGTGACGAAGGCCAGGGCCATCTGTGCAGGGTCCAGGCCATGTCCACGGGCCAGCGCCACGTAGCGCGAGCAGGCGGCCTGGGCCTGCGGGTTGGTGTAGCGGGCGAAGCGGCTGAACAGGCTGATGCGGGCGTTGGCCGGGCGCGCGCCGTTCTCGTACTTGCCGGAGAGCATGCCGAACGCCAGCGGTGAATAGGCCAGCAGGCCGCAGCGCTCGCGGATCGCCACTTCCGCCAGGCCCACTTCGAAACTGCGGTTGAGCAGGTTGTAGGGGTTCTGGATGGAGGCGGCGCGGGGCAGGCCAAGCTGATCGGCCAGTTGCAGGAACTTCATCGTGCCCCAGGGCGTTTCGTTGGACAGGCCGACATGGCGGATCTTGCCGGCCTTCACCTGTTCGGCGAGGACTTCGAGGGTTTCCTGGAGCGGGGTGAAGTCTTCGTCGCGGTGCTGGTAGCCCAGCTGGCCGAAGAAGTTGGTGCTGCGCTCTGGCCAGTGCAACTGGTAGAGGTCGATCCAGTCGGTCTGCAGGCGCTTGAGGCTGGCATCCAGTGCCGCGGTGATGTGCTGGCGGTTGTGCTTGAGGTTGCCGTCGCGGATATGGGTGATGCCGTTGCCCGGCCCGGCCACCTTGCTGGCGAGCACCCAGTCGGCGCGGTCCCTGTTCCTGGCGAACCAGTTGCCGATGATGGTTTCGGTCGCAGCGTCGGTTTCCGCGCGGGGCGGGACCGGGTACATCTCGGCGGTGTCCAGGAAGTTGATGCCGTAGGATTTGGCACGCTCGATCTGCGAGAATGCTTCTGCCTCGGTGTTCTGTTCGCCCCAGGTCATGGTGCCCAGGCACAGGCTGCTGACCTTGATATCGGTGTTGCCGAGTTGGCGGAATTCCATGCAGCGCTCCTCTGGTGGCAAAGATAGCTATCAAATCAGGTTGAAATTTTCCACGCAATCGGCATAATTCCGCGGCTTTCTTTGCGGGGATGCCTAGCTCGCGAAGAAGGAAGGTGGGGATGCCTAGCCCGCCGAAACCCCCATGCCGTGTGCGGACGCGCTGACCCGAGCCCCCGATAGCGTCTGTTTCCGGCTGCCCTGTGTTGCCAGGGCGAGCACTATTCAGTAAGATCCGCCGTCTTATTTTCAGGGCGGCCCCTGAGGCTATAGCGAATGAAGACTTTTACTGCAAAACCGGAAACTGTTAAGCGCGACTGGTATGTCGTCGACGCTGCCGGTCAGACCCTGGGTCGTCTGGCCACCGAAATTGCTAGCCGCCTGCGCGGCAAGCACAAGCCGGAATACACCCCGCACGTTGACACCGGCGACTACATCGTCGTGATCAACGCCGAGCAGGTACGTGTGACCGGTGCCAAGACTACCGACAAAATGTACTACTCGCACTCCGGCTTCCCGGGCGGCATCAAGGAAATCAACTTCGAGAAGCTGATTGCCAAGGCCCCTGAGCGCGTGATCGAGACCGCGGTCAAAGGCATGCTGCCGAAGAACCCGCTGGGTCGCGACATGTATCGCAAGCTGAAGGTGTACAAGGGTTCTGCTCACCCGCACACCGCTCAGCAGCCCCAAGAACTGAAGATTTAACGGGATAGTTCATTATGTCGGCGACTCAAAACTACGGCACTGGCCGTCGTAAGACTGCAACCGCACGCGTATTCCTGCGTCCGGGTACTGGCAAGATTTCCATCAACAACCGCAGCCTGGATCAGTTCTTCGGCCGCGAAACCGCTCGCATGGTCGTGCGTCAGCCGCTGGAGCTGACCGAGACCGTCGAGAAGTTCGACATCTACGTCACCGTGCTCGGTGGTGGTGTCAGCGGTCAGGCCGGTGCGATCCGTCACGGTATCACCCGTGCCCTGATCAGCTACGACGAAGCCCTGCGCAGCCCGCTGCGCAAGGCCGGCTACGTGACTCGCGATGCCCGCGAAGTCGAGCGTAAGAAGGTCGGTCTGCGTAAAGCGCGTAAGCGTCCGCAGTACTCCAAGCGTTAATACGACGCTTCGAAAAACGCCCAGGCCCTTGTGGATCTGGGCGTTTTTTTATGCCCGCGAAAACGCCCTGCGACAGCTTGTCGCACGCGCGTAACCCTTATCTCTCAAGGCTTTCAGCAGTTTTGTATCCGGCTATTACCTTGTCAGGAGAGGGGGTTTTCTTTACCATTTGGCGAATTTTTTGCGCGGCTCGATTTTTACTTAGTAGAGGCCTGAACAACAGGCCACAAAAGCTGATGGGAGACGACTGAATGAGCAATGACGGCGTGAATGCAGGCCGGCGTCGCTTCCTCGTAGCAGCCACATCCGTGGTGGGTGCTGCAGGAGCGGTGGGTGCTGCGATCCCGTTCGTGGGGTCATGGCAGCCCAGTGCGAAGGCCAAGGCCGCAGGGGCACCGGTGAAGGTGAATATCAGCAAGATCGAAGCAGGTCAGCAGATGATTGCTGAATGGCGCGGTCAGCCGGTATTCATCGTTCGCCGTACCGAGGAGATCCTCGGCAACCTGGGCAAGATCGACGAGCGCATGGCTGACCCGAAGTCCGAAGCATCCGTGCAGCCGACCTATGTCGATCCGCATAACCGCTCGATCAAGCCGGAGATCCTGGTTCTGGTCGGTCTCTGCACCCACCTCGGCTGCTCGCCCTCCTTCCGTCCGGAAGTTGCGCCTGCCGACCTGGGCGCCGAGTGGGTGGGTGGCTATTTCTGCCCCTGCCACGGTTCGCGCTACGACCTCGCTGGCCGTGTCTACAAGGCGCAGCCCGCTCCCTTGAACCTGCCGGTGCCGCCCCACTCCTACGAGTCGGATGATGTCATCGTCATCGGTGTGGACCAGGAGAAGGCCTAATGAGCAAATTCATGGAATGGATCGATGCGCGCTTCCCCGCGACCAAGATGTGGGAAGACCATCTGAGCAAGTACTACGCTCCGAAGAACTTCAACTTCTTCTATTTCTTCGGCTCCCTGGCCCTGCTGGTCCTGGTGAACCAGATCCTCACCGGCATCTGGCTGACCATGAGCTTCACGCCGTCCGCGGAAGAAGCCTTCGCCTCCGTCGAGTACATCATGCGCGACGTCGAGTACGGGGCGATCATTCGCTACCTGCACTCCACCGGCGCCTCGGCGTTCTTCATCGTGGTCTACATGCACATGTTCCGCGGCCTGCTCTACGGCTCCTACCAGAAGCCGCGTGAGCTGGTTTGGATCTTCGGCATGCTGATCTACCTCGCCCTGATGGCCGAGGCCTTCATGGGCTACCTGCTGCCCTGGGGCCAGATGTCCTACTGGGGTGCCCAGGTGATCATCTCGCTGTTCGGTGCCATCCCCGTCATCGGTGGTGACCTGACCCAGTGGATCCGCGGTGACTACCTGATCTCCGGCATCACCCTGAACCGCTTCTTCGCGCTGCACGTGATCGCCCTGCCGATCGTGATCCTCGGCCTGGTCGTGCTGCACATCCTTGCCCTGCACGAAGTGGGTTCGAACAACCCCGATGGCGTGGACATCAAGAAGAAGAAGGACGAGAACGGCATTCCGCTCGACGGCATCGCCTTCCACCCCTACTACACCGTGAAAGACATCGTCGGTGTGGTGGTCTTCCTCTTCGTGTTCTGCTTCGTGGTGTTCTTCTTCCCGGAGATGGGCGGCTACTTCCTCGAGAAGCCGAACTTCGAACAGGCGAACCCGTTCAAGACCCCTGAGCACATCGCGCCGGTGTGGTACTTCACCCCGTTCTACGCGATTCTCCGCGCGGTTCCGGACAAGCTGATGGGCGTCATCGCCATGGGCGCTGCCATTGCTGTGCTCTTCGTCCTGCCGTGGCTGGATCGCAGCCCCGTCAAGTCGATGCGCTACAAGGGCTGGCTGAGCAAGATCTGGCTGCTGGTCTTCTGCGTGTCCTTCGTCATCCTCGGCGTGCTGGGTGTTCTTGCGCCGACCCCGGGCCGTACGCTGCTGTCGCAGGTGTGCACCATCCTGTACTTCGCGTACTTCATCCTGATGCCCTTCTACACCAGGATGGAAAAAACCAAACCGGTTCCGGAAAGGGTGACAGGCTGATGAAAAAGCTATTCGCTGCATTTGTTATCGCTGCACTGCCGGCCTTGACCTTCGCCGCCGGTGGCCATGATGTAGAACTGGATCATGTCGATATCGACCTGACCGACAAGGCTGCACTGCAGGACGGCGCTCGTACCTTCGCCAACTACTGCATGGGCTGCCACAGTGCCAAGTTCCAGCGCTATGAGCGCGTGGCCAAGGACCTGGGCATTCCCGAAGAGCTGATGCTGGAAAACCTGGTGTTCACCGGTGCCAAGATCGGCGACCACATGCAGATCGGCATGAAGCCGAGCGATGCCAAGACCTGGTTCGGCGCCGCGCCGCCGGACCTGACCCTGGTCGCCCGTGTTCGTGGTACCGATTGGCTGTACAGCTACCTGCGCAACTTCTACGAAGATCCGGCGCGTCCCTGGGGCGTGAACAACAAGATCTTCCCGAACGTCGGCATGCCCAACGTGCTGGTCGGCCTGCAGGGTCGCCAGGTCGTGGGTTGCAAGCAGGTCCAGGCGGTCGAGGAAGGCAAGAAGCAGTACGATCCGCTGACGGGCGCTCCCATCACCCATGAAGCGTGCGACCAGCTGACCATCGTGCCGAAGACCGGCAAGCTGAGCGAAGCCGAGTTCGACCAGAAGGTGCAGAATCTTGTGACCTTCCTGGCCTACTCCGCTGACCCGAACAAGCTGCACATGCAGCGCATCGGCACCTACGTTCTGCTGTACCTGGCCTTCTTCTTCGTGTTCGCCTACCTGCTCAAGCGCGAATACTGGAAAGACGTGCACTGATAGCTGGCTCCATCGTTGTATACTCGCGCGCCCTTAATGGGCGCGCGCGTTTTTCTACTACTGCATAACTTCAAGCGAGGAGGGCGCCATGGCCGTGACCAACAGGTTGGCCTGTTACTCCGACCCCGCAGACCACTATTCCCATCGTGTACGCATCGTGCTCGCCGAGAAGGGTGTCGCTGCGGACATCATCGATGTCGAGCCGGGGCGCTGTCCGCCCAGGCTGGCCGAGGTCAACCCCTACGGCAGTGTGCCGACCCTGGTTGATCGTGACCTGGCGCTCTATGAGCCCACCGTGGTCATGGAATACCTCGAGGAACGCTATCCGCACCCGCCGCTCATGCCGGTCTATCCGGTTGCGCGGGGCAACACCCGTCTCCTCATGCACCGCGTTCAGCGTGATTGGTGCAGCCTGGTGGACCAGATTCTCGACTCCCGGGTGAAGGAGGCTGCCAAGGCCGTCGCTCGCAAGGAGCTGCGCGAGAGTCTCACCGGTGTATCGCCACTGTTCGCCGACAAGCCATTTTTCCTGAGCGAAGACCTCAGTCTTGTAGACTGCTGTCTGCTGCCGATCCTCTGGCGCCTGCCGGTGCTGGGAATCGAGTTGCCTCGCCCTGCCAAGCCGCTGCTGGACTACATGGAGCGCCTGTTCGTACGCGACGGCTTCCAGGCCAGTCTGTCAGCCGTCGAGCGCGACATGCGCTGATGAGGAGCACCTGATGAACTCCAGTCGTCCCTACCTTGTCCGTGCGCTCTACGAGTGGATAGTCGACAACAATTGCACCCCGCACCTGCTGGTCAATGCGGAGCATGCCGGTGTTCAGGTGCCGGCCGGTTATGCCAACGATGGCCAGATCGTGCTCAACGTTTCTCCCAGTGCCGTGCGTCACCTGCACATGGATAACGAGGCGGTGAGCTTCGAGGGGCGTTTTGGGGGCGTCGCCCACACCCTCTACATTCCTGCGCCGGCGATCATGGCCATCTATGCGCGGGAGAACGGGCAGGGCATGGTCTTCGATCTGGAGCCGCCGGTGGTAGACGACGAGGACCTGGGGCCCGAGGATGATGGCCCTTCCGGCGGCGATCCGTCCGGAGGCTCGCCGCGACCCAGCGGGCGCCCCAGCCTCAAGGTGGTCAAGTAATAAAAAAGGCGATCCGGTTGGATCGCCTTTTTTGTGTCCGCAGTTCGGTCAGTTGGTGTACTCGAACAGCTTGACGATGCGCTGTACGCCGGAGACGCCCTGGACCACGCTGGTGGCCTTGGCTGCTTCCTGGCGGGTCACCAGGCCGAGCAGGTAGACGATGCCGTTCTCGGTCACGACTTTGATCTGCGAGCTGGGAATCTGGCTGTCGGCCAGTAGCTGGGTGGTGATCTTGGTGGTGATGGTGCTGTCGTTCATGCGGGCCAGGGTCGAGGAGTTCTGCCCGACATGCAGTTCGTTGTGCACCTTCTTCACGCCCTGTGCGGTACGCGCGGCCTGTTCGGCCTGGGCCTTGAGGTTGTCGTTGGGGGTCTGTCCGGCCAGCAGCACGACGCCGTTGTAGCTGGTCACGACGATGTGCGAATTGGTCTTGAGATCAGGGTTCGCCGCTTCGATCTTGGCCCGCACCTTGGAGGGCGTGGACTGGTCGTCGATGGTCTTGCCGATGGTACGGCCACCGCAGCCACCCAGAACCAGGGTGACGGCGAGGCAGGCGAGGATCAGGGGGGAACGCGTCATTCTTCACTCCCAAACAGTTGACGATCGATCAGGTCACAAAGGCAATGGATGGCCAGCAGATGAACTTCCTGGATACGCGCCGTGGACTTGGCGGGTACACGGATCTCGACATCTTCGGGCAGCAGCAGCGAGGCCATGCCGCCGCCGTCGCGGCCGGTCAGGGCTACGACAATCATTTCGCGGTCATGTGCGGCCTGGATGGCCTGGATGATGTTCGCGGAGTTCCCGCTGGTTGAGATCGCCAGCAGGATGTCGCCGGGTTGGCCCAGGGCGCGGATCTGCTTGGAGAAGATCTCGTTGTAGCTGTAGTCGTTGGCGATGGAGGTGATGGTCGAGCTGTCGGTGGTCAGCGCCAGCGCGGGCAGGCTGGGGCGTTCGCGCTCGAAGCGATTGAGCAGCTCCGAGGAGAAGTGCTGGGCGTCGCCGGCGGAGCCGCCATTGCCACACGAGAGTATCTTGCCCTCGTTGAGCAGCGCGTTGACCATCACCATGCTCGCATGCTCGATGTGCGGAGCGAGCATCTCCATGGCGAGCAGCTTGGTGTCGATGCTGGCCTGGAAGAGCTGGCGGATTCGGGGTTGCATGTCCATCGGGTTGACCTTAAGTGGGAGCGACTGCTCAGGTATCAAAGGCGTTCTGCAGCCATGTCAGTCGCGGGGGTGAGTCGCCATCCATCGAGTTGATGGCGACCACGTCAAATCGGCACGGGTATCGAGACCAGCGGGATTCCTTCTGGAGGAAGTGCTGGGCTGCGGTGATCAGCTTGGCGCGCTTGCGCGCATCGACGCTCTCCAGGGCGCCGCCCCAGGCGGCATGCCGTCGGTAGCGTACTTCGACGAATACTACTGTATCGCCGTCCAGCATGACCAGATCGAGCTCGCCTCGCGGGCACCGCCAGTTGCTGGCCAGCAGGCGCAAGCCATGACCTTCGAGGTGGGTGCGGGCAAGGGCTTCTGCCGCTTGCCCGCTGCTCTGTCGCTGGTTCAAGAATCGCTGTCGGGGAGACGCTGCACCTGGCCGTCGCGGAATTCGGCCCAGGGCAGTTGGCGCTCGATGCGTTGAGCGGGGTTCAGGCTCAGGCTGCCGGAGAGGCCGTCGACACGACTTTCCGGCAGGGCCTTGAGCTGGTTGAGGCGCGGGGCGAGGCGATAGGCGTCCACGCCCATGGCGTAGAGGCGGCCCAGGCTGCCCCCGGCTTGCGGCCACTGGCGATCGACCTGCTGGCGCAGCGGGTCGTTGCTGTTGAGCAGCCAGGGGGTTTCGCAGAAGCGGATGCCGTTCAGGTCCAGGTACTGGGCCTGGTCGTTGCTGCCGGTGTACAGGTGGGAGGTGGCATACACGGGCACGTCGCCGGCGTATTGGAAGGCCAGGGTGGGTTTGATCTGCTGGGCCTGCTGCGGCGTGGCGGCGAGGAAGATGAAGTCGACATCCTGGCGGCGCGAGGGTTGAGCGGCGACCTGCGTGCCGAGGGTGCTCTGCAAGCGCTTGGCGCGCGATTCGCTCTGGCGCAGTTGGAAGAGGTCGGCGATCTGCTGGGCCAGTTCCACCGGCTGATCGACGTGCTCGGCGGCGATCAGGCTGCCGCCGGACTGTTCCCAGTTCTGGCGGAATGCATTGAGTACACGGTCGCCCCATTCGCCACGCGGCACCAGTGCCACGGCGCGACGCATGCCGTCACCCCAGGCGCGGCGGGCCACTTCACGGGCTTCGTCCTCGGCGGCAAGACCGAACTGGAACAACTGGGCGGGGCCTTCCTGGCCGGCGTCGCTGTAGTTGAGGGCAAGCGTGGTGATGGGCAGTTGCTCGCGGTCGCTCATCTGCTTGACCAGCGGTTTCTCCAGCGGCCCGACCACGAGTTGTACGCCGTCGGCCTGTGCCTGGCGATAGAAGTCATCAAGGGAGCTGAGGTGCGAGCTGTCGTAGAGCTGGATGGCCGGCGGGTTCTGGCCGGCCTGCTGAGCCTGGTAGTGAGCGGCGAGGAAGCCGTCTCGAAGGGCGCGGGCCACCGAGGCGAGCGGGCCTTCCTGGGGCAGCAGCAGGGCGATCTTGGTCAGGGGCTGGTTGGCCAGTTCCTTCAGTTTGAGAAGGGGGGCAGGGAGCTGCTCGGCAACTGGGTGTTGCGGATTCTGGGTGCGCCAGGTTTCGATGGCCGCCTGTTGTTGCTCCAGGGTGCCGGCGCTCTTGGTCACGCGCGCCAGTTCCATCCAGCCGGCGAGATCGGCATCGCCGCCGGCCTGCAACTGGTCGGCTGGCAGGTTGGACACCAGGGCCCAGATCGCTTCGTGGTTGGTCTTCTCGGCTTCGCCGTTGAGCAGCGGGGCGATGAATACGCGCTCACGTGCGGCGGCGAGGTTCTGGCCGTCGGCCTCCAGGGCGCGGGCGCGGATCAGTTGGGTGCGGACCTGCTGTTCCACCGGCAGCTCGGCCAGACGCTCCAGGCTCGGATGGCTCAGGGCCTTGAGGGCGCTCTTGGGCTGGTTGCGTGCCATGGCGAGTTCGGCCGCCAGGGTGCTGGCGTATACCTGCTGGGCGGGCTTGAGGCCGTCCAGCGGGACCTGTTCGAGAATGCGGGCCGAGCGGCCTATATCCTGCTGCTTGTACGCCAGGTCGGCAGCGGCAAGGCGCAGGAGGGCAGCCTGCTCCGGCTTGCTGTCGTTCGCTTGCTGAAGCATCTGCTCGATGCTGGCCTGGGGCGTGCGGGGCAGTTCGCCGAGAGTTGAGGTGGGCGAACTGCCACAGGCGGCCAGCAGGCCGACGAGGCAGAGTGCGGAAAGCGGGCGCAGGCAAGCGATCATTTAACGATCCCGGTACTCGATCAAAGAAGCGTCGGATTGTACCCAAGGCCCGCCCGGGGTGCGATGTTGGAGGTCAGAAACGGGCTACAATGCGCGCCTTTAAGTGAATTCCGAGGTGTCTTGTGACCGTTTCCCCAGGCTCTGTTGCCACCTTGGGCAAGCTTTACGTGGTGGCCACGCCCATCGGGAATCTCGATGACATCAGTGCTCGTGCGCTGCGAGTGCTGCGCGAGGTGTCCCTCATCGCCGCCGAGGACACCCGGCACTCCATGCGCCTGCTTCAGCACTTCGGCATCGATACGCCGTTGGCGGCCTGCCATGATCACAACGAGCGCGAGGAGGGCGGCCGTTTTCTGGCGCGCCTGCAGGCTGGCGAGGATGTCGCGTTGATTTCCGATGCTGGTACCCCGCTGATATCCGATCCTGGCTATCACCTGGTGCGGCAGGTTCGGGCGGCCGGCATCGCCGTGGTGCCTGTGCCGGGGCCCAGCGCCCTGATCGCGGCGCTTTCTGCGGCGGGCCTCCCCTCGGATCGCTTCATATTCGAGGGCTTTCTTCCCGCGAAGACGGCCGGCCGTCGCTCGCGCCTGGAGTCGGTAAAGGAGGAGTCGCGCACCCTCATCTTCTACGAGGCTCCGCATCGGATACTCGAATGCCTGGAGGACATGGTTTCGATCTTCGGGGCAGAGCGTCAGGCGGTGCTTGCGCGCGAGTTGACCAAGACGTTCGAAACGCTGAAGGGCAGCCCGCTGGCCGCGCTGCGCGATTGGGTTGCGAGTGATAGCAATCAGCAGCGGGGTGAGTGTGTGCTGCTGGTGGCTGGCTGGCAGGCGCCCGAGGGCGAAGATGCGATCAGTGGTGAAGCGTTGCGTGTGCTCGATCTGCTGCTTGCCGAACTACCCCTGAAGCGAGCGGCGGCGCTGGCTGCGGAAATAACCGGGGTGCGCAAGAACCTGCTCTACCAGGCTGCGCTGGAGCGCCAGCGCGATTCTTGAGCTTGTTCTTCTGCTGGCCTGCCGCTACCCTTGGCGGCGGAGAGTCGATCGGACAGTCGCTGTCTCATTTCGTTCGCGATTTTGAGAGGGAGGAAAGTCCGGGCTCCGCAGGGCAGAGTGCCAGGTAACGCCTGGGAGGCGAAAGCCTACGGAAAGTGCCACAGAAAATAACCGCCTAAGCGCGCAAGCGCCGGTAAGGGTGAAAAGGTGCGGTAAGAGCGCACCGCGCGACTGGCAACAGTTCGTGGCTAGGTAAACCCCACTCGGAGCAAGACCAAATAGGAATCCTTGGCGTGGCCCGCGTCGGATTCGGGTAGGTTGCTAAAGGCTGTCAGTGATGGCAGCCGTAGATGAATGACTGTCCACGACAGAACCCGGCTTACAGATCGACTCTCCACTTCTCCCCACTTCCGCTTTATTTGCTCCACGTCTGAAATACCGAAAAAATCTTACTCTTGAGAAATTACTTTAAGTTCGCGCTTCAGCTCTCTGGTGCGTCTTATTTTTGTGCCTGAAATCCGCTGCAATATCTCTCCCGCCCCCTCCCAAAAGCTCGCTAAATCTCCGTCCTGTAAGGAATTTTCCGTCTTTGCCCGCCTTGACGGTGGGGCGCGCGCATTTCTATAGTGTGCGGAAGTGGTGCAAAGTGGGACAAAGTGGGATCAATTGGTACGGGAAGCCTAAAACAGGGGAAGCGCAGCCGTGTTTCGCGGAGCAAATGCCATCAGTCTCGACGCCAAAGGGCGCATCGCGATGCCGAGTCGGTATCGTGATGAGCTTTTTTCGCGTTGTGATGGCCAGCTCATCGTCACCATCGATGCCGTCGACCGCTGTCTGACCCTCTACCCGCTCCCCGAATGGGAGCTCATCGAAGCCAAGCTTCGCGAGCTGCCGTCCCTGCGTGAAGAAACCCGCCGCCTGCAACGCCTCCTGATCGGTAACGCCGTCGACCTCGAGTTGGACGGCAACGGTCGTTTCCTGGTCCCGCCGCGCTTGCGCGAGTACGCGGGCCTGGACAAGAAGGCGATGCTGGTTGGCCAGTTGAACAAGTTCCAGATATGGGACGAAGACGCCTGGAACGCGATTTCCGATGCGGACCTGATGGCAATCAAACAACCCGGCGGCCTGCCGGACGAACTGCGTGACCTTATCCTGTGAGTACCGAAAGCAGCTTCCGCCACATCACCGTCCTGCTCGACGAGGCCGTAGACAGCCTCGCCGTGCGTGCGGACGGCTGCTACCTGGACGGCACCTTCGGTCGCGGGGGGCACAGTCGGTTGATCCTCCGGCATCTTGGTGAGGAGGGCCGGCTGCTCGGTTTCGACAAGGACCCCCAAGCCATAGCTACAGGGCAAGCGCTGGCGGCCGAAGACGGCCGCTTTGTCATTGTGCAGCGCAGTTTCGCCGAGATGGCGGGCGAGCTCGCCGAGCGAGGCCTGGCCGGCAAGGTCGATGGCGTCCTGCTCGATCTCGGTGTCTCCTCGCCGCAGCTGGATGACGCCGAGCGTGGCTTCAGCTTCCTCAACGACGGTCCCCTCGATATGCGCATGGACCCCACTCGCGGCGTCAGTGCCGCGCAATGGATCGCCACCGCGCCCGAGGATGAGATCGCCCGCGTGCTCAAGGAATATGGCGAGGAACGCTTCGCCAAGCGCATGGCGCGTGCCGTTGTGCAGCGCCGGGCCGAGAAGCCCTTCGAGCGCACCGCCGACCTCGCTGCCGTGCTCACGGTGGCCAATCCCGCCTGGGAAAAAGGCAAGAATCCGGCTACCCGTGCTTTCCAGGGCATTCGCATCCATGTGAACAACGAGCTGGGTGATCTGGAGCGTGGCCTCGAGGCTGCCCTGGAGAATCTCGCCGTTGGCGGCCGACTGGTCGTTATCAGCTTCCACTCCCTGGAAGACCGCATCGTCAAGCTGTTCATGCGCAAGCATGCGAAAGGCGAGGCAGACAAACTGCCGCGCAACCTGCCGATCCGTCCCCCGGCCTTCGATCCCCGGCTGAAGCTGCTGGGCAAGCCGCAGTTCGCATCCGAAGAAGAGCTGAAGGCCAACCCGCGTTCGCGCAGCGCCGTCATGCGTGTGGCGGAGAAGCTCAGATGAGCCGTATCTACGCCAAGCCCCTGCCGGGCGGCAGCTTCCTGATGCTGTTGCTGTTCATCGCCGTGCTGGTTTCCGCCATCGGCGTGTCCTACAGCGCGCACTGGAACAGGCAGTTGCTCAACAAGCTCTATACCGAACTCAGCGTGCGCGACAAGGCGCAGGCCGAGTGGGGCCGCCTGGTGCTGGAGCAGAGCACCTGGACTGCGCACAACCGCATCGAGTCGCTGGCCAGCGAGCAATTGAAGATGCGTATCCCCGAACCTGCGGAAATCCGCATGGTGGCGCCATGATCAACCTTGAGGGGGCGCTCTACCCCTGGCGCTTCCGGGTGGTCCTGGTGCTGCTCGCCCTCATGGTCGCGGCCATCTCCTGGCGTATCGTGGACCTGCACGTGATTGATCGCGACTTCCTCAAGGGGCAGGGCGATGCGCGCAGCGTGCGGCACATCCCGATTCCGGCACACCGTGGCCTGATCACCGATCGCAACGGTGAGCCGCTGGCAGTCAGCACCCCGGTCACCACCCTCTGGACCAACCCCAAGGACCTGATGGCCGTGCGTGACCAATGGCCGGTCATCGCTGCGACCCTGGGGCAGGACCCGAAGATCTTCGCCGAGCGCATCGAGCAGAACGCCGGTCGCGAATTCCTCTATCTCGCTCGTGGCCTGACGCCTGAGCAGGGGCAGGCGATCCTTGCCCGCAAGCTGCCGGGCGTGTACGCCATCGAAGAGTTCCGTCGCTTCTACCCGGCCGGCGAGGTGACCGCCCATGTGGTCGGCTTCACCGACGTCGACGATCGCGGTCGCGAGGGCGTCGAGCTGTCCTTCGACCAGTGGCTGGCCGGCGTACCCGGCAAGCGCCAGGTGCTCAAGGATCGCCGTGGTCGCCTGATCAAGGACGTCCAGGTCGCCAAGAACGCCAAGCCTGGCAAGACCCTGGCCCTGTCCATCGACCTGCGCCTGCAGTACCTCGCCCACCGCGAGCTGCGCAACGCGCTGGTGGAGAACGGTGCCAAGGCCGGCAGCCTGGTGATCGTCGACGTCAAGACTGGCGAAGTGCTGGCCATGGCCAACCAGCCCACCTACAACCCGAACAACCGCCGCAACCTGCAGCCGGCGGCCATGCGCAACCGCGCCATGATCGACGTGTTCGAGCCGGGTTCGACGGTCAAGCCGATCTCCATGTCCGCCGCCTTGCAGAGCGGGCGCTGGAAGCCCGAGGACAAGGTCGAGGTCTACCCCGGTTCGCTGCAGATCGGCCGCTACACCATCAAGGACGTCTCCAAGACCGAGGGCCCGATCCTCGACCTGACCGGCATCCTGATCAATTCCAGCAACGTCGGCATGAGCAAGATCGCCTTCGACATCGGCGGCGAGACCATCTACGAGACCATGCGCCAGCTGGGCCTCGGCCAGGATACCGGCCTCGGCTTCCCCGGCGAGCGCGTGGGCAACCTGCCCAACCACCGTGAGTGGCGCAAGGCCGAGACCGCGACCCTGTCCTATGGCTACGGCCTCTCGGTGACCGCCATCCAGATGGTCCATGCCTACGCCACGCTGGCCAACAACGGCCAGGCCGTGCCCCTTTCGATGACCCGGGTCGACAGCCTGCCTGTCGGGACCCAGGTGATCCCCGGGGATGTCGCCAAGACCATGCAGGGCATGCTCCAGCAAGTGGTCGAGGCGCCGCGCGGCGTGTTCCGCGCCCAGGTGCCGGGCTATCACGTTTCCGGCAAGAGCGGCACGGCGCGCAAGGCCACTGTCGGTGCCAAGGGCTACACCCAGAACGCCTACCGCTCGCTCTTCGCGGGCTTCGGTCCGTCCACCAATCCGCGTCTGGCGATGGTGGTGGTGATCGATGAACCCAGCAAGGCCGGCTACTTCGGTGGCCTGGTCTCGGCACCCGTATTCGGCAGGGTCATGGCTGGCGCGTTGCGCCTGATGAACATCGCACCGGACAACCTGCCCACCGAGGAACAACAGACCGCGGAAGCGGCTACCGGCAAAGGAGGGCGGATCTGATGCCCATGCCACTGAATCAATTGTTGCCCCAGGCCGAAAGCGCCACCCTGATCCGTGAACTGACCCTGGACAGCCGCAAGGTGCGCCCGGGTGACCTGTTCCTGGCGGTTCCCGGCGCCCAGCACGACGGCCGCGACCATATCGCCGATGCCATCGCTCGCGGCGCCAGTGCTGTCGCGTACGAAGCGGAAGGCGCCCCGGCTGTCGATGCCAGCGGTGCCGAACTGTTGGCCATCAAGGGATTGGCTGGCCAGCTCTCGGCCATCGCCGGGCGCTTCTATGGCGAGCCCAGCCGCGGCCTGAATCTCGTGGGCGTCACCGGAACCAATGGCAAGACCAGCGTCAGCCAACTGATCGCCCAGGCCCTGGACCTGCTCGGCGAGCGTTGCGGCATCGTCGGGACCCTGGGGACAGGCTTCCACGGCGAGCTGGAGAGCGGCCGCCATACGACCCCCGACCCGTTGGCGGTGCAGGCCACCCTGGCAAACCTCAAGCAGGCCGGTGCCCGCGCCGTGGCGATGGAGGTTTCCTCCCATGGACTGGAGCAGGGGCGCGTGGCCGCACTCGCCTTCGATGTCGCGGTGTTCACCAACCTGTCCCGCGATCATCTCGACTACCACGGTTCGATGGAGGCCTATGGCGCTGCCAAGGCTCGCCTGTTCGACTGGCCCGAGCTGCGTTGCCGGGTGATCAACCTCGACGATGCGTTCGGCCGCGAACTCGCCTCGCGTACCCATGAGTCCCGTCTCATCGGCTACAGCCAGGAAGACGCGTCCGCCTTCATCTATTGCCGCGAAGCACATTTCGATGACGATGGCGTGCGTGCGAGCCTGGTTACGCCGCAAGGCGAAGGCCTGCTGCGCAGCCCGCTGCTCGGGCGTTTCAACCTCAGCAACCTGCTGGCGGTGGTCGGTGCCCTGCTGGGCATGGGCTACCCGCTGGACGAAATCCTTCGCGCGCTGCCCGGCCTCCAGGGGCCGGCCGGCCGCATGCAGCGCCTGGGCGGTGGTGACAAGCCGCTGGTGGTCGTGGATTACGCCCACACCCCCGACGCCCTGGAAAAGGTACTCGAAGCCCTGCGCCCCCACGCTCGGGGCCGCCTGCTGTGCCTGTTCGGCTGCGGCGGTGATCGCGACCGTGGCAAGCGCCCGCTGATGGCGGCCTTGGCCGAGCGCCTGGCCGACCATGTACTGGTCACCGACGACAACCCGCGCAGCGAGGACCCGGCGCAGATCTTCGACGACATCCGCCCTGGCTTCGCCGATGCGGCAAGGGCCGAGTTCGTCCACGGTCGTGGCGTCGCCATCGCCCGCCTGATCGCCACCGCTGGCGTCGACGACGTGGTGTTGCTGGCCGGCAAGGGGCATGAGGATTACCAGGAAATCAACGGCGAGCGCCTGCCGTTCTCCGATCTGCAGGAAGCCGAGGCCGCCCTGGGCGCCTGGGGAGCCAGCCATGCTTGAACCGATGCGTCTTTCCGCCCTGCTGGCTCCGTTGCAGGCCCGCTTGATCGGGGCGGATGCCGCATTCTCGGCGGTGTCCACCGACAGCCGGCGCGTCGAGCCCGGGCAACTGTTCATCGCGCTGGTCGGACCGAATTTCGATGGCCATGACTACCTGGCCGACGTCGCCGCCAAAGGGGCCGTCGCCGCGCTCGTGCAGCGCGAGGTCCCGGGCACGCCGCTGCCGCAGTTGCTGGTGGCCGATACCCGCCTCGCCCTTGGTCGGCTCGGCGCGCTCAACCGTGACGCCTTCACCGGCAAGGTGGCCGCGGTTACCGGGTCCAGCGGCAAGACCACGGTCAAGGAGATGCTCGCCAGCATCCTGCGCACCCAGGGCCCCGTCCTGGCTACCCGCGGCAACCTCAACAACGACCTGGGCGCGCCGCTCACCCTGCTCGAACTGGCGCCGGAGCACCGCAGCGCCGTGATCGAACTGGGCGCTTCCCGGGTGGGCGAGATCGCCTACACCGTCGGCCTGACCCGGCCCCAGGTTGCGATCATCAACAACGCCGGCACTGCCCACGTGGGCGAGTTCGGCGGCCCGGAGAAGATCGTCCTGGCCAAGGGCGAGATCCTCGAAGGCCTGGCCGACAACGGTATCGCCGTGCTCAACCGCGACGACAAGGCATTCGATACCTGGCGCCAGCGCAATGGCGCCCGCCGGGTACTGAGCTTCGGCCTCGATGCCGCCGATGCCGACCTGCGCGCCGAGTCCATCGTGCGTGATGCTCGTGGCTGCATGGCCTTCATCCTCAAGGGCGTGGCTGGTGAAGCCAACATCCAGCTCAACCTGCTGGGCCTGCATAACGTCGCCAATGCATTGGCCGCCGCCGCTGCCGCCCACGCGCTGGGCGTACCGCTGGTCGGTATTCGCGACGGCCTGCAGAACCTGCAACCGGTCAAGGGCCGCACCGTAGCGCAGTTGGCGCCCAGTGGCATGCGGGTGATCGACGATAGCTACAACGCCAACCCGGCTTCGATGATCGCGGCCGTTGATATACTCGCCGGCTTTTCCGGCCGCACCGTCCTGGTGCTCGGGGATATGGGCGAGCTGGGCGAGTGGGCCGAGCAAGGCCACCGCGACGTGGGGCTCCACGCCCGCGGCAAGGTCAGCGCGCTCTATGCAGTCGGTCCTCAGATGGCTCATGCAGTCGCCGCTTTCGGCGACGATGGCCGCCATTTCGCCGATCAGTCCAGCCTGATCCAGGCCCTGGTCGATGAGCAGGACGCCAACACAACCATTCTGATCAAAGGTTCCCGCAGCGCGGCGATGGACAAGGTCGTCGCGGCCATCTGCGGAACGGGGGAGGCTCACTAATCATGCTGCTGCTGCTCGCTGAGTACCTGCAACAGTTCCATAAGGGGTTCGGGGTGTTCCAGTACCTGACCCTGCGCGGGATTCTCGGCGTCCTTACGGCGCTGTCGCTGTCGCTCTGGCTCGGGCCCTGGATGATCCGCACCCTGCAGGTGCGCCAGATCGGCCAGTCCGTGCGCAACGACGGGCCGCAATCGCACCTCTCCAAGTCCGGTACGCCGACCATGGGTGGCGCGCTGATTCTTACCGCCATCGGCATCAGCACCCTGCTCTGGGCCGACCTGTCCAACCGCTACGTCTGGGTGGTGCTGGGCGTGACGCTGCTGTTCGGCGCCATCGGTTGGGTCGACGACTATCGCAAGGTGATCGAGAAGAACTCCCGTGGGCTGCCGAGCCGCTGGAAGTATTTCTGGCAGTCGGTGTTCGGCATCGGCGCTGCGGTCTTCCTTTATATGACCGCGACCAGCCCGGTGGAGACCACCCTGATCCTGCCGATGGTCAAGGATGTCGGGATCCCGCTGGGTGTCGGCTTCATCGTGCTGACCTATTTCGTGATCGTCGGCTCCAGCAACGCGGTCAACCTGACCGACGGGCTGGATGGCCTGGCCATCATGCCGACCGTGATGGTCGGCGGCGCGTTGGGGATCTTCTGCTACCTGTCGGGCAACATCAAATTCGCCGAATACCTGTTCATCCCCTATGTGCCGGGCGCCGGTGAACTGATCGTGTTCTGCGCCGCCCTGGTGGGCGCCGGCCTCGGCTTCCTCTGGTTCAACACCTACCCGGCCCAGGTCTTCATGGGTGACGTCGGCGCGCTGGCGCTCGGCGCTGCCCTGGGCACCATCGCCGTGATCGTGCGCCAGGAAGTGGTGCTGTTCATCATGGGGGGCGTGTTCGTCATGGAGACGCTGTCGGTGATGATCCAGGTCGCCTCGTTCAAATTGACCGGCCGTCGTGTATTCCGCATGGCCCCTATCCACCACCACTTCGAACTGAAAGGCTGGCCCGAGCCCCGCGTGATCGTACGTTTCTGGATCATCACCGTGATCCTCGTGCTGATCGGCCTCGCCACCCTGAAGCTGCGTTGAGGAGACCATGAGCCTGATCGCTTCCGACCAGTTCCGCATCGTTGTCGGCCTCGGCAAGAGCGGCATGTCCTTGGTGCGCTTCCTGGCGCGCCAGGGCGTGCGCTTCGCCGTGGCCGACACGCGCGAGAACCCGCCCGAACTGGCCACCCTGCGTGCCCAGTACCCGGAGGTGGAAGTGCGCTGTGGTGAACTCGACGTCGATTTCCTCTGCCGCGCCAGCGAGCTCTACGTGAGCCCCGGCCTAGCCATCGCCACGCCGGCGCTGCAGGAGGCGGCCAAGCGCGGCGTCAAGCTGTCCGGCGATATCGAGCTGTTCGCCCGTCACGCCAAGGCGCCCATCGTCGCCATCAGCGGCTCCAACGCCAAGAGCACCGTCACCACCCTGGTGGGCGAGATGGCGCAGGCGGCCGGTCGCAGGGTCGCCGTCGGTGGCAACCTGGGGACCCCGGCGCTCGACCTGCTGGCCGATGACATCGAGCTTTACGTGATGGAGCTGTCCAGCTTCCAGCTGGAGACCACCGATCGCCTGAACGCCGAAGTGGCCACCGTGCTCAACGTCAGCGAAGACCACATGGACCGCTACGCCGACATGCAGGCCTATCACCTGGCCAAGCACCGCATCTTCCGCGGCGCCCGGCAGGTGGTGGTCAACCGTGGCGATGCGCTGTCCCGGCCCCTGGTCGCCGACCAGCTACCCTGCTGGACCTTCGGCCTGAACAAGCCGGACTTCAGGGGCTTCGGCCTGATCGAGGAAGAGGGCGAGAAGTACCTCGCGTTCCAGTTCGAGAAGCTGCTGCCCGTGCGCGAACTCAAGGTCCGTGGCGCCCACAACCAGGCCAATGCCCTGGCGGCCCTGGCCCTGGGGCACGCCGTCGGCCTGCCCATGGAGCCGATGCTGGAGACCCTCAAGACCTTCACCGGCCTCGCCCATCGCTGCCAGTGGGTGCGCGAGCGCGAAGGCGTGGCGTACTACGACGACTCCAAGGCCACCAATGTCGGTGCGGCGCTGGCCGCCATCGAAGGCCTGGGTGCGGACATCGACGGCAAGCTGGTGCTGATCGCCGGTGGTGATGGCAAGGGCGCCGATTTTTCCGGGATGCGCGAGCCGGTGGCGGGTTTCTGCCGCGCCGTGGTGCTGCTGGGGCGTGACGCCGAACTGATCGCCCAGGCCCTGGGCGATGCCGTGCCGCTGGTGCGCGTGCGGACTCTGGACGAGGCCGTGAGCCGTGCCGCCGAACTGGCCGTCCGGGGGGACGCCGTGCTGCTGTCGCCCGCGTGCGCCAGCCTCGACATGTTCAAGAACTTCGAAGAGCGCGGACGCCTCTTCGCCCAGGCCGTGGAGGGGCTCACCTGATGCTGGCCCGCCTGTTCGCCCTGCAGTCGCCGCTGCGCAGTCGCCGTGGCCTCGACATGGACTTCCCGCTGCTGGCGGGTTGCCTGGCGCTGCTCGGCCTGGGGCTGGTGATGATCACCTCGGCGTCCTCGGAAGTGGCCGCCGCGCTGTCCGGCAACCCGCTCTACCACAGCATCCGCCACCTCATTTACCTGGCCATCGGCGGGGTCGCCTGCGTGCTGACCCTGCAGGTGCCCATGAGCTTCTGGCAGCGCTATGGCGCGCGCCTGATGCTGGTCGCCTTCGTCCTGCTGATCATGGTGCTGCTGCCGGGCATCGGCCGCGAGGTCAACGGCGCCAAGCGCTGGATCGGCTTCGGCCTGTTCAACCTGCAGCCGTCCGAACTGGCCAAGCTGTTCACCGTCATGTTCATCGCCGGCTACCTGGTGCGCCGCCAGGACGAGGTGCGCGAGAAGCTCACCGGCTTCATCAAGCCGATGCTGGTGCTTGGCCCCATCGCCGTGCTGCTGCTGGCGGAGCCGGACTTCGGCGCCACCGTGGTACTGGTGGGGTCCTGCATCGCCATGCTGTTCCTCGGTGGCATCAACCTGGTTCGCTTCGTCCCGCTGGTCGGCGCGGTGCTCGGTGCCGGGGTGCTGGTCATGACCAGCCAGAGCTACCGCATGCAGCGCCTGACCAACTTCATCGACCCCTGGGCCGACCAGTACGGCGCCGGCTACCAGTTGAGCCAGGCGCTGATCGCCTTCGGCCGTGGCGAATGGTTCGGCGTCGGCCTGGGCAACAGCATCCAGAAGCAGTTCTACCTGCCCGAGGCGCACACCGACTTCGTCTTCGCCGTACTGGCGGAAGAACTGGGCATGGTCGGGGCGCTGGCCACGGTCGCCCTGTTCGTGTTCGTCAGCGTCCGGGCGCTGCACATCGGCCTCTGCGCGGAACGCGCGCGGCAATATTTCTCGGCCTACGTGGCCTATGGTCTGGCCTTCCAGTGGATCGGCCAGGTCCTGATCAACATCGGTGTGAATGTCGGCCTGCTGCCCACCAAGGGCCTGACCCTGCCGTTCCTCAGCTACGGCGGCAGCTCCCTGGTGATCTGCTGCGTCTGCCTCGGCCTGCTGCTGCGGATAGAATGGGAAAGCCGCACGCACCTGGGCAACGAAGACATCGAGTTCGTCGAGAGCGACTTCCTCGAAGAGGAGGTACGCCCATGAGCGGCAATGTATTGATCATGGCGGGTGGCACCGGCGGCCACGTTTTCCCGGCACTGGCCTGCGCCCGCGAGTTCCAGGCCCGTGGCTACAGCGTGCACTGGCTGGGCACCCCGCGTGGCATCGAGAACGAACTGGTACCCCAGGCCGGCCTGCCGCTGCACCTGATCCAGGTCACCGGCCTGCGCGGCAAGGGCATCAAGTCGCTGCTCAAGGCGCCGTTCTCCCTGGTGCGTTCGCTGTTCCAGGCGCGGCGCGTGGTCAGCGAGCTCAAGCCCGTCTGCGTGCTGGGCATGGGTGGCTATGTCACCGGCCCCGGCGGCCTGGCTGCGCGCCTGGCCGGCGTACCGCTGGTCATCCACGAGCAGAACGCCGTCGCCGGCACCGCCAACCGCAGCCTGGCGCCGTTCGCCAGCCGCGTCTGCGAGGCCTTCCCGGATACCTTCGGGTCCAGCGACAAGCGCCGCACCACGGGCAACCCGGTGCGCGAGGAGCTGTTCCTGGAAACCCCGCGCGACGCCCTGGCCGGTCGCACGCCGCGCCTGCTGGTGCTGGGCGGCAGCCTGGGGGCCGAGCCACTGAACAAGCTGCTGCCGGCAGCCGTCGCGCTGCTGCCTGCCGAACTTCGCCCGCAGGTGTTCCACCAGGCCGGCAAGAATCACGATGGGGTCACCGCGGAGCGTTATCGCGAAGCCGGTGTCGAAGCGGAGGTCGCACCCTTCATCAAGGATATGGCACGGGCCTATGCCTGGGCCGATCTGGTCATCTGCCGCTCCGGCGCGCTGACTGTCAGCGAACTCGCTGCCGCCGGGTTGCCGTCTTTCCTGGTGCCGCTGCCCCATGCGATCGACGACCACCAGTCGCGCAATGCCGATTATCTGGCGAAGGAGGGCGCGGCCTTCCTTCTCCCGCAACATGCCACCGACGCGGCCGCACTCGCCGCCCGGCTGACCGAGGTACTGATGCAACCCGAACGACTCAAGGCCATGGGCGCGATCGCCCGCAGTCTGGCCAAGCCCGATGCCACCCGCAGCGTGGTCGATATCTGCCTGGAGGTGGCCCATGGTTGAGAGCCAGAAAGCCATGCCGCAACCGGAAATGCGCCGCATCCGTCGCATCCACTTCGTCGGCATCGGCGGCGTGGGCATGTGCGGGATCGCCGAAGTGCTGCTGAACCTCGGCTACAACGTCTCCGGTTCCGACCTCAAGGCCTCGCCCGTGACTGCGCGCCTGGAGAGCTTCGGTGCGCAGATCTTCATCGGCCACCGTGCCGAGAACGCCGAGAACGCCGACGTGCTGGTGGTTTCCAGCGCGGTGAACAAGGCCAACCCGGAGGTCGCCGTCGCCCTGGAGCGCCGTATCCCCGTGGTGCCGCGTGCCGAGATGCTGGCCGAGCTGATGCGCTACCGCCACGGCATCGCCGTCGCCGGGACCCACGGCAAGACCACCACCACCAGCCTGATCGCCTCGGTGTTCGCCGCGGGCGGCCTGGACCCGACCTTCGTCATCGGCGGGCGCCTGAACGCCGCCGGCACCAACGCGCAGCTGGGTACCAGCCGGTATCTGGTGGCCGAGGCCGACGAGAGCGACGCCAGCTTCCTGCACCTGCAGCCGATGGTCGCGGTGGTCACCAACATCGACGCCGACCACATGAGCACCTATGGCGGCGACTTCAACAAGCTGAAGAAGACCTTCGTCGAGTTCCTCCACAACCTGCCGTTCTACGGGCTGGCGGTGCTTTGCGTGGATGACCCGGTGGTGCGCGAGATCCTCCCTCAGGTGGCCCGCCCGACCGTGACCTACGGCTTCGCCGAGGATGCCGACCTGCGCGCCATCAACGTCCGCCAGCAGGGCATGCAGACTTTCTTCACCGTGCTGCGCAAGGACCGTGTGCCGCTGGACGTCTCGGTGAACATGCCGGGCAACCACAACGTATTGAACGCGCTGGCGACCATCGCCATCGCCACCGATGAAGGCATCGACGACGACGCCATCGTGCGCGGCCTGTCGGGCTTCCAGGGCGTGGGCCGACGCTTCCAGGTCTACGGCGAGCTGCAGGTCGAAGGCGGCAGCGTGATGCTGGTCGACGACTATGGCCACCACCCGCGCGAAGTCGCGGCGGTGATCAAGGCGGTACGTGGTGGCTGGCCGGAGCGCCGCCTGGTGATGGTCTACCAGCCGCACCGCTACAGCCGCACCCGTGATCTGTACGACGACTTCGTGCAGGTGCTGGGAGAGTCCAACGTGCTGCTGCTGATGGAGGTCTACCCGGCGGGCGAGGAGCCCATCCCCGGCGCCGACAGCCGCCAGCTGTGCCACAGCATCCGCCAGCGCGGCCAGCTGGACCCGATCTACATCGAGCGTGGCGTCGACCTGGCGCCGCTGGTCAAGCCGTTGCTGCGCGCCGGCGACATCCTGCTGTGCCAGGGTGCCGGCGATATCGGCGGGCTGGCCCCGCAATTGATCCAGAGCCCGTTGTTCGGTGGTGGCGATGATGCCGCCGCGAGGAAAGAGTCATGAGCGCGAACCTGAAATCCACCCTCGAGCCCAAGGCCTTCGGCCGGGTCGCCGTGCTCTACGGCGGCAAGAGCGCCGAGCGCGAAGTCTCGCTGAAGTCCGGGAGCATGGTCCTGGAAGCGCTCCAGGGCGCAGGCGTCGAGGCCTTCGGCATTGATGTCGGCGACGACCTGCTGCAACGCCTGGCCGCCGAGAAGATCGACCGCGCCTTCATCGTCCTCCACGGCCGTGGCGGCGAGGACGGCAGCATGCAGGGCCTGCTCGAATGCCTGGGCATCCCCTACACCGGTAGCGGTGTGCTGGCCTCCGCCCTGGCGATGGACAAGCTGCGGACCAAGCAGGTCTGGCAGAGCCTCGGCCTGTCCACCCCGCGTCACGCGGTGCTCGCCAGCGAGGCGGATTGCCGTGCGGCGGCCGAAGCGCTGGGCTTCCCGCTGATCGTCAAGCCGGCTCACGAAGGCTCGAGCATCGGCATGGCCAAGGTGGCGGATGTCGACGCATTGATAGAGGCCTGGAAGGGCGCCAGCCGCTACGACTCCCAGGTACTGGTGGAGCAGTGGATCCATGGGCCGGAGTACACCATCGCGATGCTGCGCGGGCAGGTGCTGCCGCCCATCCGCCTGGGTACCCCGCATACTTTCTACGACTACGACGCCAAGTACCTGGCCAATGACACCCAGTACCAGATCCCCTGCGGGCTGGACGCCGCCAGGGAGCAGGAACTCAAGGACCTGACCGCGCGCGCGTGCGAGGCGGTGGGTACCCAGGGCTGGGCGCGTGCCGACGTGATGCAGGACGCCGACGGCCGCTTCTGGCTGCTGGAAGTGAACACCGTTCCGGGCATGACCGACCACAGCCTGGTCCCGATGGCCGCTCGCGCTGCGGGCCTGGATTACCAGCAACTGGTGCTGGCGATCCTGGCCGACAGCGTCGAGGCACGAGGTTAAGCACATGCGTGGCGCCACGGTCCGTCATCAGCAACCCGCCATCGGCCGCGCTCCCCAGCGCAAGCCGGTGCCGCGTGGTGCCAGCCGGATGGTGGCCAAGGAGCCGCTCAGCACACGCCTGCCCAAGCCGAACTTCAGCGTGTTCAAGCGCCTGGTCTGGCCGGTGGTCCTGGTGGTGCTGGGGTTCGGTGCCTACGAGGCGGCGCAGCGCCTGCTGCCCTATGCGGATCGCCCCATCGCCAAGATCAACGTGCAGGGCGACCTGAGCTACATCAGCCAGCAGGCGGTGCAGCAGCGGATCGCCCCGTACATCGCGGCGAGCTTCTTCAGCATCGACCTGGCCGGCATGCGCAGCGAGCTGGAGCAGATGCCCTGGATCGCCCACGCCGAGGTGCGCCGGGTGTGGCCGGACCAGGTGATGATCCGCCTGGAAGAACAATTGCCGATCGCCCGCTGGGGCGATGAGGCGCTGCTGAACAACCAGGGCCAGGCCTTCACCCCGCGTGAGCTGGCCCACTACGAACAACTGCCGCAGCTGTGGGGGCCACAGCGGGCCCAGGAACAGGTGATGCAGCAGTACCAGATGCTCAGCCAGATGTTGCGCCCGCTCGGGTTCTCCATCACCCGCCTGGAGCTGCGCGAACGCGGCAGCTGGTTCCTGTCCACCGGGCAGGGCGTGGAGATATTGCTGGGAAGGGATCATCTGGTGGAGAAGATGCGTCGCTTCATCTCGATCTACGAGAAGACGCTCAAAGAACAGATCGCCAACATCGAGCGTGTCGACCTGCGTTACCCCAACGGCTTGGCGGTAGCGTGGCGAACCCCGGTAGAGGCACCCGCGGCGGCCGTAGCCAGCCGCGCGAATTGAGGAGAAGGTTAGAACCATGGCAAGCGTGCAGAGCGGCAAGATGATCGTCGGCCTGGATATCGGCACCTCCAAGGTGGTGGCGCTGGTGGGCGAGATCGCGGCCGACGGCCAGCTGGAGATCGTCGGGATCGGCACCCATCCGTCCCGCGGGCTGAAGAAGGGCGTGGTGGTGAACATCGAGTCCACCGTGCAGTCCATCCAGCGCGCGGTGGAAGAGGCGCAGATGATGGCGGGCTGCCGTATCCACTCCGCCTTCGTCGGCGTCGCCGGCAATCACATCCGCAGCCTGAACTCCCACGGCATCGTCGCGATCCGCGATCGCGAAGTCAGCCCGGCGGACATCGAGCGCGTGCTCGACGCCGCCCAGGCCGTGGCCATCCCCGCCGACCAGCGGGTGCTGCACACCCTGGCGCAGGACTACGTGATCGATAACCAGGAAGGGGTGCGCGAGCCCCTGGGCATGTCCGGCGTGCGCCTGGAAGCCAAGGTCCACGTGGTGACCTGCGCGGTGAATGCGGCGCAGAACATCGAGAAGTGCGTGCGCCGTTGCGGCCTGGAGGTGGACGACATCATCCTCGAGCAACTGGCCTCGGCCTATTCGGTGCTGACCGATGACGAGAAGGAGCTGGGCGTGTGCCTGGTGGACATCGGCGGCGGCACCACCGACATCGCCATCTTCACCGAGGGCGCGATCCGCCACACCGCGGTGATCCCGATCGCCGGCGACCAGGTGACCAACGACATCGCCATGGCCCTGCGGACGCCGACCCAGTACGCCGAGGAGATCAAGATCCGCTACGCCTGCGCCCTGGCCAAGCTGGCCGGTGCCGGCGAGACCATCAAGGTGCCGAGCGTCGGCGACCGTCCGCCGCGGGAACTCTCGCGCCAGGCACTGGCCGAAGTGGTCGAGCCCCGCTATGACGAACTGTTCACCCTGATCCAGGCCGAGCTGCGCCGCAGCGGCTACGAGGACCTGATCCCGGCTGGCATCGTGCTGACCGGCGGCACCGCGAAGATGGAGGGTGCGGTCGAGCTCGCCGAAGAGATTTTCCACATGCCGGTGCGCCTGGGCGTGCCGCATAGCGTCAAGGGCCTGAGCGACGTGGTGCGCAACCCGATCTACTCGACCGGCGTTGGCCTGCTGATGTACGGCCTGCAGAAGCAGTCCGACGGGATTTCGATGTCCGGCGGCCTGGGCAGCTTCAGCGACGAACCCAAGACACCTGTTCTGGAGCGGCTCAAGCGCTGGGTCCAGGGCAACTTCTAAAGAGTTTTTGCAGTAGGCGATACAACTAGAAAAGGAAGGAGAGGGGAAATGTTCGAACTCGTAGATAACGTTCCGCAAAGCGCGGTCATCAAGGTAATCGGCGTGGGCGGTGGCGGCGGCAACGCAGTCAACCACATGACCAAGAGCAACATCGAAGGCGTCGAGTTCATCTGCGCCAACACCGATGCCCAGGCACTGAAGAACATCGGTGCGCGCACCGTCCTGCAACTCGGCCCGGGCGTTACCAAGGGGCTGGGCGCGGGTGCCAATCCCGAGATCGGTCGTCAGGCCGCTCTGGAAGACCGCGAGCGCATCGCCGAAGTGCTGCAGGGCACCGACATGGTCTTCATCACCACCGGCATGGGTGGCGGTACCGGTACCGGTGCGGCACCGATCATCGCTGAAGTGGCGAAGGACATGGGCATCCTCACCGTTGCCGTGGTCACCCGTCCGTTCCCGTTCGAGGGCCGCAAGCGCATGCAGATCGCCGACGAGGGCATTCGTGCGCTGTCGGAAAGCGTCGACTCGCTGATCACCATCCCCAACGAGAAGCTGCTGACCATCCTCGGCAAGGACGCGAGCCTGCTGTCCGCCTTCTCCAAGGCTGACGACGTGCTGGCCGGTGCCGTGCGCGGTATCTCCGACATCATCAAGCGTCCGGGCATGATCAACGTCGACTTTGCCGACGTGAAGACCGTGATGAGCGAAATGGGCATGGCGATGATGGGTACCGGCTGCGCCAGCGGCCCGAATCGTGCCCGTGAGGCCACCGAGGCGGCGATCCGCAACCCGCTGCTGGACGACGTCAACCTGCAGGGCGCGCGTGGCATCCTGGTGAACATCACCGCCGGTCCCGACCTGTCCCTGGGCGAGTACTCCGATGTGGGCAACATCATCGAGCAGTTCGCTTCCGAGCACGCCACCGTGAAGGTGGGCACCGTGATCGATCCGGACATGCGCGACGAGCTGCACGTCACCGTGGTCGCCACCGGACTGGGCGCTCGCCTGGAGAAACCCGTCAAGGTAGTGGACAACACCGTCCAGTCCGCAGCCGTTGCCGCGACCAGCCCCGCACCCCAGCGTGCAGAGCAGCCGTCGGTCAACTATCGCGACCTGGATCGTCCGACCGTCATGCGCAACCAGGCTCATGGCAGCGCCGCGACCGCCGCCAAGATGAACCCGCAGGACGACCTGGATTACCTGGACATTCCGGCCTTCCTGCGTCGTCAGGCCGATTGATGAAGTTTATCGACGCTATGTCTGTGATTGGTGTTCAGCAAAGGCCGGTTCTGCTATCATCCCCGGCCATTGTTGAAAACTGTTCGCAACTAGCGCGAAAGCGGCCACTGCCATGATCAAACAACGCACTTTAAAGAACGTCATCCGTGCCACAGGCGTAGGGCTGCATTCCGGGGAAAAGGTCTACCTGACCCTCAAGCCCGCCCCTGTGGATACCGGCATCGTGTTCTGCCGTACCGACCTGGACCCCGTCGTCCAGATCGCCGCCTATGCCGAGAATGTCGGTGAGACCACCATGTCCACCAACCTTTTCAATGGCGACGTCAAGGTCGGCACGGTAGAGCACCTGCTTTCGGCCATGGCTGGCCTGGGCATCGACAACGCCTACGTCGAGCTGTCCGCCGCCGAAGTACCGATCATGGATGGCAGCGCCGGCCCGTTCGTGTTCCTCATCCAGTCCGCTGGTCTCGAGGAGCAGGAAGCCGCCAAGCGCTTCATTCGCATCAAGCGCGAAGTGAGCGTGCAGGATGGCGACAAGCGCGCCACCTTCGTGCCGTTCGATGGCTTCAAGGTCACTTTCGAGATCGACTTCGACCACCCGGTGGTCAATGGTCGTACCCAGAAAGCGTCGGTCGATTTCTCCAGCACCACCTTCGTCAAGGAAGTCAGCCGTGCCCGTACCTTCGGGTTCGTGCGCGATCTGGAATTCCTGCGCTCGCACAATCTGGCTCTGGGCGGCAGCGTCGAGAATGCCATCGTGGTTGATGAGGACAGCGTATTGAACGAGGACGGCCTCCGTTACGAGGACGAATTCGTCAAGCACAAGATCCTCGACGCCATCGGCGACCTCTACCTGCTCGGCAACAGCCTCATCGGCGAGTTCCGTGGCTTCAAGTCCGGTCATGCACTCAACAATCGCCTGCTGCGTGCACTGATCGCCGACAAGGATGCCTGGGAAGTGGTCACCTTCGAAGATGCCAAGACCGCACCCATTTCCTACATGCGCCCGGTAGCGGCCGTGTAAGCAACACCTCTTTCCTTCTTTGGAGGCCACCCCATGGGGTGGCCTCTTTTTTTGTGCCGGGAAAATAGGGAAGGGCGAAGCGGCGGATTGTCGCGGGAAGTCAGTCGCGCTCGGGCTTGCGGGCGCGCTCGGCGAGGCGCTCCAGGGCGGCACGCAGCTTGGGATCCTCGATCCCTTCCGCGGTGGCCTGGATGCTTTCTGCGGCAAAGGCCGACAGCTCGATGGTGCGGCCTGGTGCACGTCCCGAGCCTTGGGAAGGTTGCACCTTGAAGATGATTTTCGTTAAGGTCGCGAACTCTTCGAGGGCCTGGAGCTGACGCTGCAGCCGGCGTTGCTGGTATCGCAGCCGCGTCGCCCAGTGGCCGTCACTGATGATCAGCATCAGGCAGCCCTCGCGCCACGACGCTACACGGCAATGTTCACGCGCCGCTGGTTGCAGCTGGCTTTCCAGCAACTGTTGCAAGTGGTCGATGCGTTGGGCCTGGTTGAACAGGGCCTTGAGCGGTTTTTCCTCGCGCAGCAGTGCGGCGGGGGACCGGGCCGGCAAGGGACGAAAAGACATGGCAGGACGCCTGAAGAAAACAGAGTGGCCATGGTAGCAGAAGGCTGCACCGGGTAACGCTCGATCAATTGGGGAAGTCATGCACATCATTCTTCTGAGCCGCAGGCACGGGGCGGCGCGTTCGCTGAGTCTCGACCTGCGCGTGCTCCTGGGGCTCGGTGGCCTGCTGCTGGCGCTGGTGCTCGCTTCGGGGATCGCCCTCGGTGCCTGGATCAGGCCCGCGACGCCCGCTGCTGAAGACAGCCAGCAGATGACGCTCGCGCTCGACGAGCAGCGCAGCCAGGTGAGCCAGGCGCGCGCCGACGCCCAGCGTCAGCTGGACGCCTTTGGCGCCCACATCGCCGACCTGCAGGCGCGCCTAACCCGGCTCGACGCCCTGGGCGAACGTGTCGCGGAACTGGCGGACCTGGACGCCAGCGAGTTCGATTTCTCCCTCAACGTCGGCCAGGGCGGCCCGGAAGACCCGCTCGATGCGCCGGCCTACCAGGCACCGCCCTTCATGGACGTGCTGGACAGCCTGACCGAGCGCCTCGACAGTCGCGAGCAGCAACTGGAAGTCCTCGAACAGCTGCTCGGCGAGCGCCGCATCAGCGAGGCCGAGCACCTGGCCGGACGCCCCGTGCTGCAGGGCTACATCTCCTCGCCCTTCGGCGTGCGCAGCGACCCCTTGACCGGCCGCCTGAGCAAGCACAAGGGCGTGGACTTCGCGGCCAAGGCCGGTAGCGATGTCCTGGCCGTCGGTGCGGGCGTCGTCACCTGGTCCGGACGCAAGACCGGCTACGGCAACATGGTCGAGATCAGCCATGCGGATGGCTACCGTACCCTCTATGCGCACAACCAGAAGAACCTGGTGCAGGTGGGTGATCTGGTGCAGCGTGGCCAGGCCATCGCCAAGGTCGGCAGCAGCGGTCGTTCCACCGGTGCGCACGTCCACTTCGAGGTCACCCGCGGTGGCGAGGTGGTCAACCCGGCCCTCTATATAGCCCGTTCCGCAGCCGCGGAATAACGCTACTTTTCTCTACAACGAATCCGGGTAGAATGCCCCCTTCGCAAGCAGCCATGAAGGCTGCGCGGGCGACTCCGGGGCCGCCCCCCATCCATATATGTGGAAGATCCTGTCGATATGTTTGCGCCTTTGTTGAAGAAACTCTTTGGAAGCAAGAACGAGCGCGAAGTGAAGCGCATGGCCAAGGCTGTCCAGGCGGTCAATGCCCTGGAAGAGCAGATGGTCGCGCTGTCCGACGAGCAGCTCAGAGCCAAGACCGAAGAGTTCAAGGCGCGGGTAGCCAAGGGCGAGACCCTCGACCAGATCCTGCCGGAAGCCTTCGCCGTCGCCCGTGAGGCCGGCAAGCGCGTGATGGGCATGCGTCACTTCGACGTGCAGCTCATCGGCGGCATGACCCTCCACGAAGGCAAGATCGCCGAGATGCGCACCGGTGAGGGCAAGACCCTGGTGGGCACCCTGCCGGTCTACCTCAACGCGCTGTCCTGCAAGGGCGTGCACGTGGTCACCGTGAACGACTACCTGGCCCGCCGCGACGCCAACTGGATGCGTCCGCTGTATGAGTTCCTCGGCCTTACCGTCGGCATCGTCACCCCGTTCCAGCCGCCGGAAGAAAAACGCGCCGCCTACGCTGCCGACATCACCTACGGCACCAACAACGAATTCGGCTTCGACTACCTGCGCGACAACATGGCCTTCAGCCTGGAAGACAAGTTCCAGCGCGAGCTGAACTTCGCCGTTATCGACGAAGTGGACTCCATCCTCATCGACGAGGCGCGTACGCCGCTGATCATCTCCGGCCAGGCCGAAGACAGCTCCAAGCTGTACATGCAGATCAACAAGCTGATCCCGCGCCTGAAGCAGCACATCGAGCCGGAAGAGGGCAACGTCGTCCAGGAAGGTCACTATTCCGTCGACGAGAAGACCCGCCAGGTCGAGCTCAACGAGCAGGGCCACCAGTTCATCGAGGACATGCTCACCCAGGCCGGCCTGCTGGCCGAGGGCGAGAGCCTGTACTCCGCGCACAACCTGGGCCTGCTGACCCACGTCTACGCCGGCCTGCGCGCCCACACCCTGTTCCACCGCAACGTCGAGTACATCGTGCAGAACGACCAGGTCCTGCTGATCGACGAGCACACCGGCCGCACCATGCCCGGTCGCCGCCTCTCCGAGGGCCTGCACCAGGCCATCGAGGCGAAGGAAGGCCTGAACATCCAGGCCGAGAGCCAGACCCTGGCCTCCACCACCTTCCAGAACTACTTCCGCCTCTACACCAAGCTGGCCGGCATGACCGGTACCGCCGATACCGAAGCCTTCGAGTTCCACTCGATCTACGGCCTCGAAGTGATGGTGATCCCGACCCACCGTCCGGTGGCGCGCAAGGACTTCAACGACCTGGTCTACCTGACCCAGGAAGAGAAGTACGCCGCCATCATCACCGACATCAAGGATTGCCAGGCCAATGGCCGTCCGGTGCTCGTGGGCACCGCCTCGATCGAGAGCTCCGAGTACGTCTCGCAGCTGCTGGTCAAGGCCGGCATCGAGCACAAGGTGCTCAACGCCAAGTACCACGAGAAGGAAGCCGAGATCATCGCCCAGGCCGGCCGTCCCGGTGCCGTGACCATCGCCACCAACATGGCGGGCCGTGGTACCGACATCCTGCTTGGCGGCAACTGGGAAGTCGAAGTCGCCGCCCTCGAGAACCCCACCGAGGAGCAGGTCGCCCAGATCAAGGCCGAATGGCAGAAGCGTCACCAGCAGGTGATCGAGGCCGGTGGCCTGCACGTGGTCGCGTCCGAGCGCCACGAATCCCGCCGCATCGACAACCAGCTGCGTGGCCGCGCGGGTCGCCAGGGTGACCCGGGCTCCAGCCGCTTCTACCTGTCGCTGGAAGACAGCCTGATGCGCATCTTCGCCTCCGACCGGGTGAAGAACTTCATGAAGGCCCTGGGCATGCAGTCCGGCGAGGCCATCGAGCACCGCATGGTGACCAACGCCATCGAGAAGGCGCAGCGCAAGGTCGAAGGCCGCAACTTCGACATCCGCAAGCAGCTCCTCGAATTCGACGACGTGGCCAACGAGCAGCGCAAGGTGATCTACCACATGCGCAACAGCCTGCTGGCCGCCGATGACATCGGCGAGACCATCGCCGAGTTCCGCGAGGACGTGCTGGGCCGCACCATCGACGCCCACATCCCGCCGCAATCGCTGCCCGAGCAGTGGGACATCACCGGCCTGGAAGCCGCCCTGTACAGCGACTTCGGCATCAAGCTGCCGGTCCAGCAGTGGCTGGACGAAGACGACAAGCTGTTCGAGGACACCCTGCGCACCAAGATCCTCGAGCAACTGATTGCCGCCTACAACGAGAAGGAAGAGCTGGCAGGCGCCGAAGCCCTGCGCTCCTTCGAGAAACAGATGCTCCTGCGCGTGCTGGACGACCTGTGGAAGGACCACCTGTCCACCATGGATCACCTGCGCCATGGCATTCACCTGCGCGGTTACGCGCAGAAGAACCCCAAGCAGGAATACAAGCGCGAGTCCTTCACCCTGTTCCAGGAGCTGCTGGATTCCATCCGTCGCGACACCATCCGCGTCCTGTCCCATGTCCAGGTCCGTCGCGAAGACCCGGCCGAGGAAGAGGCCCGCCTGCGTCGCGAAGCCGAGGAACTGGCCAAGCGCATGCAGTTCCAGCATGCCGAGGCCCCCGGCCTGGAAGAGCCCGAAGCCCACCTGCAGGGCGAGGAAGGCGACGTCGCGGTAGCCGCCGCTCCCGTCCGCACCGAACCCAAGGTCGGCCGCAACGAGCCCTGCCCCTGTGGTTCCGGCAAGAAATACAAGCACTGCCACGGCCAGATCAGCTGAGGCTAAGCTGTAGTTCCCCACGCCGCGACCGGCCCAGCCGCTCGCGGCGTTTTCAACTCGACATCCCCTGAACGGCAGCGCCCAGCCGCCGATTCAACTGACGACACGACAAGGAGCGCTTCCATGGCTGTTGGTCTCGGCCCCCTGCCCACCCTGCACCCGGTTCCCGGTTTCGAACTCGGCATCGCCTCTGCCGGCATCAAGCGCCCTGGCCGCAAGGACGTGGTGGTCATGCGCTGCGCCGAGGGTTCCACCGTAGCGGGCGTGTTCACCCTCAACGCCTTCTGTGCCGCGCCGGTGATCCTGTCGAAGAAACGCGTCCTGGGGGCCGTGCGTTATTTCCTGACCAACACCGGCAACGCCAACGCCGGCACCGGTGAGCCAGGCCTCGCTGCTGCCGAGCGCACCTGCGCCAAGCTGGCCGAACTGGCGGGCGTCGACGCCAGCGCCGTGCTGCCGTTCTCCACCGGTGTGATTGGCGAGCCGCTGCCGGTCGAGAAGATCGAAGCCGCCCTGGGTGACGCCCTGGCCGATCTTTCCGAAGGCAACTGGGCTGCCGCCGCCACCGGCATCATGACCACCGACACCCTGCCCAAGGGTGCCAGCCGCCAGTTCGTGCATGACGGCGTCACCGTCACCGTCACCGGCATCAGCAAGGGCGCCGGCATGATCAGGCCGAACATGGCCACCATGCTCGGCTACATCGCCACCGACGCAAAGGTCGCGCAGGGCGTGTTGCAGGACCTGCTGCGCGATGCCGCCAACAAGTCCTTCAACCGCATCACCATCGACGGCGACACCTCCACCAACGATTGCTGCATGCTGGTCGCCACCGGGCAGGCGGCCCTGCCGGAAGTGACCCAGGCCAGCGGCGAGCTCTTCGCCGCGCTCAAGCAGGCGGTGCTGGAAGTCTCCATGGAAGTGGCCCAGGCCATCGTCCGTGACGGTGAAGGCGCCACCAAGTTCGTCACCGTGCAGGTCAACGGCGGCGGCACCCACCAGGAGTGCCTGGACGTGGCCTACGCCGTGGCCCATTCGCCGCTGATCAAGACCGCGCTGTTCGCCTCCGACCCGAACTGGGGCCGCATCCTGGCCGCAGTCGGCCGTGCCGGCGTGCCGCAACTGGACGTGAGCAAGATCGACGTGTTCCTGGGCGAGGTCTGCATTGCCAGCAAGGGCGGCCGTGCCTCGACCTACACCGAGGACCAGGGTGCCGCCGTGATGGCTCGCGAAGAGATCGGCATCCGCATCGAACTGGGACGCGGCGCCTGCAGCGAAACCATCTGGACCACCGACCTGTCCCACGAGTACGTCAAGATCAACGCGGAATACCGCACCTGAGCCACGTGCCGCCGCGACTCGATTCGCGGTGGCAGCCGCTCTGGCTCCTGGCATTCCCGTTGTTCATGGCCCCATGAGCAACGGGAATTTGCCATCCCCGCCTGCGCCTTTTAAGGTCCAGCGACCCCTCTGGATAACCGGGTCTCAAGGAGAAACGCATGGCACTCACCCTGGTCATCGGCAACAAGAACTACTCGTCCTGGTCGCTGCGCGGCTGGCTCGCCATGGCGCTCACCGAGGCCCCTTTCGAAGAGCTGCGCATCCCGCTCTACGCTGCCGATAGCCACAGGCGCCTGCTGGCCCATTCGCCCACCGCCAAGGTTCCGGTGCTGGAGACCGAGGCCGATGGCGCGATCTGGGACTCCCTGGCCATTGCCGAATACCTTGCCGAGCGCTTCCCCGAGGCCCACCTCTGGCCCTTCGGCCAGGCGGCCCGCGCCCATGCGCGCGCCATCTGCGCCGAGATGCACAGCGGCTTCGTCGCCTTGCGCAGCCACATGCCCATGGACATGAAGCGCAACCAGGCGCTGGATGGCATCCCCGAAGAGGCTGCCGAGGACATCCGCCGCATCTGCGCCATCTGGTCGGATTGCCGTCGCCGTTTCGGCCAGGACGGCCCCTATCTGTTCGGCCATGCCAGCATCGCCGATGCCTTCTACGCGCCGGTGGCCAGCCGCCTGCGCAGCTACGCCGTCGAGCTTCCCGCCGAAGCCGCGGCCTATGTCGACACCATCTACCGGTGGCCCGCGTTCCAGCGCTGGTACCAGGCCGCCCTGCAGGAAACGGAGATCATCGAATGAAGCGAGTGCACGTCGCAGCCGCGGTCATCCGCGGTGCCGACGGCCGGGTGCTGATCGCACGCCGCCCGGACGACAAACACCAGGGCGGCCTGTGGGAGTTCCCGGGCGGCAAGGTGGAGGAAGGCGAGGCCATGCAGGCCGCCCTGTCCCGGGAGCTGGAAGAGGAACTGGGCATCCGCGTGAGCGCCGCGCGCCCGCTGATCCAGGTGCATCACGACTACCCCGACAAGCAGGTGCTGCTGGATGTCTGGGAAGTCACCGCCTTCGACGGTGAGCCCCACGGTGCCGAAGGCCAGCCGCTGGCCTGGGCCAGCAACCATGAGCTGGGCGACTACCAATTCCCCGCCGCCAACCAGCCGATCGTGGCGGCCGCGCGCCTGCCCGACCGCTACCTGATCACGCCCGACGAGCTGGAGCCCCAGGAACTGTTGCAGGGTGTCCGCGCCGCGCTGGCCGAAGGCGCAAAGCTGATCCAGCTGCGCGCGCCGAACATGTTCGACGCCCAGTACCGCGACCTGGCCGTGGATATCCAGGG
This sequence comes from Pseudomonas sp. USHLN015, assembly GCF_037153275.1. Taxonomy (NCBI): domain Bacteria; kingdom Pseudomonadati; phylum Pseudomonadota; class Gammaproteobacteria; order Pseudomonadales; family Pseudomonadaceae; genus Pseudomonas; species Pseudomonas sp. USHLN015. The sequence goes on from NZ_JBBCKP010000003.1 coordinate 572,144, forward strand.
GCTCTGCGCCCGTCGAGCACAGCTGATGCTCAAGGGGCCGCTGGAATGGCTGGGAGACTTTCCCGCCGCCGGCTGGCACCTCACCGCCGACCAGCTGCGGCGCTACGCCCCCCGCGGCCGCCCGTTCCCCAGGGAGCGCTGGCTGGGTGCTTCCTGCCACAGCGCGCAAGAGCTGGAGCTGGCGACCGAGATGGGCGTGGACTTCGTCACCCTGTCGCCCCTGCAACCCACCCAGACGCACCCCGAGGCACAGCCGCTGGGCTGGGACGCTGCACGGGAAATGATCCGTCGCTTCAACAAACCGGTGTTCCTGCTCGGCGGCGTCGGCCCCGACGACACCGAGCGCGCCTGGCAGATCGGCGCCCAGGGCGTGGCAGGGATACGGGCGTTCTGGCCGCAAGGCTGAGCGGGCGAAAGCGATTCGCGAGCAGAGCTCGCTCCTACGTTGGCTCCAGCCAGATTGCATCCCATAGTGGGTAATCGGCAACCCGGCTGACCAGGCCAGCCCGCAACGGGTTGGCCACCACCTAGCGGGCCAGGTCGATCAGATCCTCCTCTGTGCGCAGGGCTCTGTCGTGATAGCCCTTCTGCCAGACCTGCCCTTGTGTTCCGAGGTGTTGATTGACTGCCTTGGCGCTGCGGGATTTGAAACGTTGCGCCAAGCGGTCCAGGGAACCCTGCTCCAGCTGGACGAGCCAGTGCAGGTGATCCGGCATCAGCACCCAGCAAAGCGTTTGCGCCAGCCCGCAGGACTGGGCTTCACGCAGGTGCTCGACGACTTTCCGCCCTGTATGAAAGTCGTCGAACAGTCGCCGGCGGCCGTGGGTGACCGTGGTTAGCAGGTAGATCCGGCCTGTCTCGGAAAAGCGTCCGCGACGCAGGGCCTCGCCTCGATAGCGTTGCACATCAGATTCCCTCTCATGTCTCGCAACTCACCCCATTCCCCAGACGCTCTGTTTCGTAGGAGCGAGCTCTGCTCGCGAAGCTTTCGCCTCATGCTTTCGCTGCAGCCTGCCACAACACCTCGTCCACACCCTCGCGCCGTGCGATGAGACGGGCAGCGACGAAGAGGAGGTCGGAGAGGCGGTTGAGGTAGGCCAGCAACTCCGCACGCAAGGGTTCCTCGGCGTTGAGTGCCTGGGCGCGGCGTTCGGCGGTGCGGGCGGCGGAGCGGCAGACGTGGGCCTGGGCCACCAGGGACGAGCCGCCGGGCAGGATGAAGTTCTCCAGCGGGCCCAGCTCCTCGTTCCAGCGGTCGATGGCCGCTTCCAGGCGCTGCACCTCGCTCTCCTGCAGCACCTGGTACTCTGGCATGGACAGTTCGCCGCCCAGGTCGAACAGGCGGTGCTGGCAGGGGGCGAGGACGTCGATCACATCCCCCAGGCCCGGCCGTGCTGCGTGTCGCTCGGCCAGTTGCGCCAGCAGCAGGCCCAGGTGGCTGTTGAGCGAGTCCACCTCGCCGATGGCCTCGATACGCGGGTGGTCCTTGGCGACGCGACGGTTGCCGGAAAGCCCGGTCTCGCCCGTGTCGCCGGTGCGGGTGTAGATCTTCGAGAGGCGGTTGCCCATATCAGGTTCCCGAGGGGACGGAGGTCAATGGCAGGCGCAGGGTGAAGCAGGTTCCCTGGCCCGGCTTGGAGTGCACCTCCATCTGGCCCTTGTGGTTGTTGGTGATGATGAAATACGAGACCGACAGGCCGAGCCCGGTGCCCTGGCCCACTTCCTTGGTGGTGAAGAAGGGCTCGAAGATGCGCTTGCGCACGTTCTCCGGAATGCCGACGCCGTTGTCCTCCACCTGGACTTCCGCCCAGGGCGGCGCCAGGCGCGTACGCAGGGTGATGCGGCCCTCCTGGTCGTCGTCGCGCTGGTGGATGGCCTGGGCGGCGTTCTTCAGCAGGTTCAGCAGCACCTGTTCCAGTTCGTTGGCGGTGCCCGGCACCGGCCCCAGCTCGGGGTCGAATTCGCGGGTGATGGTCATGCCCTTGAAGTCGAACCCCTCGGTCAGGTCGAAGTCGTTGCTGGCGATCTCCACCGCCTGGTCGAGCAGCACCGGCAGCAGGCAGGGCGCGAGCTGGCGGTTGCTGCGGCGGCTGAAGGAAAGCATGTGGGTGACGATCTTCGCCGCGCGGGTGCCGGCCTGGTGGATGCCGTCCAGCAGCTTGGGCACTTCGCGTGCCTCCAGGTAGTGGTTCACCGAGTCGAGGCAGATGCCGTCGGCCCGTGCCTGCTCCAGGTTCTTCTCAAGGTCCGGTGACAGGCGCCGGCGGATGTTCTGCACGTTGTGCAGGATCGCCCCCAGCGGGTTGTTGATCTCGTGGGCCATGCCGGCGGCCAGCCCGCCGACGCTGAGCATCTTCTCCGACTGCACCACCATCTCCTCCATGGACAGGCGCTGGGTGATGTCGTCGACGCGGATCACCACGCCACGCCCGGTGCCGCCCATCAGGGGGTAGAAGGTAAGGCTGTAGTGGCGGACCTCGTCTCCCAGCAGCCAGCTCACCCGTTCGACCTTCTCCACCTTGTGGCGCTCGGCGGTGAGCTTGATCTGCGGCAGGAAGGGCTTGAGCGAGGGGAAGGCGAGGAACACCGGCTGGTTGAGTGCATCGTCCAGGGTGGTGCCGGAAAGCGCGGTGGCTTCCTGGTTCCACTGGGTGACATAGAGCTGCTCGTCGAGGGCGATGAGTGCCGAGGGCATCGAGTCGATGATGCTGTTGAGGTAGTTCTGGAACCCGGTGAGCTTCTTCTCGATTTTGCTGCGCACCTGCACTTCCAGCTCCAGCCGGCGGTTGGAGTGACGCGTCTCCTCGGCCAGCGCCTGGGCCTGGTCGACGGCGTTCTGGGAGTCGTCGCGGGCACGCTTGAGCTGCTGCTCGCGCGCCTCGATGCGGCTGAGCATGGTGTTGAAGGCGTCCGCCAGGCTGCCGATCTCGTCGCGGTTGCCGCGCTGGGCACGCAAGGCGTAGTTCTCCTCGCGGGTGACCTGGCGCGAGAGCTCCTCGAGGCGGCGGATCGGGCCGGTGACCATCACGCGGATCTGCCGTGCCACCAGCAGCCAGAGCAGCACGCTGCTGGCCAGGATCGCCAGGCTGGCGGTGAGGGTGCCGGTGTAGAAGGCGCCGGGCAGCTCGCTGGAGGCCACCAGCAGCAGGTAGCCGGGCGGGCCGTTGCCCTGGGGCAGCTCCACCACCTGGCTGGTGCGGAATTCGTGCAGGCGCCAGCGCTGCAGTTTCTCGGCGTGCTGCGGCAGTTTCATCATGCTGCCGCTGATCAGTTGCGCCAGCAGCTCGCCCTGGCCGTCGTAGAGGGCGGCGGCGCGCAGCGGGGCGTAGCTGTCCAACTGGTCGAGCAGCCGGCGGGCGGATTCCGGGGAGGCCAGCGCCTCGCGCGACAGCGGCGCGGTGGCGAACAGGCGGCCGAGGGTCTGCAGCGCCTGGGGCGCCATGCTCTCCTGGGAAATCCAGTAGGCGGCGCTGATGAATGCGAGGTTGGCGATCAGCAGTACCGTGGCCATCAGGACCAGCAGGGCGGCCAGCAGTTTTCTGCCGACGGACAGGTTTTCGAGGCGCTGGCGCAGGCTGTTCAAGGGGTGGGATCCAGGCGGTTGGGCTGCCGGCAGGGTAGCGCGGGGTCAGTCCAGCGGCAATCCGCGCTCGGCCAGGTGGGCGCGCAACTGCCTGAGCAGTGCCTGCAGGTGGGGCAGGACCAGGCGGTGGCGCTCGGCGGCGGCGCAGGCGTAGCCCAGCAGGTAGCTGATTTCGGTGCGGCGCCTGGCGGCGACGTCCTGGTACATGGAGGAGTAGTTGGCGGCGGTGGCCTGGATGACCCGGCCGACTTCGTCGTGCAGGTCCTGCGCGGCGTCCGGCTGGCCGCACAGGTGCAGCAGTCCGGCGAGTTCGGCGCACAGCTCCTGGACCTGCGCCGGATGCTCGGCCAGGCCGCCGTTGCGGCAGCCGTGGAGCACCGTCAGCGGGTTGATCGCGCAATTGAGGGCGAGCTTGCGCCAAAGCCGCGAGAGGATGTCCGGCGTCCAGCCATGGGGGATGCCGGCGCGCTCAAGCTCGTTCAACCAGGCCGGCGGTGCGATGGCCTGTGGGTCGCCCAGCCAGGTGAAGCCGTGGCCGGCGAAGACCACGCGAAAGTCGCCGTCGCGGAACGCGCCTTCGGTGCTGGAGGCGAGGATGCAGCGGGCGTGCGGCACGCGTGCGGCGACGGCGTCCTGGCTGCCCAGGCCGTTTTGCAGCAGGACCAGTTCAGCGCCAGGTGCTAGACGAGGGGCCAGCGCGACGACGGCCGCCTCGGCGTCGTAGGCCTTGCAGGCCAGCAGCAGGCGCTGGATTGGGGGCTCGTCGGTGGCGAGTTCGGCGGGCAGTTCCAGACGCAGGGCCTGGCCCTGTTCCACCAGGGTCAGACCGCCTGCGGCTTGGTAGGCGGCCAGGCGCTCGGCGTCACGCAGTACCAGGCGCACCGGCAGTCCGGCGCGCGCCAGGCGGATCGCCCAGAGGCTGCCGAGGCTGCCGATGCCGAGGACGTGCCAGGTCACGGCAGGGGCAGGCGAATGGCGCTGACCCGGCCACTGGCATAGGACTCGGGCAGCAGCCTGGAGGCCTGTTCGATTATGTTCTCCACGTCCACCGGCAGAGCCTTGCCGTCCATGCCGACGAGGCTGATGCCCGCCTTGAGGGTGATGAAGCCCTCGCTGGTCTTGAAGGCCTTGAGGTTGAGGCCTTCGTGCAGGCGCTTGAAGCTGCTGGGCGAGCACTCGTGGAGGTCTTCGAGGAGGGTGATCAGGCCGAAGTGGTTGTCATCCAGGCGGGTCAGCACGTCCAGCGGGCGCACCAGCTGCTGCAGGCGCCGGGCGACGCCGTGGAGCAGCTCGTTGTAGAAGTCGTTGCCGTACTGCACGCGCAGGGCGGAGGCGTCGTGCAGGCCGATCAGCAGGTAGCACAGCGCGCCGCCACGGGATTCGACCTGGCGCAGGCTGTCGGACAGCTTCTGGCGCAGGTAGCGCGGATTGCCGAGGCCGGTGAGCGGGTCCACCAGGTTGCGCTGTTCCAGGCTGGCGATGTTCTGCGTCATCAGCCGGTTCTCGTGGAGCAAGCGCTGCAGGGTGTTGCACAGGCGGTCCGCTGCGTAGACGCGGGGCACCAGTTGCTCGTTCATCGCCGCCTTGCTGATGAAGTCGTCGACGCCGCGGTCGAAGGCCTCGCCCAGGACGTTCTCGCCCTCCTTGCCGGTGAGCAGGATGACGTAGGTGTAGTGGTCGATCATCTCGTCCAGCTGGCGCACCCGTGCGGTCAGTTCGAGGCCGTCGATCTCGGGCATCAGCCAGTCCGCCAGCAGTACGTTGGCGGGGCGCTCCTCGAGCAGGCGCAGGGCTTCCGTCGCGCTGCTGGCGAAGCGGACATCCTGGTAACCGGCCTGGGTGAGGGCACGACCGATCATGGCGCTGGAGAACTTGGCGTCGTCCACCACCAGGATGCTGAGATGAGGGTTGGGCATGGCAGGCTCACAGGGAAGTGGCAAGGGTTGGCGGTAGTGGCTTGTTGCTATCAGTGCCTATTTCAGCAGGTTTTGCGTCCGCCTGTCAGAGCTGAATGCTTAGCTGCCATGCAATCCTGCAAAAATCGGGCTCCGTTGCTCAGTTATAATGGGCCCGCTTTTTTTACCGTCAAGCCAGGCGCCTTCCTTACGTGATGTGGGTCGCGCCGTCTATCTGGAGGAATCCCATGCCATCGTTCGACGTGGTGTCCGAGCTGGACAAACACGAGCTCACCAACGCGGTGGACAACGCGATCAAGGAGCTCGATCGCCGCTTCGACCTGCGCGGCAAGTGCAGCTTCGAGAGCAAGGACAAGGCCGTCACCCTGACTGCCGAAGCCGACTTCATGCTGGAGCAGATGCTCGACATCCTGCGCAGCAACCTGATCAAGCGCAAGATCGATATCCACTGCATGGAGATCGAGGATCACTACGCCTCCGGCAAGGTGGTCAAGCAGGAAGTGAAATTCCGCGAGGGCATCGAGAAGGAGCTGGCGAAGAAGATCGTCGCGCTGATCAAGGAGCGCAAGCTCAAGGTCCAGGCCGCGATCCAGGGCGAGCAGGTACGTGTCACCGGCAAGAAACGCGACGACCTGCAGGAAGCCATCGCCATGCTGCGCGGCGAGCCCCTGGACTTCCCGCTGCAGTACACCAACTTCCGCGACTGACGCCGCATTTTTGAACCTTCACCGCTGGCCCGCGTCGCAACGTGCAGGGTCAGCGACCTTCGCCGTGGCCTGCCCACGGCGTTTTTGTTTTCGAGAAGGCAAGAGAGGAGAGTGCGTATGGATATAACCGTCGACGAACTGGTCAGGCGATCCGAAGGCTGGCTGCCGATCATCCTCGAGTACAGCGGCAAGCTCACGCTGGCCCTGATCACCCTGCTGATCGGCTGGTGGCTGATCAACCGGATCACCAACCGGGTCAGCAACCTTTTGGCCATGCGCCGGGTCGACAAGACCCTGCACGGCTTCATCGGCAGCCTGGCCAACATGGTCCTCAAGGTGCTGCTGCTGGTCAGCGTGGCCTCCATGATCGGCATCGAGACCACGTCCTTCATCGCCGCCATCGGTGCGGCCGGCCTGGCCATCGGCCTGGCATTGCAGGGCAGCCTGGCAAACTTCGCCGGTGGAGTGCTGATCCTGTTGTTCCGCCCCTTCAAGGCTGGCGACTTCATCGAGGCCCAGGGCGTGATGGGGACGGTGGACCACATCCAGATCTTCCACACCGTGCTGCGCACCGGCGACAACAAGACCGTCATCGTGCCCAACGGCTCGCTGTCCAACGGCATCATCACCAACTACTCGAACCAGGCCACCCGCCAGGTGCTTTACGACGTCAAGGTCGACTACGCCAGCGACCTGGCCAAGGCCCGCGAGGTGCTGCTCAAGCTGGCCGAGGACCCGCGTGTGCACAAGGACCCGGCTCCGGTGGTGGTGGTCTCCGCCTTGGGGGACACCTCGATCAACCTGTCGCTGCGCATGTGGACCTCCAACGCCGACTACTGGGGCGTGATCTTCATGCTCAACGAGTCGGTGCGCGACAAGTTGCACGAGGCGGGCGTCCAGCTCGCCCAGCCGCCGCGCATGGTGCAGGTGGTCCCCAGCGCAGGGTGAGGCGATTACGAGAAGGCCGGCGAATGCCGGCCTTTTTCATGTCCGTGCAAAGCGCTACGGCTGTTCCGACTGCGCGCGGGGAGCGGGGGGCTGGGGCGCGGGGGGCGTGTCCGCTTCCGTGGTCGGCGGGGTGCTGCTGTCGGGCTGCCGGCGCTCCTGGCCCCACTGCACGGCGATGAGGATCAGCGTCGGCACGCCGAGCAGCGCGGTGAGCTGGAAGAACTGGTGATAGCCGAGGGATTCGACCATCACGCCCGAGTAGCCGCCGATCAGCCTCGGCAGCAGCAGCATGATCGAACTGAGCAGCGCGTACTGGGTGGCGGAGAACTTCAGGTTGGTGAGGCTCGACAGGTAGGCGACGAAGGCCGAGGTGGCGAGCCCTGCGCTGAAGTTGTCGCAGGAGATGGTGAGGATCAGCATGTCCAGGTGCGGGCCCATGTCGCTGAGCACCACGAACATCAGGTTGGTCGCCGCCGATGCCGCGCCGCCGATGAAGAGGATCGGCAGGATGCCGAAGCGCACGATCAGCAGGCCTCCGGCGCCCGCGCCGAGCAGGGTCATGATCAGGCCGAAGAGCTTGCTGACGCTGGCGATCTGCTCCTTGCTGAAGCCCTGGTCGATGTAGAAGACGTTGGCCATCACGCCCATCACCGTGTCCGACATGCGGTAGGTGGCGATCAGCCCCAGCAGCAGCAACGCCTGCCAGCGGTAGCGCTGGACGAACTCGCTGATGGGCGTGACCACCGGCGCCATCAGCAGGCGGCCTGGGGCGGAGAAGCAGGCGAGGGCGATCAGCACGAACAGCGTGCCGCGCGGCCAGGCGCCCGATGCATAGGCCTTGATGGCCGCCGCAGTGGTCACCAGGATGACGATCAGCACGATCATCGACACCGCCTGGTGGACGAAGTCGAAGTTGGGAATCACCTTGCCCCGCGCGGCCACCAGCAACTGGCGGCGCTGCTGACTGAGCAACTCGCGCACCGGGACGATCTGGCGCCTGCCCCAGGGCGACAGGCAGGCCACCAGGAAGAGGAAATAGAGCAGGGCGCGCGGCCAGGCACGATCGAGCATGCCGGTGATCATCGCCGGCAGGGAGATCAGCATCACCAGCAGTATCAGTACCGAGGCCAGCTGGTCCTTGAGCTTGAAGCGCGAGGTGCTGGTCTGGACCTGCGCGTCGATGCGTGGTTCGCGCATCCACAGGCTGGTGACCAGGCCGGGCAGCATGAGAAGAGCGAACAGCAGGTAGGTGCCGGCCCAGGCACCGTACTCGTAGCTCAGCGAGGTGGAGCCGAACCACTCGGCGAAATACAGCGCGCCGGCTGTGGCCAGCAGTGCCGAGACCCGGTAGCCGAGCATGTAGCTGGCGGCCAGCGCGGCCTGGCGGCTGTCCTCGGCGATCTCCAGGCGGTAGGCGTCGACGGCGATGTCCTGGGTGGCGGAGGCGAAGGCCACCACCACGGCGATCGCGATCAGCCAGGTCAGGTGTTGTTGCGGGTCGCACAGGGCCATGCCCACCAGGCCCAGCGCCACCAGGACCTGGGACAGCACCAGCCAGGAACGACGGCGACCGAGGCGACCGAGCAGCGGCAGGCGGAACTGGTCCAGCAGCGGCGACCAGATCCACTTGAAGGCATAGGCGAGGCCGATGAGGCTGGCGAAGCCGATGGTCTCGCGGGAGACGCCGGCCTCGCGCAGCCAGACGGAGAGGGTGGAGAACACCAGCATGTAGGGCAGGCCGGCGGCGAAGCCCAGCAGGAGCAGCGCGAGGGTGGCCGGGCTGGCGTAGGCGGCCAGGGCGGCGCGCCAGGTACGGTGGGGCATCAGGCGTGTAGTCCAGAAATCACGGGGCGGTCCATGACGAGGTGCACGCGACGGAACCGCGACAAAGCGCGCACTCTAACCCTTGGGTGGCATGGGAAGCCAGCCATGCCGACGCATATCCACCCGTTCGTTATGGATGAAGACCCCCTCGGCCCGCAAACGTGCCCGCTGCTCGTCCCCGGAGGGGCTTCCGGCCGGCAGGCTGAGGCGTCCCCCGGCGGCGATCACTCGGTGCCAGGGCAGGCGCGTGCCTTGGGGCAGTTGGCTCAGGGTGCGCCCGACCCAGCGCGCCGCGCGACCCAGGCCGGCCATTTCGCCGAGCTGGCCATAGCTCACCACCTTGCCTGGCGGCACCTGGGCCAGGGTCAGGTACAGCGCTTCGCGGCGCATTTCGGGGCTGGCCGTTGGCAGGTCGTTCGGGACGTTCACGTCGGGACTTGGCTTGCGAGGCACCATGGCGGCAGGTGTCCGGTGCGGGGGTGGTGGCCAGGATAGGGCGGCGACACAGGGGCGACAACCGCTCTGCGTTACCTCTTTTTTGTGGAACTTGAGGCTTGTCCGTCGGTCAGTCCTTGCTCAGTCGCCGGGCTTGCGGATAATGCCCGGTTTTTCGCGAACTTGAGCCCGTGTATCCGCCTATGTTGTCCAGAACCCTGCTGTGCCTAGCCATTGCGGCTGCCTCGACCCCCTCCCTCGCCGACACCGTGTGGATGAAGAACGGCGATCGCCTGTCTGGCAAGATCAGGGTCTTCGACGGCGGCAAACTGATGCTCGAAACCGACTACGGCGGCTCCATCCCGCTGGATTGGAAGAAGATCGCCACCCTGGAAAGCGAGCAGGAGCTGATGATCAAGCAGGACGACATCACCGGCGAGCGGGCCAAGACCCTGCGCCCGGCCGAGCCCGGCAAGGTGATCCTGGCCAATGGCGAGGCGCCCAGGACCGTCGAGCTGGCCAGCATCGAGCAGATCATGAAGCCCAAGCCCTTCGTCGAGGACCTGACCTGGTCCGGCAACGTCGACCTGGCCCTGGATTACAAGCGCGCCGAGAAGGACACCGACGACTACGACGTCGATTTCAAGACCAAGGCCCGCCACGGCCGCTGGCGCCACAACGCCACGGGCGAGTACAACCGCGAGTTCCAGGACGACGTGAAGACCACCGAGAACTGGGAGCTCGAGTACGCCCTGGACCGGTTCGTCACCGACAAGTTCTTCTGGCAGGGCCGCGCCGAATACAAGCGCGACAAGATCGAGGACCTGGAGCGCCAGCGCACCCTCGGTACCGGTCCCGGCTACCAGTTCTGGGACGACGAGCTGGGTGCATTCTCCCTGGCGTCGCTGGTCAACCGCACCGACTACGAGTACGCCAATGGCGAGAAGGACAACTTCTACGCGCTCAGCGTGAAGTGGGACTACAACCGCTACCTGGTGGGCAAGACGGTCGAGCTCTTCAGCGTCGGCGAAGTCGGCCGCCCGCTGGGCAATGCCGCCGACTACTCCCTGGATGCCGAAGTGGGCCTGCGCTACAAGGTCACCGACTGGGCCTCGCTCAACCTGAAGGCCGAGAAGGACATGGTCAGCGGTTCCGAAGGCGAGATCGACGAGACCCGCTACACCGTTGGTTTCGGCGTAGGTTGGTAAGCATCCAGCCGGCTCTCCCGGGCTGAAGCCCGGGCTACGGGCCTGCAACCGCCGGACAAGAAAAAGCCCCGCTGATGCGGGGCTTTTTCATTGCGGCTCGGCCTTACAGGCGCAGGCCGCCATCGAGTTCCAGGACGCGACCGGTGTAGTAGTCGTTCTCCAGGATGTAGGCCACCGAGTGGGCGATCTCCAGGGGCTTGCCCAGGCGCTTGAGCGGAATGCCGGAGGTCATCTTCTCCAGGGCCTCGGGCTTCATGCTGGCGACCATGTCGGTCTCGATGAAACCGGGCGCCACGCCCGCCACGCGGATGCCGTAGCGTGCCAGCTCCTTCGCCCAGACCACGGTGTCGGCGGCGACGCCGGCCTTGGCGGCGGAGTAGTTGGCCTGGCCCATGTTGCCGGCGCGGGAGATGGAGGAGATGTTGATGATCGCCCCTTCGTTCTTCAGCTCGATCATCTTCGCCGCCACTTCGCGGGTGCACAGGAACACGCCGGTCAGGTTCACGTCGATCACCGCCTGCCACTGGGCCAGGCTCATCTTGGTCATCTCGCCGTCCTTGACCTTGATGGTCAGGCCGTCACGCAGGATGCCGGCGTTGTTCACCAGGCCGTTGATGGCGCCGAAGTCCTCGGCCACCTGGGCGACCATGTGGGTCACCTGCTCTTCGTTGGCCACGTTGCACAGGTAGGCACGGGCATCGCCGCCGGCGGCCTTGCAGGCGGCCACGGCGTCGTCCAGTTTTTCCTGGTTCAGGTCCACCAGTGCCAGCTTGGCGCCCTTGCCGGCGAGGTACTCGCCCATGGCGCGGCCGAGGCCCTGGCAGCCGCCGGTGATGATGATGACCTTGTCTTTGAGCTGCATGCTTTTCCCCTCGAAGTCGAATTGAGTGGCGCTATCCCCGCTGGCGGCCTGGAACCGTTATTCTGGCCGCCCGTCCGTTTTCGACGGATTCTCTGCAAGGAGTCAGAAGGTGAGCGTGAAAGCCGCAAAGAATGCCCGAGAATTGCTGCTCAAGGAATACCGCGGCGTCCTCTCGACCCAGTCCAAGGCCATGCCGGGCTTCCCTTTCGGATCGGTGGCGCCCTATTGCCTGGACGCCGCCGGCCGACCGCTGATCCTCATCAGCCGCATCGCCCAGCACACCCACAACCTGCAGAAGGATCCCAAGTGCTCGCTGCTGGTGGGGGAGCGGGGCGCCGATGACATCCAGGCCGTCGGCCGCCTGACCCTGCTCGCCGAGGCACGGCAGCTCACCGACGAGGCCGAGGTCGCAGCCGCCAGCGAGCGCTACTACCGCTATTTCCCTCAGTCGCGCGACTACCACCAGACCCACGACTTCGACTTCTGGGTGCTGGAGCCCGTGCGTGCCCGCTTCATCGGCGGCTTCGGCGCCATCCACTGGATCGACCAGGTGGTGCAGGCCAACCCCTTCGCCGGCGAGGCCGAGCGCAGCATGATCGAGCACATGAACGCCGACCATCAGGCGGCCATCGCCCACTACCTGGCATTGCGCGGCCTGCCCGGGGAGGCGGCGGAGATGGTCGGCATCGACGCGGAGGGCTTCCACCTGCGCACCGGGCAGGTGGTGCACTGGCTGCCCTTCCCAACATCCTGTAACAACCCGGGCGCGGTCCGGCAGGCCCTGGTGGCACTGGCGCGCGCCGAAGCCTGGCCGTCCGTCGCCGAGCCAGAAGCTTGAATTCGAGGAAGAGCGGCTTCATCTAAATTGCCATCGGAAGCCGTTCTTCCGTCAAGGATCCCTCGATGCGTTTCTTTCTGTTCCTCTTCCTGCTTTTCCCGATCATCGAACTGGCCGTGCTGATCCAGGTCGGCAGCGTCATCGGCGTCCTGCCGACCCTGCTGCTGGTCATCGGCACCGGTGTGCTCGGCAGCGTCCTGCTGCGGGTCGCCGGGGTCGCCACCGCCTGGCGCGCGCGGGAGAAGCTCGCCCGTGGCGAGATGCCCGAGCAGGAAATGCTCGAAGGCCTGCTGATCGCCGTCGGCGGTGGCCTGCTGCTGCTGCCCGGCTTCATCAGCGACATCTTCGGTGTGCTCTGCCTGATTCCCTTCACCCGCCGCCTGCTGATCGGTCGCCTGCTCAAGCGCGCCCAGGAGCAGGCCCTGCGCCAGCGTGCCTTCGCCGACGACCTCGCCGCCCGCAGCGGGCAGACCCGCCCGAACGTGATCGAGGGCGAATACGAGCGCCGCGACAACTGAGCCTCCGGTCGGCGGCGCTGAACTTCCCGCATTTTTTTCAGCCGCTGCCCTTGAAATGCCTCAGAACGCCCCTATGTATCGGTCACCGCAAGGTTCCTTGCCCTCGCCGGCAAGGTCAGACTTCAGCGGAGTGCCCTGCACCCCGCAGCCGGCCACGCCGGATTTCGCTAACCCGCCGGTCGTTCGTACCGGCGCCGGAAAACACTGATTGGGAGAGTTAGACAATGAAGCTTCGTCCCCTGAATGACCGCGTCGTAATCCGTCGCAGCGAAGAAGAAACCAAGACCGCTGGCGGCATCGTGCTGCCGGGCTCGGCTGCCGAGAAGCCGAACCGCGGTGAAGTGGTCGCCGTCGGTACCGGTCGCGTTCTGGACAACGGCGAAGTCCGTGCCCTGGCAGTGAAAGTGGGTGACCAGGTGGTATTCGGCCCCTACTCCGGCAGCAACGCCATCAAAGTCGATGGTGAAGAGCTGCTGGTGATGAGCGAGAACGAAATCCTCGCTGTCATCGAAGCCTGAACCACCCCCCCTTTCCCCCATAGAATTCGAGGAAAAAGAACATGGCTGCTAAAGACGTAAAATTCGGCGATGCCGCTCGCAAGAAACTGCTCGTTGGCGTCAACACCCTGGCTGATGCCGTGAAAGCCACCCTCGGCCCGAAAGGCCGTAACGTGGTCCTGGAGCGCAGCTTCGGTGCCCCGCTGATCACCAAGGACGGCGTTTCCGTCGCCAAGGAAATCGAGCTGAAGGACCGCATCGAGAACATCGGCGCCCAGTTGGTGAAAGACGTTGCCTCCAAGGCCAACGACGCCGCCGGTGACGGCACCACCACCGCTACCGTCCTGGCCCAGGCCATCGTCACCGAAGGCCTGAAGTCGGTCGCTGCCGGCCTCAACCCGATGGACCTCAAGCGTGGTATCGACAAGGCCACCGCCGCCGTCGTCGCCGAGCTGAAGAACCTGTCCAAGCCGTGCACCGACACCAAGGCCATCGCCCAGGTCGGCACCATCTCCGCCAACTCCGACGACTCCATCGGCAACATCATTGCCGAAGCCATGGAGAAGGTCGGTAAAGAAGGCGTGATCACCGTCGAGGAAGGCTCGGGCCTGGAAAACGAACTGTCCGTCGTAGAAGGCATGCAGTTCGACCGTGGCTACCTGTCCCCCTACTTCATCAACAAGCCGGACACCATGGTGGCCGAGCTCGACGGCCCGCTGCTGCTGCTGGTCGACAAGAAGATCTCCAACATCCGCGAACTGCTGCCGGTTCTGGAAGCCGTTGCCAAGTCCGGCCGTCCGCTGCTGATCGTGGCTGAAGACGTCGAAGGCGAAGCCCTGGCCACCCTGGTCGTCAACAACATGCGCGGCATCGTCAAAGTAGCTGCCGTCAAGGCCCCGGGCTTCGGCGACCGCCGCAAGGCCATGCTGCAGGACATCGCCATCCTCACCGGCGGTACCGTCATCTCCGAAGAAGTCGGTCTGAGCCTGGAAAGCGCCACCCTGGAGCACCTGGGTAACGCCAAGCGCGTGGTCCTGAGCAAGGAAAACACCACCATCATCGATGGCGCCGGCCAGCAGGTCGACATCGAGGCGCGTGTTGCCCAGATCCGCAAGCAGGTCGAAGAAACCTCTTCCGACTACGACAAGGAAAAACTGCAAGAGCGCCTGGCCAAGCTGGCTGGCGGTGTTGCCGTGATCAAGGTTGGCGCTGCCACCGAAGTCGAGATGAAAGAGAAGAAGGCCCGCGTGGAAGACGCCCTGCACGCTACCCGCGCTGCGGTGGAAGAAGGCGTGGTTCCTGGCGGTGGTGTTGCCCTGGTTCGCGCCCTGGTTGCCATCAAGGACCTGGTAGGTGCCAACGAAGAGCAGACCGCTGGTATCAACATCCTGCGTCGCGCCGTCGAGGCTCCGCTGCGCCAGATCGTCACCAACGCCGGTGACGAGGCCTCCGTGGTTCTGGACAAGGTCAAGCAGGGTTCGGGCAACTACGGCTACGACGCTGCCACCGGCCAGTACGGCGACATGATCGAGTTCGGCATCATCGACCCGGCCAAGGTCACCCGTACCGCGCTGCAAGCCGCTGCTTCCATCGCCGGCCTGATGATCACCACCGAGGCGATCGTTGCCGAGCTGCCGGAAGACAAGGCTGCTCCGGCCATGCCGGACATGGGCGGCATGGGCGGCATGGGCGGCATGATGTAAGCCACCCAGTCCATCCGGTCTGAAAGAAGCCCCGCCTCGTGCGGGGCTTTTTTATGCCTGTTGTCCCGTCCTGAATAAGGTTTACACCTTCGCCCTTATTTCAGGAGAGCCCCGATGGCAGAAGGTATCCGTCGCAGTCAGCGTGATTACACGCAGGCTTTTAAACTGGCAGTGGTCGATCAGGTCGAAAAAGGCGAAATGAGCTACAAGGAGGCTCAGGCTCGCTACGGCATCCAGGGCCGATCGACGGTGCTGGTGTGGTTACGCAAGCATGGCCGGCAGGACTGGAGTCAGGGAGCTTCCATTCGATCCGCCAGGAGCAAGCCGATGTCCGAACCCAACCTGCCACTGACGCCGGAGCAGCGCATCAAGGAGCTGGAGCAGCAGCTGGAAGTCATGAGCCAGAAGGCCCAGTTCTTCGAGGCGGTCGTGACTGTACTGAAGAACGACTACGGCGTATCCGTTGTAAAAAAGCGTCCCGGCAAGTCCTCACGCAAAGGCAAGTCCCGGCGCTGAGCGTTAGCAGGGCTTGCCAGTTCATGGGCTTGAGTCGCCAAGCCTATTACCAGCGCAACCGCTCGGCGGACCGG